>RXIY01000039.1 GCA_003963405.1 Hyphomicrobiales bacterium
GGAGCCTGATCCTCTCGCTTGTCGAGAAGACCTGCGACATCACGCTGAAGGAGCTTCAGGCGCAGCTTGTCGAACGCGGACATTGCTTCAGCATCGGCCCGCTCTGGCGCTTCTTCGATCGGCACGACATCACTTGGAAAAAAAAGACCGCCCATGCGAGCGAGCAGGACCGCCCGGGCATCGTGAAGCGCCGACAGGCCTGGTTCGACAGCCATGGCCACTGGAAAACGACGACCTTCGTCGCCGGATTGAGACTCTGTGGCCTGACGGCGCCCATGGTTCTCGACGGGCCGATCAACGGCGTCTGCTTTCAGGCCTATGTCGATCAGGTTCTTGTTCCCACGCTCGCGCCCGGGGGATATCGTCGTGATGGACAATCTTCACAGCCATAAGGGCGCGGGGGTGCGCAAGGCGATCGAGGCCGCCGGGCGACGCTGCTTTACCTGCCGCCCTACAGCCCCGACTTCAACCCGGTCGAGAAGGCCTTCTCGAAGCTCAAGGCGCTCCTGCGCAAGGGCGCCGATCGAAACGTCGGAGCCTTGTGGAACAGGATCGGCGCGTTGCTCGACGAGTTCACGCCAACCGAATGCGCCAACTTCTTCACCGCCGCAGCCTATGAGCCGCTTTGAGAGGAAGCCGCTCTAATCCCCTGGATCAAAGATCTAGCCCAGACGTCAGCATCGTCCTCGGCTCACAATTGAACGCGGTCGAAGGGTCCTTATAGACCATTACCCGCCGGAAAATCCGCCCGGCGTCTTCGCCTCCGTGCCCGAACTTGAAGCCGAGATCGCACGCTGGATCCGCAATAAATCGGTGACGTCCTTCGTCTGGACGGGCCCCCAAAGGCGATCTTCGACAAGCTTTTGGAAATCCCGAACCTTCCGTCTGGCTCAGTGCACTGGGCTCGTCGCGAAGAAAAAAGAGGAGTTTAAATGAGTGAACTTCCCGTAATCCTGATTCTAGTGAATGCAAAGTCGCCGACAGGCGCGTTCGTAGCCGTTAGAAACATCGCGACGGTAATGAAGCGGCAGGCAAATATAGCTATCGTCGTGCCGGAAGATTCGCTGCTAACAAAAGAGGATTTGGCTGTATTTTGGAAGGTAATTAAAGTTCCGCTGATTGATTTAAGCAGGGATATCACAAAGGCGCCCTTCTATTTTTTCCAGTTGATAAGGGCTGCATTTGTAATCAAAAAATGGGCCGCAGAGCTGAGTGCGAAAGCTGTGCAAATCAATGATTTTTACTTGATGCATGGGGCGGCGCTGAGGTTGTTGGGTTATCGAGGGCGAATAATAACTTGGGTTAGAATACACCCCCGCAATTATGCAGGCCTTGCTGCGCCAATTCTTATGCGCTTCGCAACCCTAGCCTCAGACGAAATGGTTGTGGTTTCCAGATTTATCCGAGAAGCTTCAGGTTTAGAGGGAAACTCAACTCTAATTTATGACGCATATCCACGCGACGCGATGCCGCAGCTTTCGAGTTTCTCGTCGATAGATCCGCCGAGAATAGTGCAGATTGCAAATTACATGGAGGGGAAAGGACAGCGTTTAGCATTATGTGCGTTCCTCAAAATTGCCCGCACTGTACCAACCGCTGAGATGCATTTTTACGGCAGTACTCTCGGAAACGCGAAAAATGACAGCTTTCTTGAGTCGCTTAAAACAATGTGCATATCGTCTGGGTTTCAAGATAGAATATTTTTCCACGCTTTTTCTAGGGACTTTTCGGAAATGCTCTCGGGAGCCATTGTCGCCCTGACACTGTCGGAATCTGAGTCCTTTTCTATGACGACTCTCGAGGCTGGATTGGCTGGTGTCGCCGTAATCGCGACTAGATGTGGCGGCCCTGAGGAAATCATTTCTCCCGGTGAAACAGGGTTGTTGATACATGTCGGGGACGTTGAATCGCTTGCCGAAAAAATTCTCTATTTATTGGAGCATCCAGAATATGCAAAATCTCTCGGACAAAAAGCGAAATGTACCTATCCGAAGAGATTTTCGGTCGAACGTTTCCGAGAAAAACTGGCGAGCAGTTATCGGTTATGAGTGGAAAACGTGAGAATGAATTCGGTTATAGTCCAGACTCGTAACTAGTAGCTGACCGTTGCGGCGATGCAGACCGCGGCAAGGAAGTTCACTGCGTTGCGGTTGCGATATAGGAACGGCGAGAAGCAGTTAATCCAATTGTGGTCGGCCTTTGGCGGGATATTCGGCATGGCCCCGCCAGCCTCGATCTGGCGGCGAAGAGCGTTGCTCTCGTAGCCCTCGTCGCCGTGCAGAACATCGCAGGCGGGCATGTTTGCCAGAAACTCATCGCCGGCGTCTGCGACCTGGCCGCGCGTAAGCATGAAAGAGCCATGCCGGCATTTGACGTCGGTGAACGCGTGAATCTTTGTCGTGCGTCCGCCCCTCGATCGGCCGATTGCTTGGGCGCCTCCCCCTTGCCAACACTTGCAGAACGATGCCCATTGACTGCCAGTGAGTCGATGAGAACCTGCGTTCGCAGCCCTCCCGCTGAAGCGACCGCCTCGAAAAGCTCAAACCAAACGCCCTTGGCCGCCCAACGGACATAGCGGTTGTAGAGGTCTTCCTAAACCGTCGAAGGAGTTTTGCGTTATGTTGCGTAATTGGTTAAAGTCCGAGTATTCTTTTCTTTCTAAAAATTATCCTTCCGGTAGGAGGACTATTTGTTGCTGTAATCTGGGAGTCTGACCAGCACAGGCCGGTAATCAAATTGAGTTGAGAGTCGAGAGGGTGCAATGAACAAACCTAAATGGGTCGTCCGATCGGCGACGGGGGATGATGCGGCGGGCATTCAATCGCTTTTCAGAAAGGTTTTTCATTTCGACCGGGACGACTCGGCCTATTTTTGGAAATTCTGGAGCAATAACGATGCGCGGTCAATAATCACGGTCGCGGAGGCAGATGGGAGAATTATCGGTCACTGTGCGTTATGGGGCGCTCCGTTACGCATTGGCGGAGAGCGAGTTCTCGGCGCTCAGGCGGTAGACATCATGACGGACCCCGATTATCAGCGCCAGGGAATGTTCGTGGCGCTGGCCGAAGCGGCAATGGAATTGGCGGCAGAGCAGGGGATCGAATTACTGTATGGGTTCCCGAACAGCAATGCTTATCCTGGCTGGATAAATCGATTGGGCTGGACGCACTCCGGCAATGTGGGCATGTGGGTGCGGCCCCTCAAGCCTTCGAAACATAGGAGGATTCCTCCGGTTCTCGGTACGATGGCGGATTCTTTGTCGAACCTGATACCAAAGGGCAGCTCGCAGGGTTACGAGATCGCTAACGAGGCGCCAAGTGATTGTGAATTGGATCGATTTCTTGACGAGTGGGGGGAGACTAGCCGCGTCTGTCAGGTGGATCGAACTCGCTCTAGACTTAGGTGGCGCTTCTCCCCCGAAGCAGGATTGAATCATCAGTGGATCTCAGTGAACGGATGCGGGGGCAAACCCCACGCAATTGCAACTTGGGGCGTCGATCCTCAAACCGGCAATGCTGTCTTATCCGAAGTAATGGGATTAAGTCTGGCCGCGCGGATCGGCGCCGTTAGTGCGGCAGTCGCCAATGCGGGGCGCGCCGGTCATCCAATTATGCTGTCTATCACGAATGACGAAGATTTGATTCCTGCGATGCGCAGATGCGGTTTTTTCCGATTCAAAGACGCGCCGTTTATTACCCGCCAACTCTCCCAGCGGACGTTCGGCGTAAACGCGCGCAAGTGGCGAATCCAAGCCTCTGATCTTGACGCCTACTGACAGCGTGTAAACCTACACTTGAGGACGCTTGAATGCACAAGCTCAGAGTTGGTTTGATTACAGATAGCGTAGACGTTCCAAAATACGTGCAGCAATTTGTAATTTGGGCATCCAAACAAGAGTCTATAGATGTATCCCACTTGATTGTCGTAAACAAAGTTGACGAAGACCATAGGGAAAATGCTCCCAAGCGGGATCATAAATGGAAATCTTTCCCGCGGCGGTTAGTCGAATTCGTCGAGCGGAGTTTGCTTGAGCGATACAATAATGGCATTCATGCAGACCATTTCGAACAGTGCGACATTTCTGCTCTGATTCCACATAAGATCGACGTCTCGCTCGGTACACATGCGGAATGTATCGGTCGTCCAGGTGAGATTGTATCGGCCGAATTAAGGGATCAAAACATTGATCTTTTTATTGCGTTTGACGGCTGCGATCTTCCACCCGGAATTGAAGATTCTTCGCGACTTGGGACGATCCGTCTACGGCTCAGCGACACGCATGCCACGCGGGAATGCCCAAGTGGTTTCTGGGAATGCTTTCACGGATGCGCGAAAACAGGATTCGTGATCGAGCGCCTGAACGCCTCAGCCGAACTGTTGGTGATCGGCTATGTCACGACACAGTTCTTTTACTCTCTCAATCAAGCATTTTTGGCGAGGAGGGCGAGCGAACGTTTAAAATATCTTCTGCAAGACATCGGTGAGCTTGGGCGCCTGCCGCCAGCGGAGCCCAAATTACCGTACAGCGGTCCGCTCAACGAAGCGCCGAGCATCTTCGTCTGGCTCGTCTATGGCATTAAGCTGGCTTCACGATTGCTGGGTTGGGCATTATCCAAGCTTCTCGGAATGCAGATGCGATGGAGTGTCCTGGTCATCCCGGAGGATTGGCGAGACGCCACTCTATATGAAGGAATGGTCATTCGCGTCGAACCAGGTCGATTTCTGGCTGATCCGTTCCTTGTCAGTGAGGCTGGAAAAACATACTGCTTTGTTGAGGATTTCTCATCCAAGGAGAATAAAGCAAAAATAAGTGTGTTCGAGGTTGGTCCAGGCTATTACAGAGAACACGGTCCGTGCTTGGTCGAGCCGTTTCATTTATCGTTTCCATTCGTTTTTCGCTTTGAAGAAGACGTTTATATGATCCCAGAAAGTTGCGCCGCGCGGCAGATCAGGCTTTACCGATGCAAGAAATTTCCATGTGAATGGGAGTTAGATACGATATTAATCGACGATCTTTCCGCCGCTGACTCGATGTTGTTTCATCATAACTCGAGATGGTGGCTTTTAACGAATATCGACCGCTCCGGTCTGAATGACTGCGGGGGAGAATTGCATCTCTACTATTCGGATTCGCCCAAAGCCACCCGTTGGAACTCCCATCCGAAGAACCCGATCGTGTTCGATCCCGGGCACGCCCGTAATGGGGGATGCGTGCATGATCAGAACGGCCGGTTGTACCGAGTCGCGCAGGCTCAGGGTTTTGATTTATATGGTCACCATACCTCTGTTTTTGAGATCACTGAACTGACGGAGGAATCGTACAAGGAAGAACTTGTTACCGAGATCAGGCCGGGATTTAAGAAGAGCGCGCTCGGCACGCATCACATGTCCGCACTTCATGGGCTGACCGTGGTCGATTTCGTTGAAAAGGTTCCACTTGCATCTCATCAATCGAGATTTGCGCTCCCTCGCCTTTGGCAAAGGCCCGACCGCGCGGTGCGAGCCGAACGGCCAGATTGCTTGTATTAATTTGGCGAAGCCGGGCGCCGGCGCGTGGCCGGAGTGTCCGGACCTCGGCGAAACCTGGTTGCTCGTGATAGTCTCGAAGGCGTCAGCCGCGCCGAAACTCGTGAATTGACGCCGCGTATATCAATCCCGTCGTGCTACATGACGCATTGTCGCCGAAGAGGTCAGACTGCGGCGGATCCGCGAGGAACTGGGAAAGGCGGAGGTCCGCCGAGCAAAGTTGAAAGCACGCGACGCTGACACAATACCGAGAAATAAAAGAGGGTCGACCTGATCGATCGGGCACATACTCAAGACGCGATGATAAGTCGCCATGGTAGGATCCGGGTGCCGTTGTGTTTTCTTTTCAAACCCAGTGCTTGTCCAACCTCGGTCCCTCCAAAGAACTATCGATCACGTCGCTCTGCTTCGACCTGCAAACTTGAAAAGGCATGATTTGCGACATAACCTCTTGGTCGAAGAGGCGAACACGTAGCTGTTGCTCGGACTGAACTTTTGGGCGGTCATATAAGCTGGAGACAATATGACGGACGGAGAAAATAGGCCTACTATGCGCGAGTCCGCCAATGTTGACGCCGAGACGGTGGCTTCATTCGGGGATGAATGGACGCGCTTCGATCAGTCTGCACTCTCGGAAAATGAACTCATCCGAGCCTTTTCGCTTTATTTTAAGATATTCCCATGGAGCTCCCTGCCACAAAACCCTGAAGGTTTTGATATGGGCTGCGGGTCAGGCCGTTGGGCTCGTTTAGTAGCTCCTCGGGTAGGCAGGCTGAACTGTATTGATGCGTCTGAGGGGGCGTTGTCGATTGCGCGACGCACCCTGGCGAGTCACGAGAACGTCCACTTCTACCACGCGCTCGCCGACGCCGTCCCTTTGCGCTGCGCGAGCCAAGATTTTGGCTACTCGCTTGGCGTGTTGCATCATATCCCTGATACTGAAGCTGCTTTGCGCGCCTGCGTGGACCTCCTAAAGCCAGGGGCGCCGTTACTGATCTACCTTTACTATCGTTTCGATAACCGGCCGCTCTGGTTCAGTCTGCTCTGGCGCGCAAGCGAGGTAGTGCGTGCAATCATTAGCCGGCTCCCCGGACCATTCAAGTCGTTAGCGACTGACGTCATTGCATTATTAATATACTTTCCGCTTGCGCGATTGGCGCTGCTTGGTGAACGTCTCGGCTTGCGGGTGAGAAACGCCCCGTTGTATTTCTATCGAGACAAGTCGTTTTACGCGATGCGTACCGATAGCCGGGACCGCTTTGGGACGCCATTGGAGCAGCGATTTACCCGCTCCGAAATCGATATGATGATGCAACGCGCGGGTCTGACTGACATCCATTTTCTCGAGGAAGAGCCATATTGGTGCGCCGTAGGACGAAAGAGTTGATTTGTCGCGTCTTGAATGGGGCCGTTTCTCGATGAAGATATTAGCCTTGATGAAATATGGAGACAAAGCAGCTAGCACACGGCAACGCTTGCTCCAATATAGAGAGCATTTTGCTAGCCAAGGGATCGAGGTCACCTTCTCTCCTCTCCTGACCAACGAGTATCTCGAGCGGGCTTACGGGGGAAACACTCTCCCCTTTCTATCGATCCTGAACGCCTATCTGACTCGGGCTTTGGTGCTGTGCAACGCTAGCGCATTTGACCTTATTTGGGTTCACTGCGAGACGTTTCCATATATGCCCGGTTCACTAGAGCGCCTAAGCAAGCTAAGCGGCAAGCCGGTAGTATATGACTTTGATGACGCGATTTTCCATCAGTATGACATGCACCCGAACCCAGTCGTTCGTCACGTTTTGGGCTCGAAGTTGCAGCCGTTGATGAGTGGATCTTCGCTTTGCGTCTGCGGCAACGCCTATCTGAAGGCCTATGCTGACAACTTTGCCCGTCGCACTGTGATTGTTCCGACGGTCCTCGATACAGCGGTGTACAAGCCAGCGCCAAAGTGCCGAAATATCAAAGGGCCGTTGACCGTGGGATGGATTGGCTCGCCGTCAACGTGGAGTTTCGTGCTTCCCTTCGTACCCCTTCTCCAACGCCTCGCTGAAGAACTCGATCTCGTCATTCGCATCGTCGGCGCAGGGCGGCCCAGTGCGATGCCCTCACGGTTCGAGTTCCTGGAATGGGCGGAGGACCGTGAAGTAGCGCTAATCCAGGGAATGGATATCGGCATCATGCCCCTCCCGGATGAGCCGTGGGCAAAAGGCAAATGCGGCTATAAGCTGATTCAGTACATGGCGTGCGGCATTCCAGTAGTCGCATCGCCGGTCGGCGTGAACGCCCATATCGTGGACGAGGGGATAAATGGTCACCTAGCGCGTGATGATCGAGAATGGGAGGCCGCCATTCGCCGGCTGGTGACAAGTGCAGAGCTCCGCAGTGCAATGGGGGAACGTGGTAGAAATAAGATTGTTGCTGATTACTCGTTGCGCACGCACGGGCCCCGTCTCGCGGCCATGTTGCGCGAGCTTGTTGGCGCTTCCTCGTCCTGATTGCCGTGCTTGTTTCCGTTCAATATGCTTGCGAGACAGTATCCGGGATGTATCAAGCTTGATGGGCTGGTGAAATGTGTGGCATAGCGGGGATTTGGCTGGCTCGAAAGCAAAATGACATAGACGCTCGCCGCCTTGCTCGGCGGATGGCCACGGCGATCCGCCACAGAGGACCCGATTCTTCAGGTGAATGGGGGGATCGCGAATCCGGAATCGCACTTGCACACCGCCGCCTATCCATTATCGATCTGTCTCCGGCGGGCGCTCAGCCGATGGAAGATCTGTCGGGGCGGTATGTTATTGTGTTCAATGGGGAAATTTACAATCACCTCGATCTGCGAATAAAGCTTGAAGATGAAGGGGCTGTCGCTCACTGGCGTGGGCATTCCGACACCGAGACGCTCCTTGCGGCCATTGCCTATTGGGGCCTGGAGCGGGCGCTCGATCTTACTTGCGGTATGTTCGCGTTCGGTCTCTGGGATAGGGCGACGCGCAATCTGACATTGGCTCGCGACAGACTCGGCGAGAAGCCGCTTTATTATGGCTGGTCGGATGGCGCGCTGCTCTTTGCTTCCGAGCTTGACGCCCTGTTGACGTATCCCGGGTTCGATAATGAAATAGACCGCTCTGCAGTCGCTGCTTTTCTACGGTTTTCGTACATTCCCGAACCGGCAACGATCTTCCAAAATATCCGGAAGCTGCAGCCTGGCCATTTTCTGCGTTTGACGTCGCCGTTCGACGCGTCTCCGTCGAGACCTTACTGGTCGCTCGAGGCCGTCGCGCTGGCTGGCGTGCGCCGAGTCAGCCGAGGCGATTACGAGGCGCTGTGTGGTGAGGTGGAGACCTGTCTTGAGGAAGTTGTCGCATCGCAGATGCTCAGCGACGTTCCGCTGGGTTGCTTTCTCTCCGGCGGCATAGACTCTTCTCTCATCGCGGCGCTCATGCAACGTTCTTCGAGAGGCGCAACACGCACGTTTTCGATCGGTTTCGAGAATCAACGTTTCAATGAAGCGGGGCACGCTCGATTAGTCGCGCAGCACCTGGGGACCACGCACACGGAATTCATCCTCACCGAGGCCGACGCACTCTCAGTCGTTCCAGAGCTCCCTAAAGTCTATAGCGAGCCATTTGCTGATCCATCCCAGATTCCAACCTTATTATTATCTCGTATGACACGCCAGCATGTAGCGGTAGCGCTGTCCGGGGACGGTGGAGATGAGATGTTTGGCGGCTACAACCGTTACATCTTTGCTCCCGGCCTTTGGCGAATTTCCAGTGCAGTCCCAAAAATAGGGCGCATTGCAGGGGGGCGCCTGATCGCAGCCTTGCAGTCCTTCGGGGCAAATGATCGGTCGGTATTGCGCTCTGCCGCCGATATTATCGGTCTTCCACTCACCACAATCGACAAGCTGTCAAAGTTCGGCGGCGTCATCGCGCGTGCCCATGATTCACAGAGTCTCTATCGAGAGATCGTCAGCACGTTTTCCGACCCGGCTGAGGTATTGCTGCAACCAGAGTCAGAAACGCCGGGTTTAGGCCTGAGCGAGGGGCTGGACAAAATTCTTTGCCTCGAGGAGTGGATGATGGCGATGGACGCCGTGACTTATCTGCCAGGCGATATCCTTGTGAAAGTCGATCGTGCTGCGATGAGCGCCTCACTGGAAACGCGCGCGCCTTTTCTGGATCGGCGCGTCGTGGAGCTCGCTTGGCGACTGCCTTTAAACGCCAAGATTGACGGACGTATCGGCAAGCGCATCCTGCGGGACATTCTCTACAGGCACGTCCCACGCGATTTAATGGAACGACCAAAACAAGGTTTTGCGATTCCGCTCGACCAATGGCTACGGGGCGATCTTCGCGAATGGGCCGAAAGTCTTATAAGTGAAGCGCAACTCGCCTCTACTGGAGTATTCGACCCGTCCAGGGTCAGGCTACTTTGGAGAAATCACCAGTCAAAGGCGGACAACGCCGGATGGCGCATTTGGGCTATCTTGATGATGCAGTCCTGGCTATTGCATCACGCAAGTCGCACTTAAATTGCAGCGACTTCTCTCCTCAGTAATCTAACGACACGGTTCCGATCTGTGATATATATCCTGGTGTATGTCAGCCTTTTGCTGAGTGGGTTCGTCTCGAGAGGAAACCGTTCGCTACGAAATCAACTCTACTATGTATGGATTTTCGGACTTTTCCTGTTTGTCGGGTTCCGATACCGCGTAGGCTGTGATTGGGGCGGCTATCTTGCCATTTTCGAGACCTCCCGCATTTATGAAACCAGCAGTACCACCGAGCAGGCGTTCTGGCGGTTAAACAGCCTGCTGCACTACTTGCAGCTCGATTATCCCTATATCAATGTCATTTCTTCAGGTCTTTTTTTTATCGGTCTGCATCAAATAGCCAAACGCCAGCCTGATCGACTGGCCATTCTCATCCTATCCTTTCCGATTCTCATTATCAACCTCGCGATGTCAGGGATACGTCAGGCAATCGCGTTGGGGGTTCTTTGTTTCGCATTCAACGCCTTCGTCGACATGAGTGTTGTGTATTTCGTTCTCTTCACTTTGTTGGCGACTACGTTCCACACCAGCTCTGGCGCTTTTCTGATGTTGACGCCATTCGTGCGAGGGCGCTTTTCCCGCCAGCGCATCATATTGGGCGCGATCATCGCAATGCCGGGCATCTATTACTTGCTGACGAGTGAGGCCTATGAATTCTATTCGAGGCGCTATGTTGGGACGGCGACTGAAGCATTCGGCGCCCCTTTCCGGACAGGACTGATTGCTCTCACCGGCGCGGCGTTTTTGTGGTATCTCGATCGTAAATGGAAGCTTCTTTATACAAAAGATTATAAATTCATCAAGTTGACGTCTTATCTGATGGTGGCAGTTTTTCCGTTTTCATTCCTGTCATCTGTTGGCGGAGATCGGTTCGGATTTTACCTCGCGCCTATTCAGTACATAGTGCTCGCCCGCATTCCCTTCCTCATAAAAGGGCCAAATGCGGACATGTTCGCTGTTGTGCCCTATGCCGTTGGAGGGGTGACTCTCCTGACATGGGCGATGGTTTCGTCCCTTTTCGAGGCGTGCTATCTTCCTTATCAAACTTGGTTTTGATTCGTGTGATTTCGATGTTTTGAGGCTGTCAATGGAAAAAGGATCGTCGCCTCAATTGCGAGACGTGAGGTATGCAAGATACGAGGCATCTGACTTCATGCGACTCCGAGAACTGTTTGAAACAGTTTGGGGAGAAAATCGAAGCATAGAATATGACCTGAAGCATTGGAATGAGACGCTTACGGGTGTGTGTCCCGCGATCTTGGGACTCTATGGGGAACGGATTGTCGGTTTTTACATGGTTTGGCCCCTGTTGCTGTCGGATGGGCAGTCGCAGGTTCTTGGGGGGCAACCTATCGACAGCATGGTGCATCCGGACTTCCAGGGAAAAGGCATGCTGCGAGAACTGGCATGCCGTTGTTATGAAATCTGCGATGGTGAGAAGATAAGCGTGATGTTCGGCGCGCCCAATCGCGCGGCCTACGCGGGCAACATAGGGGCGTTGAACTGGTGCCACGTGGGTAATATTATCGAAGCACTGCGGCCACTCGCGCCGGCGCCCTACCGAAATATGCGGTGGATCGAGCAAGACGGCGGGTGGATTTGCGAAAGCAAGGACCCCAGCCTATCAGGGTGCTCTGTTCGACGTGACTGCCCACCCGATCTTGCTGCCCACTTTGAAGCGCTTCCTCTTCTCAGGCGAAGATGGCAGATGAGCCGCTCCGCGCAGTGGACCGCCTACCGTTATCGCAGTGTGCCGGACTCGGAGTATTATTCGATTCACGTGCGTGGAGCTTTCGGACACAGTGGCGCGGCCCTGTGCGGTTTTCGCAGATCCCGGCAGGGGTTGAAGGCCACTCTCGTCGAGATGGCCGGGTCTGACGAGGGCAGCCGGAAGGTTGTTTTGAATGCTGTGGCCGCGTGGGCGCGTCATAAAGGCGCTCGCTTCCTGATTGCCAAATCGACCGATAGAACGCTCAATGAACAGTTGCTGTGGCGCGGCTTTGTCCCCTTTCGCCGGACAGCGCTGATCAGTCGCACGCTTAGCTGGCCCTGCTATTCGGCAAGCCCTTTTTCAAGGCATGCATGGGCGCTGTTTGGCGGCGCTTTTGATACGATGTAGGCCTCGGCTCGAGCGTCCTTTGTGTGGAGAGTGAAGCAATGCCGGGAACTTTTATCATTTCGCTGGATTGCGAAGGAAAATGGGGAATCGCGGATCGCGACGGCAGGATCGAAAGCGGGTTCATCACCAGGAAGGCGTTAGTAAGAGCCTATGAGTCCCTGTTGAGAACGCTGTCGGCTTATGAAGCGCCGGCGACATTTGCGTTTGTGATGGCCCTTCTCTTGGCAGATGACGAAGTAAGCCAGTGGATGCCGCGGCTGTCGGATGTTCAGGTCGATGGCTCGAACTGGATGAGAAACTTTCGTCGTGCGGAAGCCGCAGGAAACTTCGACGGGTGGTTTTGCCCCGAGGCATTCGACCTGGTTCGGGGCAACGGAAGGCATGAGATCGCCTGTCACGGGTTCAGACATGTTCCGCTGGGATTTGGCGCGGTAACAACGGAGGAGGCGGCTTACGAGTTGCGGAGTGCGACGGAGTTGGCCAAGAAAAAAGGGGTCGATCTGAAGACATTCGTCTTTCCAAGAAATCAGGTCGGGAACATCCCTCTTCTGGCGGACCAGGGATATGTTGGATTCAGGAACGCCCATCCCGACGTCGGGCGACATGGCAGGATTGGCAATCTTGTCCAGGAACTCAACATTTTGGAGCCTTCACAAGACGCCGAGCCTTCGTCTTTCGGCCTTGTTAGTATCCCCGGCGGATATTTTCTGAACTGGCGACACGGCTTGAGACGAGCGATACCAGAGGCGGTTACGCTCATGCGATGGCGCTCGATACTCAACGACGCCGTCGCCAATAACCGCGTAGCGTTGCTGTATCTGCATCCCCACAATCTTATCGATGGTCCGGGCACCCTGGAACTGTTTGACGGGGTCTTGCGGATCGCCGCTGATCTTCGAGATTCCGGCGGACTCTCGATCGTAACGCAAGCCGAATACTGCGGAACCGGGGTTCATCGAGGCAATGACGTCCGTAAAGCCGCGGTTTAGCAGCAGATCGACCTGGAGCATGTCGGCGCAGGGCTCTGGGATCGTCGCCAGGCCGCCACGAGCGCGGCTCTATCGGCGCTGAAATGGAAAGCTGATCGTCTCCATCGCTTTCGCGCTGATCCCGAAACAAGAACCGAATCGTCGGGTCAGCCCCGGCCATGCGCGGTATGATCGCAAGATTCCCGATGCCCATTCCCGATGACGCGCAAGGCTGTCCGGGATGCCGAGGGCGCCCCCGTCAACAGGAGCGTGACGCTTGAAATGCCTCCTCTTCGCCAACACGGATTGGTATCTCTATAATTTCCGGCGTTCGCTCGCCGCCGCGTTGCGCGCCGAAGGACACGAGGTATTGCTCGTGTCGCCGCCTGGTCCCTACGGCATAAAACTCAGGGAGTTGGGATTTACCTGGATTCCCGCGCCAATGGAGCGCGCGAGCCTCAATCCGTTGCGAGAGCTCGCGCTTATCGGCTGGTTATTTATGCTCATGCGTGAAGAGCGACCCGATGTCGTGCATGGCTTCACCATCAAGTGCGCTGTTTACGGCGCGCTGGTCGGGCGCCTCGCCAAGGTGGGTCGCATCAATGCGGTCGCGGGGATGGGCTATGTGTTCACCAGCGACTCGCTGAAAGCGAGGCTGCTTCGCACCCCTGTGCGGGTGCTCATGCGCATTGCGCTTGGCGGCGAGCGCGCCCGCCTGATCTTGCAGAACCCCGACGACGTTCAATTGTTTCACAAAGCCCGCATCGTGCCATCGGAACGGATTCGCTTGTTGCGCGGTTCGGGGGTCGACTGTTCCCGCTTCCTGCCGGGGAGCGCCACCGCCTCGGCGGATGCGCCATTACGTGTGGTGCTCGCCGCGCGTATGTTGTGGGACAAGGGAGTGGGAGAGTTCATCGAAGCGGCGCGCATTCTCAAATCACAAGGCAGACGACTAAGCTTTATTCTCGCCGGCGCGCCCGATCCCGGCAATCCGGCGTCCATTGCGGACGAGCAATTGCGCGCCTGGCGGGAAGAGGGCCTTGTGGAGTGGCTCGGCCATGTGGCCGACATGCCCGGCCTGATGGCCGGGGCCGATATTGTGGTCCTGCCGAGCTATCGCGAGGGGCTGCCCAAAAGCCTCATCGAAGCGGCCGCCTGCGCGCGGCCATTGATCACGACGGATGCGCCGGGCTGTCGGGAAGTCGTGACGCACGGCCTCAATGGGCTGTTGGTCCCCGTCCGTGACGCCGTATCGCTTGCCGAAGCAATTGCGAGACTGCAGGATGATCCAGTCTTCGCTCGGCGATTGGGAGAGGCGGCGCGCGAAAAGGCCCTGACCGAATTCGACGAGCGCGTGGTGATCGAGCAAACTCTGGCCGTGTATCACGAAATCGCGCTTCGGCCCGTTTAGGGAGCCTCAAGCGCGCCGGCTTCGGACGCCGCCGGCTTTCAGTCATTCACATCGAAAATCGCTCAATCCCTCGCCAAGCGGCGGCATTTATTTCAAGAACCGATCCGGCATGACCGAGACAAAACGATTTCCCGCTCGTCCCCTTGCGACCAGGGTGATTACGCTCGCCGCACTTATCACGCGGCCCATGATCATGGGCGTGCGCGGCCTCGTCATCGACGCGCAAAAGCGCGTGCTTCTCGTCCGCCACAGCTACGTCGCTGGATACTGGCTGCCGGGGGGCGGCGTCGAACATGGCGAAACATTGCTCGACGCGCTGGCGCGAGAACTCAGGGAGGAAGGGAATATCGTCCTTTCGGGAGAAGCGCCGGTTCTGCACGGCGTCTATCTCAACCGCGACGCCTGCCGCTACAATCACGAAACCTTGTTCGTCGTGCGCGGCTTCCGCCAGACCGGTCCGTTCGCGCCGACGAGGGAGATCGTCGAAGCGGGATTTTTCCCCGCGGATGCGCTTCCGGAGGATGCGATCGAGTCGGTGCGAAAGCGGATCGACGAAGTCATGGGAGGCGTTCCGACCTCGCCCTACTGGTAGAACGGCCCGCCTTTGGGCCTGGTTTCGTCCGTCCGCCGTCCTCTGGAAACGATCCGGAAAAACCCGAGGCGGAACCCTGCCTGTTCTTGCGCATTGTCCTCAATTGCCGCCCGCACAAGAGGCGGAAGCAAGGGAGGATGTCATGGAAATCGATGGATTCCTGCTCGCGCTCGCCGGCTTCTTGAGCATCGGCGCCCTCGCGACGCTGATCGCACTTTAGTCGCGTCACTCGCGCTTCGAAAATGCGGCCTGTAAGTCATCCGGCCGCAAGCGGCGCCATCAGCACGACCCAGCAGAGGCCCGCCATCAGCAGCGCCAGCGCAGAAGCAACCGTCGCTTCACTGTTGAAATCATCAGACATCGTCTCCTCCCTGATCCTGTCCCGATCATGGACGAGCAGGATCGGGCGCGATGTGTCCATACGCACGCGCCTGTCGTGTCGACAGGCTCATGAAACTGCGCGCGCGCCTGAAGCGGCGTTCGGCCGAACTGGGCTGACGGCGCGCCCCTCACGCGAAGTCCGCGGCCGCCAGCCCACGTCTGCCCACCCGCAGACCGCGCAGGCAGGCTCTTGCTGGCCATTCATCTGCGCAAGCGCACCTTACGCGCCGGTCAGAGCGGCGCCAGTTGTGGAATCTACGTGAGGTAAAGCCAGGGCGCGACGCAGATGAATCGCGCAAGATCTCAGGCCGACCCGTGGCCCGCTGCCTGGATTTCTCTTGCCGCCTCCGTCAAGAGAGGGCGTTCGCGCGCCTCCTTGCCAAGGCAGGCGCGCGCGAGGTCGCGCAGTTTCTGGATCGCGGCGGATTCGGGCGGGCAACGGGCCAGCACTTCCTCGAGCAGCACCCCGAACGCGCGCGACTCGATGCGGCGCCAGGCGTCGCCTTCCGGCCCCAAGGGAAGCGAACAGGCCGCGCCGAAGTCGCCAAGCGCCGCCTCTCCCGCGACGCCGTCCCATAGAATGTTGTGGGCGTAGAGATCGCCGTGCATCAGACCGCGCGCGTGCAAATGAGCGACGGCCGTCGCGACGCCGTGCAGAAGCGAGAGCCCCGCCTCGGTTGAGAGGCGGAGCGCCGGATCATAAACGTCGCGGCTGCAGCTTTCGAAATCCGGCGGGCCTGCAAGTCTTCGCCAGTGTGGCGGCAGCAGCGGCATGAGCATCGCTTGCGCGCCGTCGGGATGATCCGACAGGCGCCCCAGGGCGGCAGTCAGATTGGGATGGTCGCCCGCCGTGAGACTCGCGGCCATTTCGCGCGCCGGCAGGCCGTCGCTCGTTATCGCGCCTTTGAAAATCTTCACGGCGACCGACCGCGCCGCTTCGCCCTCCCGGCGCCATGTGGCCCGGTGCACCCGCCCCGATGCGCCTTCGCCGAGTAGCGCGCCAATGTCGAGTTGCGAGAACGAGGCGGGAGCGGGCGCCGGCGCCGCAATCTCGCGCTCGCAGGCGTTGGCGCCCCAGGAAATCCACGCGAGAGCGGGCAGGGCCGAAAGCCAGGACGGCAGAGAGTCGAAACGGTTCGAACTCAGACGAATGAGTTCGAGCTTCTCCGCGTTGCGGAGAGTCGAGGGCAAGGACGCGAGCCGGTTGCCGGCGAGCATCAGCTTCTGCAGTTGCGGCCTTTCGCCCAGCTCTGCCGGCAGGCCTTCGATTTCATTGTCGGTGAGCGTGAGCCAGCGCAATTGCGGCGGCAGTGACTCGCCGGGAACCTCGCGCAGGCCAACGCGCCGGAAGCCGATCATGCGCAGCGCGCCACAATCGCCGAGCGCAGGCGGCAGGCGTCTGAAGCGATTCCCCGAGCAAAACAGCACGCGCAGCTTGCGCAGGCGGCTCATGTCCTCGGGCAGCGACTCGAGGCGGCCGTCGCTGAGATCGAGAATCTCCAGCGTCTCGGCCAATCCGAAGATCTCGCGCGGGAATTCGTCGAGTCCCGGAAGGCGCAACTCTCGCGCCCCGGCCAGATCGCCGCGGCGGAGGGCCTCCAGCGTTTTTTGCGTCATGCGGCGCTGATAGCAGAGCCGCCGCCACCAAGCCAGCTTCCCCCGGCCAGTTTCCCCCGGCCAGTTTTCCGGACCAAGTTTTCCGGGCGAGAACGCGGCGCGCCTCGCCCGATGACCTATTTTTCTCCGGTCCGCCAGAGGGCGCCGATGGCGAGGCCTGCGACGGCCGCGAGCGCGAGCGCCGTGATCGGCTGCGCGCGCACGGCGGATTCGAGTGTCGAGCGCCACTCCTGCATGGCTTCACCGGCGTTTTCCGCAACCTGTGCGCCCTGCTCGCGCGCGGTCGCGAGCGCGCGATTGGCCTGGTCCACGCCCTCTTCCATCATGCGCTGAGCCTGACCGGCCGCCGTCGACGCCTGTTGGGCGACGACGCCGCGGATGTCGCCCATGTCACGTTCACGATTGCGTCTGAAGATCTGCATGTCGACTCCCTCGGCCTTTGCCGCCCCTGTCATTTCGCGTAATCGATCAACCAGAGGCGTCGAGGGTTGTTCCTGGCCTGCGCGTCAAAAGACGCCAAGCGTTGCGCCGCCCGAACCAGCGTCAGCGATTGAGCAGCCAGAAGATCGCGCTCAAAGCGAGGCTGACGAGAAGCGACGTCGCAAGCGGAATATAGACGCGTAAATTGCCGCGCTCGAAAACAATGTCTCCGGGCAAACGTCCAAGTCCGGCGCGTTCCGTAAGCGGCCATAAAAGGCCGAGCGCGACAAGCGCCAGACCAATGACGATCAGCAGTTTGGGCATGTAGGAAAAGCCTCCTTCGGCGTTCGCGACGCGTCCGCGTCGCGAAGTGACATATTGTCGCGAAAGGCCCGAATCCGAAGGCTCTCGCTTGCAAAAGAAACTTACCGAAGCTACCTCGACGCCAGGTTTCGAGATGGAGCGCGGTCGCCGAATGGTGCGACGAAATCGCTCAGTCGAACGAAGGCGTCATGGCGCGCCTTTCGCAAGGGTCTGACCGAGACGCAGGCGCCCTGAACCTGAAAAAATGTCTCTACCCCCCAACGCGACGATGCGACGCGCCGCGACGATTTCGCGCGACCTTTCGAAAGGTTACCAAGATGATGAGGCCGGACCACATTTTTATCGCGATGACCATGGTGAAACACGGCACTCTGGCCGGCGCTTTCATCTTCGCCTTCAAGATTCTCCGTTTCGCGCTCCAGACCTCGTTCTGACGCATCCGAAAGATGGTCCCGGCCGGCTCTGCGCCGGCGTCGCCCTCTTGACCTCTGCGCGCCAACCCCCGAGAGCTAGGGCGTCACGAACGCTTCGGTCCGCGGCCTTTCCAGGACTGGCGGAAGGGGAACATGCGCATGGTTGAAATCGACGGGCCAAGGGCGGCGGCGAAATCCGGAAAGGCGTCGCAGCTTGTGGTGTTTCTCCACGGCTTCGGCGCCGACGGCGACGACCTCATCGAGATCGGCAGGCAGTGGCGGGACTTTCTGCCCGACGCCGATTTCGTCGCGCCGCACGCGCCCGAGAGATGCGCCATGTCGCCCATGGGGCGACAGTGGTTCCCGCTCTTCACGCGCAACCCCGACGAGCGTTGGCAGGGCGTCAACGCCGCCCGCCCCACGCTCGACGCCTTCCTGGACAGGGAGCTGGCGAGACGTGGTCTCGACGAGCGGTCGCTCGCCCTCGTCGGCTTCAGCCAGGGGACGATGATGGCCCTCCACACGGGCCTGCGCCGGCCCACGCCGCCGCGCGCCATTCTCGGCTACTCCGGCATCCACGTCACCGGCGAGGACGTGCCGGGCTCGACGCGGCTGGCGCAAAATCCCCCGCCCGCCGTGCTGCTGGTCCATGGCGACGCCGACGATCTCATCCCCGCCGAGGCGCTGCTGCTTTCCGCCAATTCGCTCGCCGACATGGGCGTGCCGACGCAGTGGCATCTGTCGGCCGGGCTCGGCCATGGCATCGACAACGTCGGGCTGCTTCATGGCGCGCTGTTTCTGGCGCAATCCTTCGGCGTCAAGGTGGATGACGGGCGGCGGTAGGCGCGCGCCTCACGCCGGCTCGGCGCCCTCGGGCTCCAGCACGGGCTCCAGCGCCGGCTCGGCCACGACGGGCGCGCGCCGCACGGCCCGGCGCAGCACCGGCCGGTAGAGCTGCTTCATCGCCTCGACCACATGGACCCCGCCGCCGGGGAGAGAGAAGCGCCCGGCGATGCGCTCGAAGGCGGGCGCCGAGCGCAGCAGCGTCACCCGCTGGAAGGGCGGCACATAGAGCGCCTCGCCCCAGAACACGGGCAGGAACTGCGCCTCCTGAAGAAGCGTCTGCAACTGTCCGCGCGAATAGGGGTGGCCGTGGCCGAAAGGCGTGGTGTCGAGGCGCGCCCACAATCCGGTTCGGCTCGGCGCGACGATCACCACGCGCCCGCCCGGGGCGAGGATGCGCCAGACCTCCTCGAGGAGATCCTGTGGATGCTCCTCCACCTCCAGCGCGTGCACCAGCAGCAGCCGGTCGATGCAGGCGTCGGGCAGAGGCATCATGGAGGCCTCGACCAGCGCCGTGGCGGATCGTCCGTCAAGCGGCCAGTGCACGACGCCCTGGGTCGCCGGCATGAAGGCCAGAACGCGCTGCGCCTTCTCGCGAAATCCGTCCAGATAGGGCGTCGGATAGCCCAGTCCCAACACGCGCAGCCCGGCATGGTCCTCCCAGCGGGCGCGCAGCAGCCGGCCCACGACGCGACGCGCCACCTCACCGAGCGCGGTCTCGTAAAAAGCTCTCAGTTCAACGACGTCGGGGGCCATGCGGCGGATCATCTTCTTATTCGCTTCCCGTGGCAAGGCTCAACCTGGTCGCATTTTCGCGCGCCTTCGCTATGATGCGGGCCGATCATGTGGAGACAGGAATGTCGATAGAGGTGGCGCAGTTCATTTGCCTGAACGATAATTTCGGGCTCCTTGTTCATGATTCCAGGACCGGCGCGACGGCGAGCGTCGACGCCCCCGACGGCGACGCCATTGCGGCGGAGGCGGAGCGGCGCGGCTGGCCGCTCACCCATCTCCTGATCACCCACCATCACGCCGACCACATCCAGGGCGCGGAAACGCTGAAGAAGCGGTTCCCCCAGATGGAAATCATCGGGGCGGCCGCGGACGCCGGCCGCCTGCCGTCGCTCGACCGCGCAGTGTCCGACGGCGACGAGATTTCGGTGGGCGCCGCCCGCGCCAGGGTCATCGCGACGCCAGGCCATACGACCGGCCATGTCGCCTACTACTTTCCGGAGGGCGAAGCGGTCTTCGTCGGCGACACGCTCTTCTCGCTCGGCTGCGGGCGCGTCTTCGAGGGCACGACCGACGAGATGCGTCTCTCGCTCGAGACGCTCGCCAATCTGCCGCGCGAGACGCTGATCTATTGCGGGCACGAATATACGCAGGCCAACGGGCGCTTCGCGCTCACCGTGGATCCCGAGAATCCGGTGCTGCGCGATCGGGTCGAGCGGGTGGCGGAACTGCGCGCCGAGGGGAAATTCACCCTTCCGACCACCATCGCGCTCGAAAACGCCACCAACCCCTTCCTGCGCGTCGAGGACCCCAAGGTGAAGGAGGCGATGGGCATGGAGGACGCCAATCCCTTCGCCGTCTTCGCCGAGATGCGCGCGCGCAAGAACAGCTTCGCCGGATGAGCGCGGCCCTCCTTACGGCGCAGGAGGTCGCGCGCCTTCTCGATCTCGCCCCGCATCCCGAGGGGGGCTTTTACCGCGAGACCTTCCGCGACCCCAAGGGAACAGGCGGACGCGCCGCCTCGACCGCCATCTATTACCTCCTGCCCGCCGGGCAGGTCTCCGCCTGGCACCGGGTGGACGCGGCGGAAGTCTGGCATTGGCACGCTGGCGCGCCGCTGGAACTCTCGCTATACGACGAGGGCCGCCGCACGGTCCTGCGGCTCGGCGCCGATCTTTTCGCCGGCGAGCGCCCTCAGGGGATCGTTCCGGCGGGCGTCTGGCAGGCGGCGAGAAGCCTCGGCGACTGGACGCTCGTGGGCTGCACGGTCGCGCCGGGCTTCGAATTCGCGCATTTCGAACTCGCCGCGCCGGGTGAGATTCCCGAACCGTGACAGCGCCTCGCGCGGCGTCGCTTTCCCGTTCGCGAGCGGGGCTTTTTGCCCGTCGCCGGATGGTGTATCGGGGCGCATAACGAACAAGAGGGGAAACGAGAGAGATGTGCTGGAGCGGGGAAGCTTCGACTGTTTTGGCGGCCACGGGCATTGCCGGCGCGGCCTACTCCGCTCTCAAGAAGAACCCGGAGCCGATGGCGCTCTGGGTCTGCCTTCTCTATTTTGCGAGCATGGAGTCGCTCCAGGCGGTCGCCTATTCGGTGCTCAACCAATGCGACTCGCCGCTCAATCAGCTGATGACCATATTCGGTTATCTGCACATCGCCTTCCAGCCCTTCTTCATCAATGCGGTCGCGCTCTATTTCATGCCCAAGGACAGCGCGCGCATCATCGCGCCCTGGGCCTTCTTCGGCTGTTTCGTGGCCGCGATCGTCATGCTTCTCCAGCTCTATCCCTTCAACTGGGCGGGCCATTGCGCGCTAGGCCGACCGCTCTGCGGCGACGTGCTCTGCACGGTGAAGGGCGAATGGCACATCGCCTGGCTGGTGCCGTCGAACGGCATCGGCAACAGCATGGCGGGCGATTCCTGGCTGGGCCGCGGTTTCATCAGCTATCCGCTGATGGCTTTCTACATTCCGACGCTCTACGGCAGCTGGCGCTTCATCCTCTTCTCCTGGGTCGCCGGGCCGCTGCTCGCCGGGCTCACGACGAACAACATCAATGAATGGCCGGCGGTCTGGTGCCTGTTCTCGATCGGCCTGGTGCTCGCGATCATCAAGACGCCGCTGCGCTATCATCTCCATGTCGGCGATCCCTGGTGGATGATGCTGTGGAAGTGGTGGAAGCGCCGAAACGACCCTCATGCTCCCGCGCCCGTCGAGGAGGCGCCCGTGCTGGCGAAAATCAAGGAGCCGGCGGAGTAAGGGAGGCGCCCCCGAGGGGGCCTAATCCCGCGCGCTCACCACGCCGCCGATGAGATTTTCGGCCAGAAGCATCTCGGCGGAGAGTTCGGCGGCGAGGGGCGTCACAAGCGCCCCCGCCGCCATTTCCTTTTTCAGCGCGGCCCGCGCCGCGACCGCCGCCGCCCAGTCGACCGCGCGAAACCGCAGCGTCTCGCCCGGCCGACGCTGCGCCATGCGGCCGAGATCCGCCCCGATGACGGTCGCGATCTTGGGATAGCCGCCGGTCGGCTGGCGGTCGGCCATCAGCACGAAGGGCGCGCCGGAGCCCGGAACCTGTATGGCGCCCATGGCGGCGCCGTCCGAGACGATGTCGTGGCCGCGCGCATGGGCCAGTCGAGGCCCCTCCAGCGCATAGGCCATGCGGTCGCTGCGGGCGCCGACCCGCCACTCGGCCCCGAGCAGGGCCTCTATCGAGGCTTGGGGGAAATAATCGTCCTGCGGCCCGAGCATCACGCGGATCGGCGCGTCGCCGCCCGTCAGCCAGGGCGCAACGAGCCGCTGCGGAGCAGCCGGGGCGGGCGCGATATCGGAGAACGGCAGCGCGTCGCCGGCCGAAAGGGGCTTGGGTCCGATCCCCGAACGCGCATGCGTCGCGCGCGAGCCGAGCGCGAGGGGAAGGTCGATGCGCGCGCCGACGGCGACATAGCACCACGCGCCGCCGGTCCCGGCGCGGATCGACAGCCGCGCGCCGGGGGCGAGCGGGAACAGCGTCGCGGCGGGGAGCCTCATGCCGTCGAGCCTGACATCGAAGCCGCCGCCCGCGACCGCGACGGCGAGCGTCGCGCCCTCCGCCTCGAACTCGACGCCGCCGAGAGAGACTTCGAGCGCCGTCGCCGCCGCCACGGCGCGCGTCGCGGTCAGAAAGGCCGGCGGATCCATCGGCCCCGCCGGCGTCACGCCGAAGCGCGAATAGCCGAAGCGGCCGGCGTCCTGCACCGTGACGCTCGGGCCCGCGGCATGGACGAGGAGCCGCGCCTTCATGGAGAGGCCTCGCGCCGGGCGATCGTCTCGCCAGCTGCCGCGCGCGCGTCGAGCGCGGCGAAGGTCGCCGCGTCAACGGGCTCGAAGCGGATCGCGTCGCCTGGCGCGGCCAGAAAGGGCGGGTCTCGCCGCAAGGAAAACAGCCGTTCCGGCGTGCGGCCGACGACATACCAGCCGGTCGGCATGGGATCGGCGCCGATGAGAGACAGGCCGCCGCCGATCAGCACGGCGCCCGGCGGCGTCGCCCCGCGCGGCGCCAGGCGGCGCGGCAAGGCGAGCGCGTCGGGCAGGCCGCCGAGATAGCACCAGCCTGGCGCGAAGCCATACATATAGGCGCGGTAGCGGGCGCCGGCATGGGCGGCGGCCAGCGCCGGCGCCGAGAGGCCGAGCAGCGCCGCCGCCTCGCAAATGTCCTCGGCGAGCGCGGGGTCGTAGCAGCAGGGAACGATCCAGCCCGCCCCCTCGCCTTTCGGGCGTCGCGCCGTCCCGATGGCGGAGAGGCGCGCGTCGATCCAGCCGATCAGCGCGGCGCGCGAAATCTCGAGCGGCTCATAATGGACGAGCAGCGAGCGATAGGTCGGCGTCGTCTCCCGCACGCCGGGGGGCGGCGCGTCGCGAAAAGCCTCCTCGAGGGCGAGCACGCGGGCGTTGACCTCGGGATCGACGGCGTCGCCGAATTCGACCGTGAGCGCCGTTTCGCCCTGATCGAGATAGCGGGGCCGATCCATCTCACGGCCCCGCGAAGGTCGCGAGCGCATAACCATCCGCTTCCAGCCCCGCGCGCAGGCGCCGGGCCATGTCCACCGCGTGGGCGCTGTCGCCATGCACGCAGACCGAGTCGATCGGCGTCGGCAGGCGCTTTCCGGAAATGGTGACGAGGGCTCCCTCGGCAAGCATGACGCGGACCCGCGCCAGCGCCGCGTCGGGGTCCGTCAGCACGGCCCCCGGCTCGCCGCGCGGCTGAAGACGGCCGTCGTCCACATAGGCGCGGTCGGCGAAAATCTCGTGGGCGACCCTCAACCCCGCGCGCTCGCCGGCGGGCGCCTGTTCGGACAGCGCGATGGCGAGCAGGATGAGGGAGCGATCGACGGCGCGCGTCGCCCGCGCCAGCGCGTCGGCGACCTTGACGCTTTTCTCGGCTATGCTGGCGAGCGCGCCATGCGCCTTCACATAGGCGATGCGGCCGCCCGCGAGCGCCGCGAGCCCCATGGCCGCGCCGATCTGATAGGCGACGGCGCGTTCGATTTCCGCCGCCGTCATGGGCAGGGGCCGGCGCCCGAAGCCGACGAGGTCGGGGAAGGCCACATGGGCGCCGACCGCGACGCCTTTCTCGCATGCGAGCGCGAAGGTCTTCGCCATGATGTCGGGGTCGCCCGCGTGAAAGCCGCAGGCGACATTGGCGCTCGTGACGATGCCGAGCATGGCCGCGTCGTCGCCCATGCGCCAGGGGCCGAAGCCCTCTCCCAGATCGGCGTTGAGATCGATGGTTCTGGCGGCGCGACTCATGACCTCATCCTAGAGCGATCACGCCCCACTGACACCCTTACGGGAGCATACCGGCGGGGCGACACAGTGGCAGGCGCCAGCGGGCGCGCTAGGTTTCGCCGGGAGGCCTGATCCGAAGGAGGCGGCCATGGCCGGCGTCGCGCTTGTTCTGCTCTATTTCGTCCTTGCGGCGCTCGCCGCCGCGCTCATCATGCAGCCGGACCGCTACGCCGTCCGGCGCAGGGCTTCCGTCGCCGCCGATGCGCGCCGGGTCTTCGCCCGCGCCGCCGATCCCGCCGCATGGACGTCGCTCGGCGCCGCCGCGCTCGTCGAGGCCGAGCCGGGCGCGCGGGTCGTCCTGAAGCTCATGAACGGCGGCGCCGAGAGCCTCGCGACCGTCTCGCTCGTCTCCGAGGGCGCGCAAACGCGCGTCGATTGCGTGGTCGCCGGACGCAACGGCCTCCTCGACAAGGCGCGCAATCTTCTGGGCTTCCGCGAGAAGACGCTCGGGCCGAAGATAGAACAGGCGCTCGCCGGCCTCGCGGCGAACGCCTGAAGATGGCTGGCCGGGACGCGCCCGGCCTCGCCGCGCCGACTATCCCAGAATGGTCTTCAGCTCCGCGACGATGGCGTCGCCCATCTCTCGCGTCGAGATGAAAGAGGCCGCGTCGCCCTTGATGTCGGCGGTGCGCAGGCCCTTCTCCAGCACGCCGGAGATGGCGGCGTCGATGGCGTCGGCGGCCTTGGCGTTGTCGAAGGAATAGCGCATCGCCATGCCGAGCGAGCCGATCATGGCGATCGGATTGGCGACCCCCTTGCCGGCGATGTCCGGCGCCGAGCCGTGGCAGGGCTCGTACATTGCCTTGCGCTTGCCATTCGCGTCGGCCGCGCCGAGCGAGGCGGAGGGCAACATGCCGAGCGAGCCGGTGAGCATGGCGGCTTCGTCCGACAGCATGTCGCCGAAGAGATTGTCGGTCACCACCACGTCGAACTGCTTGGGCCAGCGCACGAGCTGCATGGCGAGCGCGTCGGCGAGCATGTGCTCGAGCTGAACGTCGGCGTATTCGCGCTTGTGCAGGGCGGTGATCACCTCGCGCCACAGATAGCCCGAACGCATGACATTCGCCTTCTCGGACGAGGTGACCTTGTTGCGGCGCTTGCGCGCGAGCTCGAAGGCGACGCGGCCGATGCGCTCGATCTCATGGGTCGTATAGACCTGCGTGTCGACGGCGCGCTTCTCGCCGTTTTCGAGCGTGACGATTTCCTTCGGCTCGCCGAAATAGACGCCGCCCGTCAGTTCGCGCACGATCATGATGTCGAGGCCATCGACGAGGTCGCGCTTGAGCGACGACGCGTCGGCGAGCGCCGGATAGCAGATCGCCGGACGCAGATTGGCGAAGAGGGCGAGGTCCTTGCGCAGACGCAGGAGTCCGGCCTCCGGACGCTTGTCATAGGGCACGCCGTCCCATTTCGGCCCGCCGACGGCGGCGAGCAGCACGGCGTCCGCCGCCTGCGCGAGCTTCATGTCGCCTTCGCTGATCGCGACGCCATGCGCGTCATAGGCGGCGCCGCCGACCAGGCCGCGCTCGATTTCGAATTTGGCGACGCCCGCCCGACCCAGGAAGTCGATCACCTTCTCGGCTTCGGCGGAGATTTCCGGACCGATGCCGTCGCCGGGCAGGAGCAGGATCTTGTAGGCGGACATGAAACCCTCTTTTTTGCGTGCGGGAAAAGTCAAAAGCGTCAATAGAGCGGCGGGTCGCCCCGCGCAACATCGCGGGCGCCCGGCGCCTACGGCCGTGCGACAATTCGCGCGGCTCCTTTCCCTTGCTCGAAACGGCGAAGCCGTGCAGCTTGAAAAATGTCAAGGAACAAGGAAATTGCGGGCTCCGAGTCGCGGCCGCGAAAAGAGCCGGGATCGCGCGCAATTCCAAGAGGAGACGCTGCAACCATGAATATTCTCAAGATCGGCGCGCTGGCCATGTTCGCAGCCCTTGCCGGAGCGGCGCCCGCCAAGGCCTTCTGCCTCATCAACTGCGAGCCGAAGCCCGAAGACGCGCGCAAGGTTTTCGAAAACCTGATCAAGAAGAAGTTCGACGAGAACGCGGTGATCGACAAGTTCGACGTCACGCGGTTCTGGCCGCTCGACGTCGAGGGCGCGGGCCACGCCGGCTACGAGTTCTATTTCACCGCCAGTGTGCGCTTCCCGAAGGGCGCCAATCTGGAGTGCAAGCCGGAGGGCGGCGCGCCGAAGCCCGGCTGCTCGGACAATACGACCTACTTCTCGACCACGATCCAGAACCAGATGGTCAAGGACAAGCAGTATATCGAGCCGGGCAAGGTCATCGAATTCAAGGACGAGACCCGCTTCGATCAGGAAGGCGGCAAGTGGAAGGGCCAGGACGGCAATCTCTACTGAGTCGCAGCGCGCGGCTTTACGCAGGGCGGGCCGTCGCGGGCCCGCTTTTTTCATGAGCCGGTCGCAATCGCCGTCACGGTCGCCACGTCGCCCCTTCCTTGCGCGTCCCGCTTGGTGTAGAAGCCCGCGCAGGGATTTGGCGTCGAGCTTGGCTTCGGCCGGGGCTCCGCTAGGGAAGAAGGTCGAAAATGCAGCAGGTCATTATCGCGATCCACCTGATGGTGGTGACGGCGCTCGTCGTTCTCGTGCTGTATCAGAAGTCCGAGGGCGGCGCGCTCGGCATGGGCGGCAGCGGCGTCTTCACGGGCCGCGGCCAAGCCAACGCCCTGACCCGCGCGACCGGCATTCTCGCGACGATCTTCTTCATCACCAGCATCGCCCTGACCGTGCTGCCGGCCTGGCAGCGTCACGCCGAGGGCGGCGACGACTGGACCAAGGCCATCGATCAGGGCGACATCAAGCTCAAGGAGCTAAAGCCCGGCGAGAAGGCGCCCGAAGCCGGCAAGGATTCGATCTTCGACCAGCTCCAGCGCGCCCAGCAGAAGCGCCAGCAGGGCGCCGCTGCGCCCGCACCCGCGGGCGAGGCCCCGAAGGCCGACGCGCCGCAGGCGCAACCTGTGATCGAGGCGCCCAAGACCGAGGCTCCCAAGTCGGAAGCGGCCCCCGCCGCCGAGGCGCCCAAGAGCGAAGCTCCGAAGACCGAGGCGCCGGCCGCCGAGGCTCCGAAGGCGGAATCAGCGCCGGCCCCCGCTCAGCCCGCGCCGGCGACCCAGTGGAAGTCCCCCGCGCAATAAGCGCGGGCCCCTCCCTTTCCACACCTTTGGCGACGCGCTGGGGAAGGGTTCTTCTCCGGCGCATTAAACGCTATCCAAATCCATAGAAAGGCGTTAGGCGTTAAGCCCCATGGCGCGCTACATCTTCATCACCGGCGGCGTGGTTTCCTCACTTGGCAAGGGTCTCGCGTCGGCGGTTCTCGGCGCGCTCCTGCAGGCGCGCGGCTATACCGTCCGGCTCCGCAAGCTCGACCCCTATCTCAACATCGATCCGGGGACCATGTCCCCCTATCAGCACGGCGAAGTCTTCGTCACCGACGATGGGGCCGAGACCGATCTCGACCTCGGCCATTACGAGCGCTTCACCGGCCGCCCGGCGACCCGGCAGGACAATGTCACCACCGGCCGCATTTATCAGGACATCATCAACAAGGAGCGGCGCGGCGACTATCTCGGCGCGACGATCCAGGTCATTCCGCATGTGACGAACGCCATCAAGGAGTTCGTGCTCGAGGGCAATGACAACGTCGATTTCGCGCTGATCGAGATCGGCGGCACGGTGGGCGACATCGAGGGTCTCCCCTTCTTCGAGGCGATCCGCCAGCTCAAGAACGACCTGCCGCCGCACCACTGCATCTATATTCACCTGACGCTGCTGCCCTTCATTCCGAGCGCCGGCGAGCTGAAGACCAAGCCCACGCAGCATTCGGTGAAGGAGCTGCGCTCCATCGGCATTCAGCCCGACATTCTGCTCTGCCGCACCGACCGCGAGATTCCACGCGAGGAGCGCCGCAAGCTCGGCCTCTTCTGCAATGTCCGCGAGCAGGCGGTGATCGAGGCGCGCGACGCCGCGAACATCTACGACGTGCCGCGCGCCTATCACGCGGCGGGCCTCGACGCGCAGGTGCTCGCGGCCTTTGGCATCGAGCCGGCGCCCAAGCCCGACATGAGCCGCTGGAGCGCGGTCACGCAGCGCATCGCCAATCCGGAAGGCGAGGTGACGATCGCCGTCGTCGGCAAATATACGGAGATGAAGGACGCCTATAAGAGCCTCATCGAGGCGCTGGCGCATGGCGGCATAGCGAACCGCGTGAAGGTCAACCTCGACTGGATCGAGGCGGAGATTTTCGAGGGCGGCGATCCGGCCGCGCATCTCGAACATGTGCACGGCATCATGGTGCCGGGCGGCTTCGGCCAGCGCGGAGCCGAGGGCAAGATCCTCGCCGCCCGCTTCGCGCGCGAGCGCAAGGTGCCCTATTTCGGCATCTGCTTCGGCATGCAGATGGCGGTGATCGAGGCGGCGCGCGCCCTCGCCGGGATTGACGCGGCCAATTCGACCGAATTCGGCCCCTGCGCAGAGCCGGTCGTCGGTCTGATGACCGAATGGCTGAAGGGCAACGAACTCGAAAAGCGCGCGGCGGACGGCAATCTGGGCGGCACCATGCGCCTCGGCGCCTATCCGGCGCTGCTCGCGCCGGGCTCCCGCATCGCCGGCATTTATGGCGCAACGCAAATCTCCGAGCGCCACCGCCATCGCTACGAGGTCAATGTCTCCTATCGCGAAAGGCTCGAGGCCTGCGGCTTGCTTTTCGCCGGAACCTCGCCCGACGGCCTGCTGCCGGAGACGGTCGAAATCCCGGATCACCCCTGGTTCATCGGCGTGCAATATCACCCGGAGCTGAAGTCACGGCCGTTCGAACCGCATCCGTTGTTTGCGAGCTTCATCGCGGCGGCGAAGGCGCAGAGCCGGCTGGTGTAAGGCATGCAGACGACCGGCGTCGTCCGCTGCGATCAGCCACGTGCGCTCGACCTTGCGTCACGATCCGGCCGCAAGCTCGAAAGCGCGCCGCCGGATATCGTCGAAGAGGCGCTGGCGAAGTTGGCGGCAATCCTGGAGTGACGCTGCGCGGCGGCGCGCTCCCTCACTCCGCCGCCAGCACCTGCGGCGGCGGGAAGGCGATCTCGATCAGCGTGCCTTCGTTCTTGCGGCTTCGGATCGTGAAGCTCGCCTGATTGGCCTCGATCAACGCCTTGGTCAGCGGCAGGCCGAGGCCGGTGCCGGGCCGCTTGTGCGAAATCGGCACCTGTTTGAAGGGC
This sequence comes from Hyphomicrobiales bacterium, assembly GCA_003963405.1. Classification (GTDB taxonomy): domain Bacteria; phylum Pseudomonadota; class Alphaproteobacteria; order Rhizobiales; family Beijerinckiaceae; genus Methylocystis. The sequence continues at coordinate 29,949 of RXIY01000039.1, forward strand.
TCCAGCGCCGTCTGCACCTCTTCCTCGCTCATGCCGATGCCGGTGTCCTTCACGCGGATGACGACATGGCCCGAGTCGGTGAGCGCGCTCGAGACGATCACCTGACCGCCCGGCTCGTTGAACTTCACGGCGTTGGAGAGAAGATTGAGCAGGATCTGCTTCAGGGAGCGCGCGTCGGCGCGCACCGGCGGCAGGCGGTCGGAGAGCGACAGGCGCATCACGATGCGCGCCTTGTTGGCCTGCGTCTGCATGATCGAGGCGCATTCCGCGATGACGCCATTGGCGTCCACCCGGTCGAACTCCAATTCCATCTTGCCCGCCTCGATCTTCGAAAGGTCGAGAAGATCGTTGACGAGCGAGAGCACATGCTCGCCCGAGGCGTGCATGTCCCGGACATATTCCTTGTAACGCTCCGAGCCGATCGGCCCGAGCCGCTCCTGCATCATGACTTCCGCGAAGCCGAGAATGGCGTTGAGCGGCGTCCGGATCTCGTGGCTGACGCGGGCGAGGAATTCCGACTTGGCGGCGTTCGCCTGCTCCGCCGCGTCGCGCGCCGCCCGCAGCGCGTCGGCGCGCGCGTCCGCCGCGTCGTCGCGCAGGGTCAGGCAGGGTTTTTGCGCGGCGCCGAGACGGCGCAGCGTCGCCTCGAAGACCCTGCCGCCGAGCCGCTCGGACAGGCGCAGCGCGGCGCCTGTCTCGCCGGCGCGGGAGAAGGCGCCGGCGAGCGTGCGCGTATCCTCCGGCGAGAACAGCGAGGTGAGCGGCAGGCCGTCGAAGGCGCCTTTTTCGCCCTCGAACAGCGCGGCGAAGGCGCCCGTGGCGCTCTCGATGCGGCCCTCCTCGCTCACCACGGCGACGGCGGCGCCGCTCGCCTCCAGAATGCCGCGCAGCAGGCTGTTGTCGGCCCTCAGGCGGGCGAGCTTGTCGTCGAGTTCGCGGGCGAGCGCCAGCGCGCTTTCATCCGGGCCGGGCAGGCGGTTTCGGTTGCGGCGCAGGGTCACGAGCGTCGCCGGGCCGCCATCCCAGTCGACGCTTTGCAGATGCACGTCGACGTCGAGCGCCTCGCCGTCGCTCGACTGCACCGCCGCGGCCCGCGCGCCAGCGTCGCCCGGCGGCCGGCCGAAGAACATGCGGGCGAGGCCGCCATCGGCCTCGAAGGCGGCGGCGTCGGGATAGCCCAGATAATCGAGCAGCGTGCGATTGGCGAAGAGCGTACGGGCTCCCCGCGCGATCAATACGCCAACCGGCAGGCGATCGAGAACCCCTGCGGCGACGGAGGACGGCGGAACTGGCCCGGCGGGGCCTATCTCTCCGCCCTCTGGCGCGCCGGCGCGATCGGCCTCCTCCAGCGCCGCGTCGGCTGGCGCCGCGCCGCTCTCCGCGAGCGCTTCAAGCGCGGCGTCCACGGCCAGCGGCATGTCCCCGCCCTTCAGGGCGCGAGCGATTTCCTCGAAATTCAGACGCTCGATTCGTGACAGCGATTCGGCCTGGGCGTCAACTTGCGCCTCCGGCTCCTCCCGGTGGATGGCGATCGGCCGCAGCGGCACGACATTGTCGGCCGCATAGGCCTGCGCCGGCGAAGGCTCCGGCGCTGACTCCGGCCTTGACTCGGCCGGCGTCCGCGCCGCCGGGGGCCTCGGGGCGGCGGCTGCAATGAAGGCCCGATCGAGATGAATGACGCCATAGCCCTGAAAGCCGGCGAAGCGGCGGTCTGCGTCCGATATCGGCAGGCCGCCGAGCGTGACCGGGGCGCGCGTGGCCTCGTCGAGCGGCCAATCGACCGAAAGGCCGGACCAGCTCTTCTCCGACGCGACCGCCGACGCGACCGCCGCGTCGAGCGCGAAATCCGAAACGACCTCCTCGACCGTCCGGCCGATAATCTCGGCCCTCGCGGCGCCTGCGACATCGGCGAGCACATGCGTCACGTCGACGAAGCGGCCGGCCGCGTCCGTCTTCCACAGGAAGCGGGGCGCGCGGGCGCCGTGGCGCCCGATGAGGCGCTCACGCAGCGCGCGCTCCGCGTCCGGCGCCGCGAGCGGCTCGCAGGGCGGGGCCTCCGATGCATCGGACCGGGCCCCCGCCTCTTGCGCCGGAGCGACGGCAGGGCGGACGCCGAGCGCGGCGAGCACCAGCAAGTCAGGCGCATCGGGCGTCGAGAGTTTGCGGCAGAGGAGCGTGACGGTCTGCGGCGACCGGCCGAAATCGAAGCGCAGGCGCTCGAGCCGGAGCGCCGCGCCCCGGCGGACCGATTCGACGAGTTCGGCGAGCCGCCTGGCGCTGGGCTCGGCGCCCGAAAACAGGCGCGCGGCCACCGCCGCGCGGTCGGCTCCGAAAATGGCGCGGGCCGAATCATTCAGATGGACGATCTCGAGCGGATCTCCCCATGCCGCGAGAATGGGCGCGCCGGACCCGTCCAGCGCCGAAAATGCAGGATCGGCCGCGATACGGCTGGCGGCGAGAACGCTTGCTTCGACCTCTGCCTGCGAAGAGCCCATGACGCTGGCTCGCCTTTGCGACGGGGAACACGCGCTCGCGCCAGACCCGCTTCTCTCGGAGCGAATTCAAGTTTGAGCTTAACGCAAACTTAAACCCTTGCCGCGCCCCGGTCCATCGGCGGCGCCTGCTTTACAGTCATTTTTTTGATACGATTCTAGGTTCTATACTGCATTGCACAATTAATGTTGCAACGCAGCAAAAAATGGACCATAGTGTGCGTGACGGCTTGGCCCACCCGCCAGCCGACGCATGAATAAAGGAGACGTTCCATGGTTGATCAGATCTATCAGGTTCCCACCGAAGTCCGCGATTTCGCGGAGAAGAGCGTCGAGCAGGCGCGCAAGGCCTTCGAAGGTTTCGCCGGCGCTGCGCAGAAGGCGCTGACCTCCACGACCGACCTGCCCATCGTGCCGCCGGGCGCGAAGGATGTCGGCGCCAAGGCCTTCTCTTACGCGGAAGCCAATGTGAACGCGGCCTTCGATCTTGCGCAGAAGCTCGTGAAGGCCAAGGATCCGCAGGAAGTTTTTCAGCTTCAGGCCGAGTTCGTGAAGTCGCAGTTCGAGGCCATTCAGGAGCAGACCAAGGAGCTCGGCGCCGCGATCCAGCGCTCCGCGACTCTGAAGTCCTGATCCCACTTTCATTCATCCGCAACATTTGAGGAGCGGGAAGATGGCGACGAAAAGCAGAGCTGACAAAAGCATCCCCCTCGACGTCGGGCAGGCGGCCCCTGCCGAGGCGCCGGAGGAGGCGCGCGCCGAGATTCCCGCCGAGCCGGCGTTTGCGCAATCCGCGTCCGAGCCGGCGCCTGCTCCCCTGCCGGAGCCGGAGATTGTCGACATCGTCTCGACTCCGCTCGCGGTCATCGAGGAAGCGGCCGAATCCGCCGCCGAGTCCTTCTCCGCTTCGTTTGACTTCGACGCATCGGTCTGGACGAAGAAATCCTTCGAGCTCTGGGCCGAGAACGCCGCGGCGTTCCTCGAATTCGCCGAGCATGTGGCCCGGGCGAAAAGCTTCGAGGAAGCGGTCGATCTCCAGTCGCGCTTTGCGGCCGGACGCTTCGAGGCCTTCATCCGTCAGTCGCAGGAGTTGATGGAGATCGCCAGGGACATGGCGAGCTTCGCCGCCGCTCCGCTTTGCGACGCGCGCAAGGCCGCCTGAGCGGCAGATAAGAATTTTCGTTGTTTGGCGGGCGCCGGCGGCCATTGGGCCGCTGGCGCTTTTTTTCAGAGCGTTGCGACGATCGCCGCCCGCAGCTCGGGCGTCACTTCCGGCATGACGCCCGTCCAGTCCCGAAAGGCCGGCCGCGCCTGATGCAGCAGCATCCCCAGGCCGTCGACCGGCGTTGCGCCTCTGGCGCGGGCCTCCGCGAGCAGCGGCGTCTCGAGCGGGGCGTAGACGATGTCTGCGACGACCGCCGAGGCGGGAAGCGCCGCCAGCGAGAGATCGAGCGGCTCCTGGCCGACCATGCCCTGGCTCGTCGTATTGACGAGCAGCGCCGCGCCGGCGAGCGCAGCGTGGCGGTCGTCCCAGTCATGGGCCGAAACCGGCGCGCCGAAATCCTGCGCCAGCCGATCGGCGCGCGCATGGGTGCGGTTGAAGAGGCGGATGTCGCGGGCCCCCGCGTCGATCAACCCCGAGACGATCGCCCGCGCGCCGCCGCCCGCGCCGATGACGACGCAGGGGCCGGCGTCGGCCTGCCACTCCGGCGCGGCTTCGCGGAGCGAGGCGACGAAGCCATAGCCGTCATAATTATGGCCGATCAGCGCGCCAGCCTTGTCCACGACGATGCAGTTGACGGCGCCGATGCGCCGCGCCGCCGGGTCGATGTCGTCGAGAAAGGGGAGCGCGGCTTCCTTGTGCGGGATGGTGAGGTTGCAGCCGGAAAAGCCGAGCGCCGGCAGCGCGCGCAAGGCGGTTTCGAGCCGTCCCGGCTCCACGGGCAGCGGAACGTAGCACCCCTCGATGGAATGGCGCGCAAACCAGTAATTGTGGATTCTGGGGCTGCGCGAATGGGCGATGGGCCAGCCCATGACGCCGGCGAGGATGAATTTTTGACGGTGGCTCACGGGTGTCTCGCGTTTTTTTAGTCATTCGTTGTGAAAAAATTCTACCATATGTCAACCGCGAGCGCGGGCGTTTCCGGAGGAGGCGACAAGGGAATGAATGCGGCGACGAACCGGCGGCTGGACGCGCTTCTCGAAGATGCGGAGCAGTCCATCGCCGCCCATTGGGAGCGCTGCCGGGACAGCGGCGTGGCCGGCGCGACGACGGAGGCGACCGGGCGCGTCGACGATCGCGTCCGCGCCTATTTCGGCGAGCTGAAGGCGCTGCCCCCGCGCGTCCCCGAGGGAAGGATCGTCGAGGCGCTGACGCGCCTCTTCGACGATCTGATGCGACTGGACGAAGAGACCGGCGGCGGCCTCCTCGAAGAGGCCGAACGCGATCTGTTGCAGCCCCTGATCCTCAACGCCGCCGAGACGGCGGGGCTCGATCCGCATAAATTCCCTCGCCGGGAGCCCGGTGGGCGTCGGCTCGATTTCAGCGTGGCGCGAGCGCGGTGAAGAGCGCGTCGTCCTCGTTCACGCCGGCGTTGTTCGTGGTGAGCAGCTTCTCGCCATAGAAGATGGAGTTCGCGCCCGCGACGAGGCAGAGAATCTGCGCCTCGCGGGTGAGAAAGGAGCGGCCCGCCGAGAGGCGCACCCGCGCGCGCGGCATGACGATGCGGGTGACGGCGATCATGCGCACGAGATCGAGCGGATCGACCTTTTCGCGCTCGGCGAGCGGGGTTCCTTCCACAGCGACCAGCGTATTGATCGGCACGCTCTCGGGATGCGGGTCGAAGCCCGCGAGAACCTGCAACATGCCGGCGCGGTCGCGCACGCTTTCGCCCATGCCGATGATGCCGCCGCAGCACATTTCGAGCCCCGCGCCGCGCACCGCCTTCAGCGTGTCGAGGCGATCCTGATAGGTGCGGGTCGAGATGATGTCGCCATAGAATTCAGGGCCGGTGTCGAGATTGTGGTTGTAGGCGGTGAGTCCCGCCTCGACGAGGCGGCTCGCCTGCGACTCGTCGATCATGCCGAGCGTGACGCAAGCCTCCATGCCGAGTTCGCGCACGCCGCGCACCATCTCGACCACCGCGTCGAAACGCTTGTCCTTCGGGGCGGAGCGCCAGGCCGCGCCCATGCAGAAGCGGTCGGCGCCGGCCTCCCTCGCCGTCCTCGCGGCGGCGAGCACGTCCTGCGTCGAGAGGAGATCGACGCGGTCGAGCTTCACCTCGCGGTGATGCGCCGACTGCGGGCAATAGGAGCAATCCTCGGGGCAGCCGCCGGTCTTGATGGAGAGAAGCGCCGCCTTCTGCACGTCGTTGACGTCATGATAGCGGCGATGCATGGCGTTGGCGCGCGCGATCAGATCGAGAAGGGGCAGATCGTGGATGGCGACGATCTCGTCGACCGTCCAGTCGTGGCGGATGTCGAAGTCGGCCGGGGCGTTCATTGCGCGGCTCCTTTGCGGTCTCGCGAGCGCGCGGCGAGCTTGCGCGCGGGCGCGGCCGTCTCCGCGCCGGCCTTGCCGCCGAGCACCGTCATATAGGCCACATAGAGGGCCACCGCCACGTCGAAGCCGACGGTCGCCATGACGAAGGGCGCGGGCGCGAACGCCTGGCCGGCGCCGAAGTAATGTTCATAGAGCGTCCAGACCGGATGCAGGGCGAAGCCCGCGACCACGAACCAGGGCGAGCCGACGATCGACATGCCGGCGAGCGTGCCGAAAACGGCGACGGCGGTCATCTCGAAGCCGACCCAGGTCTCGTAGTTCTCGGCGCGGATGGCGAAGCCCACGTAAAGGAAGCAGACCGCGATGAGCGCATAGGACGCAAGCAGCGCCGGCCGCGTCTTCGACCAGCGCGAAAGGACGATGAGGCCGATGGCGAAGAGAACTCCGAGCCCCGCGAAGAGGGCGATTTCCATAGTGTCGAGCATGGCGTGACCGATTGGCGCGCGACGGGCGCGGGCGATTGACGTTTGCTGGCCGCGCAAGGTCTATAAGGGGGGCGGGGGTTTCGAACAAGGGGCGGTCGTTCGAGGCGGGCGCTTGCCAAAGCGGCGCCGACGCCGCACAGTCGGCGTGTCTCAGAGCCAGGGGCCGCCGGATGAAGATCCTCGCTTCCGCATTCGCTTTCGTCATTCTTGCCTGCGCTCCGGCCTTCGCAGTCAACACCTGGGCGGGCAACACGGCCGAGGACATGGCCGAGGAGCAGGGCGCCTGCGCGGTCGACGCGGGCCGTTTCTGCGGCGGCAACACGGTCTTCATCTTCGAGATGGAGAACTGCCTCAAGCGTCACATCCGGCAACTGGCGCCGGCTTGTCGCCAGGAGCTGACGCCGACCGATTTCAGGAAATATCACGACGAGGAATTCGACCCCTTCGATCCGTGAGCGTCGGGCGCGGCGCCGGTCTTGTATGAGGCCCTGAGTCGTAAACGCGGCCCCGGCCTGCTATAGGCTGCGGCGCGCCGCGAGGGGCGGGGCGTTCGAATTCAAGGGTTCATCATGCAGCTCGACGCACAGACGAAGGAAGCGGCGGCTCAGGCTCAGAGTCCGGCGGAGCCGGAGGCGCGCGGCGACCTGCCGCTCAACGAGGACATCCGCCTTCTCGGCCGCCTGCTCGGCGACGCCGTGCGCGAGCAGGAAGGCGATGAGGCCTTCGAGCGCATCGAGACGATCCGCCGCCTCTCCGTGGCGGCGAGCCGCAACAAGGATCAGGACGCCGCGGTCAAGCTCGACGCGCTATTACGCTCGCTCACCGCCAAGGAGGCGACGGCGGTGATCCGCGCCTTCAGCTATTTCTCGCATCTGGCGAACATCGCCGAGGATCTGCATCCGCTGAAGGAACGGGCGCGGGCGCTCGCGGCGGGCGGGGTTCTCGACGAGCCGAGCCTCACGCGCTCCTTCTCGCATCTTCGCAAGGCGGCCATCGGCCCCGGCAAGATCGCGGCCGCCCTGTCGCGCGGCTGGATTTCCCCCGTCTTGACCGCCCATCCGACGGAAGTGCGCCGCAAGAGCCTGCTCGACACCGAGCGCGCCATCTTCACCTTGCTCGCCCAGCGCGAGCACATGAAGAGCAAGGCCGAGCGCGCCCAGAACGAAGCTCAGCTGCGCGCCCGCGTCATGCAATTGTGGCAGACCGAGCTTTTGCGCGAGTCGCGGCTCACCGTGCGCGACGAGATCGAAAACTCGCTGAGCTATTACCGCTCGACCTTCCTGCGCGAGATTCCGAAGCTCTACGGCGAGATCGAGGCGAAGCTCGACGGCCTGCGCGTGCCGCCCTTCCTGCGCATGGGCGCCTGGGTCGGCGGCGACCGCGACGGCAATCCCAACGTGACGGCCGACTCGCTTGCGACGGCGCTGCGCATGCAGTGCGAGACGGCGCTGCGCCATTATCTCGTCGAGGTGCACGAACTCGGCGCGGAGCTCTCGATCTCGCGGCGTTATGGCGGCGCCACGCGGGCGCTGGAGGAACTCGCCCAGCGTTCGGGCGACGACAATCCGCACCGCGACAACGAGCCCTATCGGCGCGCGCTGATCGGCGTCTATTCGCGCCTCGCCGGCACGCTGGAAAAGCTCACCGGCGGGCAGGCGATGCGCCACGCCGTCGCGCCGGGCGCGCCTTACGCCAATTCCTGGGCGCTGCTCGCCGATCTCGTCACGATCGACGAATCGCTGCGCATCCATCACAGCGACGTCATCGCCTCGCAGCGTCTCGAGCCGCTCATTCGCGCGGTGGAGGTCTTCGGCTTCCATCTCGCCACGCTCGATCTGCGCCAGAGTTCGGATCGCCACGAGGAGACGATCTCCGAGCTCCTCGCCGCCGCCCGCGTCGCCGAGGATTACGCGGCGCTCGCCGAAGTCGAGAAGCAGCAATTGCTCATGCGGCTCCTCTCCGATCCGCGTCCCGTGCGCCTGCCGGAGAAGGTCTACAGCGACCGCACGATGAGCGAGCTCGCGATCTTCGAGCGCGCCGTGGAGATGCGCCGCCTCTATGGCGACGAAGCGATCCGCCATTACATCGTCAGCCATACGGAGACGGTGAGCGATCTTCTCGAAGTGCTGCTGCTGCAGAAGGAATGCGGCCTGATGCGCGGCACGCTCGATCCGCGCGACGCGGAGGCCGTGGCCGCCGATCTCATCATCGTGCCGCTCTTCGAGACCATCGGCGACCTGCGCAACGCCGCGCCGATCATGCGCGCCTTCTACGCCTTGCCCGGCATTCAGCGGCTCGTCGTCAATTCCGGCGCGCAGCAGGACATCATGCTGGGCTATTCGGACAGCAACAAGGACGGCGGCATTCTCACGAGCATCTGGGAGCTCTACCGCGCCTCGACGGCGCTCGCCGACTTCTTCGCCTCCATGCCCAATATCGCCATGCGGCTCTTCCATGGCCGCGGCGGCACGGTCGGGCGCGGCGGCGGCCCGAGCTACGACGCCATTCTCGCCCAGCCGCCCGGCACGGTGAACGGGCAGATCAGACTGACCGAGCAGGGCGAAGTGATCGCGGCGAAATACGCCAATCCGCAGATCGGCCACGTCAATCTCGAGCTGCTGGTCGCCGCGACGCTGGAGGCGACGCTCCTGTCTCAGCACAAGGCGCCGCCGCCGGAGTTTCTGGAGATCGCCGACGAGCTGTCGCGCGCCGGCATGGCGGCCTATCGCGGACTCGTCTACGAGACCGAGGGCTTCGTCGATTATTACTTCGCCTCGACGCCGATCGCCGAAATCGCCTCGCTCAACATCGGCTCGCGGCCCGCGTCGCGCAAACCCTCGCGCAAGATCGAGGATCTGCGCGCGATTCCCTGGAGCTTCTCCTGGGCGCAGGCGCGCGTGGCGCTGCCGGGCTGGTTCGGCTTCGGCTCGGCCATCGCCGGCTATCTCTCGGCGGATGAAAAGCCGCGGCTCGATCTGCTCCGCCGCATGGCGCGCGAATGGCCGTTCTTTCGCTCGCTTCTTTCCAATATCGACATGATCCTGTCGAAGACAGACCTCGAAATTGCCCGGCGCTACGCCGATCTCGTCGAGGATCGCGCGCTGGCCGAGCGCATCTTCGCCATGATCGAGGCCGAGCACGCGCGCTCGGTCGTGGCGCTGGAGAAGATACTCGGCACCCGGGAGCGGCTCGCCGACAATCCGACGCTGGCGCGCTCGATCAGGCACCGCTTCCCCTATATTGCTCCGCTCAACTACATTCAGGCCGAACTCATCCGCCGCCACCGCGCCGGCATGACCGACGCCGAGATTCGCGAGGGCATTCTCATGTCCATCAACGGCGTCTCGGCGGGCCTGCGCAATACGGGCTGACCGCCCGCGGGTCGGGGCCTCGGGTCAGGGCGTCGCCGGGGCGGCGCCCTGACGGCTGATCCCCGCCGGCGCCGCCTCGGCCCAGCCGTAGAGCGCGCCCTGGAAATAGTCGACGCCCCAGTCGCGCAGGATGCGCGCCGTGGCGTCGTCCTCCACCCATTCCGCGACGACCTTCAGCGACAGGTGCCTGGCGAGGTCGATCAGCGTCTTTACGAAGAAACGGTCGTCCGCCGAGGTCGCGATATTGCGGATGAAGGCGCCGTCGATCTTGACCATCTCGAAGGCGAGATCGCGCAGATTGCGGAAAGAGGTGTGGCCGGCGCCGAAATCGTCCATCGCGACCCTCACGCCAATGCTCTTGCAGGCCGCGATGCGCGCCCGCGTGGTTTCGAAATCCTCGATCACCGCCGTCTCGGTGATCTCGATGATGAGGCGGCCTTTCAGGCCGGGGTTGGCGGCGGCCGCCTGGGCCAGACGCTCGGGCCACTCCGGATCGAGCACTGTATTGATCGAGCAGTTGACGGAGACCCGCAGATCGGGGTCGGCCGCGAGCCGGTCGAGCGCCAGCTCCAGCACCCGCTGGTCGAGGAGCGGCGCGAGGCCGGCCTTTTCGGCGACCGGCAACAGGGTCGCGGGCGAGATCGCGACGCCGTCGGGCAGGCGCAGGCGCAACAGCGCCTCGTGAAAGGCGACCTCGCCCGAGGCCGCGTCGACGATCGGCTGAAAGGCGAGCTCGACGCGCCTGTCGCTCAGCGCGGACACGATATTGTCGGCGACGCGAAGCGCCCTCAGCCGCGCGTCCTTGCGGGCGAGAGAGGCGGTGTAGGCGACGTAGCGGCTGTCGGCCCCCTGACGCGCGAGGTCGAGCGCCTCTTCGGCGCGGCGAAACAGCGCCTCGGGACTGCGCCCCTCCCGCGGCCCGACGACCCCGCCGATCCGGATGGTCGCGGGGATCGGTCCGGCCGAGGTCTCGAAGAGCGCATCCTTCACCACGTCGATGAGGCGATGGGCGGCCGAATGCGCCTCCTCCGTGTCGCAGTCCTCGAGCAGCAGCGCCAGCTTGTTGGCCGCGTGGCGGCCGACCACATCGGTGGCGCGGACGTTTTCACGCAGGCGCCGCGCCAGCCCGGCGATCACCTCGTCGCCCGCCTGATAGCCATAGGTGCGGTTGATGGCGAAGAGATTGTCGAGCGCCGCGAGCAGCACGACGAACGGCTTGCGGTTGGGCTCGACGCGCTGGAGGGCGCCGGTTAGACGGTCGGCGAACTGGGCGCGCTGGAGCGCGCCGGTGAGCGGATCGATCTGCGCGCCGAGCGCCAGCCTGCGCTCCGCTTCATGGCGCTGGGTGACGATCCGCAGCACGCCATGGGCATGGGCGGGCCTGCCGTCGGCCCCGGCGAACCAGCGGCCGGTGTCCTCGACCCAGACGACGGGCGCCGGCCCCTCCTCGCGCGGCGCCTTGAGGCCATAGACGATCTGATAGGCGACGCCGGCGCCCTCGTCCTTCTCGGTCGAGCGCATGACGGCGTCCTCGCGCGAGGTCGCGCTCTCGCGGGCGACGAGCGCGCCATAGGCGGCGCCGCGGTCCATGTCGGCGGTCCCGATGGGCCCCAGCGTCTCCAGGCGGTTCGGCCCCCAGCTCAGCCGGTCGGCGGCGATGTCCCAGAGATAGACCAGCTCGCCGATGGACGGGAGGACGAGGCTCGGGTCGGGCGCGGGAAGGGCCGTCCCCGCGGGTCGCGCCTCCGGCGCCGCGGGCGCCCCTTGCGGACTGCGACTGGCGAGATGGCGTAACTGCATTCTAGAAGCCTTCAGCTCGGCATGAGCGCGCTCACTGTCGCGGCCAAACGTAAATGCGCGGTTTCCTCCCGCTCCGAGACATGGCGCGGACATGGCGCGCGCCGCTCTGGACGGGACCGGCGCGCGCGTGCGAATGAAATGGCTTACTTGAAAACCCTTGGAGTGATCAGCCCATGGACGCCTCCGCCTTCAACGACATCGGCCTCGACGCCCTCAAGGCGGGGCTCGCGAACGGCTCCATCCTTCTCGTCGACGTGCGGGAGGCGGAAGAATATGCGGCCGGCCATATCGCGGGGGCGCTGTTCAACCCGCTGTCGCAGTTCGATCCCGCGAAGCTGCCGGTCGCGGCAGAGGGGCGTAAGGTGGTGATCTATTGCCGTTCGGGGCGCCGGTCGGTGACGGCCATGGAGCAGGCGCGGCTCGCCGGGCGGCGCGACGCCGACACCCATTTCGGCGGCGGCATCCTGGCCTGGCTCGAAGCCGGCGAACCGGTCGTCCAGGGCATGTGATCGAGCCTGAGGCGGTCAGCCCCAGAGCGCGGGAGGCGGCGGCGTCAGGGTCGAGCCCTCATAGACGAGGCCGGGCTCGCGGTCCTTCTCGAGCAGCAAAGGGCCGTCGAGGTCCACGAAAGCCGCCATCTGGCCGATGAGCGCCGCGGGCGCCATGGCGAGCGAGGTGCCGACCATGCAGCCGGCCATGATCTCGAAGCCCATGGCCTGCGCCGCGCGCGCCATGGCGAGCGCCTCGGTCAGCCCGCCAGCCTTGTCGAGCTTGATGTTGACCGCGTCGTAGCGGCCGCGCAGCGGCTCGAGCGACTGGGCGTCATGGACGCTTTCGTCGGCGCAGATCGGGATCGGGCGGGCGATTCGCGCCAGCATCTCGTCCCGGCCGGCGGGCAGGGGCTGTTCGACGAGCGCGACGCCGTAGCGGGCGCAGGCGTCGAGCTGGCCGGGGAGCGTCTCTTCGCGCCAGGCCTCGTTGGCGTCGACGATCAGCCGCGCATGGGGCGCCCCCTCCCGCACGGCGGCGAGGCGGGCGTCATCGCCCTCGCCGGCGAGCTTCACTTTCAGAAGCGGCCGGTCGGCGGCCTTCATCGCGGCGGCGCGCATCTCCTCGGGCGTCCCCACCGACAGCGTATAGGCGGTCGTCAGCGGAACGAGGCGCGCAAAACCCGCCGTGAGATAGGCGCGCCGCCCGCTCGTCTTGGCTTCGAGATCCCACAGGGCGCAGTCGAGCGCGTTGCGCGCCGCGCCCGGAGGCAGCAGGCGCTGGAGCGCCATCCGCCCCGCGCCCGATTCGATCTCGCTGCGAACACTTTCGATCTGCGCCACGACGCTTTCGACGCTCTCGCCGTAGCGGGCGTAAGGCACGCATTCGCCGCGTCCGACAGCGTCGCCGGCCCGAAGCGCGGCGACGACGACTCGCGCTTCGGTCTTGGCGCCGCGGGAGATGACGAATCGCCCGGCGATGGGAAAAGCCTCGACGGCCAGGACAAGCTCGATGCGCAAATGTATCGCTCCGCGTTCTTCAGCCACGATTTATCACGCTTTTGCCACGAGCGCGCTTGTCGATGGGGAGCCGCGAAGCTAAGACCTGTTGAAAGGCTTGGCCGAACCCGGCTTTCTCCAAAAACGAGGTCCGATGGCTCTCGACGCCGCTCCGACGCCGCCAGACGTTGCGCCCCGCGAGGGCGGCGCGCGTCTGGCCCTGTCCGGCGACTGGACGCTCGCCGCCGCGCGTCGCCTCGAACAAAAGGCGCAGGACGTGATCGATCTGGGCCAGAGCGTCAACTTCGTCACGCTCGATCTGTCCGGCGTCTCGCGGCTCGACACCGCCGGCGCCTGGCTGATCAATCGGGCGCGGCGCCGGCTCACGCAGGAAAATGTCGGCGTGGCGCTCGAACATGTGCGGCCCCGGCACGGCGTCATGCTTGAACAGGCGGCCTGGCGCGATTTCGGCCCGCCGGCGCGCCGCCGCCCGTCCGCGATCGTCTCCCTGCTGGCCGACCTCGGGCTTTCGGTCGTTCAGGGTTTTTCGGAATTCCATCGGGGCATGGCCTTTCTCGGGGAATTCATGGCGGCCATGGCCTATGTCGCCCTAAATCCGAGGCGTTTCCGCGTCACCTCGCTCGTCGCGCATATGGAGCTGATCGGCCTGCGCAGCGCGCCGATCATCATCCTGATCAATCTCCTCGTTGGCGGCATCGTGGCGCAGCAGGGCATCTTCCAGCTCCTGAAATTCGGCGCGTCGAGCTACACGGTCAGCCTCATCGGCATTCTCGTGCTGCGCGAGATGGGCGTGCTGCTCACCTCGATCATGATCGCCGGCCGCTCGGGCTCGGCCATCACCGCCGAAATCGGCTCGATGAAGATGCGCGAGGAGATCGACGCGCTGCGGGTGATGGGTCTCTCGCCGATCGAGGTGCTGATCGCGCCGCGCGTGCTCGCGCTCGTCTGCTCGCTGCCGCTGCTCACCTTCATCGCCGACATGGCGGCGCTGTTCGGCGGCATGCTCGTCTCCTGGAGCTATGGCGGCATCAGCCCGGTGGCCTTCGTCTCCCTGCTGAAGGACGCGATCGCCTTTCACACCTTCATGGTCGGACTCATCAAGGCGCCCTTCATGGCGCTGGTGATCGGCCTCATCGCCGCCATGGACGGGCTCTCGACCGAGGGCTCGGCCGAGTCGCTTGGACGCCAGGTCACTTCGTCTGTCGTGAAGTCGATCTTCATGGTCATCCTGCTCGACGGGCTCTTCGCCGTGTTTTTCGCGGCGGTCGACTACTGAGGGGCGCATAGATGACAGCCCTGGAACAGGGAACGAGCCAAGAAACGGGGCCCGGCGAGCCGATCATCAGCGTGCGCCGCCTCGTCGTGGGCTTCGGCGACAAGCTCGTGATGAACGGGCTCGATCTCGACGTCTATCGCGGGGAGGTGCTCGGCTTCGTCGGCGGCTCCGGGCAGGGCAAATCGGTGCTCACCCGCGCCATTCTGGGGCTCGTGCCCAAGCGGGCGGGCGAAATCCGCATATTCGGCAAGGATCGCGACGCGCTGTCGGCCGCCGAGCGGCAGGCGCTCGAACAGCGATGGGGCGTGCTGTTTCAGAACGGCGCGCTCTTCTCCGGCCTCACCGTAAAGCAGAACATCCAGATGCCCATGCGGGAGACGCGCGATCTTTCGCAGCGGTTGATGGACGAACTCGCCATGCTCAAGATCGCCCTCGTCGGCCTGAAGCCGGACGCCGCCGACAAATTTCCGTCGGAATTGTCGGGCGGCATGGTCAAGCGCGCGGCGCTCGCGCGGGCGCTGGCCCTCGATCCCGAACTGGTCTTCCTGGACGAGCCGACCTCGGGCCTCGACCCCATCGGGGCGGCGGAATTCGACGATCTGATCGCGACGCTTCAGGAGACCCTCGGCCTGACCGTGTTCATGGTGACGCACGACCTCGACAGCCTGTATTCGATCTGCGACCGCGTCGCCGCGCTGGGCGATGGCCGGGTGATCGCCGACGGGCCGCTCGAGACGCTGCTCGAGTCCGATCATCCCTGGCTGAGGGCCTATTTCCACGGGGTTCGCGGCGGCAGGCTTGCCGGCGCGATTTCCGGCTAAGAGGGAGACGGATGGAAACCCGCGCCAACTACGCGCTGATCGGCGCCTTCACGCTGACAGTGATTTTCGCCGCCTTCGGCTTCGTCTACTGGTTCTCGGGCTCCGGCCAGAGCGGGAAGCAGGACATCTATCAGATCGTCTTCACCGGATCGGTTTCGGGCCTCTCACGGGGCTCCTCGGTCCTCTTCAATGGCGTGAAGGTCGGCGAGGTGACGCATCTGGCGATCTCCGCGACGGATCCGAGCAAGGTCGACGTGCTCGTGAAGATCAACGAACTGACGCCGGTCAAGACCAATACCCGCGCCAAGCTCGAGACGCGGGGCTTCACCGGCGTCTCCGACGTGCTCCTCGTCGGCGGAACCGAAAAGGCGCCCGATCTCGTCGCGCAGAAAGGCCAGCGCTATCCGCAAATCCAGGCGGAACGCTCGGAAATCCAGAACCTGCTCGGCAATGTCAACGATCTCTCCACCAAGGCGGCGGAGGTCCTGACGAAGATCGACCGGATGCTCGACGACAACAAGGATTCGATCAGGGGCGCGCTGAAGAACGCCGAGACCTTCACCAAGACGCTCGCCGACAATTCCACGCAGATTTCGTCCTTCATCAAGGACGCGGCGGAGACCGCTCATGCGCTGAAGCCCGTCGCGGCCCGGCTCGACAAGGTGCTCGCCGCCGGGGAGCAGACGATCAAGGCGATCGATCCCAAGCAGATCAAGGCCATTACGGGCAACATTGCCGGCGCCTCGGCCAATCTCAAGCATTTCTCGGCGGCCGGCCTGCGCCAGTATGAGCAACTGGCGATCGACGCGCGGCGGGCGGTGGATTCGCTCGACCAGGCGATCAAGTCCATAGAGCGCGACCCGTCCCAGTTCATCTGGGGCCCCTCACAGCAGCCGGCGGCGCAGACCTCCGGCCGTTGAACCTGCGCGTCTCGCGGGATGCGCGCCACGCGGGCGAAAGGGGGCTAGCGCGGCGCCCGGCCGGGTGCTAATCGAGCCCGACACGTACACAAGTTTCGGCCGGGCCGGACTTGAGCGGCTGCGGCATCAGCGGCGCCAGCGCCGCCGGCAATCGAGGGAAGAGACGCGCGTCATGGTGAAGATGAGCTTCGACGACACCGCCACCCGCTATGGCGCCGAACCCGGCGGCGGCGCGCCGACCAAGGTCAAGATCACCTTCGTCGACTCGACCGGCCAGGACCGCACCGTCGAGGGCGAGGTCGGCTCCACGGTGATGGAGACCGCCCGGCGCAACGACATTCCGGAAATCGCGGCGGAATGCGGCGGCGCCTGCGCCTGCGCCACCTGCCACGTCTATGTGGACGAGAAATGGGTCGAGAAGACCGGCAAGCCCTCGCAGATGGAGGAGGACATGCTGGACTTCGCCTTCGACGTGAAGCCGAATTCCCGCCTCTGCTGCCAGATCACCGTGCGTCCGGAGCTCGACGGTCTCGTCGTCGTCACGCCGGCCCAGCAGGGCTGAGGCCGCAGGCGGCGGCCCCGCCGCGGTGGGTTTGGTGTTGCATCGCCAGACGAATGCTATAGACGAAAGAGAGCGGCGGCGGATGAGCCTATCCGCCGGCCGGTTGGCCGCGTCCGACGATCCTCCCTGTTTTCTCGGTCCGGCCCATTTCGACCGTCCGGGGCGCGCCGGAGCGCCGCAGCGGCTCCGCGCCTCGAGTCGGGCGGACGCGCCGCAAGCAAGACATTGAGGATTTAGGACATGAACCAGCTCAACCCGCCTGCGATCGAAACCGATGTCGTCATCGTCGGCGCCGGGCCGGCCGGCCTCTTCGCGGTGTTCGAACTGGGCCTTCTGGACATCAAGTCTCATGTCATCGACATTCTGCCGCGCGCGGGCGGCCAGTGCTCCGAGCTCTACCCCGAGAAGCCGATCTACGACATTCCGGGCCTGCCGATCGTCACCGGCCAGGAGCTGACGGACAATCTGCTCAAGCAGATCGAGCCCTTCGGCCCGACCTTCCATTTCAACGAAATGGTCGAGACGCTCACCCCGCTCGGCACGCCCGAGAAGCCCTCCTTTCGCCTGACGACCGACGCGGGCAAGGTCTTCATCGCCAAGGTGGTGATCATCGCGGCCGGCGGCGGCTCCTTCCAGCCCAAGAAGCCGCCGATCCCGACGATCGAGCAGTACGAAGGCAAGTCTGTTTTCTACGCGGTGCGCCGCATGGAGGATTTCCGCGACAGGGACGTGGTCATCGTCGGCGGCGGCGACTCCGCGCTCGACTGGACGCTCAACCTCCAGCCGGTCGCCCGCAGCGTCACCCTCGTTCACCGCCGCGACGCCTTCCGCGCCGCGCCGCACTCCGTCTCTGCGATGCAGGAACTGGTGAAGGCGGGCAAGATCTCCTTCAGGCTCGGCCAGATCACGGCCGTCGAGGGCGCGGATGGCCAGCTTGCCCGCGTGACGCTGAAGGGAAATGACGGCGCGGAGGAGCAACTCTCCTGCCATCGCATGATGCCCTTCTTCGGCCTGACCATGAAGCTCGGCCCCGTGGCCGAATGGGGCCTCCAGCTCAACGAGAACCTCATCCCCGTCGACACCGAGAAGTTCGAGACGAGCCATCCTGGCATCTTCGCCGTCGGCGACATCAATTACTATCCGGGCAAGCTGAAGCTCATTCTCTCCGGGTTCCACGAGGGCGCGCTCGCGGCGCAGAAGGCGCATCGCTACATCTATCCCGAGAAGAAGCTTCTGTTCCAATACACGACGTCGTCGACCAATCTGCAAAAGAAGCTCGGCGTGTCCTGACGCTTCGGGAAGCCTGGAAGGCCGTGGAAGTCGCGGTTCATGCGCTCGATGTGCGGAGCGTCGCCCCCGGGCAATGGCTGCGGCTCGCCGCGCTGCTAGACAACGACGAGCGGGCGCGCGCCGCGCGGTTCGCCTTCGAGGAAGACCGTCAGGCCTATGTCGCCGCCCACGCGCTGCTGCGCGCGGATCTCTCCCGCCGGGCGGGCGGGGCGCCGCAGGACTGGCGCTTCGCGGCGGCGCCGCTCGGCAAGCCCTACCTCCTCGATCCCCCCTGCGACCTGCGCTTCAGCATGACCCACACGCGGGGCATGGTCGCCGTCGCGCTCGCCGAGGGCGTCGAAATCGGCGTCGATGTGGAGCCCGCCAATCGGCGCGCCGAAAGCCTGAAACTGGCCGAGCGTTTCTTTGCGCCCGAGGAGGCCGCGCTTCTGCGCGCGCTCGAGGACGAGGCGCGGCGCGACGCGTTCTTCGCCATATGGACGATGAAAGAGGCGGTGGTGAAGGCGACCGGCGAGGGGCTGCGCCGCCCGCTCGACAGTTTCGTCATCTCGCTCGACCCGCCGGGCGTGTCCATGCGCGATGAAACCGCCGCAGGCGCCTGGCGCCTGGCGCATTGGCGGCGAGGGGCGCATCATTTCGCGCTGGCGGGCCGCTGCGCCGACTGGCGCCCGACCCTCGCCGAGACCGACATCGAAGCCCTGCTGCGCGGCGCGTGAGCCGCGCGATCAGAACGGCAGATTGAAGACGCGCGAGGGAACCAGCGCGCCCTCGACCACTTCGCCGAACGCCACGGGCGCGCCGCCGCAGGCCGCGTAAACGACGCCACCATGCGGCGCGTCGCGGCCGCGCAGAATGACCGAGCCGCCGCGCCGCAGCCGGGCGGCCGTGTCGCGATCGACGACGACGCAGGGCAGTTCCGAAAGGCCCGCCTCGACGGAGAGCAGCGCATCGGCCGCCATGCCCTGAGCCTCGATCTCGTCCAGGGTGAAGGAATCCTCTTCGAGGAACGGACCGACCCGGGTGCGGCGCAGCGCCGTGACATGGCCGTAACAGCCCATGAGCCGCCCGAGATCGCGGGCGATGGCGCGCACATAGGCGCCCTTGCCGCACTCCATGAACAGGACCGTCTCCTCCCGGGAGAAAGACTCGATCGTCAGCGCGTGAATGGTCACGGGCCGGGCCTTGAGTTCGACCTGTTCGCCGCCGCGGGCGAGGTCATAGGCGCGTTCGCCGGCGATCTTGATGGCCGAAAACTGCGGCGGCGTCTGGAGGATGTCGCCGGTGAACTGCGGCAGCAGGCGCTCGATATCGGCGCGCTCCGGGCGCGTCTCGCTCGTGCGCGTGATCTCTCCGTCGGAATCGTCCGTATTGGTCTCGACGCCCCAGCGCACGGTGAAACGATAGGCTTTCTCGCCGTCCTGGACGAAGGGGACGGTCTTCGTCGCCTCGCCGAAGGCGACCGGCAGAATGCCCGAGGCCAGCGGATCGAGCGTGCCGGCGTGGCCTGCCTTCTGGGCGTTGTAGATGCGCTTGAGGCGCGACACGGCCTGGGTGGAAGTCAGTCCCACGGGCTTGTCCAGCACCACCCAGCCGTCGACGACGGCGCGATTGGATCTCTTTTGGCTCATCTTCTCTCAGGCGTTGTCTGTCGCGTCGTCGTCATCGGCAGCTTCGAGATCGCGCTTCACGCGCTCGGAAGCGAGGATCGCGTCGATGCGCGAGACCGTGTCGAAGCTGTCGTCGATGCGAAACCGGACGTCCGGCGCGAACTTCAAATTCACCTCATGCGCGATCTCTCCGCGCAGGAATTTCTTGTGGCGGTCGAGCGCGGCGATCACTTCCGGCTCGTCCTTGCCGCCGAGCGGCATCACATAGATCGTCGCAAGCTTGAGGTCCGGGCTCATTTTCACGCGCGACACGGTGACGACGTGCTTTTCGAGCACGGGGTCGCTCACGTCGCCCCGCGACAGGAGCTGCGCGACGGCGTGGCGAATGAGCTCGCCCACGCGCAACATGCGCTGCGACGGCGCGGCGCCGGCCGGATGGTGGGATCGGGACATGAGATGACTACGCTTCCGCCAACACGTCGCGCCCGCGCACGACGCGGGCGACCACGTTTCTATGGGTTGAAACTCCAGAGGAGAGGCGCGCCTTCAGTCGCCTCTTCCGGCGTTCATGGCCGGCAATGACCGGCCATGACGCGCGTGAAGCGGCTCAAAGCGTCCGCTTGATCTCCTCGACGCGATAGCATTCGATGACGTCGCCCGCACGCATGTCCTGGTAGTTCTCGAAGGCCATGCCGCACTCCTGGCCCGCGACGACCTCCTTGACCTCGTCCTTGAAGCGCTTGAGCGTCGAGAGCTTGCCCTCGTGCACCACGACATTGTCCCGGATGAGGCGGACGTTGGCGCCGCGCTCGACCGTGCCGTCGGTGACGCGGCAGCCCGCGACCTTGCCGACCTTGGAAATGTCGAAGACCTCGAGGATCTGCGCATTGCCGAGCATCGTCTCTCGGAGCGTCGGCGCGAGCAGGCCCGACATGGCCGCCTTCACGTCGTCGACCAGATTGTAGATGATGTTGTAGTAGCGAATCTCGATGCCCGCGCGCTCGGCCGCCTCGCGCGCTTCCTTGTGGGCGCGGACGTTGAATCCGATGACCGCCGCATGGGAGGCCTCGGCCAGCGCAATGTCGGACTCGGAGATGCCGCCGACGCCGGCATGCACCAGGCGGGCGCCGACTTCATCCGTGCCGAGCTTCTCGAGCGCGGCGGCGATGGCCTCGACAGAGCCCTGCACGTCGCCCTTGATGACGAGCGGGAACTCCTTGCGGCCCGCCGCCTTGAGCTGGCTCATCATGTCGGAGAGCGTGCCGCGCGCCGAACCGCCGCGGGCGGCGAGCTTGTCGCGCTTCATGCGCTCGCGATATTCGGTGATCTCGCGGGCGCGGGCCTCCGACTCCACGACCGCGACGCGGTCGCCGGCCTCGGGCGTGCCGTTGAAGCCCAGGATTTCCACCGGGAAGCTCGGACCGGCCTCTTGCCGCGTCGCGCCCTTGTCGTCGAGCAGCGCGCGGACGCGGCCCCATTGCGTGCCGGCGACGATGATGTCGCCGACATGCAGCGTGCCGCGCTGGACGAGCATCGTCGCGACCGGGCCGCGGCCCTTGTCGAGGCGCGCCTCGATGACCGTGCCTTCTGCGGCGCGGTCGCCATTGGCCCTCAGGTCGAGCACTTCGGCCTGCAGCGATATGGCGTCCAGCAACTTGTCGAGATTGAGCTTCTGCTTGGCGGAGACTTCGACTTCGAGCGTCTCGCCGCCCATGCTCTCGACCTGCACCTCGTATTGGAGCAGCTCGGTGCGCACGCGGTCGGGCCTGGCGTCGGGCTTGTCGACCTTGTTGATCGCGACGATGAGCGGGACATTGGCCGCGCGGGCGTGGTTGATGGCCTCGATCGTCTGCGGCATGACGCCGTCGTCGGCCGCGACGACCAGCACGACGATGTCCGTCACCTTGGCGCCGCGGGCGCGCATGGCCGTGAAGGCCGCGTGGCCGGGCGTGTCGATGAAGGTCACCGGCTGGCCGCCGGGCGACGTCACCTGATAGGCGCCGATGTGCTGCGTGATGCCGCCGGCTTCGCCCGCGACCACATTGGCCTGGCGGATGGCGTCGAGAAGCGAGGTCTTGCCGTGGTCGACATGGCCCATGATGGTCACGACGGGCGGGCGCGGCTCGAGGTCGGCGTCGACGTCGGGCGTGTCGAACAGGCCCTCCTCGACGTCGGACTCGGCGACGCGCTTGACCGTGTGGCCCATTTCCTCGGCGACGAGCTGCGCGGTGTCGGCGTCGATCACGTCGGTGATCTTGTGCATCGCGCCCTGCTTCATCAGCAGGCGGATGACGTCGACGCCGCGCTCGGACATGCGGTTGGCGAGCTCCTGGATGGTGATCGTCTCCGGCAGAACGACTTCGCGGAGCACCTTTTCCTTCTGCTCGGCGTGGCCGAAACCCTTCAGGCGCTGCACGCGGCGGCGGAAGGAGGCGACGGAGCGCGTGCGCTCCTCGCCCTCGCCGCTCGTCGCGGTGGTCACAGTGAGGCGGCCGCGGTTCTTCTGCTCGCCGCCGCGCGACGGCGCGGGGCGAGGCGGCGCGGGCGGCGTAAAGCCGCCGACGGTGCGCACGGGCGGGCGCCGGACCGGCGTCTCGGCCGGCGTCGGGCGTCCGGCGGGCGCTGGCGTCCTTGCCGGCGCCGGCCTCGCAGGCGCGGCGGGGGCGGGCCTCGCCGGGGCAGGGGCGCTCGCGGCCTCCTGCGGCAGGCGGCGGCGCGCTTCCTCTTCGGCCTTGCGTTTGGACTCGGCTTCGCGGGCGAGGCGCTCCTCCTCCTCGCGCTTGCGCGCTTCGGCGGCGGCGCGCTCGGCGCGCTCGCGCTCCTCGCGTTCAGCCCTGGCCTTGGCCTCGACCTCCGCGCGGCGGCGCTCCTCCTCCTCGCGGGAGCGGGCGTCGACCAGCGCGCGGGCGCGGGCCTCGCGCTCCTCGTCGGTCAGTGCGCGCAGCACCACGCCCGAGCCGCCGCGCGACGCAGGCGCCGGGCGTTCGTGCCGGGGAGGCGGGGTCGGCGTCGGCGCGGCGGGAGCCGGCGCCGCCGGCTGGGCGGGCGCGGGCGCGGCCGCGGCCTTGGGCGCTTCGCCATGGCCCGGCGCGCGGCGCTTGACCTTCTCGACCACGACCACTTTCGAACGGCCATGGGAGAAGCTCTGGCGCACCATGCCCTGCTCCCCGGCCGGCCGCTGCTTCAGATGCAACGTCTTCGACGGCGCGACAGTCAGGGTTTTGTCGCTGTTCTCGCTCTCACTCATCCAGCTTCCGATCCTCGGCCGCTACCGACCCGCTTGCTTCCATAGCCTCGCCGGCACGCCCCTCGGCCTCCGGCTGCACATCCCGCATCATCTGCGCCACAAGGGGCGCGCCGTCGAGCTCCACGCCCCGATAAGCCGCCAATCGGCGGCAGCGCGCCAGAAAACTTGCGCCCGGCCCGCCGGGGGCGAGCGCAGCATGTATCACATTTGTGCGCCCCAAAGCCAAATCCAATTGGCTCGACGTAAATAAGCCGACCATGGGCGGAACGCCATCGTTTTCACGCCATACCGCGCCCGATCGCCGCGCCGCCTGATGAAGCTTCCGCTTGCCGTCGGCCCCGCCGTCCGCCGCCCCGATGAGGACGGCGGCGCCGCCGCTCGCCAGCAAACCCTCGACCTTGTTGAAGCCCGCCGTCACCGCGCCCGCCTTGTTGGCCATGGCGAGCATCTGCAGGCAGTCGGCTTCGAGCAGCCGGTCCACGTCCTCGGCGAGCCCGGGCGGCGTCTCCACCTGCTCCTTCAAACCGCGCGCGAACATGCGTTTTTTCGCCGCTTCCGCGACGAGCGACGCCCGCGCGCCGACCCAGACGCCGCGGCCCGGCAGGCGGGCGCGAATATCCGGCGCGACGACCCCGTCGGGGCCGCGCACGAAGCGGATCAGCCCTTCCGGCGGCTCTCGCCGCCGCGTGACGATGCAGGTCCGCTCGCTCTCGCGCTCTTTCGCCTCCACGGCCGCCACTGTCCTATTCGCCCTCCGCCGCGGTTGTCTCGACCGCCTCGACCGGAGACTCGATCCAGCCCGCGCTGACGCGCGCGGCCATGATCATCGCCTCGGCCTCTTCGCGCGACAGATCGATTCCGTCGAAAAAGCCTTCGTGTTTGACGGTCTCGCCATCCTTCTTCTCGGTCCAGCCGACGAGATCGTCCGGCACGCAGCCGGCGAAATCGTCCATGGTCTTCACGTCGTTCTCGCCGAGCCTGACCATCATCGCCGTGGTCAGCCCCTCGATCTCGCGCAATTCGTCGGAGACGCCAAGGGCCACGCGGCGGGCCTCGTTCTCCGCCTCCAGCCGTTCGAGATAATTGAGCGCGCGCGCCTGGATTTCGCCCGCCGTCTCCTCGTCGAAGCCTTCGATCGTGGCGAGTTCGGGCAATTCGACGTAAGCAAGCTCCTCGACGGAGCGGAAACCTTCCGACGCCAGCAGTCGGCCGACGACCTCGTCGACGTCGATCGCGTTCATGAAGACGCGGGTGCGCTCCTCGAACTCTCTCTGGCGGCGCTCGGATTCCTCGGCTTCCGTCAGAATGTCGATGTCCCAGCCGGTGAGCTGCGAGGCGAGGCGCACATTCTGGCCGCGGCGGCCGATGGCGAGCGACAGCTGATCGTCTGGCACCACCACCTCGATGCGCGCGGAATCCTCGTCGAGGACCACTTTCACCACTTCGGCGGGCTGGAGCGCATTGACGATGAAGGTCGCGGCGTCCGCTGACCAGGGTATGATGTCGATGCGCTCGCCCTGCAATTCCTGCACGACGGCCTGCACGCGCGAGCCGCGCATGCCGACGCAGGCGCCGACGGGATCGATGGAGGAGTCGCGCGAGATCACTGCGATCTTGGCGCGGGAGCCCGGATCGCGGGCGACCGACTTCACCTCGATCACGCCGTCGTAGATCTCCGGCACTTCCTGCTTGAAGAGTTTCGCCATGAACTGCGGATGGGTGCGCGACAGGAAGATCTGCGGCCCGCGCTGTTCTCGGCGCACGTCGTAGACATAGGCGCGCACGCGGTCGCCGGGGCGGAACATTTCGCGCGGGATCATCTCGTCGCGGCGGATGACGCCCTCGCCGCGGCCGAGATCGATGATGACATTGCCATATTCGACGCGCTTGACCACGCCGTTGACGATCTCGCCGATACGGTCCTTGTATTCCTCGTACTGGCGGTCGCGCTCGGCCTCGCGCACCTTCTGTACGATGATCTGCTTGGCCGACTGCGCCGCGATGCGGCCGAAGTCGAAGGGTGGCAGGGTCTCGGAAATCCAGTCGCCGGCCTGCGCCGCGGGATTGCGCTTGCGGGCGTCCTCGATCGCAATCTGCGTGGCCTCGTTCTCGACCCTGTCGACAACGAGCAGCAGACGCGAGAAACGCACCTCGCCGGTGCGCGGGTTGATCTCGGCGCGCACTTCGGTTTCCTGGCCATAGCGCGAACGCGCCGCCTTTTGCAGCGCATCCTCCATGGAGGCGATCACGATGCTGCGATCAATCGATTTTTCGCGCGCGACGGCGTCGGCGATCTGCAAAATCTCGAGTCTGTTGGCGCTGACGGCCATGGCTCACTCTCCCTCGGAGCGGGGGGCGCGGGGCCTTGCCGGCCCCGGACCTTTCTTGAAATGCGTCTGCACGCCGGCGGGGACCAGCGGCTTGGCCTTGTTTTTCTGATCTTTTTGCGGGCCGCGGAAACGACCCGGCCCGCGGCGGGGTCGTTCGTCCGCTTCGGCTGGAGCCTCGTCCTCGCCGGCGGCCTGCTGCATCTTGCCGGCGCGCAGCGACTCGCGGATGAGCGCCTCGGTCAGCATCAGCTTGCCCTCGTCGAGATCGGCGAGCGGCAGGACAACGAGCTTCTCCTCGTCCGAGCGCGCGTCCGTGCGTTCGACCGAAACCTTGGCGTCGCGGCCTTCGCCCTCGACGCCCCTGATGAGCCCGCGGAACCGCTTGCGGCCCGACTCCACGGGATGCGTCAGCTCGACGCGGGCCTCGTGGCCGATGGCGCGGGCGAAGTCGGAGACGCGCACGAGCGGCCGGTCGACGCCGGGCGACGACAGTTCGAGGCGATATTCGCCGGAAATGACGTCGGCGACGTCGAGCTCCGGCGAGAGCGCCTGGCTCGCCGCCTCGCAATCGTCGATGGTCATGGTTCCGTCCGGGCGCTCCGCCATGATCTGCAGCGTCTGGCCGTTCTGTTGCATGAGCCTGACGCGCACGAGGCGGAAGCCGAGCTGCGCGAGCACCGGCTCGGCGAGATGCGCCACGCGCGCGGCGACGCCCGTCTCGGCGACGAGGCGAGGCTCGTCGAGGGCGGCGTCGAGGGGGGCGGCGTGTTCGGTCAAGCTGTCGGAGCCTCTCGTTCGGGTGAGCCAAACAAAAAAGAGCGGGTCCCGGCCGGGCCCCACTCTCAACGGCGATCACCTTATGGATGATCGGTATGAGATGGAATTTGGGTCCTTATACACCCGATGGGCGGGGGAGGGCAAGGAAAAGCCGTCGCGCGCGTTCCGGCGCCCTCTCCCCCCGTTCAATGGCCGATGAATTTGAAGGGTTCTGCCGGCGCGAATTTGTCCGAGACGTCATCTGACAGGATCGGATGCCCCGTCAGATCGAGCTTCATGGGCTTGGCCCCGGGGTCGAGCTTCAGCCTGTCGAGATCGACCCAGAAGATCGACGGGCTGTAGGCGGATTCGAAATAATAGCGCCTGGCTTTCGTGTCCGAGACCGTGCGCCAGATCGTCGAGGCGATGTTGGGCTCCTTCGGGTCGGTGATGCCGAGCGGAACGGAAATCGCGCGAATCAGCGAGAAGACTGTCGCGGTCGCGAGGCGCGGGTCCTTTTCCTTCGGCGCGGCGTCGAGATTCCAGCTCATCCGGGCAAAGCGGTCGGAGGCGCGGGCCGTGCCGGGCAGGAACTCCAGCCCGCCCACTGTCTTCCAATAGGCGTTGATCGCGAGCTGCTGGTCATAGGGCGGCGAATTGGTCATGACCCGATATTGCGGCCCGTGATGGACGACGAGCTTGCCGCCGATATATTCGAAAATCGCGCTGTCGCCCGAGGCGTCGGCGAGCGAGAGATGGCCGGCGGCCTTGTGGCCGTTCGGCAGATCGGGCGCGACAAGAACGAAAGGCTCCTTCTTCAGCGCCGCCACGGCGTCGGCGACCGTCGCGTAAGTGTCGAGAACATACTGCGCCCAGGCGCCGATGGAGAGCTTGGGTTTCCTGGAGCCGGCCGTGTCCCCGTAATCGGCTTCGACGAGATAGAGCACATTGGCGACGAGCCCCGCGTCATTGATGCCGTCGACTGTCGCGAGATTATAGAAGGAGCTGATCACCGAGCCGTGTTTGGAGGTCCATTTGAGCGAACCCTGTCCCGCGGAGCCGTCCCGGCTCATGCCGCGCGGGAAAGCCCAGAGATCCGTGCCGGGGTCCTCCATCCAGTCCATGGTGCGCCCGACGATATGGGACGCGTCTCCCGTGTCGTAGACAATGCGCGTGCAGGCATGAGCCGTAACGTCGGAAAGGGCCAAAGAGGCTACCAGAAGCAGGCTCGAGAGGCGTTTCTTCATCGGAGTTCCATGCAGGAAAGGTTGACGCTCCGCCCTTCTTACAACCACCGCGGCAGGATGGCCACGTCCACGCCGAAGCCCGCCGAGCTTTTGGCGCGTTGATCTTGCGGGCGAAAACACGTCCTATCGCCTCACGCGCGCGAATCGCGCTCCTTTCAGACGGAAGCAATGACCCGGCGGCCCAGAATTCTCGTCTTCGACTCCGGCCTTGGCGGCCTCACGGTCTTTGCGCAGATCGTCAGGCTGCGGCCGGACGCCGACTTTGTCTATTGCGCCGACGACGCGGGCTTTCCCTATGGCTCCTGGAAGGAGGCGGATCTCGTCCGCCGTGTCGTCGGGGTGATGGAGACGCTGATCGCCCGCCACGCGCCCGACATCGTGGTGATCGCCTGCAACACCGCCTCGACGCTGGTGCTCCCCGTCCTGCGCGACCATTGGCCGCGGCTGCCCTTCGTCGGCACGGTGCCGGCGATCAAGCCCGCCGCGGAGCATTCGCGCTCGCATCTCATTTCCGTGCTCGGGACGCCCGGCACGGTCGCGCGCGACTATACGCAAAACCTCATCTCGCAATTCGCCGCCCATTGCCGCGTCACGCTCGTCGGCTCGGCGACGCTGGCGCGCATCGCGGAAAGCCAGATGCAGGGGCAGGGGGTTTGCGACGAAGACATCGCCGCCGAGATCGCGCCCTGCTTTCAGGAGGTCGGTGGCGCCCGCACGGACGCGGTCGTCCTCGCCTGCACGCATTATCCGCTGCTCGTCGAGGACTTCCGGCGTCTTGCGCCCTGGCCGGTGGACTGGATCGACCCGGCCCCCGCCATCGCCCGGCGCGCCGACCAGGTCCTGCGAGACTGCGGCTTCGACGCGCCGGTCGCCGGCCGCGGCGAGGCGCGCGCGGTCTTCACGAGCGGCAAGAGGCCCGAGGGGTCGTTGCGCGCGACGCTCGCCCGCTACGGGCTCGCCGGCGGCTGATCAGGGCCTCGGCCTGTCCGTCAGCGTCTCGAGGAACGCAACGAGCGCGTCGATGTCTTTTTCGGAGAGGCGCGGCTTTTGGCCCGGCTTGCGGTCGTAGGGCGCTTCCTGCGTATTGACGTTGTTGCGATACTCGGCCGGCAGATCGTCGAATTTCGCGGCCTTGCCATACCAGCGGGCGGGGTCCGTGTCCCGTGTGGCGTAGAAGGCCACGACATCGCGGAGTTTCCCGAAGACGCCATTGTGCAGATAGGGCCCGGTCACGGCGACGTTGCGCAGCGTCGGCACCTTGAAGGCCCCGCAGACGCTCGCGGGGTCGAACCCGGCCGGGGCGATCTTCTCGAGGCCAGGGCGCTTGCACAGGCCGAGATCGGGCGCATTGGCCGTCGCCGCAATGGCGGCGTTCTTCGGCGCGCCCAGCGCGTCATAGGTGTAATCGGTGAAGAGCCAGTCCTGCGGATTGCGGGAGTCTTCCTTGCCGGCGTGACAGGCGAGGCAATTGCCTTTCTTCGGGTCCTTGAAGAGGGCGAAGCCTCTTTGCTCGATCGGCGTCAGTTTTGCGTCGCCGCGCAGAAAATCGTCGAATTTCGAGGCGAAAGGGTGAAAGCGCGCGCTCGACTCATAAGCGACGACCGCCTGGGCGAGTTTCTCGAAAGCGGCGTCGGGATTGTCGAAGATCTTGTCGCCGTAGACCTCTCGGGCGAGCGGCGCATAGGCGCCGTCGCGGATCGCCTCCACGGCAAAGCGTTTCGAAGGCGCGTTCATTTCGAGGGGATCGAGCAGCGGACCCTCGAACTGCGCGAGAAGGTCGCCCGCCCGCCCGTCGAGGAACTGCCCGCCGGCGGGAATCTTTTCGACCTTGCCGGTTTCTTCGTCCTTCTCGTCCACGAAGCCGAAGGGCGGGGCGAAGGAGGAGTACATGATCGTGGGCGTATTGCGCCGGCCGAGCGACTCCGGTTTCGATCCGCGCGCCACGGCGGGAACGGGCGAGCCGTTGGACCCCTGAAAGGCGGTCGCGGCGTCGTGGCAGGAGGCGCAGGCGACGCCGGCCGGGCGCGAAAGGGTCTTGTCCTCGAAAATGCGCTTGCCGAGCCGTTCGAGTGGCGTGAGACCCGCCTCCTCGGAGGCGATTTGCGGGGCCTCCAGCGCCTGCGCGCCGAAGGCGAGGAAGGACGCCAGAAGGGTTGACGCGAAACGCGCCGGGCGTGCGATCTTTGGCATAAGCCGCTCATTTCTCGACCAGAACGCCGCTCGGGCGCTTGGCGCGGAATTTACGGAGCGGCAAGCCTCGTGGTCAATTTGCCTTTCTTACATTCCTTCCAGGAAAGGCGCAGCGCATTGTCGCAGCCGCTAACCCGCCCGCGCCTGCGGCGCGGTCGGCTCCCGGAGCCCCTCGAGACCGGCGGCGGCGGTCGTCGATGGCTCGGTCATGAATTGCGCCGCCGCCAGCGTCGCGAAGCGACCGCCCTTCGCCACGAGGGCGTCGAAGGAGCCTGCTTCGACGATCTCGCCCTGATCGAAGACCAGAATGTGATCGGCGTTGCGCACGGTGGCGAGGCGATGCGCGATGACGAAGGTGGTGCGGCCTCTCGTCGCCGCCTCCAGCGCCTTCTGAATCTGGCGCTCGGTCGTCGCGTCGAGCGCCGAGGTGGCTTCGTCGAAGACGAGGATCGGCGGGTCCTTGAGCAGGGCGCGGGCGATGGAGAGGCGCTGTCGTTCGCCGCCCGAAAGCGAGCGGCCGCGCTCGCCGACGAGCGTCTCGCGGCCGTCGCTCTGGCGCGAGACGAATTCCGAGGCCTGCGCCAGCTCCAGCGCCCGCGCCATTTCGGCCTCGGTCGCGTCCGGGTCGCCGATGCGCAGGTTTTCCTCGATCGTGCGGGCGAAGAGCATCGGCTCCTGAAAGACGACGCCGATGTTGCGGCGAAGCGAAGAGAGCGTGAACTCGCGGATGTCGACGCCGTCGATCTTCACGGCGCCCTCGTCGGGGTCGAAGACGCGGTGGAGCAGGCCGAGCGTCGTGGATTTGCCCGACCCCGTCGCGCCGACGAGAGCGATCGTCTGGCCGGGCTTGGCCTGGAAGCTGACATTCTTCACCGCCTTGCGGCGGCCGTCATAGGAGTAGGTCACCTTCTCGAAGGCGACCGCGCCGGTCAGGCGCCCGGCGTCGCGCGCGTCCGGCCGGTCGGCGACAGCGGGCTGCGTGTCGAGCACGGCGAAGAAATCGCCGATCTTCGCCGATTGCAGGAAAAGCACATTGACGAAGCCGACGACCTGCTCGAGCCGCCCGATCAGCATGGTGGCGAAGTTGGTGAAGGTGACGATCTCGCCGATCGACGCCATGCCTTTGAGATGCAGCCAGGTTCCGAGCAAGAAGATCGACAGGATGGTCAGCGTCGCCGAGGCGCGGCTCGCCACGGCCACGAGCGCCCACCAGGAGAGCACCGGCATCTGCGCGGCCAGAAGATCGTCGATGATGCGCCTCAGCGCATGCGATTCGCTCTCGATGCGCGTGAAGCTCTGCACCACGGGAATGTTGCCGAGCGCATCCGAGGCGCGCTCGGCGAGCGAGGAATTGTGGCTCTCGACCGCGCCCTGAAGCGCCTCCGTCCGGCGCAGCACATAGCTCGTTGCCATGTAGAAGACGGCGACGAGCAGCATGAGCAGGCCGCCCAGCCGCCAGTTGAGGAAGAGGGTCGCCGGCAGAAGGATGAAGAGCGCGACGAAGGAGGCGCAGTTTTCACGAAAGAACGACAGCCACAGGCCGAACATGGCCGAGGAGCCGTCGAGCATCGTCTTCAGCAGCCGCCCCGAATGGACGCCCGTGTGGAAGGTCAGCGGAAGATTGAGCACATGCTCGAAATAGTCGGACAGAAGGGCCAGGCGGCGGCGATGGGCGAGGCGGTCGGCGTTGAGCCCGACGAGGATGGCGCCGCCGATCGAAAACAGGCCGAAGCCCGCCCAGGCGAGAAGGAGCGGCAGCAGATCGCTCCAGGTCAGGGTCTGCCCAGGCGCCTGCGCCTGCGTCATGCGGTCGATGATGCGGCCGAAGAGCATCGGCTCGGCGAATTGCGCGATGGCGAGCGAAAGATTGGCGGCGACCAGGATGAGCGACAGGCGCGCCTGCGGGCGCAACTCGCCGAGAACGCGCGCGTAGATTCTGAGGACCGACATCGACCCCGCCGTTTTGCCGCTCGATCAGCGATTACAGGCGCCGCTTGCGCCGCGCAAGGCCCGGCGCGAGGGCGATCGCCGCGCGCGGCCTTGCGGCGGGGAGCGAGGAGGGCCTGGGGCGGGCCTGGGCGGGGCCGCGGCGGCGGCGTCGGCCTTTACTCGTCCTCGCCAAAGCGGTTGGCGACGAGCGCGTCGAGGGCGTCGAGCGCCTCCCGGGCCTGGGGCCCGCTCGCCGTGATCGTGATCGTCGAGCCCTGGCCGGCGCCAAGCGTCAGAATGCCCATGATCGAGCTGCCGCCGACGGTCTCGCCATCCTTGGCGACGGTGATCTCGGCGTCGAATTTCTCGCAGCACTGCACGAATTTGGCTGTCGCGCGGGCATGCAGGCCCTTGCGGTTGACAATCGGAAGATCGCGGGAGACGGCCGTTTCGGCTCCCCGCTCCTGCGCTTCGGTCATATTCAAGTCACTTCGGGTTGAGAACTCGGCTGGCGATATAAACATATTTCCGCCCGGCGTCCTGAGCCTGGAGCACGGCCTGTTCGAGCGTGGCCGTGTCGCGGACCGACGCCAGCTTGATCAGCATCGGCAGATTGACGCCGGCGAGGACCTCGACCTTGCCGCCGTTCATCACGGAAATCGCCAGATTGGACGGCGTGCCGCCGAACATGTCGGTAAGCAGCACCACGCCGTCGCCGCTGTCGGCCTTGTGGATCGCTTCGAGAATATCGGCCCGCCGACGCTCCATGTCGTCATCCGGGCCGATGGAAATGGAGACGAGCTGTCTCTGCGGCCCGACGACATGTTCGAGCGCGGCGCGAAACTCCGTGGCGAGGTGGCCATGGGTCACCAAGACCATTCCGATCATCAGACCCTACCACTCATGAAGACGTCTCGCGCTGCGCGAAGCGGTTCTGGCGCCGATCCCGCCACGGCTTTTCGCCCCCTGCGGCAGCATATACAAGCTGAGCCGCGCCGCCCAATCCTATTTTGCCGGTCGCTCGCCAGGGCCGTCATTTTGTGCGTCGCCGCGGAATTGGCAAGCAAAAAGCGCGATATCGCTTCAAAATGCGTTAATGCTCTGAAGGAAAAAGACAATTCTTTCGAGAGAGACGTCGTCGCAGCCCTGAACGCAAAGACGCGGCAGGGCGACGTCTCGCAGAAGGACGCTTCTTTGGGCGTCCTCCGGGCGCCGAGGCGGCGTTTCGCCGGGGTTCGAAATATCGACGACGGCGTCCAGCCGGCAGGCCCTCTCGAAGGGAACGCGCGCCAGCCCGAGTCCCCGGATTTCGATGAGCCCTTCGATCGCCGGGTGGGGGCGGGCGACGAGCCGGCCGTCTTGGGAGTCGACGCGCACCCTGTCGTCGCCGACGAGCCGCGCGAAGGCGCCCCTGGCCGCAAAGCGGGCGATCAATGCAAGGGTGAGCGCGCTCTTGCCGACGCCCGAAGGGCCGCGCAACAGCAGGCCCCGCTCGCCCAGCGCCACCGCATTGGCGTGGAGATATGACTCCGTCCGGGCGGTCATCGCGCCGCCGGAAGCCAGACGACGAAACGCGCGCCGAGAACTGTGTCGCCCGGCGCCGGTTCGTCCGTGCCGTCGGGATGGGCGAGGGTCCGGTTGAGCGCGCGGATGCGGCCGCCATGCGCCTCGATGATCTGCCGCGAGATGGCGAGGCCGAGGCCGGAATTCTGGCCGAAACGCTGTTCGGGTCGGTCGGTGTAGAAGCGTTCGAAAATGCGCTCGAAAGCGCCCTCGGGAATGCCCGGCCCGTCGTCGTCGACGAGGATCTCATAGCCCTCGAGCGCGGCGCCGCCCGGGCCCTTGGCGCACTCCGGCCACAGCGACACGCGCACGGCGCCGCCCGGTTTCGAGAAGGAGCGCGCATTGTCGATGAGGTTGTTGAACACTTGGCCGAGCCTCGAATCGTTGCCGAGCACGCGCCAGCGTTGGCGTGGGGAGTCGCTGGGATATTGCCGGATCGTCAGCTCCACGCCGACACCGTCGCCCCGCTCGATGGCGCGGGCGACGTCGACGACGGTGATGAGCGCCCTCGAGAGATCGACGTCCTGCATGTCGGCGCGGGCGAGTTCGGCGTCGAGCCGCGAGGCGTCGGAAATGTCGCTGATCAGCCGGTCGAGCCGGCCCACATCGTGCTTGATGACGGCGAGCAGCCGGTCGCGCGCCGAGTCCGTTTTCGCGATCGGCAGCGTCTCGACGGCGCTGCGCAGCGAGGTCAGCGGATTCTTGAGCTCATGGGCGACATCCGCCGCAAAATGCTCGATCGCCTCGATGCGATTGTAGAGCGCGGTCGTCATGTCGCGCAGCGCCGCGGAGAGATGTCCAATCTCGTCGGGACGGTCCGAGAAATCGGGGATTTCGTGGCGCGACTTCGCGCCCCGGCGCACCCGCTCGGCCGCTTCGGCCAGGCGGCGCATCGGCTCGGTGATCGTATTGGTGAAGAAGAGCGACAGGAGCAGCATCACGCCGGCCGAGACCAGGAAGATGCGGATGATGCCCCAGCGTTCGGTGGCGATGACCGCGTCGATGTCGCCGCCCATGGTGGAGAGCAGAAGGGCGCCGCGCACGGAGCGGAACCGCTGGACCGGCACGGCGACGGAAATGATCGTCTCGCCCTTGGCGTTGGCGCGCACGACCGAATGCGCCCGGCCCTCCAGCGCGCTCGCGACCTCGGGATAGGTCCTGCCATTGCCCATGCCGATGTCTTCGTAGAGCGGCAGTTCCGGACGGCGCGTCAGCCGGCGCAGGAAATCAAGCGACTTTTGCAGGAAAGACGACGCGTCGATCGTCGTGGTCTGCCCCGTGGGCGGCAGCTCGAAACGCAGAATGTTGCTGCGGCCCGAAACGGAGCGCGAATCGAGCAGGAGATAGCCGTCGCGGTCGTAGATGCGCGCCCGAAGCCGCGTCGGCGAGACGAGGCGGCGCAGCAGCGGCCCGACGCGCTCGGGGTTGAGCGAAAACTCCAGCGCCAGCTGGCCCTCGCCGGCGCTGGCGCTCTCGCCCGGCGCGAGCTTCAGGAGCTTCTCGGGATCGATGGTGATGGCGTCGGTGTCGACGGTCGCGGAGGCGGCGACCGCGGCGGCGATGATCTCGCCCTGCGTCTGCAGGCTTTGCACGCGCGCATCGATGAGGCCTTCGCGGAACTGGTTGAGATAGAGGAAGCCGCCGAGCAGCGCCACAAGCCCGCCGAGATTGAGAACGACGATGCGTCGCGTCAGCGATGAGGAGAGATGCGACTGCGCCGTGCGCATCAGGCGGCGCAGGCGCAGGCCGAGCGGCCGAACCCGGCGCGGCGTGGGCCGGACGGGCGCGTCGATCAGCCGCGGCGCGGCCCCGCCGGCGGCCGAAGCCTCCGCCGCGTCCTCCGCCAGCACGTCGCCGCTCTCGAATGCGCCCATGGGCGTCCCGTCACGCTTCCTTGAAGCGGTAGCCGACGCCGTAAAGCGTCTCGATCATCTCGAAGTCGGTATCCACGACCTTGAACTTCTTGCGCAGCCGCTTGATGTGGCTGTCGATCGTGCGGTCGTCCACATAGACCTGGTCGTCATAGGCCGCGTCCATGAGCGCGTTGCGGCTCTTGACCACGCCGGGACGCTGGGCGAGCGATTGCAGAATGAGGAATTCGGTCACGGTCAGGATGACGGGATCGCCCCGCCAGGTGCAGGTGTGGCGCTCGGGGTCCATCACCAGCGCGCCGCGCTCGAGAACCTTGGCCTCCGTCTCCTTCTGCGCGGCCGCCTCCTTGGGGTTGGCGCGGCGCAGGATCGCCTTCACGCGCTCCACCAGGAGACGCTGCGAGAATGGCTTGTGGATGAAGTCGTCGGCGCCCATCTTGAGGCCGAAAAGCTCGTCGATCTCCTCGTCCTTGGAGGTGAGAAAGATCACCGGAATATCGGACTTCTGCCTCAGGCGGCGGAGCAGCTCCATGCCGTCCATGCGCGGCATCTTTATGTCGAAAATCGCGAGATCCGGCGGATTGGCGCGCAGCCCGTCGAGCGCCTGAGCGCCGTCGGTATAGGTCTGCACGCGGTAGCCCTCGCCCTCGAGCGCGATGGACACCGAGGTCAAAATGTTGCGATCGTCGTCCACGAGAGCGATGGTCGGCATGATCACCCTTTGCTTTGTTGGCGGCGATGAGCGCGGCTGGCTGTCCGTCGGAACATTTTTTGGCCTCGAAGCGCCCGGAATGCTTCAATCGGGGCGCGAGGCCGGTAATGTCGCCCGGCGACTTTCAAGCTTCCATCGCCCGTAAAGTCCCGGCCCATCGCGGCTGAAATGTGGCCTTTCAATCGGCCAAGAACGCCTGATGCGCATCAAAGAGGCATGCTTGCCTGCGACAGCCTCCTGCCACTCTTATATACGCTTTCGGTCGCCAATGCGACCCCAATCGCGGTTTGAAGCGGGAAAGCGGGCGAAATCATGACGATAGGCGGGGAAGGCCCGGGCGCGAGCGAGACAAAGGCGTCTCTTCCGGCCGTCCCGGCGGTCCAATCAGCGGCAGTCAAATGAGCGGCGGCGTTGGAGGGCGGCGCGCAAAGCGCGCGAGCTTCGGAGAAGCGTCCATGCAAAAACTTCGCTCATCGGGCGAAGGCGGCGCGGCGGCTGAAACAGTCTTCGCCGCGCCCCTCAGAAGGGCTTTGGCCGTCAGATCGCCGCGAGGAAGCCGGCGATCTCGTCTTTGAGCGACAGGCGCTTCTTCTTCAGATCCTCGATCGTCGAATCGTCGACCGGCTCGACATTGGTCTCCATGCGGTGGATCGAGCGGTTGAGCGTGTGATATTCCTCGGCGATGCGCGCGAAATGCGCATTTGCGGCCTTCAGCGCGTGAATGGCCTGCGCCTTCTCGGGAAATTCTTCGTGCAATTCATGCGCGACATGGCTCATTTTCGGCTTTCCTCCCTTTACTTGATCAAGTCCCTTTTTGACGCCGTCGGCGCCGCTGAAGCCTTTTCTACCGGCTTTTGCGAAAGGAACCGAGTCCTTGGTCTCTGCGACCAAAGAGCGCAAGCGAGGCCGACCTTGTCTCCCCGCGTGAAACTGTCCGTCCCGCGCTGAACGCGACTTCTCGGCCCCCGGTCTCGTCACTGGGGCGGGCGTCGTCGCCAACGCCAGACTGCCTCTCCCGAGCGGCGGCGCTCGCGTTTTCTTTATTTTGACCACTTGTTTTTGACTGCTTGTTCCAAGCGGCGACGCACGCAAAACAGGCCGGCAATCGACGCGCCTTTTTTTTTGCCTAATTTTTCCTGGCGCACGCACAATCTTCGCTTGACGCCTCGCGAAGGCGAGATTAGGTTCCGCCCACTTTCGACAGGCCGTAAGTTCACGCCGTCGGTGAGCGCCGCGCTCGCGACCTTCCGAACTTAAACGCTGTCGCCTTGCCTGTGACCGCCAAGTAATGCCGGCCCCGCCGGATTGGTAATCATGCCGTCGCCTTGCGGCGTCGGACAGGAAGGCACGATCCCGGGCCATGCTTGGGGTCCTCTGCGTTAGAAGCGCCTTGGCTTTGCGGCCATCGGCGCTTCGCTCGTTTGCGCGTCTTTGAACCGACGCGCCAGCGGGTCAACCCGAACATCCGCCATTCGCGATTAGAGCGAAGCGAAGGACTTTTTGATGCCGACGATCAGCCAGTTGATCCGCAAGCCGCGTCACCCGAAGACGTATCGCGAGAAGGCCCGCCATCTCGGCGCCTGCCCGCAGAAGCGCGGCGTGTGCACCCGCGTCTATACGACGACGCCGAAGAAGCCGAACTCGGCCCTTCGTAAGGTCGCCAAGGTGCGTCTGACCAACGGCTTCGAGGTGATCGGCTACATTCCGGGCGAAGGTCACAACCTTCAGGAGCATTCGGTGGTCATGATCCGCGGCGGCCGCGTCAAGGATCTTCCCGGCGTGCGCTACCACATTCTGCGCGGCGTGCTCGACACGCAGGGCGTCAAGGACCGCAAGCAGCGCCGTTCGAAATATGGCGCGAAGCGTCCGAAGTGACCCGAGCGTAGCAAGGGTCGCCCCGGGCGCGTGACGCGGCTCGGGGCTCTAAGGGAAACAAGATCAGCGGATGGCCGGCACAGATTCGGCCGTCACGGTGAAAAAGAGAGATCAGGTCATGTCGAGACGTCACCGGGCGGAAAAGCGCGAGGTCATCGAGGACGCCAAGTTTGGCGACGTGGTGCTCGCGAAGTTCATGAACTCGATCATGTACGACGGCAAGAAATCGGTCGCCGAGGCGATCGTCTACGGCGCGCTCGACCAGGTCGAGGTCAAGGCCAAGAGCGATCCGCTGGCGGTCTTCAAGCAGGCGCTCGACAATGTCGCGCCGGCGATCGAGGTCCGTTCCCGTCGCGTCGGCGGCGCCACCTATCAGGTGCCGGTCGAAGTGCGCACAGAGCGCCGTCAGGCGTTGGCGATCCGCTGGATCATCACCGCGGCCCGCGCCCGCAACGACAAGACCATGGTCGACCGTCTGTCGGCCGAACTGCTCGACGCCTCCAACAACCGCGGCGCCGCGGTGAAGAAGCGCGAAGACACGCATCGCATGGCGGAAGCCAACCGCGCCTTCTCGCATTATCGCTGGTAAGGCGTCGTCAAAGCTCTCACGAGGACATAAGTTATGGCCCGCTCGCATCCGATCGAGGACTACCGCAACTTCGGCATCATGGCGCATATCGACGCCGGCAAGACGACGACGACGGAGCGCATCCTCTATTATTCCGGCAAGAGCCATAAGATCGGCGAGGTGCACGAAGGCGCCGCGACGATGGACTGGATGGAGCAGGAGCAGGAGCGCGGCATCACGATCACCTCCGCCGCGACGACCACCTTCTGGAACGGCAAGCGCCTGAACATCATCGACACTCCCGGCCATGTCGATTTCACGATCGAGGTCGAGCGTTCGCTGCGCGTGCTCGACGGCGCGGTTTGCGTTCTCGACGGCAACCAGGGCGTTGAGCCGCAGACGGAAACCGTCTGGCGTCAGGCGGACAAGTACAAAGTGCCGCGCATCGTCTTCGTCAACAAGATGGACAAGATCGGCGCGGATTTCTTCCGCTGCGCCGAGGAGATCAAGACCCGCGTCGGCGGCCGTCCGGTTTGCGTGCAGTTGCCCATCGGCTCTGAAAACAACTTCAAGGGCATCATCGACCTGATCCGCATGAAGGCGGTCGTCTGGGAGGACGAGGGTCTCGGCGCCAAATATCACGACGAGGAAATTCCGGCCGACCTTCTCGACAAGGCGAAAGAATATCGCACCGCGCTGATCGAAGCGGCGGTCGAGCTCGACGACGACGCCATGGCCGCCTATCTCGACGGCGTCGAGCCGAGCGAAGAGGCGCTGAAGGCGCTGATCCGCAAAGCCGTGCGCGGCATCGTCTTCCATCCGGTGTTCTGTGGCTCGGCCTTCAAGAACAAGGGCGTCCAGCCCCTGCTCGACGCGGTGGTCGACTTCCTCCCGTCGCCGATCGACCGCGAGGCGATCAAGGGCGTCGACATGGACACGGGCGCCGAGATGGTCCGCAATCCGTCGGACAGCGAGCCTTTCTCCATGCTCGCCTTCAAGATCATGGACGATCCCTTCGTCGGCACCATCACTTTCGCGCGCGTCTATTCCGGCAAGATCGAGTCGGGCACGACCGTGCTCAATTCGACGAAGGACAAGAAAGAGCGCATTGGCCGCATGCTGCTGATGCATGCGAACAACCGCGAAGACATCAAGGAAGCCTATGCGGGCGACATCGTCGCGCTCGCCGGCCTCAAGGAGACTCGCACCGGCGACACGCTCTGCGATCAGCAGAAGCCCGTCATTCTGGAGCGCATGGAGTTCCCCGATCCGGTCATCGAGATCGCGATCGAGCCGAAGTCCAAGGCGGACCAGGAAAAGCTCGGCATCGCCTTGCAGAAGCTCGCGGCGGAGGATCCGTCCTTCCGCGTCTCGACCGATCAGGAGAGCGGCCAGACCATCCTCAAGGGCATGGGCGAACTGCATCTCGACATCAAGGTCGACATTCTGAAGCGCACCTACAAGGTCGACGCTAACATCGGCGCGCCGCAGGTCGCCTATCGCGAGCGTCTCGGCAAGAAGGTCGAGATCGACTACACGCACAAGAAGCAGACCGGCGGCACCGGCCAGTTCGCTCGCGTGAAGATCATCTACGAGCCGAACGAAGCCGGCGCTGGCAATGAATTCGAGTCGAAGATCGTCGGCGGCGCAGTTCCGAAGGAATACATCCCCGGCGTCGACAAGGGCATTCAGTCCGTCACGACCTCGGGCATCCTCGCGGGCTTCCCGGTCGTCGATCTCAAGGCGACGCTCATCGACGGCGCCTTCCACGACGTCGACTCTTCGGTTCTCGCCTTCGAAATCGCGTCCCGCGCGGCGACCCGCGAAGCCCTCACCAAGGGCGGCTCGGTTCTGCTCGAGCCGATCATGAAGGTCGAAGTGGTGACGCCGGAGGAATACACCGGCTTCGTCATTGGCGATCTCAATTCGCGTCGCGGTCAGATCCAGGGTCAGGACATGCGCGCCAACGCCGTGGTGATCAACGCCATGGTGCCGCTCGCAAACATGTTCGGCTATG
Source organism: Hyphomicrobiales bacterium (assembly GCA_003963405.1). Taxonomy (GTDB): domain Bacteria; phylum Pseudomonadota; class Alphaproteobacteria; order Rhizobiales; family Beijerinckiaceae; genus Methylocystis. The sequence goes on from RXIY01000039.1 coordinate 69,888, forward strand.
TCAATCAGCTGCGTTCCGGCACGCAAGGCCGCGCCAGCTACACGATGCTATTCGATCATTACGAACAGGTGCCCGAAGCCGAGTCGAAGAAGGTGCAGGCGAAATACGCCTGATCTCGCGAACGCTAGGGTAAAACGGAACTCTCTAAAGGAGCACGGCAATGGCCAAGGAAAAATTCTCTCGCACCAAGCCGCACTGCAACATCGGGACGATCGGTCACGTCGATCATGGCAAGACGTCCTTGACGGCGGCGA
>RXIY01000069.1 GCA_003963405.1 Hyphomicrobiales bacterium
TTCCGCGCGCCACAGCCGTGATGCCCTGCACGAAATCGAAGACGCTTTCCGGCTTGCGGCCTTCCTCGGTTAGGACGGTCTGGATGATTTTCGTCGTCTCCGCTTTCGAGAACCCGCGCTTGCGCAGGAATTCCGTGCGGTCGTCGTCATTGCGGGCCACGATCCGCTGCCGCGCCGCCTTGACCCCGTTAACGAAGGGCATGGGCGAGGAATTGGCGAAGCGGGTCAGCGCAGGCGCCGCCTCATGCGCGAAGCGCGCGGCGGCGTATTTTGAGTGACGAATGGTGATCTCTTCGAAATCCTCCACGCCCCAGAGATTGCGATTTTGGCACACAGCGCGCAGATAGAAGCTCGCAATCCCGAGCGTCTTCGCCCCGACTTCTGAATTCCAGCAGTAGAAACCGCGAAAGTAGAGATCGGGCGAGCCGTCGGGAAGGCGGCCAGCTTCAATCGGGTTCAAGTCGTCGACGAGAAACAGGAAGACGTCCCGGTCCGAAGCGTAAAGCGTCGTCGTCTCCTCCGTGACGTCGACATGGGGATTGTAGATCCCGGTCGACCAGTCGAGAACGCCAGGCACTTTCCAGCGGGTGTCGCCCACGCCATCGCCAGCGATGCGCTGGACGGCGGAGACGAGTTCATGGTCGTAGATCCGGCCATAGTCGGGGCCGGTCACGGCGCGCAGTTCGCCCCGACCATTTTCGATTTCGAGCGTCTTGATTTGCTCGGCGCGGTGTGAAGTTAGGCCATATTGCAGATTAATCCCGGCAAGCGGGGCTGGGAGTTGGCGCAGGTACGCCGCGGGCGCCCCGACCAGGCTTGCGAGTTGACCAAAGCTCCAATGGGTCATGGCGACCGGACTGTCGGAACCCGGCACCGCAAGTAAAAGCCGTTCGGCGTCGTCGCGGCTGGCTTCCACTCGGATTGCGGCGCTCGCGATTGTCCGCGTGCGGCTGCGCTCTGTTCGGCTACGCACGGCGGCGAACAGTTCCGACAGGGACAGATAACGCTCGTCTGAAGGCCTGGAAAACCACTCCGACGACACACGGCCAATGCGCTCGCCGCGGCTTGTGTCCACCTTGTAGCCGACATCACGCCCGCGAGCTGCGCCTAAAATCTCCACCTGAGTCATTGATCGTCTCCGCGACGGCCCCGAGAGCCTCTCTCTCGGTCCTCAACCCGTCGCGGCGAAGCCCATCCACACTCTCACTTTTATGGGCGACACCGAGTGAATAAGAACCGCACGGCCGACGGATGAAGCGGGGGGGTGTACTCCCGGCTACCTGCAAGCTGGTCATTATTCCTACGGTGCCCATCGGCCGCATTCGTTCTTACCGCCCAGGTGGATGAAACCGTCGATGACAGCGCGACGGAAAAGTCTCTGTTGATCCGATGGGGCGGATCTCATCAGCATTTATGACGCTCTGTTCGCATGCCCTATCGAAGCCCACACCGCGCCGTCGACGCTGAAATCAACGTGATCAGAAGAGGCGTGCGTACTGAACAGAGGAACCGGGAAGGAGATGAGCCGGCAGCGCCACTCGCCGCGGCTCCTGAAATTCAGACGTCAGACAAGAGCCGTGTTGCGCCAGGCTGTCGGCGCATACTCACCTCAAGCAGCCCCGCAACATCGAGAGCTTTCGTCGCCGCCGTTCATCTAACGGGCGTAATTCGGCGGACGCCAGCGAGGAGACGCGGGCCGGCAACTGAAAGCGCAGTTTAGATCGGCGGCGCGCTCTTCGCTGCGTGCGCAGTTAACGGCGTTGATCGGATGGTTGCCGCCCCGGGGACCGTAAAATTAACTGGGTTTCACGCGGCTTTAAGCAATGGCGGGATGGGATCGAACATCCACGCGAAGTGATACCGATGCGTTGGCTTTGGTGGTTGCCAAGCCAAACGCTTGCTCAAGTCGCCGTTGAGCACGGCCGCGCGAACTTGCAACATGCGATGCGCCCCTTTGAGCGACCATTGCATCTGCTGTTTTTTGACCATGCGTCGGGCGACAAGGGCGTCGACGGCGGACTCAGCGAGCGACGGAGCGATCCGGCGCCCAGATCGATATCGAGCTCCGTAGTCGACAATCGCCGCCTTGTTCTGACGGAGGTAGGTCAGGAGAGCTTGACCCAATTGCCCTGTGCGCCCGGCGCTCTCGTCGCCTTGTTCTCGCCAAATCGCCATCTCGACGATCAATTCTTCAAGTCGCTGCGTCGCTCGATCGACCTGTCCGTGTCACAGTTTCCATTTCAGGGCGCGAATCTCTTCGTCCAAAACGACCGCTGCGTTGGTCCATTCGTCGCGACAGCGCACGATATGATCGGCGATTTGCTGCATCGGCTGAATTTTCATCGCGATGTGAAACCAGTCGATGATGTGCGCCGTCGGCTTCGGCAGAGCCTTTGGCAGACGTTTCATGATCTCGGTGCCGTCGGAGATTACGGTCACTTCGCCACGTCCGACGAAACCTTCCTGTTGGAGCGCTTGAGGCGCTCGCGATCGCAATTCGCGTTTCGACATGTCGGCTGTCGCGAAGTAGTGCCCGGGCGGCGAGCCGCGCCGGCCACGGCCGCAGCGCACATGAGCCGTGTCGATGCTCACGACAAATTCTCGCTCAGGATCGTTCGGGAGACCGAGCTCGGCTTGCTTGTGTTCGGACGATGATGGCGGTTCGAACCATTCGCGCTGGCGCGCCTTCTCATCAAGCCGTTCGCCCAGTTTCATCGTCCGGTGACGCAAGGTCATGAACGATTCCGTTGATGGGATCGGGAGAAACTCCGCTAGCACATCCGCTGCCTTTCGGTACGGCATGAGGCTTCCCATGCGAGCCGACAATTCCATCAATTCTTGCGTCGCCTGATCGGGACAGATGTCGCGCAAAACTGCAGAAGCGTCACAAGAATATGGAACGCAGCGCCGACAATTCATAATCCGCGGGTTGCTGACTTCTACGCGTCCATAGACCGTTCGGATCTTGCGCTTGCCGTAATCTTTGATGCGCCGGAACGTCTCAGAATCGGTGCAATACCGGCTCGTCAGGACGTAGGCCTCACATTGCTGTTTGACCTCAAGCTGCTGCAAACACGCCATGATCGACTTTCCATCCGCGATAGTAAGCCCGAGCTCCCCCTTCGACAATCGGCCGACGTCCTCTTCGATCACCATCTCGATGACGCCGCGTCCGCTGAACTCGTCCAAGCCTTCAATCGTGATCTTCCACCGCATCGCCGTCCGCAAGGTCGGCCATTCCTTGCGTCGGACATTGTTAACGTTCGTCGCAACCCAGTTAATTTTACTATCCCTCCGGCGCTTGCAGGATCTTCCACTTCAGGACGCCCCTCTGGTTCTTGAGCTGCGCTTGGGTCGATGGCGATGCCACAACAAGCAATGTCCGAGAAAGACTTTCGTCGAAAAACTGACGACTGCCTCTCCGTTTGCGCGGAAAATGCTCCCATTCGAACCCGGCATGTGCACGTAAAGTGACGCAGACCCCGTTTAGATGTGTCCCGACAGCCGTGTTTCTCAAAAATCACAATTGGCGGGGGCTTATCCGATAGGTGGCTCAGTGTATCGCGGCACGATTCCTGGCGCCGCGCGAAAGAATCTTATCGACCAGCGACGCCACGAAGTGTTGGATGAGGTTGTAAAAGATAATGGGCAGCATCACGCCGGGGTGATCGGATAGCGTCATAGACGCGAGCACGAGGCCCGCCCCATTGTTGTTCATGCCAAGGCCGAACATCAGCGACGCCGTGCCGGCGCGATCGGCCCTGAAGGCGCGCGACACCAGATAGCCGGCCCCGAACATCACCAAACACAACAGAATCACGACGATCAGCATAATCACGACGAAATCGGGATCGGTCTGAGACACAACGCCTGGCAGGCTGATCGAGGCGTTGGAATAATTTAGCAACGCCAGAACGCCAAAATTGCACAGTTTCAGATAGGGCGAAATCAGCGCCGCGCGTTTTTCTCCTAAAATCCAATGCGTCAGCATGCCCAACAAGGAAGGTGAGATGACCCATGCGGCGAGGAAGCCTCCAGCGCCGTCCGCCGCGAGTTCATGTAAATCTTCGGAATAGTCGCCCGTCGTTACGAAGCCGACAGAGTGAAGCACGATCGGCGTGAGAACCGGGCTGCAGAGCGTGGTGAGAAGGATCAGACCCAGGCTCACTGCAAGATTACCGTTGGCGTTTTGCGCCCAGGCGGTCGACGCTCCAGCGATCGGCATCGCCGCAACCAAGGCCAGTCCGGTAAGGATTTGCTGAGTCTCGTCTGAATTGTGCCAAAGCTTCATCGTGATGCTAACGCCTATGACGAAGGCGAGGGGCACGAAGAGATTTCCCAGCGCTCCGCCCAGAAGAAGGGACGGATTGCGCAGCAGACTGGTCAGTTCCCTTGTCCTCACACCCAGGCCCGCGTTAAACAACAAAAATGCGAGCATCGCGGGTGGCAACGAGACGGTGAACTTTGTTCGCCATACATCAATGCTTCCTACCTCTATGCTACGTATGTGAACTCCTAGACTGGGATAAATCGCAGCTATAATGTATGATAAAATAATTACCCAAATAAAATATTTATGAATTACATGTTGAGCCGTTGAAATTATGTGAGTTGAGCGAAATTGCAGTTTATTCACGAGAGCTGACCTCGATTGTCTCAACAAGTTTCTCACGAAAAACAGGCAGCCCTGCGCCGCACTTGTTTGCCTGTGAGATTGTCAGTTTATGAAGGTCGCCGCGTCGTGCGCGTCGATGCAAAATCAAGGCCCACAGGCATGCATGGCGCGTCGGCCGCTTTGCGCGAGGGTCGTTGGGAGAATCTTGATCATCCGGAAACCCGGCGCGGCTTCCAGACCTTCGCTCAACGCGATCTTTTGAACGTCATTCATGCGACTTTTGGAGTTGCGAACCCGCTTCGAGTCAAAACTCGATCCGAGTCCGCATTTCGCTGCTTCAACGACGGCTCAATCCGGGTTTTTGCCTTCTCGGGCGTTTTCCAAAACGCGCCCGGTATTGGCGTCGACGCCGACCTCCTGCGTAACATGGCCGTTCCGGATATCGAACGAATAGCGAAGGCCACTGCCGCCGGCCTCGTGTTCCAGTTCTTCATCCGTAATCTTGCCCGGGTGCGCTCTCAAAGCGATCGCGCGAGCCTGTTCGATGTTGACTTTTGCGTCCTTGGCCAGCTTTTCGCCGGTGTAACCCATTGCCGGCCAAGCGCATAAGAGAGCCAGGCTCACCGCTCCGCAGCGGACGCCGTAGTGACTGAGATTCTTCATAACCATTGACTTTCTCCAATCGCCCCCGCGCCTCGGAATCCCGCGATGTGGCGCGACCGCATCGCGGCTTCGAAAGGGACTTTGGACGGTTAGACTTAGGAGCGAATTAGCAACAAACGGCCGGGCGGTTCGGATCGACGCGCGATGTCGCTGCGCAACGTTGGAATTCAAAGGCTCACGTTTTGTCATGTCGCCCGGCGGCCTGGGACAGCGTCACCTGAGCCCGCACGCCTCGTTGGCCATCGGTCCGGTTTCCGACATCCAAGGAAATTCCGTTACGCTCCGCGATCCGCCGCGCGATGGCCAAGCCGAGGCCTGTCCCTTCCGCATCGGCGCGCGCGGCGCGAAAGAAGCGATCGAAAATGCGCTCCTCGGAGCCTTGCGGAATCCCGGCGCCCGAGTCGACGATTTCGATAACGGCCTGTTCTCCGATGCGCCGCATGGAGACATCCACTTTTCCTCCCGGCGGCGTGTAACGAACCGCATTGTCGATCAGGTTTTCGAGGAGGACACGAAATTCCTCGGCTGGTCCAGGAAACAAAGCCGGGTGTTGCTCGATCACGCCAATGTCCACGCCTTTGCGCTCGGCGATTTCGACTTGGTCGGCCACGCAAGCCAGCAGCAGCGGCGCAACCACGACTGGTTCGTTCGCCTGGGGAGACGGGGGCTCGTCGAGCCGGGCCAAACGCAGCAGCTGGTTCACAAGCCCGCTCGCCCTCTGGACGCCTTGCGCAATCGCTGCCTTGCGTTCCTCAAGCGCATCTGGCGACCCGGAGACGAGCCCGTCGGCTTGTATCTGAATCGCCGCGAGCGGCGTCCTCAATTCGTGCGCGGCGTCGGACAGAAATTGCTTTTGTTGCTCGAAAGCGGAGCGAAGGCGCGCGATGAGGCTGTTCATCCCCTCGACCAGAGGGACGACCTCCACGGGTATGCCGCTGAGCGAAATAGGCTCGGTCGCGCGAGCGCTGCGCTCTGCGAGTTCCTGCGCGAGGGCGTTCAGTCGTCCCAGAAGCCGATTCATAGCCCAGCCGACGACGATCCATGAGAGTGGAATAACGATCAGGACCGGCGCGGCGGCCCCAATGGCGGCGCTGCGCGCGATCTCTTCGCGCACCGAATTGCGTTGCGCGACTTGCACGGTTTTCGCGCCGTCGCTCGTCATGTAGACGCGCCAATGGTCGCCGGCGGCTGAAAGGTCCGCCAAGCCTGGCTGAGACTGGCGGGGAATCTCGACGTTTGGCGGCGAAGCATGGATTTTGCGGCCGACCGCGTCCCAAATGGTCACTGAGAACTCGTCTTCGGGATCTTGGTCGATAGGCGCCGCCGCGCTGCTCGACATGCCTTCGCCGGCATTGAGCGCGATTTGGCGTAACTGACCGTCCAGGAATTCCGAGGCCTCGTCGTAGGCAAAACGATAGGCGATCAGCACGGCCGCCGCCCCTATCAGAGCCAAAAGAAGCGTCATCCAGACGAGGGCTGCGCGGCGTAGCGAATTCATGGTCGTGACTTGGGCGACATCCAGCCGGCGCCGCGCACATTGAAGATCACATCCTTTCCGAATTTGTGCCGGATCGAGTGGATCAGGACGTCCACGGCGTTGCTTTCGACCTCTTTCCCCCAGCCATAAATGCGTTCTTCGATCTGCGCTCGCGACAAAATGCGCCCCGGGCGCTCCATCAGGGCGTGCATTAAAGCGTATTCGCGGGCTGGCAGCACCTGGACCACGTCGCGATATGACAACTCGTGGGTCTCGACGTCGAGTTCGGTCTCGCCCGAGACCATACGGGATATCGCCCGCCCCTGATGCCGCCGCAGGATCGCGCGCATCCGTGCGAGCAGTTCACGAAGTTCAAAGGGCTTGGCGAGGTAATCATCCGCCCCGAGGTCGAGGCCGGACACACGGTCGTCCACACCGTCGCGGGCCGTGATGACTAGGACGGGCGCATTCAGTCCGTTCCGCCGCGCGGATTTCAGAAGGTCGAGGCCCTCGGCGTCAGGCAAGCCAAGGTCGAGGAGCACGATGGAATGAGCGCCGTCAGCTAAGGCGGCCGATGCGTCGGCGCCGTCGCGCACCCAGTCGACGGACATGCCTTCCGCGCCGAGAGCCTGCGACAGCCCGCGTCCAATCATCGGATCGTCTTCAACGAGTAGGACACGCATTCGAATGGGTCTCCCTGTCGGGCAGTCTCGCTGGGGAATGGGGTCAAGTGGGGATGCGCCTGAGCGGACGCAACATGTAAATCGGAAGGGGAGAGCCGACGCCGATTTCGAGCACGCGGCCGCGAGCGGGAGCAACGACCTCGCGGCGGTATTTTTCAAGTTGAGATTGCCGCATGACCCGATCGAGCAGCGGGGGGAGAATCCAACGCTCGTAGAAATTCAGGCTCTTCTGGCGGGCCGGTTGGCGACAGCGCTTCGCGCCGCAAGCTCGACGCAGCGTCGCCAGGGTTAGGAAAAAAGGCTGGCTTGGCCGCGGATAGGGCGATAAAGGCTGCGCCGAGCGTCGTACGCCGCCCGAGCCAGGAATCAACAGGCGCGAGCAGCCGCGCCGCCGCCCCGCATGGGGGGTAATAGGCGGCCCCGCGCATCTCAAGGACATCGAGTCCCGCCTGGCTCACAAGCCGGCGAAGCTCGGCGGGTGAGCGAAATCTCGCCGGGCGCCATAGGGGATGGCCGAACCAGCCACGCATGCGGCGATAGGCAGCCCACAGGCTGTGACTGTTGAGTTCCCCGATAATAAGCAGGCCGCCGGGCTTCAGCACGCGAGTCATTTCCCCAATGGCCCGCTCGACGTCGGGAATGAAGCAGAGGGCCGTCACGGCTAGGACGCGGTCGAACGACGCATCGGGGAACGGCAGCGCCTGTGCCTTGCCCTCGACGAGCCGCAACTGAACATTCGCGGTCTCGGCGCGGCGACGCGCGGCGGCAAGCATCGTCGGGTCGCTATCAAGGCCTGTCACGACCGCGTCTTGCTGGGCGAGTTGCACAATAAGAGCACCGTCGCCGCACCCAACGTCGAGTAACGTCTTGCCGGTGACCGGCCCGAGCATTTCGAGGAGGAGCTGTTCCTCAAGCGCCTCGGTGATTTGGCCGAGACCGCCCGATCGCCAGCGCGTATAGGACGCAATCAGCTGCTGTTCCCCAGTCTCCATTTGTTTACTGTTCGATTACGCGACGGCGTTCCTCGTATTCTTCCTTGTCGATTTCACCGCGTGCGAAACGCTCATTGAGAATATCGAGCGCGCGGCCCGGAGGCTGTTGATAGGGCGGTTGTGCGCCATACCACGGGCCGCCAATCCCGCGAACGAGGAGAATAATGACAGCGATCACCGCCCCGAGCGTAAAGATCATGAACAACGGGCCAAAGATCATGCCCCACCAGCCGCCACCCCACATCATTTGTGACATGTGTCGCTCCCAATTGTCGGCTTCGGTCGCGGCTTGCGCCAAACTCCAACCGGGCTGGAATGCCAGCGCTGCGCTTACCGCCGCCATGAGTATCTTATAGCCGTTCATGGGCCTCCTCCTTTGCGCGCATCAAGTGCAGGCTGCCCGCCTCGCATCAGCAGAGCAACGATCAGGCCGGAGACAAAGGTGAGAACGGCGATCGCTCCGATTGCCCACGCCATGCCGAACAGGTCGGCGATAATGCCCGCTGAAAGCGCTCCGATCGCGTAGCCAAGATCGCGCCAAAAGCGGTAGACGCTGAGCGAACGCGCCCGCCAGCTTGCATGCGAGGCGTCCGAGACGGCGGCAATCAGGCTGGGATAGACCATAGCGGTCCCCAGGCCGAGGAGCAGGCTGCCAATGAGCCAGTGATGGAACTCGTGGGTCAAAGCCACGAGAAACAAAGCGGCGGCCTGCACCCACATTCCCGCGACGATCAGCCCTTTACGCCCCCAGCGATCACTTAAGGGGCCGGTTGCGATTTGCAGAATGCCCCAGCTCGCCGGATAGACGGCTTTGAGAATGCCGATCCGCTCGACGCCGAGGCCGAAAGCCGCGAAGAACAGCGGAAAAATGCCCCAACTCATGCCGTCGTTGAGGTTGTTGACGAGCCCCGCCTGCGACGCCGCGAAGAGATTGCGATCCCGGAAGGAGGTCAGCGCAAACACTTCCCAAAAGCTCATGGCGGTCGCTCCGTGGGGCGTGTCGCCGATTTCCGCGCGGACATGGGCGCGCGTATCGCGAACCAGAAGGATGGAGAGCAACGTTCCCGCGAGGGCGTAACCGACTCCCAAATAGATAGGCGTCGGCCGCAGCCCATATTCAGACGCCAGATAGCCCGTCAGAAACGCCGTGACGCCGACCGCGAGATAACCGGCAAATTCATTGAGGCCGACCGCCAGGCCGCGCGACTTGGGGCCGACGAGGTCGACCTTCATGATGACGGTCATCGACCAGGCGAGGCCCTGATTGACGCCAAGCAATGCATTGGCGGCGATGATCCATCCCCAGCTCGGCGCCCACATGATCATGAAGGGAACCGGCAGGCCGACCAGCCAGCCGAGGACCAGCACGCGTTTGCGGCCCCAAGCATCGGCGAAATGCCCCGAGATCAGATTGGCGAAGGCCTTGACTATGCCGAAGCTGACGATGAACGAGACCACCAGCGTGGTCGAGGCGATGCCGAATTCCTCCGAGCCGATCAATGGCACGACCGTGCGCTCGATGCCGACCATGCCGCCAACAAAAGCGTTGATCAACACCAGCAGGGCGAATTGCCGCCAATTCGCGAGCAAGCCGAGGGTGACGGCAGGGGCGGCGCGAGTAGCCGTGTCCGTGTCAGACACGCTCATTCCGCCGCTTCCTTCAAGCCGGAATTGACGGCGCGGATTTCAGCCGCCTGCGCCGGCGGCGGGGGTATGTCGGCGACCATGGCGCGGACAAAGGCTTCCTCGTCCTCGATGCGGAACGCCTTGTTGTGGCGCTTCTCGAAGCCGATCGTCGAGCTTGGCTTGCCGCTCAGACTGCGCCCGCAGACCGAGCCGGAGTAGGCGCCCGGCAGCACTTCGAGATAGTCCGGGAGCGCCTTGAGCCGCTGCACTGACCTGAACAGCACGCGTGCGCCTGCCTCGGCGTTGGCGGCGAGTTCGGTGCGGCCGAGATCGCCGACCATCAGCGTGTGGCCGGTTAGGACGAACCACGGCTCATCGGCCCGCGTTCGATCGGTGACGAGTAGCGAAATATGCTCAGGCGTATGGCCCGGCGTGTGCAGGACGCTAATCGTGACGTTGCCCAGTTCCAGAACGTCGCCGTCGCGCGCGCCATGGAAGGGAAAGGCGGCTTTCGCTTCGGCGAACAGCACGTAGGACGCGCCCGCCGCCTCGGCCAATTGGCGGCCGGCGGAGACATGATCGGCGTGCAGATGGGTGTCGATCACATAGCGGATGCGCATGCCGGTTTCTTCGGCTGTCTTCAGATAGGGGTCGATATCGCCAACCGGATCGACGACCGCCCCGGCGGCGCGTCCGCCGCAGCCGAAAAGGTAGGAAGCCGCAACCGGGCTAGGGTGCAGGAACTGGCGCAAGATCATCGAGGCCTCCGCATTTTGCTTGTTGCCCCAGCGCCTGACGTAAGAGCGTCTTGACAAAACGCTTGGGAGTTATTCAATTATTCGCTTGAATAATTATTGACAAGGCCGCTGATGTCAACCCAAAGTCCCAAACAGGCGCTGTTCGCGGAGTTCGCCGCCGTTGCGAAAGCGCTCGGCCATGCTCATCGCCTCGAACTGCTGGAGCAGCTCGCCCAGGGCGAGCGTAGCGTCGAAGGGCTGGCGCAGAAGACCGGCCTCTCCATCGCCAACGCGTCGCAGCACCTCCAGCACATGCGCCGCGCCGGCCTGGTGGGCGCGAGACGCGACGGAAAGTTCGTTTTTTACAGGCTGGCCGATGAAGCCGCGCTCGATCTCTTGGCGGCGCTGGGCCGCTTGGCGGAGCGTAACGTTGCGGAAGTCGAACGCATCATGCGCCGTTATTTCAGCGACCGAGACGGACTCGAGCCCGTGCCGCGCGCGGCGTTGCTCGAACGAATTCGCGCCGGGACGATCACCGTGCTCGACGTGCGGCCGGAAGACGAATTCGCGCTCGGTCATCTGCCGAACGCCGTGAACATCCCATTGAGAGATATGCTGGAGCGGCTCGAAGAACTCGATCCGTCGCGAGAAATCGTCGCCTATTGCCGGGGGCGCTTCTGCGTCCTTTCTTTCGAAGCGGCGGCGCTGCTGCGCAGTCGCGGTTTCAAGGCGCGTTGCCTTCAGGACGGCCTGCCCGAATGGCGCGCCGCCGGGCTGCCTGTCGTCGCTGATGCTTCGTGAAGCGCGGTTGCCCGGCAGATAATGAACCGGCAGCAAGGCGTCAAGGCTGCGCGACCGGCGCGCCCATCTGGGCAGAATATTCGAACTGAAACGTATTTTTGTTGACGCCGGCACGTCGGCGGCCCGGTCTCTACCTTTTGCCGCTGAACGGTTATTGGCCCGATCCCGGTCTGGATGACCGCTCCGGCCCGACATGCCGAACAACACGTTGGCGGCCATCAGGCAGGCGCTCATCGGAGACCATCTCGACGAAAATGTCTGCTTCAGCCTTTAGCGCGGCTGCAAGCATGCGCTGCGCGCCTCCTCTCGCGATCTTGTCAGCGGGTCCAAAACCAAGCCCGGCTGGCGCAGGTCGATGATCGTGCTATTGTCCTTCAGGGGCGTATCGCTCCATTGGAGGTTCTGGCAGGCTTCAGCACCCGCCACGATACGCCGCCTTCTCAGGCCCCATACCCATTTTGGCCATAGCTCTTTCGCAATTGCGCGGAGGCTAATGGCCGCCAGCGCTGGGGACCCGAGCATTGATTTTATTGAAAACGCTTTATGACGTGTTCCGGTTTCGTCCCGTTATGCGTCCCGCGAGGCCCGTTTCGTTAGTTGCCAAATTGCAGAACGGGACCGGTGATGCTACATACTCTTGGAAGGGGATAAACGCATGACGGGTTACGAAGTAAAATCCGCGTCCAAGATCACTCCCGATGCTCAGGACCGTTCGCGCAATCGTAGGCGCGAACTGTTCCTCATGCGCCGCCGCGCGCCGCTCGCAGCATTCGGGATCGTGGCATCCCTACTGCTGATGTCGATCGTGGTTAGCGGTCGCGTAATAGCCGCGGCGCCCACGCCATCCGCGCAGGCTAAATCCATCGCCTTCCTCAATGTTCAGTTCCTGAACGACCATGAGGGTCAGGAGCCGACAACCGACGCGGA
>RXIY01000019.1 GCA_003963405.1 Hyphomicrobiales bacterium
GCGGCCCGGCGAGTTGCTGCATCTCGACATCAAGAAACTCGCCCGCTTCGATGGCGTCGGCCACCGCATCACCGGGGACCGGCGCGGCAGGAGCACGGGCATGGGCTACGACTGCCTGCATGTGGCGATCGACGACGCGACGCGGCTCGCCTATGTCGAAGTCCTGCCCGACGAGAAAAGGCAATTGACGACGGGCTTCCTCGTCCGGGCGCTTCGTTGGTTCAGGGCGCGCGGCGTCTCGGTCGAGCGCGTCATGACCGACAACAGCTCGGGCTATGTCGCCAGGCTGTTCCGCAAAGCCTTGCGGATGCTGGGCCTACGCCACATTCGCACGCGGCCTTACACGCCGAAAACCAACGGCAAGGCCGAGCGCTTCATCAAGACCGTGCTGCGCGAATGGGCCTACGCCATTCCCTTGAAATCGTCCGACACACGCGTCGCCGATCTCACTCTGGCACTTCAAAATAGGAAAACCTCAACGCCCTTCCATCATCGTTTGATCGAGAAGGACTGCATGGCTTGTCATGAGGATCACGAGGGCAGTCGCCTTTACCACAACGCGATGCGACTTTTCTCACGATCTTTTAAAGCCCTCTGCTCGCGTGGATTGCAAAGAATGCCATCAGAATTCCTCTTGGGCCGAATGATCCCCTAATGCAAACTAATCTCGCATCAAACAGCCTATGCGGCCTTCGCACTCCAGAATCAAGCTGCCTACGGATCAACAAAAGATCTTGATCTATCGATCCGAAAACTCTCCAACCGCAGTGAATGAGAAAACGGGGCCGCATGAGCGACCCCACTGGATTAAGGTCAGCCTGATAGGCTTAGACTGACTTTTCCCCAATCAGCCGCTGAGCGACCGAACAAAATGCGGAGCGCCAACAATCACGAAAATGATAGCGGCGATGACGCCGAGCGCGATGATGAGAGGCTTCGTTTTTGACGGCGCATTGGAGATTGCCATTTTTTCTTCCTTTGAGTTTACCCAATCTCTCGCGTGAGATTGCGCAACGCCTTGAGTCTATTTTGCACCACTAACAAAGTAAATTACCGTTGAGGGTAGACTATCGAACCTTTTCGAGGCGTTCATCGCAAAAACAGCGGCTTAGGACTGTGATGCGACACACAGTCACATCGGCGAAGCGTCGACGCACTCACTGTGGTGGCTTCGGCGGCTGGGGTCTCTTCGGGAGCTTCGAACCCGGCGTTCGGGTCTTCATCCGTTCGTTGTAGAGATTGGTAGCCTGTCGGTAGCGTTCTCGCTTTACCGCATATTTGGCCTGCTTGGCTGTCCGATCAAAATTCGCGATCTTCTGTTGGCCGGCAGGGGAGATAATTTCGGAGATTCTCATGCAGCTATTTATCTGCTGCTCAGTGGAGCCTCTTTCGCCGACGCCAAGCAACTCTTCGGCCACCGCTATGCGAAGTTCGGGGCCTCTTGCGGGTGCGATGGCAATGCCTCCTCGCCGCCGCCACCCAAAATATGAAGAAGATCGCCCTCCTGCTGGCCAACGGGGCCGAGCCGAAACCCGCCTGAAACCAAACGCCCAATTCTCCCCCCAAAAAATCGCCCGCCGACGCCCCGCGCCGACAAAAACAAAACCCCCGCCAAAATGACGGGGGTTTGTCAGCGATCTCAGCCCGGACAGTGGTCCGGGCTTTCATTTAAGGTCGCGAAGGAAAAAAGTTAGGCCTCAGCGAGGTCCGCCTTCATGCTCTTCCTTGAAGACGTGATCAAGAGCATGGATGATCTTCTCATTTCGATGCGCCTTACAGTAGACGATGAGCTGATGCTCCTCGCCCGCGACGCGGGTCAGGTGGTAGTAATGCTTCTTCGCGAGGCCATTATACCAACCGGAATACCAGTTCGCCAAAGCGTTCGCATCTTCTTGATACGTGTCCGCGAGCTGAGCACAAGTCAGAGCCTGCACATCGATAAAGCCATTCTTGTCCACATAGGTATCGAGCCCGGTCGCAGCCAGAGCGCTCCCCGCAAGGGCACAATAGGCTAGAGAAGAAACAAAAAGACGCATCAGAGGCACTCCCTTTCGATAGGTTCTGCTTTGGATTCAGGTTTCGCGAGAGACACTACTCTTTGGCGAGGCCGCAGATGTTGACCGAATTGCTTTTAAAACAACCATTTCGGTCGCATTTCGCACGAGACATTGCGCATTTGTCGATGCATTTTGCGGATGCATCAGTGCCCCCAGGAAACTGCTGGGAACATGCATTAAAGCATACGTCATACGCTGCAGAACAGGTTTGCACCGACGTTCCTTGTGAAAGGGCTGCTGTCGTCATCATCGATAGGCCGAGGGACATAGCCATGAGTGAAAGGCGCTTCTTCATTTATCCTCCCCATTTCGGCGTGATCTGCCGAGCTAACGGCTAGGATTACCACAGATTCGGGCAATCAGCTCAACCTAAACGTCCCGGTCTTGCGCAATATCACGGGATCAGCATTTCGTGATGTTGGCGCATAAGCCACTGAAATCACGGCGCTCACTCCCGCAATCTCTTCGGTTGCTATCCTGAACGCCAGAAAACATGCTTGTTCCGAGACGTTGGAGATAGGCGATGTGCTTGCCCCGGACGGAACGATCCGAGCCGAAATCCAGCTCGCGCCCGAACTGACCAAGGGCAGCTCTGCCCGCACGATCCTGATTGGCTCCCAACGTGCGCAGGTCCACAGGTAAGCTGAATTTCGAGCAAGCTAAAATGAACGAGTGAGTTCAAGCGTTTACACAGATGTTCGCCAACCCCTCGTCACCGCATTGTCGAGTGGATGCTGATTCGACGGGCGGCTGCCAAGGTCAAGTCCGGACGCCGCCGGCGTACGCCTTTTTCTCGCGATGGCCTCTTGATCGTTACCTTGCCTTAAGCAACAACTTGGCATTGAGCCAGGGCGCTCACGGACGTCCTCGAACGGAGATCGAACAGCCATGATTTTCCAGGAGTTTCGCAAACTGTACGAGGTTACCGACGTTGATTTTGAGCGCGTGCGCGCCTTGTCTCCCTATCTGTCTCCCCTGATCGACAGCTTCCTCGGCGAACTCTACGATTATATGCGCGCAGCCCTTGGGCATGAATTTGAGGTGCATTTTCCTGACGAGCCTTCGCTCCATCGTGCTCAGGCTCATTCGAGAAGGGCCTGGTTGGAGTTCTTGGACGCCGAGTGGGATGAGGACTATGTGAAAAGCCGCGTGAGGATTGGCGAGGTTCATGCCCAACTCCAGATCAAGCCCCGGCATTATCTTTCAGTGATGAATAAGGCTCTACAGTTGTGGAGCGATAGAATTTACGCGACAGGGCTCGATAAGGAAGAACTCTCGAAAAGCGTCGAATCGTTCTGGCGCGTCGGCCAAATGGAAGGGGCTTTGGTCGTCGATATTTATGCGCAGATGACCGCTGAGATCATTTCGCAGCAAAGCCGCGCGCTCACGGATATGAGCACGCCAATTACGGCGATATGGGACGGCATATTGATGTTGCCGGTCGTCGGCATCGTGGATAGCCGACGCGCTCAGGACATCATGCAACGCATGCTCGAGCAGATTGCGGAAAAAAGGGCGCAGGTCTTCATCCTGGATATTTCGGGCGTCGCCGTCGTGGACACGGCTGTGGCCAATCATTTCATCCGAATGACGAAGGCGGCCCGATTGATGGGAAGCTACACAATCGTATCGGGGCTGTCGCCGTCAGTGGCTCAAACCATCGTGGAACTCGGCATCGAAGTCGGCGACATGAAGACGACGGGTAATCTGCAAGACGCTCTTCGCATTGCCTTCGACCGCGCGGGCGTGGAGCAGAAAATTGCCGGAAAGTGATACGCGCATCGTTCTGCAGCTTGTCGAAGGGGTAATGATCGTTCCTTTCCCCGACCCGGTCCATGACGCATTTTTTTCCGAACTTCGCAAATCCGTCCTGGCGTATGTCCACCTCCATCAGATTTCCGGACTGGTACTTGATCTTTCAGCTGTTGAACTTCTCGATGACCATGATTTCGAGATGATCAGGCGTGTGGGTGTCGGCGTGAAGCTGATGGGAGTGTCCGTCGTTCTGGCGGGGATCAGGCCCGGTGCGGCAGCAGGATTGACGATGATGGATCTCGAAACATGCTGGGCAGATACAGCCCTGTCCGTGGAGAGCGCGATGGAGCGTTTCCGGTGAACCAGGGCCGCAGGATCCGTATCCTTGCCTCGAAGGACATTGCACTCGCGATCCTGGCGACACGGGAGATGGCGCAACAGATCGGCATGTCGGCGAATGCTACGGCCGCGCTCGCGACGGCGGTCAGCGAGCTTGTGACCAATGTCGTCAAATACGCAGAGTCCGGCCTCCTCAGCTTGCGGCCGGTTCTGCAGATAAAGCGCCCCGGCATAGAGGCGATCGTCGAAGACAGGGGTCCCGGCATACGGGATCTGGAAGAAGCGATGAAAGAAAATGTCTCGACCGGCGGGACTCTCGGCTTGGGTCTGCCTGGAACGAAACGACTTGTTGACGATTTCAGCATCGAAAGCCAACCGGGCCAGGGAACCCGTATTCGAATCGTGAAATGGAGCTGACCTTGGAACTGGATTGGGCTGTGCATGTCCGTTCATATCCCGGCGCTCCGCGAGGCGGCGACTCCGGCATCGTGATTCCGGCCCGCGATGGCGCCCTGGCGGCGTTGATTGACGGCGCCGGGCATGGCCTGAGCGCATATCATATTGCCGAGAGGGCGCGCACTTTTGTCTACGACAACCCCGACGGCGAGCCGGACGCTCTATTAGAACGCCTCGACCAAACTCTGAGGGGGACTTCCGGCGCGGCGATATCCATTGCAAGGTTGCGCAATGGTGAACTGTCCTTTTGTGGCATTGGAAATGTTCAGGCAAGCTTGGCGCTGCGGCCTCTGGAGATGCGGGTCGGCGTTGTAGGATTACGCATGCGTCGTCCGAAAATAATCCGGACGGAGTTGAAGCGAGATGTTTGGTTCCTGATGCATACCGACGGCCTGTCTTCTCCCACCCATATTCCTGTCGGAAGCGCAGTTCATGTCGCGCGATCCCTCGTTGAAAAGTTCGGCTCCCACAATGATGACGCCAGCGTTCTAGCGTTGCGTTGGCGAGAACCCGTGCGATGATCGAGATCGGACGACTTTCGATATCCTCTTCCGAGGCTGTGCCCTTCGCCAGAGAAAAGCTGCGAGCTGCGTTAGTCGCGGCGGGTATCAGGCAAGTTGCCGCCGGTCATGCAATCTCTTTGCTTTCACGTGACCTTCGCGCCAGAGCGCCACTGGAGCTTGTCGTTCTACTAGAGGAGAACAACAAGGAGATTTCTCTGCAAATTGACGCGTCTGCTGGCTTGAGCCGTCGGCTGATTTTGCCGGCGCCTTTGAATGAGCGCGATATTGGAACGGTAAGCGAGATTCTGGCGTTTCTTACCCGTGACGAGCTGTTGCACGACCTCGAGCGGCAGGTGGAGCAGCGGACCGCCGAGTTGAAAAAGGAACGGGAGCGATCAGAGAGGCTGTTGCGGAACATGCTCCCTGATTCAATTGCCGCCCGTATGAAAGATAATGAGGTAATCGCCGATCACCACGTCGCATCCGTGTTGTTTATCGATATTGTCGGCTTCACGGCTTTCGCCCGGGATAAATCCGCAAGCGACGTTGTCGCCATCCTCGACCGGATATTCAAGGCGTTTGACGGCGTCATCAAGAGACACGGACTCGAAAAAATCAAAACGATTGGCGATGGCTATCTGGCCGTTGCGGGCCTGCCGCATCCCCAATTCGATCACGCCGATCGCGCCGTACTGGCTGGACTGGACATCGTGGGCCTGATCCCGGCTTTGCGCGAAGAAATTGGATGCGTGGTGGACGTCCGCGTGGGCATCCACAGCGGAGACGTCCTGGCTGGCGTGATCGGCGTCAACAAGCCGTTCTACGATATTTGGGGCGATACCGTTAACGTCGCCGCGCGGCTGGAGCAGACTGGAACGTCGGGAAAGGTGCACATTTCGCAAGAGATGCGAGACAAGCTCGGCGCCCGGTTCAGGTACATAGGTTGCGGACTCGTCGAACTCAAAAATCGGGGGAAGCTCAATACCTGGTTTGTTGATAGGCTCTGATTGAATGAGTTGGGGCGTCGAGGCCGAAGCGGCCATTTTAGCGTCTGATCGCAAGATAGATCCTGCGGCTCCTGATAAAAGGCAGGCGACGCGCATTTGATGTGACCAATCAGACTGAGCCCCGTTGGCAGGCTCGCTCGCAAACACAAGTGGTGAATTTGAACAGGGAGCGGTTGATGAGTCGATCGAATTCAGTCGCAGGCGCGGCCGCCCTCGGTTGCCTTCTTTCTCTCGGATGCGGGCATGCGGCCGAAGTCTGGACCAAAGCGCCGCCGGATTATCGCAAGCTCGGCGTTCGACTGCTTGTGTGCAAGGATATCCCCGAAGAGCTGATCTGTCTCGGGCTGGGCTGCGCAGGCCGGCAAAGCGAACTTATAAGCATCAGAAGCGGCTCGGGGGCGTTTTCTGGCGCCGTTCGAATCGACGCGCCTCCCAAATCGTTCCAGGCGTCTTTCTCGAACAATGACGACGATCTCGCGACGCTCGCAGGCGCCTCCGCGTCACGGGCGGCAATTTCGCCTCAGATCGCGCAATCCATACTGGATGCGCCGCGCATAAAGATCCACGACGCGAGAGAGGCCGGTTTCTCGGAGACATATTCGACGCGCGGACTCAAACGCCATTTGCAGGCCGGCGACCTGCTCTGTCAAAAACCCTGACAAGCGCCATCAGCTCGACGCAACGACGCCGTTTTGCAGCGGAAGCACGACGCGGACGATCAACCCATGGGGCTTGTGGTCGAGCAGCGCGACCGCGCCGCCGTGATGCTCGACAAGCGAGCGAACGATCGAGAGGCCGAGCCCGAAGCCGCTGTGATTGCTGATCGTCCTGCCTGGCTCGCCGCGCACGAATGGCTCGAAAATCGTCGCTTTTTGATCATCCGGGATGCCGGGGCCATTGTCGATCACGTCAATCTGCAGACGATCGACGCCCGTCTGACGCGCTTCGATCTCGACGGCGCCCGCGTGGTGGATAGCGTTTTCGACGAGATTGTTGAAAACGCGCTGCATCTCCGTGAGCGATCCGAGAATCATATATCTGTCGCCGCCGCGATAGCGCACCCTGTAGCCGAGGTCGACGAACTGATCCGCAACCGTTTGCAAAACGCTGTCGATGTCGATCAGAGAATAATCGGCGCGGTCGCTTTCGGCGCGCAAATGTTCGAGATTCTTTCGAAGCATGGCGTCCATCAACGAAATATCATGCAGCATCTTGTCGCGCAGATGGGGTTCGGACACGAGTTCCGTTCGCAGGTTCAGCCGCGTGATGATCGTTTTCAGATCATGACTGACAGCCGCGAGCACCTGGCTGCGGGCCGCGATCATGGTGCGGATTCGGTCCTGCATTCTGTTTATGGAGCGGGTGAGCTCGCGCACCTCCGTAGGGCCTCGCTCGGCCAGCAGTTCGTCGCCCTCGCCGCGGTCGGGAAATTGTTCCGCGTGCTTCGCAAGCTTGACGAGCGGCGCGACGATGCCGTCCGACGCCCATACGACGAGAATTGTCGTGCAGAGGAAAAACAGGATCGCGGACAGCGCCCAGGGCGTGAGGAAGAAGGGCGTTCCGGGTTCGGGTTGCCAGAACCATCGCCACACAGACCGGGGAGGCTTGCGGTGCTGGTAGATTGAAATGAGAGCGTAGCCGCCCTTACGCAATCCAACCGCGAGGACGCCAGAATTGCGGCCATCCGGCGCAGAGGCGGCGAAAACTTCCGCCTTCTCCCACAAGTCGGAGTGGATTGCGCGAATTTCGTTCGCGAATTCCCAGTTGTCGAGCGCAACGGCCTGCGGGCGCTCGCCCTCGATATGGATGTTGGCGAAAGGAACGGCATGCGCGAATTCGGAGAGGAGATGCTGCCGCTCCTCCATTGGCGCGGCGTCGACAGCAAGGATGATGCTGGCGACGAAATCGGTCTGGTCGACGATATGCCGGCGTCCCTCGACATCAAGGAGGTGAAAGGCGACGAGCACGATCGTCTGAAACGTCACGATCGCGCCGAGAATGAGAAGGGTAATTTGTCCGGCGAGACGATCGGGCCCGAGGCGGGCGACCATGCCTGCCAATTTCATGAGCGCGTCACCGACGCGGCGAACATGTAACCCTCCGATCTCACGGTAAGGATGATCGCCGGATTCTTGGGGTCTTTCTCGAGCTTCTGTCGAAGGCGGCTGATCAGTACGTCGACGCTTCTTTCAAAAGGGCCAGATGTGGGGCCATGGGTGAGATTGATCAGTTGGTCTCTCGTCAGGACACGGTTGGGGTTCTCGCACAGCGCATGGAGAAGGTCGAACTCCGCCCCTGTCATCGCGACCTTTATGCCCCTCGGGGAAACAACCTCACGGGAAAGAAGCTCCATGCGCCATCCCCCGAAATGATATGTCTGGCGCGGCAGGCTCGCGCCGACGCGGCTTTGCGCCTCCGCGCGCCTCAGAACGGCGCGGATGCGCGCCAAAAGCTCGCGCGAGTTGAAAGGCTTCACGACATAGTCGTCCGCCCCCATCTCGAGCCCGAGAATCTTGTCGAGGTCCTCCGCCTTGGCGGTGACGATGATGATCGGAAGCGACTGCTGGGCCCTGACGCGCCGGCAGATGGAAAACCCGTCCTCGCCGGGAAGGTTGAGATCGAGCAGCAGCAGGTCGAAAGCTCGGCTGGCAAGCGCCTGATCCATCGCCTCGCTGTTGGAGACGGCGACGACGTCCATGTCGTGCTTTTCGAGATACTGCGTAATCAGCTGGTTGATTTCCGAGTCGTCCTCGACGAGCAGGATGGAGGTGCGGGTCGTCATCTCAAATCGCGCCAAATTAAGAGCTGTCTCCCCGCTATAGCGCGGTTCCGGGGCTTGTGTCCGCAAATTGTGACGGTCGGCCACCTTCGAGACATGGAGCAGAAATTACCGGGCGCAGGCCCCTATTGCGACTCCCGGCTCCACCAGCCGCCGCCAAGCGCCATGAACAGCCCGGCCGTGTCAGAGAGTCGCGTGGCCTCGGCCTGGACGCGTGACAACGACGCCAGAAGAAAGGTGCGCTGCGCGTAAAGAACCGCAATCTGCGAGACCTGCCCGTATTTGAGCTGCATGCGCACGATGTCGAGGTTGCGCTTGGCCGCGTCCTCGGCCTTGCGCGCCGTGATGACCGCCCTGGCGTCCGCTTGCAGCGAGCGCAGCGCATCGGCGACGTTCTGGAAGGCGTTGATCACCGTCTCGCGATATTTCGCATCCGCTTGCTGGAGCTGGGCCTCGGCGGCCTTCTGCTTGTTCAGAAGCGTCATGCCATCAAAGATCGGCTGCGTGATATTGGCCGCCGCCACATAGAGGCCCGTGCCAGGCGTGAAGAGCTCCGTCACCTTGAACGCGCTGGCCCCAAGGTTGCCCGACAGGTTGAGATTCGGCAGTCGGCTGGCGATGGCCACGCCGACGTTGGCGCTGGCCGAATGAAGATTAGCCTCAGCGGCCCTGATGTCGGGACGTTGCGCGACGAGCCGCGAGGGCACGCTGACTGGAACGCTGGAGGGCAAGGTGAAATGCGACAGTTCGAAAATCTCTCCCGGCCCCTCGAAGGAGAAGCGCCCGGCGAGCGCAGTGAGAAGATCACGCTGTATCGCAAGCTCCTTCTCGAGCGGCGGAAGCGTCTGCTCGGCCTGGGCGAGCGCGGCTTCCTGGGCGATGACGTCCGCCTTTGCGATTGAGCCGAAAGAATATTGCCGGTTGAGAATGTCGAGCGACTCTCGAAGAATGGTGATGATCGTTTTCGTCGCCTCGATCTGCCCGCGGATCGAAGCTTCCTGAATGGCTGCGACGACGACATTGCTCGTGAGCGCGAGCTGGGCGGCCTCGAGTTGCCAGCGCTGCGCCTCCGTCTGCGCGACGAGCGACTCGACGGCGCGCAGGTTCTGCCCCCATACATCCGGCGTGTAGCTGACGGTGAATTGCTTGAGCAGCAGCGCATAATTCGCCGTCGGCGGATTTTGCGTGTTCACCGACTGCACGTTGTAGAGAATATTGGCCGGACTCGGGTAAAGCTGGTTGAAGATGACCTGATTGATGCTCGAAAGAGAACGGTTGTTGGACTGAAGGTTGGTGCTGTCGTTGGAGTTGAACAGCAGTTGGGGGAAAAAGCCGCCTTTCTGCGCCTCGGCGGTGTAATAGGCGACGCGAACGGCGGCCTCGGCGGATTGCAGATTGGGACTGTTTTGCAGCGCCTCGCGCACCAGCGCGTCGAGCGCGGGGGATTTGAAGAGCCGCCACCACTCGGCCGGGATGTCCTTGCCTTCCTCGAAGCGTTGCCCGTCGCCGGGGGAAACCGCGGGCTCGGGCGTGAAATGGTTCGCCGCCGGCGTCGGCGGGGGCGAAAAATCCGGGCCGACTGGAAAACAGGCCGAAAGAGATCCCGCGCCCATTGCCATCAGGCCGGCGCGCAAGCTCCGGCGAAACCCTTGCCACATGCGTTTGAACAGCCCCGGCCTCATCGCTGGGCCGCCCCTTCTCGCTGGAGGAATTTCTCTCCCCGCGTCCGCATGAAGCATTCGGTCACGAAATAGAAGCTCGGCAGGATGAAGAGCGTCAGCAGGGTGGCGACGATGAGGCCGCCGACGATGACCGTCGCGAGGCTGCGCTGAACGTCGCTGCCGACGCCCGTCGCCATCGCCGCCGGCAACATGCCGACGGTCGCCACCGTGGAGGTCATCAGCACAGGCCTGAAGCGTTCCGCCGCCCCTTCCATGACGCCGGTCCTGATCGCCGCAATGAACTCACGTCGCATGGCGTCTCGGCCGATACCAGTCGCAACCCAGCGCGACCGCGCGGAAGCGACGCGTACGGCGGTCGTCCGGTTGAGATTGGCGACCATGATGATGCCGTTCTGGACCGCCACGCCGAAAAGCGCGAGGAACCCCACGCCCGTCGCCACATTGAGGCTGTCGGTCCTGATATGCAGCGAGACAAGCCCGCCGAAGGTCGCAAGCGGCACGACCGCCAGGATCAGAAGCGCATGGCGCATCTTTCCGAAGCCGATGTAGAGGATGACGAGCATCAGCGCCAGAACGGCGCCGACGATGACCCGCAACCGCGCCTGCGCCCGCTGCTGGTTCTCGAACTTGCCGCCCCAGACGAGTTTGTAGAGCGCGGGATCGAACTGCACGTTCTTCGCAATGCGCGCCTGCGCATCCGCAAGATAGGAAGAGAGGTCTCGGTTGTCGTAATCGACGCGGACGGTCAGCGCGCGCTTGGTCTTTTCATGGGAGATCGCGCTCTCGCCGTTCTGCAGGGTGATTTTCGCGATCTGCGAAAGCGGAATCTGGGCGCCGGAGGTGGCGTTGACCAGCAGATTGCCGAGCGCCTCGGGGCTGTTGCGCGCCTCGGGCGGAAAGCGCACCGTCACATCGTAGCTGCGATCGTTGACGTAGATTTGGCCGATCGGGCTCCCTCCGACGCCCGTCTGGATGAGGTTGGCGACATCCGCGACATTGATGCCGTAGCGGGCCGCCGTGGTGCGATCGATGTGAAAGGCGATCTGCGGGATGGGCGGCTCCTGGACGATCGAGGTCTGGGTCGTGCCGGGCGTCTCTCGGAGCGTTGCGACGATTTCGCTGGCGATCCGCCGCATCTCCCTGAGGTCCTCTCCGAAGACCTTGACGACCAGGGCGCTGTGCGCGCCGCTGACGAGTTCGTTGACATTGTCGATGATGGGCTGGCTGACGCCAGCGTCGACGCCCGGCAATTGCCTCAGCCGCTCGCTCAATCGACGCACGAACTCCGCCTTGGTCTCGCCGGACGGCCATTCATGATAAGGCTTCAGCCCCACCGGAGCCTCGATATGGCTCGTGGTCCAGGGGTCGGTGCGATCGTCATTGCGGCCAATCTGGGTGACGACGAACGAGACTTCGGGGAATTCGAGGACGGCGTTTCTGAGATCGCGCGCCATCTCCTGCGCCTTGCCGATGGAAATGCCGCTCGGCAACTGCACCTGAAGCCAGAGCGAGCCTTCGTCGAGATTGGGCAGGAACTCCCGCCCGATCGTCGCGCCCGCGACAATGACTCCCAGGAAGGCCGCGCCGGCTGCGGCATAGACGATCTTCGGCTTGTCGACGCAGGCGGCGAGCAGCTCCGCATATCTCGCCTGGAGCCGCTCGAGCACGACATTATGGAAAACCTTCGAGGGCCTGTGAAAGGCGATATAGGCGAGGCCGGGCACGACCAGCAGCGAGCACAGGAGCGCGCCGAACAAGGCGTAGGAAATCGTATAGGCGACGGGAGAAAAGAGTTTCGCCTCCACGCGTTCGAGGCCCAGAAGCGGCAGATAGGCCGTGATGATGATGATCGTGGCGAAGAAAATGGGATTGACCACCTGCCGCACGACGAACTGGACCGCATCGGTCTCCAGCGGCCGCGTGGGATTGAGCTCGCGCACGCGCAAAATCGCTTCCGTGACGACGATGGCGCCGTCGACGATGACGCCGAAGTCGATCGACCCGAGCGACAGCAGATTGGCTGGCAGCCTCGTCAGATTCATCAAGATGAACGTGACGCTCAGCGCGATGGGGATCGTCACCGAAACCACGAGGGCGCTGCGCGCGCTGCCAAGAAAGAGCATGAGCACGATGAAGACGAGCGCCACGCCCTCCCCCACCGTATGGCCGACCTTCTCGACGGTCGCGTCGACGAGCTCGTTGCGGTCGAGGTAGGGGACAATTCGCACGCCCTGCGGCGCGAGCTCGGCCTGGAGCTGCTCAAGCCGCTCGTGCACGGCCTTGAGAACCTGCTGGGCGTTTTCGCCCTTGAGCATCTGGATCGTGCCCTGGATCGCGTCCGAACTACGGTCCTTGCCGAGAACGCCCTCCCGCTCCTGGCTGCTCATCCGCGGCGTCCCCAGATCGCGGGTGAGGACCGGCGTGCCCTTGTTTTCGGTCACGACGATGTTGCCCAGGTCCTCGAGATCGCGCACGAGCCCGATGCTGCGGATCACATAAGACTGTTCCCCGCGCGTGATGCGGCTGCCGCCAGAGCTCGCGCTGTTGCTGGTGATGGCGTTGGAGATGTCGGAAAGGCCCAGGCCGTAACGCTGGAGCGCCAGCGGGTCGACTTCGAGCTGGAACTGCCGGGTCAATCCGCCGAAATTCGCCACGCTCGCGACGCCAGGGACCTGATTGAGCGCGGGAACGATGATCCAGCGCTGAATCTCGGAAAGCTCCGCGAGGCTCATTTCGTCGGATTCGACGGCATAGCGCAGGATTTCGCCGACGGGGCTGGTCAAGGGGCCGAGAACCGGCTGGAAGCTCGACGGCAGGGGCACCTGGCTGACGCGCTCGAGAACGCGCTGACGCGCCCAGTAATCTTCGACCCCGTCCTTGAACACCATCGTGATCAGCGAAAGCGCGAAAGTGCTGGTGGAGCGGATCGTGACGAGTCCGGGCGTGCTCGCGAGCGCGCGCTCGAGCGGCACGGTGATCTGCTGCTCGACCTCTTCCGCGGCGAGTCCCCTGGCTTGCGTCGTGACGATCACCGTCACGTCGCCCACGTCCGGATAGGCTTCGAGCTTCAGCTGGGTCCAGGAATAGAGGCCGTAGATGAAGACGAGGATCGTCGCCAGGATGACGATGAGGCGTCTCTGGAGGCAGAATTCAACGGCGCGCTCAATCATTGAGCAAGACTCCGCCTCGCACCACAATGCGTTGTCCCGGCTCCAGGCCACGGATGATCGTCGAGCCTTCGTAGTCGGATTCGATGATCACGGGTCGTCTCTGGAAGGTCCAGGGCGCAACCTCGATAAAGACGCTCGTCGTGTCGTTGACGATGAAGAGGGCCGAGCGGGGAACCAGAATGCTCTGGGCGGCCGGCGCGAAAAAACGCACCGTTGCGAACATGTTCAGCTTGAAAAGCGCATAGGGGTTGTCGAAGGAGATGCGCACCTTGTTGCGGCGCGTATCGGCTTCGAGCAACTGGCTGATGACCTGCACGCGGCCGGTGAACACCTCGCCGGGATAGGCGAGCAGCGACACCTCGACGCGCTCGTCCTTCTGGACGAAGGAAAGATCCTTTTCCTGGACGCTCGCGGTCACCCAGACCTTCTCCAGGTTGGAAATAGTCATCATCGACTCGGTGGCGTTGTCGATGAAATCGCCCGGCGCGGTGTCGAGGGAAGTGATCGTCCCGTCGATCGGCGAGGTCAGAACGATTTGACGCTGTCCAGATACAGTGCCGCTGTCGCCAATCACTTCGAGGCGCGCTTCGGCGCGCTTCAGCTCGGATGACGCCTGATGGAAGTCGTTTTGCGCCTGCTCCAGCTCCTTCAGCGCCAACCCGCCCGCCTTGTTGAGCCCGACCGCCCTCTCCAGGGCGCTCTTGGTGAGCTTGACCGTCGCGCGCGCCTTCTCGGCGTCGGCGACGGCTTGCGCCAGATCGCCCGAGTCGATGGTCGCGAGCCTTTGGCCCTTTTTCACCGTATCGCCGAGTGCGACATCCAGGGCGGCGACGCGCCCGGCCACCGGAGCCAGGATTTTGACCGTCCGGGTCGGGTCGGCCTCGACGGTTCCTGTCACCAGTTTGCTGCGGCTGATGCTTTTCTGCTGGACCGGCGCGACGGCGATGCGGGCGCGATATGGGGAGCCTTCGGGAATGAAGATCTTTCCCTGGCTCCTGACGATCTGGGCGCCCTCGCCGCCAGCCTTGCCGCCCGCATGCGGAGAGGCCGCATTATCGCTCCCGGATCTTGCAACCCAGAGCGCGCCGGCCAGAACCAAGGCGGCTGCCGCGGCCGCCATAAACCTCTTGTACGGCGGCAGCTGCCGAAGCTTATATACGAGCGTCATGAAGAAGCGAGTTTTCCCGAATTCGACGGCCCCTTGCACATAGGCGTGTTTTGACGGTGGCCGTCAACTGGGCAGGCGGGCGTTGCTTGACGTAAACTGGACCGTGCTCGGGGATTGTTTCGGAAGTATGACGGCGCCACTGACCGTCCTGTTCCCCGAACCGATTGAAAAACCGCAATCAGGAGAACGCTCTTGCTGTGGTCCGAGCGGAAAATGCGCCAGTCGCGCCCCGGGCCGCAGCCGCGTGATCCGCTGTGGAGGCGCGCTGCTTTGGAGGCTCTTTACGCGGCGCCGAGCAGAGCGATCAATCCCTTCAGCAGTTGAACCGGATCGGGCGGACAGCCTGGAATATGCAAATCCACGGGCACGACCTTCGATACGGCGCCCACGCAGGCGTAGCTTTCGGCGAAGACGCCTCCGTTGCACGCGCAATCCCCGACCGCCACCACCCATTTGGGGGCGGGCGCGGCGTTGTAAGTCCGCTCCAGCGCCTCACGCATGTTTTTCGTCACCGGTCCCGTCACCATGAGGACGTCCGCATGGCGTGGCGAGGCGACGAAGCGCAGGCCAAAACGCTCCAGATCATAATAGGCGTTGCTCAGCGCGTGGATTTCCAATTCGCAGCCGTTGCAGGAGCCGGCGTCCACCTCTCGAATCGACAGGCTCCGCCCGAGTTTTTCACGCGCGTTTTTTTCGAGAGCCCGTCCGAGCTCCGCCAGCATGGCGTCGTCAGGCAAGGGCGGCGGCTCCGTCAGGGCGCCGCGGAAGAGGCCCTGGAAAAGAAACTTACGCATCCGCCCCCTCCTAGAGGTCGTGCCCCGAGTAGGAGCAGTTGAAGGATTTGTTGCACAGGGGGAAATCCGCGACGATATTGCCCTTGATCGCGGCTTCGAGCAGCGGCCACTGGAGCCAGGACGGATCTCGAAGATGCGCGCGCTCCACGCGTCCTTCCGTGTCGAGCCGCAGCCAGACGAAAATATCGCCACGGAAACCTTCGACGAGAGCCGCCCCCTCGCAACTTGCCGCCGGGGCAGCGATTTCCGCCCTTATCGGCCCATGCGGCAGACGATCGAGAATCTGCTCGACGATCTGGATCGATGCATGAACCTCGTCGAACCGCACCCAGACGCGGGCGTCGACGTCGCCGTCGGTCGAGGCCCCGAGATCGAAGGACAGCTCCTCATAAGGCGCGTAGCCGATCGCGCGGCGCGCGTCGAAGGCCCGCCCCGAGGCGCGGCCGATGAAGCCGCCGCAGGCATATTGGCGCGCGAGCGCCTCGCTCAGAACGCCCGTCGCGACGGTGCGGTCCTGCAGGGAGGTGGTGTCGCCATAAAGGCTGATGAGGCGCGGCGTCATCGCCGCGATCCATTCCATGAGGGCGCGCAGCGCGGCGACGCCGTCCTCCGCGAGATCCGCGACGACCCCGCCGGGCGCGATCCGGTCCATCATCAGCCGGTGGCCGAAACAGGCGGCGGCGCTTCTCAGCAGCCGCTCGCGGACGAGGCCGCACTGGGCGAGCATGAGCGAGAAGGCGGCGTCATTGCAGATCGCGCCAATGTCGCCGAAATGATTGGCGAGCCGCTCGAGCTCGGCCATCAACGCGCGCAGCCAGACGGCGCGCGGCGGCGCCTCGACGCCCAATGCCGCCTCCACGGCTCGCGCGAAGGCGAGACTGTATGCGACGGTGCTGTCGCCCGAGGCGCGGGCGGCGATCTTCGCGGCGCGCTCGATCGGCGCGCCGGCCATCAGACTGTCTATTCCCTTGTGAACGAACCCCAGCCGCTGCTCGAGCCTTACGACCACCTCGCCGTTGGCCGAGAAGCGGAAATGGCCCGGCTCGATAATGCCGGCGTGAACGGGCCCGACCGGGATTTGATGCAGCGGCGCGCCCTCCGCCGGCAAAAACGCGTAAGGTTCGCTCGCAGTCGCGAGCGGCTCAGCGTCGCCGCAGGGATGGCGCAGGCCCCAGCGGCCGTGATCGAGCCAGGGCCGCTTGTCCGGCAGGCCCTCCGCGTCCAGCCCGTAGAGGTCGCAGATCGTGCGCTCCAGCCTCAGCGCCGGGGGATGCAGCCCGGCGACAGAGGGAAAACGCCGATCGGGACAGGCGAGGGCGAGAATGCGCAGCGCATAAGTCTCGCGGTCGGCGAGCGCCAGATAGACCCGCGCCCCGTCGCTCCAAAGGCTGAAGAAATCCGCCTTCCCCTCGACGAGCTCACGCACGGCTCCTTGCCATTGGCCCGGGTCGACATCCTCGCGCGCAAAGGGACGGCAGGCGGACGGCGGCGGCGCTTCGCCGGTCTCGCGTTTCAGATTGAAGAGCATCGTCATCTCCTGCGCCTAGCCCAGCTGACGCGCAACATTTTCGAACCAGCTGACGAGATAGGCGGGCAGATAAAGCCCGGCCACGAGCACGAGCGCGAGATGAGCGAAGAGCGGAATGGAGGAGGCCTCGACTTCGCCGACGCTTTTCGAGGGCTCTCCGAAGGCCATGCCGATGAGCCGCATGAGCAAGGCGCCGAAAGCGACGAGCAGACCGAGCACGAGCGGCGCCGCGAGCCAGGGCGCGCGAGAGAATGCCGAACTCACGACGAGAAATTCGCTCATGAAGACGCCGAGCGGCGGCATCCCGCAAATCGCCATCACGCCGACAACGAGCCCCCAGCCGAGCAGCGGATGGCTCTGGGTCAGCCCGCGGATGTCGGCGATCTTCTGCGTTCCCTTGGCCTGGGCGATCTGGCCGACGGCGAAGAAGATCGCCGACTTGGTGAGGCTGTGCATCGCCATATGAAGCAGGCCGGCGAAATTTGCGAGCGGCCCGCCGACGCCGAAGGCGAAGGCGATGACGCCCATGTGTTCGATCGAGGAATAGGCGAAGAGCCGTTTCACGTCGTCGCGGCGATAGAGCATGAAGGCAGAAAAGAGCACCGAGGCGAGGCCGAGCGTGATCAGCATCGGCCCCGGCGTGATGGCCATGGCGTTCGCCGTCAGCAGCATCTTGAAGCGCAGAACGGCGTAGAGCGCGACATTCAGCAGCAGGCCGGAGAGAACCGCGGAGATCGGCGTCGGGCCTTCCGCATGGGCGTCGGGAAGCCAGGCGTGCATGGGCGCGAGGCCGACCTTGGTGCCGTAGCCGAGCATGAGGAAGACGAAGGCGACATTGAGCAGCCGGGGGCTGAAATGGGCGGCCTGCTGCATCAGCGACGACCAGACCATCGCGTCATAGCCCTGTCCCAAGACCGGCTCGGCCGCCATATAGACGAGGATCGTGCCAAAGAGCGCCAGCGCAATGCCGACGCTGCCGAGAATGAAATATTTCCAAGCCGCTTCGAGCGAGTCGCGGGTGCGGTAGACGCCGACCATCATCACCGTCGTCAGCGTCGCGACCTCCAC
The DNA here is from genome assembly GCA_003963405.1 of Hyphomicrobiales bacterium. Taxonomy (GTDB): domain Bacteria; phylum Pseudomonadota; class Alphaproteobacteria; order Rhizobiales; family Beijerinckiaceae; genus Methylocystis. Next base: position 18,307 of record RXIY01000019.1, read on the forward strand.
GGAAACCCACATCAGCCCGATGTTGCTCGCGAGCAGCGCGAGGTTCATCGAGAACATGAGCGTCTGATACATTGCGTGATAGAAACGCAGATTGCCGGCCGACAGCCGGCCGGTCTCCATTTCGTGACGAATGTAGCTCGCGCTGAAGACGCTCGTCGTCAGGCCGACGAAGGTCGAGAGCACGACGAAGACGATGTTGAGATCGTCGACGAAGAGAAAGCTGCCCGTCTCACTTCCCTTCAGGAGGAGCAGCAGGGCGAAGACGAGCGTCGCGCCGGAAGCCGCCATGTTGATCTGCGCGGCGCGCTTGTAGTCGGGCTCGAAGGCGAGGATGGCGGCGGCGGTCGCCGGAATAACCACCAGAGCATTGGACAACATCAGGAATTCCGGCATCAGCGGCGCTCCCCCCGGACGCGATCAAGTTCGAAAAGATCAACCGTATCGAAGCGTTCGCGAATGCGGAACAGAAACACTCCGATGACGATGAAGGCGACAAGGACGGACAGGGCGACGCTGATCTCGACGACGAGCGGCATGCCGTCGGCGCCCGCGGCGGCGAGGATCAGGCCGTTTTCGAGCGACATGAAGCCGATGATCTGGCTTACGGCGTTGCGCCGGGTCACCATCATGAGCAGGCCCAGAAGCACGATGGCGAGCGCGAAGGCCAGATCCTCGCGCGCGAAGGGATCGGCCGCCGCCGTCGCCGGCAGCATGACGACGAGCGACAGCGCCATGAGGAACATGCCGATCAGCATCGTCCAGCCGATCCCGCCGACGATCTCCACCGTCCGGTGAATGCGCAGACGCTTGATGATGGCGCGCAGGCTGAAGGGGATGACGATCGCCTTGAAGACGAGGGCGATGCCCGCTGTGACGTAAAGATGCGGCGCCTGCTGCACATAGGCCTGCCAGGCGACGGAGAGCGCCAGAACGAAGGCATGCAGGGCGAAGATGTTGATCAGTCCCGAGAGCCGGTCCTGATAAAGGAGCATGAAGCTCACCAGCACCAGCGAGCCCGCAAGCAGCTGTGCGATATCGAGCGAGAGATGGGCCATCAAAGGCTCCGCGTGACGAAGACGAGAAACGTGCCGAGAAGGCCGAGCATCAGCGCGGCCCCCAGGAAGTCCGGCACGCGGAAGACCCGCATCTTCGCAGTCGAAACCTCGAAGAAGGCGAGAAGGAACCCTCCGACGGCGAGCTTGGCGACATAGGCCAGCACGCCGACGCCCATGGCGGCGAGGCCGGCGTCATGCGGCGCGAGGCCGAAGGGAAAGAAGACGCAGCCAATGAGCGAAACATAAAGCAGCAGCTTGAGCGCCGCGGCCAGTTCGATGATTGCGAGATGGCGTCCCGAATATTCGAGGATCATCGCCTCATGCACCATCGTCAGCTCGAGATGCGTCGCGGGATTGTCGACGGGGATGCGGCCGTTCTCGGCGATGGCGACGATGACGAGGCCGATGAGGGCGAAAAGCACCGAGACGCGCAGCGAAAAGTCGGACGCCATATAGGCCGCGACCTCGGAGAGCTGCGTCGAACCCGCGATCAGCGAGACGACGAAGGCGATCATGATCGTCGCGGGTTCGGCGAGAGAGCCGAACATCATCTCGCGGCTCGCGCCGATGCCGCCGAAACTCGTGCCGACGTCCATTCCGGCGAGGGCCAGGAAGAAGCGGCCAGCGCCCAGCAGCGCGGCGAGCGCGATGAGATCCGCCGTCCAGCTGAACATCAGGCCGGTCGCGAAGGTCGGAACGAGGGAGGCCGCGACCCAGGTCGTCGCGAAGATGATGTAGGGCGCGGCGCGGTAGAGCCAGGACGCATCCTCGGCGAGCACCGTCTCCTTGCGGAAAAGACGGATGAGATCGTACCAGGGCTGGAGGATCGGCGCGCCCCGCCGGCGCAACAGACGCGCCTTGACCTTGCGGGTGAAGCCGATCAGCACCGGCGAGAGCGCCAGCACCAGCGCCATTTGCGCGCCCTGCGCGATGAAATCGAAGAGAAAGCCGATCATAGCGCCACGATGACGAGCATGAGGACGAGGGCGGCGAAGACGAGCGCGAGATATTCCTGGATGGACAGGAAGCTCACGAAATTGAGCCGCTTTGCGCAGAAGTTCACGGCCTCGCCCAGCGGTTCGTACAGATAGGCGATGAAACGGTCGCCGATGTCGATCGAAAAATGCGCGGCGCGCGTCTCGCCGGGCGCGGGCATGTCGAGGCGCTCCTTCACCGAAAAAGCGATATTCCCAAGCGTGCGCCGGACCGGCTGCGCGAAGCTGCTGCCGGTGTATTGCGTGAAGGGCGAGGGGTCTATGTAGCCGCAGTCCCAGGGCGGCGCGCGGCGCAGGGGACGCGGCCAGATCGACCTGATCGTCAGCATGGCGCCCAGCGACGACAGGAGGATGAAGGCGAGGACGAGGAAGCCGTTATAGGAGCTGCGGCTTTCGGCGATCGGGGCGATGGAGAGCCAGCCGATCTGGCTCTGCGCCGGCATGCGCCCGCCGACATAGGCCGCGGCCGCCGGCGAGATGGTGTCGATCATGAGGCTCGGGAGAACGCCCGCGAGCAGACATAGAAACACCATCGCCGACATCGCGCCGAGCGACCATCGATCGGTTTCGCGCGCCCCCTTCGCGGCCTCCGAACGCGGGCGCCCGAGAAACACGACGCCGAAGGCGCGCACATAGGCCCCGGCTCCAAGAGCCGCGCTCAGCGCGAGCGTCACGCCGACGGCGGGGATCGTGAGTTTCAACACCCATTGCGGCAACGCGGGGCTGAGCAGGATCGCCTGAAAGATCAGCCATTCGGAGACGAAGCCATTGAGCGGCGGAAGCGCCGCGATGGCGAGGCAGGCGCCCAGAAACACGAAGGCGGTTTTGGGCATGGATCGGATCAGGCCGCCCAGACGCTCGATGTTCCTCTCGCCGGTCGCGCCGAGCACGGCGCCCGCGCCGAAGAACAGCGCGCCCTTGAACAAGGAGTGGTTGAAGACATGAAACAGCGCGGCGGTGAAGGCGAGCGCCGCGGCGAGCGTCTGGCCATTCGCCTTGAAGGCGAGCGCGAGGCCAAGCGCGATGAAAATGATCCCGACGTTCTCGATCGTGCTGTACGCCAGGAGCTTCTTCAAATCGCTCTGCACGGTTGCGAACAGAACGCCAACGAGCGCGCTGGCGGCTCCGAAGACCAGCGGATGGACGCTCCACCAGAAGGCAGGCGGCCCCAGAAGATCGAAGACGATGCGGATGAAGCCGTAAATCGCGACCTTGGTCATCACGCCGCTCATCAGCGCCGAGACATGACTCGGCGCGGCGGGATGGGCGAGCGGCAGCCAGATATGCAAGGGCGCGAGGCCCGCCTTTGAGCCGGCGCCGAGCGTGACGAGGGCGAGCGCCAGGCCCTTCTTCCAGGGATCGAGCTCGGCGGCGCGGATGGACGCGAAGTCATAGGCGCCGGCGGCGCCGGCCAAAAGACCGAAGGCCATGAGCAGGCAGAGCGTGCCGAAGCTCGCCATGAGCAGATAGATATAGGCAGCCGCCCGGTTTTCCGCCTGATGGTGATGGGCAATCACCAGCGCGAAGGATGTCAGCGACATGAACTCCCAGGCGACGAGGAAAGTGAAGGCGTCGTCGGCGAGAACCACCATGTTCATCGCGGCGATGAAGGCCGGAAAGAACGGCAGGATGCGCATGGGATCTTTTTCGTGCGCGCCATATCCGATGGCATAGGCGCTCGCCGCGGCGCCGCCGAGATCGACGACGGCGAGGAAGAATGCGCTCAGGGAATCGAGCCGGAAGTGCATGCCGATCCACGGAACGCCCAGCGGCAGCGTCGTCGTCAACGCATCGGCGCCCCTCGGCGCGACCGCCGCGAGAAAGATCGCCCCGCACAGACCGCCGCTCAACCCGTAGACCAGGCTCTGCACGTCCGCCCGCGCGCGCCAATAGAGGGACATCGCGCCGGCGCCAAACAGGGCGACGACGCAGAAAAGCGCAAATTGCAGCAACATTGACCGTCCTTCCCGGCGCCTGGGCGCCTAGGCGGCGCGCTTGCGCGGCGCCAGCGGATGCTTCGAGCTTGCAACGAGCTGATCGAGACCCCTGATCTCGGCGTGGCCGCCCTTGCCCCGATAGTCGTCGCAGAAGTGATGCAGATTCTCCATGACCGTGTGGTCGATCGTCGACGTGCCGGAGAGATCGAAGATGACCGTCCGGCCCGGCGGGATCGTCGCGAGGTCGCCTTTCAATGCAAGAAAGTTGCCAAAAAAAGCGGCGCCGGCCACCTGGACATGGAAGACGCCCGGCTCCCGCTCCTCGATTGTACGGCTGAGCCTGACCACATTGCGCCAATCGATGCTGCGCCAGAAGTGGAACACGAGTTCGGCGACGACGCCGATCGCCACGCCGACCAGAAGATCGGTCGCGAGAACGCCGATAATGGTGATGACGAAGACGCCGAGCTGGTCCCAGCCGATTTCGAGCGTCTTCCTGAATTCGCGCGGCGAGGCGAGCCGGTAGCCGGTGAAGACCAGCAGCGCCGCGAGGGAGGCGAGCGGAATTTCGTGGATCAGCTTGGGAAACAGCGCCACGAAGACGAGCAGGAACAGGCCGTGGAAGAAATTCGCCCAGCCGGTGCGCGCGCCATTGTTCACATTGGCGGAGCTGCGGACGATCTCCGCGATCATCGGCAGGCCGCCGATCAGCCCGCAAATCGTATTGCCGACGCCCACGGCCGCGACGTCGCGGTTGAGATCGGAAACGCGCTTCAGGGGATCGAGCTTGTCGACCGCCGCGGCGCTGAGCAGACTCTCAAGGCTGCCGACGAGGGCGATGGCGAAAACCTGCTGCCAGAAAACCATCCGTCCGACCTGGTGAAAGTCGGGGAAGGAGAATCCGGCGAGAAAGTTCTGCGGCAGGGTGACGAGGAATTTCGGCCCGATGGTGAATTCGTGATGCGGCAGGAACACCGCGTCGGGCAGAAAGAGATATTTGTGCTCGTCTTCGAGATCGAAATATTTCGCGAGCGCCATGCCCACGAGCACGACGAGCAGCGGCGCCGGAACGACCCGGAGCCGCGTATTCGCGACGAGCGTCCAGAGCGTCAGAATGATGAGGCCGATGACGCCGATGATGGCGACTTCCGGATTCATGTCCCTCACGCTCGCAGGGATGGCGCCGATGGTCTGGAACAGGGTCTGGGCGTCGGGCTTCACGCCGAGCATGACATGAATCTGCTTGGCGATGATGATGATGCCGATCGCGGCGAGCATCCCGTGGACCGCCGAGGACGGAAAGAAGGCGCTCATCTTGCCCGCCTTCATTACGCCCATGAGAATCTGGATCAGCCCCGCAAAGACGATCGCAGCGAGCGTATAGCGGTAGCCCGCCGCTGCGTCTCCCTCCCCGAGTTCCTGAACCGAATCCAGGATGACGACGATGAGGCCCGCCGCGGGGCCCATGATCGTAATGAAAGACCCATTGATCCGCGACACGAGGAGCCCGCCGACGATGGCGGAGATGATGCCCGCCTGGGGTGGGAAGCCCGAGGCCATGGCGATGCCGAGGCACAGCGGCAGCGCGATCAGGAAGACGAGAAATCCCGACAGAATGTCGGCGCGCCAATGCTCCGCGAGGGCGGACAAGCCATTCTTTGGCAGGGCGACGTCGTCGGGTCGGACAGAGACGTTCATTGTTGGCGAACCTTCTACGAGAAACGAAGCCAGGCGCGGCAGCAACGCGTCGCAACCATTTTTCCGCCCGGCTCGGCGCCGCAGGCGTCGTCCCCGGCCGGAGAGGCGCGAGACGCTCAGCCCCCGCGACGGGGACCGATGATCGCCATCGAAATTCGCGCACGGCCTTATCTCTACCGGCCGCGAGTCCATGGGCTGAGGCCAACCTTGCAAGAGGCTGTTTCAGAAGTTTTTCGCACCTGCGGAAAACATTTCCGAAGTTTTTCTGAAATGGGCGCTCGCGCCCCCTGCAAAAGGATCGGCCCGGACAAGGCAAGGCCCCCGGGCCTGACGCTCTTTGCCTAGCGGGCTGAATTCATGGCGTAATAGACGTCGAGCGCCGCGACGAGGCCGATCGCCATCGCCGCGAGGCCGTTGGCTTTCCGCACGCTCCCCTCGCGGCTGCCGAGCTTTGGCGCGACTGTGACCATATCCAGAACATCGCCGAACGCCCGGGCCCAGAGCCATGCTGTTGGCCGGCGGGACATGAGAATGCCGAGGCCGGCGATGATTTCTCTCAGTCCATAAGTGCGCAGCAGCGACGACTGCCGCTCCATGCCGAGCGGCCTGGCGAGACTCCCCGGCGCGAAAACCTCGATAAGACCCAGACCGAGCGAGAACCAGCCAAGCCCGTTGACGATCGTCTCGGCCGAGGCCGGCGCCTTCATCGTTTTTTCCTGCGTCATGATTCCAGGCTCCTTCCTTTTGCGGCGCGGCGAACGCCCCTTAACTGGCGGCGCCGCGCCATGCGGCAACCAGCCGTCAACTTCAAATCGAGGCGCGCGGCCATTGCTCTGCTCGCCAGCCCTGCGGCGCGCGCTACCTGCCGCAAAGCCATTTCCGACGGCCTGATTGTCTTGTTTTGAAATGAGAGGCGGCGATGCTCGAGATCCCCTCGCTTGCGACTGTCGCTTCAGTCGCGGCGACGCGTCTGGGCGTCGCCCTGTTGGCGAGCGCGGCGTTTGCCGGTGCGGCCGTCGCCCAGCAGTCGCTCGCCGCGCTTTCCTCGGACGCGCGCAACTGGCCGATGGCCCCGCGCGATTACGCCAACACCCGCTTCAGCGCGCTCGACCAGATCAACGCGGGCAATGTCGCCCGATTGAAACTCGCCTGGTCGTTCTCGATCGGCGCCGCGCGCGGTCAGGAGGCGGCGCCGCTGGTCATCGACAGCGTGATGTATGTCGTCGGGCCCTATGACGGTCCGCACCCCAATCAGGTGTTCGCGCTCGACGCCGTGACGGGCGAATTAAAATGGTCCTATGCCCCAAAGCCCGACCCGGCGGCGAAAGGCGTGGCCTGCTGCGACGTCGTCAACCGCGGCCTCGCCTATGACAGTGGCAAGATCTTTCTCAACACGCTCGACGATCATATGGTCGCGCTCGACGCGCTGAGCGGCAAGGAACTCTGGGTCACGAAGCTCGGCGATATCAATCTCGGCGAAACGATCACGATGGCGCCGCTTGCAGTGAAGGGCAAAGTGCTCGCAGGCAACAGCGGCGGCGAAATGGGCGTGCGCGGCTGGCTCACCGCCGTCGATCAGGCGAGCGGCAAGATCGCCTGGCGCGCCTATTCCACCGGCCCCGACGCCGAGGCGCTGATCGGCGCGGATTTCAAGCCGCATTACGACTGGATGAAGGGCAAGGACCTCGGCGCGACGAGCTGGCCCGCCGATCACTGGCGCATCGGCGGCGGAACGGTTTGGGGCTGGCTCTCCTACGATCCCGAAACGAACCTCGTCTATTACGGCACCGGAAATCCGGGGCCCTGGAACTCCAATCAGCGACCCGGCGACAATCTCTGGACCAGCACCGTCTTCGCCCGCGACGCCGATAGCGGACAGGCAAAATGGGCCTATCAGATGAGCCCGCACGATCTGTGGGATCATGACGAGATCAACGAGAACATGCTGCTCGATCTCGAGATCGGCGGCGGCGCCCGCAAGGTTCTCATTCATCCCGGTCGCAACGGCTACATGTATGTCATCGACCGGGCGACCGGCGAAGTGTTGTCGGCGGACCCTTACGATACGGTGACCGTCTACAAGGGCGTCGATCTGAAAAGCGGCCGCATCGCACCCAATGAGGCGCTGAAGCCCGTCCTCGACAAGACCGTCCAGAACATCTGTCCGGCGCCGCCCGGCGCCAAGGACTGGCAGCCGATGGCCTGGTCGCCGCGAACGAAGCTTCTCTATGTTCCGCACCAGCATCTGTGCGCCAATTTCAGCACGAGCGAGGTCAGCTACATCGCCGGCACGCCTTTCGTCGGCGCAACGGTGGACATGTATGCGGGACCCGGCGGCCATCGCGGCGAACTTCTGGCCTGGGACCCGGTCAAACGCGCCAAGACCTGGTCGATCGCCGAACAGCTTCCCGTCTGGAGCGGCGCGCTGGCGACGGCGGGCGATGTGGTCTTCTACGCGACGATGGACCGCCTGTTCAAAGCCGTCGACGCCCGAAGCGGTCAGCTTCTGTGGCAGTTTCGCGGCCCCTCGGGCTTCGTCGGACAGCCTGTCACCTATCAGGGGCGTGACGGCGCGCAATATGTTGCGATCCTCTCCGGCGTCGGCGGCTGGCCCGGCGTCATCGCCAACGCCGAGATCGATCCGCGCGTGCGCAATGGCGCGCTGGGCTTCACGGGCGCCATGCAGGACCTGCCCCTCTACACCGTCGGGGGCAGCGCGCTGCTCGTCTTCTCGCTCGGCGACGGGCATGACGCGGCCGGCGCCGCGTCCCCCCAGCCTCCGGCGCAGTGAGGGCCTTTCCATGCGCGTCTCGTACACTCTTCTCTCTGGATGCGCAGGAGTGGCGCTCGTCCTTGCGGCCGTCCACGCTGCAGGCGGCGAGCCGGCCATACTGCGCGTCTGCGCCGATCCCAACAATCTCCCCTTCTCCGACGCGGATGGGAAGGGGCTTGAAAACAGGCTTGCGGAACTCGTGGCGCGAGAGATAGGCGCGAAAGTCTCCTACACATGGTGGGCGCAGCGCCGCGGCTTCATCCGCAACACGCTCAAGGCGGGGCTTTGCGACGTCGTCATGGGCGTTCCCGCGCATTTCGACCCCGTCGAAACGACGCGGCCCTATTACCGTTCGAGCTATGTCTTCGTTTCGAGAGAAGACCGCAACATCGATGTCGCGTCGCTTAAGGATCCCCGCCTCCACAGCCTGAAGATCGGCGTGCATCTCTTCGGAGACGACGGCATGAATTCGCCGCCCGTCCATGCGCTGGGCGAACAGGGGATCGTGGGCAATGTCATCGGCTACATGCTCTACGGCGATTATCGCGACGCCACGCCGCCCGCGCGGCTGATCGAAGCGGTGGAGAAAGGCGATGTCGAGCTTGCCGCCGCCTGGGGGCCGCTCGCCGGCTATGCGGCTCTCACCTCGCCGGTTCCATTGCGGATCGTGCCGATTGCAGACGGCAAGGACTTCGCGCCGCTGCAGTTTTCCTTCGACATTTCCATGGGCGTGCGCAAGGGCGACGCCGGACTGAAAAAGCGGCTCGACGAGATCATCGCGCAGAAGAGTCCCGAGATCGCGGCGCTGCTCACAAGCTATGGAATACCTCTCGCGCCCGCGGGCGCTCGCTAGAGGAACGATCATGGCCATGCGGCGTCCCGGTCTCCTCGCTCTCGTCGCAGCCGTGACGTTTACGGCCTTCCCCTCGCAGGGGCGGCCCGTGCGACACACGCCGCTAAGGCAGCCGCAACCGGCGCAACCCGCGCCGCAAGAGGCGCCGCCACAGCCGCAGCCTCCGCCGGCGATTGCGCAGCCCGCCCCGCCGTCGGCGCCGATTGCGGCCATCCTCCCCTACCCCAGCGCCCGCGAGGTTCTGGAGGCGCCCGTCTCGAGGCTGCTGCCGGGGAACACCGGCCCGAGCCCCGCGATGAAAAATCCCGTCGGCGGCGACCCCGAAGCCATTCAACGCGGGATGGGCTATTTCAACATGTTCAATTGCAGCGGCTGTCACGCGCCCAACGCCGGGGGCGGCATGGGGCCCTCGCTCAGCAACAGTTTCTTCATCTATGGCGGCGAGCCCCAGAATATCTATCTCAGCATTTATCAGGGGCGTCCGAACGGCATGCCCTCATGGGGCGCGATGCTCCCCGAAAACGTCATCTGGGATCTCGTCGCCTATATTCACAGCATCAGCCGCGATCCCGCGCCGACATGGGGCAAGACCGTCTCCCGCGAGGCGCTGAAAATCGAGCAGGTTCCCGCTGAGTTTTCGAAGACGGCGACGCCCTGGAGCGAGACCGAGCGTTTCAGCTTCGGCCAGAAACCGAACGAGACGCGCTGATGCCGACGCCCGCCTCGCCGCCGATGAACTATCTCGAGGCCTTCGGCGACAAGGCCGCAACGATCTCGCTCCTTACATGGGCGCTGCTTGTGCTCTCCATTGCGGTCGTCGCCATCATCGCGCTGCTGACGGCGGCGGGCGTCGTCATGCGGCGCACCTCTCTCGACGCGCAGGCGACGGGGCGGGAACCGATCGCGCGACGCGGCGGCGGTCTGTCCTGGATCACGGTCGGGGTCGCGCTCTCGACGCTCGCCCTCTTCGGCGCCATGGCGTGGAACGCCTACACGATGGCCGCGATCAACAGGCCGCCGCGTGAGGCGGCGCTCACGATCGAAGTGACTGGCCATCAATGGTGGTGGCAGTTTCGCTACAAAAGCGACGATCCGTCGCAAATCTTCGACACAGCGAACGAGGCGCATATCCCGACCGGCGCGCCCGTGCGTCTCGAGGTGCATACGCAGGACGTGATCCATTCCTTCTGGGTCCCGGCGCTGGGCGAGAAAATCGATCTCATCCCCAATCAGACCAACGTGACCTGGTTCGAGGCGCAGAAGGCCGGCGTCTATCGCGGCCAATGCGCCGAATATTGCGGCCGCCAGCACGCGCATATGGCGATCGTCGTCATCGCCGAGACGCCCGACGCCTTCGCCGCCTGGCGCGCGGCGCAGTTGCGCGCCGCCCCGAAGCAACAGGGCGATCTTGCGGCGGGCGAGGCGATGTTTCAGGCGCGCTGCGGCGCCTGCCATACGGTGCGCGGGACGCTCGCGGGCGGGAAGCTCGGACCCGATCTGACCCATGTCGCCACACGCAGCGGCATCGCGTCCAACACGCTGCAAAACACGACGGCGACCCTGACCGGCTGGATCGCCGATCCCCAGCGCATCAAGCCCGGAAACAAGATGCCGACGCTGGAGCTTCAGGCGTCGGAGCTCACCGCGATCCGCCGCTATGTGGGAAGCCTGAAGTAGGAAAAGCGCATGGCTGTCGCCGACTATGACCGCTCCCTTGAACTCGAACAATCGGGCGCGCCGGCGCGCGACAGGCTCACGCATATCTGGGAAGGCGAGCCGGGACTGAAAGGTTGGCTCTCGACCGTCGATCACAAGGAATATGGCAAGCGCTACATCGCGACCGCTTTTCTTTTTTTAATGCTCGGCGGCGTCGAGGCGCTCGTCATGCGCCTGCAGCTCGCGGGGCCGAACAAGACCCTGCTGACGCCGGAGCAATATGACCAGCTCTTCTCGATGCACGGCCTCACCATGATCTTCCTCTACGCCCAGCCGGTGCTCTCGGGCTTCAGCGTCTATCTCTTTCCCTTGCTGCTCGGCGCGCGCGACATGGCCTTTCCGAGGCTGAACGCCTTCTCCTACTGGATTTATCTTTTCTCGGGTCTCTTCATCTACGCGGGCTTCGTCATCGGTTATGGCCCGAACGATGGCTGGTTCAATTACGTTCCCTACGCCCTCACGCGCTACAATCCCGGACCGAACATGGATTTCTACGCCATCGGCATGATCCTGTTCGGCGTCTCCTCGACGGCGGGCGCGGCGAATTTCGTTGTCACCTTTCTTCGCGCGCGCGCCCCCGGCATGTCGATCAACCGGGTCCCGATCCTCACATGGGGAACGGTGACGACATCCTTCGGCATTCTCTTCTCCGTCCCGGCGGTCAGCCTCGCCTTTTTCCTCCTGTGGACGGATCGGCAGTTCGGCACGCATTTCTTCGATCCGTCGGGACAGGGCCAGCCGCTTTTATGGCAGCATCTCTTCTGGATATTCGCGCACCCTTGGGTCTATGTCGTCGTTCTTCCGGCGATGGGCATCGTCTCGGATGCGCTGCCGATCTTCTGCCGGCGCCCGCTCGTCGGCTATACGGTCGTCGTCCTCGCGACCGTCGCGACGATGGTGATGGGCTTCGGCGTCTGGCTGCATCACATGTTCGCGACAGGCATTCCCTTCCTCGCCCTTTCCTTCTTCAGCGCCGCCTCCTTCGTCATCACCGTGCCGAGCGCCGTCGGCGTCTTCGCATGGATCGCCACCATCTGGACGGGGCGGCCCGTGCTCTCCACCGCCTTCCTCTTCTTCGCCGGATTCATCGTGATGTTCACGATCGGCGGCGTCTCCGGCGTCATGACCGCGGCCGCGCCGAGCGACCAGCAGCTCACCGACACCTATTTCGTCGTCGCGCATCTCCATTACGTCCTGATCGGCATCAATGTGCTCGCGGTCATGGGCGGGCTCTATGTCTGGTTCCCCAAGATGACCGGGCGCCTGCTCGACGAGCGGCTCGGCCGCTGGAACTTCTGGACCGTCTTCCTGGGGTTCAACATCGCCTTCCTGCCCATGCACTGGACGGGCCTCGCGGGCATGCCGCGGCGCATTTACACTTATCCCGAGGGCCTCGGCTGGACCGCCGTCAATGTCGTGACGACCATCGGCGCCTTCATTCTCGCGGCGGGCGTTCTGCTCCTTCTCGTCAATGTCCTGGTGAGCCGCCGCCATGGCGCGCCGGCGGGGTCGAATCCATGGGGCGGCCCGACGCTTGAATGGGCGACGCCTTCGCCGCCGCCCCCTTATAACTTCGCCGTCATCCCTGCGGTCGCCAGCCGGCATCCGCTCTGGGAAAGGGATCTGCGGGAGAGCGGCGAACATTCCTCGATCCAGCGGGGCATGGCGCTGGACGAAGGCAAGGAAATGCTGTCCACATCCGCCCTCGACGCCGAGCCCGAGCTCATTCAAAAAATGCCGGAGGACACGCTCGCGCCGCTCCTCACGGCGCTCGCCGCGACGGCGCTCGGAGCGGCGGCGCTCGTCCACGCCTGGATCGCCGCCGCGATCCTCGCGCTTTTGCTCCTCGCCGCCGTTCTCGCCTGGCTCTGGCCCCGGCGCGAGATGGGTCAGATTTCGGAGCGGCGCCATGCATGACGCCCCGCTCATGCGCCTTCCCGTCGGCAGCGTCGGCCACAAGACCTTCGGATGGTGGGGCATGACGACCGTCGTGATGACGGAGGGCTCGCTCTTCGCCTATCTCCTCTTCATCTACTATTACTTCGTCGTCCAATACGGCCGCGTCTGGATCCCCGAGACGCCGAGCCTGCGGCTGGCCGCGCCCAACACGGTCATTCTCCTGCTGAGCAGCGTTTTCGTCTGGTGGGGGGAGAACAGCGCCGCGCGGGGGAGAACGCGGCGGCAGTCGCTCGGGCTGGCGATCGGCCTTCTTCTCGGCCTGATTTTTCTTGTCGTTCAGGCCTTCGAGTGGCGCGACAAGCCGTTCACGATGAGCTCGACGTCTTACGGCTCGTCCTATTTCGTCACCACCGGATTCCATATGGCGCATGTCGCCGTCGGGGCGCTCATGCTCGCATGCGTTCTCCTGTGGTCCCTGCTCGGCTATTTCGACCGGGAGAGACACGCGGCGCTCTCGATCGCCGCGCTCTACTGGCACTTCGTCGATTTCGTGTGGCTGACGATCTTCTTCACCTTCTATCTGACGCCTTACATGGGATAAGCCAATGTCCGACGAGATCATGAAAGCCTATGGCGTCGAACATCCGGCGCCGCATCGGACGCGTATCCCGGATGCGGCGCTCTTTTCGGCGCTGCTCGCGCCGCCGCTCGCCTGGTCCGCGCAGCTCCTCTTGAATTATGGGCTCGCGAGCCATGCCTGCTTTCCGAGCTGGAGCCCGAAAGCGTCGCCGATGTGGGGATGGCTCGACGCGAGCCTGCTCGCGATCAATCTCGCGGCGCTCGTGATCGCCATCGCAGCTACGGTCGTCTCTTTTGTCCTGTGGCGGCGCGTAAGCCGGGAAGCGGCCGGAAGCCATGAGGATCTACTCGACGCGGGACAGGGCCGCACGCGCTTCTTCGCCATCTGGGGCGTGTGGTCGGGCGTCTGGTTCATCGTGCAGATTCTCTTCGGAACGATCGCGGCCGTCGGAGTTCCCGGATGCGGAAGCTAGCGCCGTTTCTCTGTCTTGCCGCAGCCTCCGCGCCAGGAGAAGCCTTCGCGGATGCGGGCCACATCGCGCAGTGGAGCCCCCATCCCTATGCGCTGCTCATTCTGACGCTTGGAGCCTTGCTCTATGGGAAGGGCGTTCACACAATCATCCTGCGCGGCGCCTTTGGCCGCGTCATCGGGGCGCGGCGCGTCGCCTGTTTCGCGCTCGGGCTCGCTTTTTCCTATGCGGCGACCGCATCGCCGGCGAGCGAATGGAGCGAAAGGCTGTTTTCCACCCATATGGCGCAGCATCTCGTGCTGATGCTGGTCTGCGCGCCCCTCTTCGTTTCCGCAAGAGCGTCGCAGGCCGTCCTTCTCGCCCTTGCGCCGGCGCTCAACGCGCGCGGGCTCTCGGCGCTGCTGAGGCTGTCGCGTTTCGTGGCGGGACCGGTGGCCGTCTGGCTGTGCTTCACCGGCCTCTTCCTGTTGTGGCATATGCCGAGCCTCTATGGCTGGGCGCTGCGCAGCGAGTCCGGCCATGCGCTGGAGCATGGAAGCTTCTTCATCGGCGCCTATGGCTTCTGGTCTCTGGTCCTCGCGCCCGTGCGCGGGCGGGCGCCGGGGCATGGCGCGCGGCTGCTCTTCGTCGGGACGGCGGCGCTCATGAGCGGCCTGCCGGGCGCGCTGATCGCTTTGGCCTCGCGGCCGCTCTATCAGATCGATTCCGCGCAAGCCGCGCGCCTCGGGCTGACGCCGCTCGAAGACCAGGAACTCGCAGGCCTCGTCATGTGGATACCCGGCGGGCTCGCCTATCTCGCGGCTGTTCTAGGGCTCCTCGCCGGCTGGATAGGAGAGGCGGAGAGACGCGCCTTACGTCGCGCCCCCGGCGCGAAGCTTTCTGTTTTTCTCTGCCTCCTTTTCCCGATGGCGCTCGCGGGCTGCGACGACGTCTTGCCCGAAGGCTCTGGCGCGGAAGCCGCGACGGTTTACGATACGGGCGGAAATCCGCAGAGGGGCGCGGAGGCCATCGCCGCAATCGGCTGCGGCGCCTGCCACACCATTCCGGGCGTGAACGGGGCGAACGGGCTCGTGGGCCCGCCGCTCAACCGCATCGGACGGCGGCTCTATATTGCGGGGCTCTTGAGAAACACGCCCGAAAATCTGGAAGCGTGGTTGCAGGACCCGCAGAAGATCGTTCCGGGTAACGTCATGCCCAATATGGGCATCTCAAAAGAGCAGAGTCGCGACATCGCCGCCTATCTTTATACTTTGAGGTAATCTCCCGCATGGGCTTCCGGCCTCGCCACGTTAAGTGATCAAGGGCGAGGCTTTTGATTATGACACAGACAATCGAGCGACGTGGATCGGGCGGCGTCGTCGATGCGGCCGCCACAGCGCGGCCCCGTCGCGCCACATGGCGGCGCCCGCTCGCGATCCTTTTGTCTGTGGTGGCGGCGCTGGCGCTCGCGGGCGCGGGCTATCTCTATTGGGACCACGCCTCGCATTTCGAAAGCACGGACGACGCCTTCATCGACGCCCGGCAGTTTCCCATCTCGCCGAAAGTGTCCGGCTATATCACCGCTGTCGCCGTGACGGACAATCAGCATGTCGCCGCCGGCGCGCTCATCGCCAGAATAGACCCGAGAGACTACAGGATCGCGCTCGACCGGGCGCAGGCGCAGCTTTCCGCCGCCGAAGCGAGCGTCCGCAATCTCGACGCGCAGATCGAGGCGCAAAAGGCGCAGATCGCCGCTTCGCAGGCCAATGTGCAGCAATCTTCCGCGGCTCTGCGTTTTGCGCAGCAGGAAGCCCAGCGTTCAAGAACGCTGGTGCAGAGCGGAACCGGCACGGTGCAGCGCCAGCAACAGGCGTCGTCGACGCTCGCACAGGAAGAGGCGCGTCGCAGAAGCGCGACCGAGGGAGTCGAGTCGGCGCGCGCGAAAGTGCAGTCGCTCGAGGCGCAGCGCGGCAGCGCCGAGGCCAATGTGGCTCAGGCGCGCGCCGAACGGGACAAGGCGCAACTCGATTTGTCCTACACGACGGTCACGGCCGCCGAAGCGGGCCGCGTCGTGCGCCTCACGGCCGCCGTCGGACAGCTCGCGCAGGCGGGGACCAGTCTCGCCATGTTCGTCCCCGACCGGCTTTGGGTGACGGCCAATTTCAAGGAGACCCAGCTCGATCGCATGCGGCCGGGACAACCCACCGACATTCGCATCGACGCCTATCCGGAGTATAGCGTCAAAGGAAGCGTCGTCTCCATTCAGCCGGGCTCGGGGACCGCCTTTTCGCTGCTGCCCGCGGAGAACGCCACCGGCAATTATGTGAAGATCGTCCAGCGCGTTCCGGTGAAGATCGCCATGAAAGAGACGCCCCCCGGCGCGACGCTCGGTCCCGGCATGTCTGTCGTTCCGACAGTGCGCGTGGAGGCTGCGCCGTCGCTCTACGAGCGTTTGAAGGACACCCTGTGACGGCGGCCGGCGGGCGGGGCGAGCGCAATCCCTGGCTCATCGCCATCGTGGTCTCGGTCGCGACCTTCATGGAAGTTCTCGACACGACGATCGCCAATGTCGCCTTGCCCTATATCGCCGGCGGCATGGCGGTCTCGGCGGATGAAGCGACCTGGGTCGTCACGACCTATCTCGTCTCCAATGCGGTGGCGCTGACGGCGAGCAGCCATCTCGCCAAGGCGCTTGGCCGCAAGCGGTTCTTTCTCATCTGCCTTGCGCTTTTCACCGGGAGTTCGATCCTCTGCGGCCTCGCATGGGACATTCGCTCCCTGCTCTTCTTTCGCATCCTCCAGGGGCTCGGCGGGGGCGGCATGGTGCCCGTGTCGCAGTCGATCCTCGCGGACGCTTTTCCGCCCCATAAGCGTGGTCAGGGCTTCGCGCTCTTTGGCGTCGCGGTCGTCGTCGCGCCCGTCGTCGGGCCGACGCTGGGCGGATGGCTTTCGGACAATTTTTCCTGGCATTGGTGCTTTCTCATCAACGGGCCCATCGGGCTGCTTTCCGCGGCGCTCGTCTCCATCGTCGTCGAGGAGACGCCCGCGCTCGACGGCGCCACGCGCTTCGACATCGTCGGATTCGTGCTGGTCTCGACCTTTCTCGGTTCGCTCGAAGTTGTGCTCGATCGCGGCCAGATCGAAGACTGGTTTTCCTCCTCCTTCATCCTCGCGTTCGCGGCCGTCGGCGCCCTTGCATTCACCCTGATGATCCCCTGGGAAGCCCGGCACGAGAGCCCCGTCGTGGACATCAGGATGATCGCGACCCGGCAGTTCGGCTCCTGCTTCTTCGTGATGATGGCGATCGGCGCGATCCTGATTTCGACCACGCAAATGTTGCCGCAACTGCTGCAGCTGAATTTCGGCTATACGGCGATGCTTGCCGGCCTCGTCCTCTCGCCCGGCGGGCTCGTGACAATGGGCATGATGTTCGTCGTCGGGCGGCTCAGCGGACGCGTGCAGCCCAAATATCTCATCATGATCGGCGCCGGCGTCGTCGCGCTGTCGATGTATAATCTCACTTCGCTCTATGGCGATCTCGACTTCTGGTTCTTTGCGCGCTCGCGCATCTATATCGGCATGGGCCTGCCGCTGATCTTCATTCCGATCACCGCCGCCTCCTATAATGGAATCCCGCCGCATAAAACCGACCAGGCCTCGGCGCTCATCAATGTGGCGCGAAACATCGGGGGCTCCATCGGCGTTTCGCTTGCTCAGAACGTGCTGGCGCATCGCCAGCAGTTTCACATGAGCCGCCTCGCCGAAGCGACCATCCCCTCCAATATCGCCTATCAGGACGCCTTGCGGCGCCTCACCGACTATTTCGTCTCGCTCGGAAGCTCGGCCTCGGTCGCGCGGCGGCAGGCGACGCAATGGATCGGACGGCAGATCGAGACGCAATCGGCCATGCTCGCCTATATCGACGTGTTTTATACGCTGATGCTGCTCGCGGCGCTGGTGATTCCGCTTGCGATGATCCTGCGGCGCATTCCGCTCGGCGCGCCCGCGCCCGCCGCGCATTGAGCGTTCAGGCTTTGCGAGAGGCCCGCGGCTTGTCGTTCATCAGCGGCGGGGCAAAGCCGCCGAATGCGCGTTCGAGAAGCGCTGCGAAGGCGATGGTCGAGCGGTCCTCGAGAGACGGGCCGATGATCTGCACGCCGATCGGCAGGCCAGAGCCGTCGCGGCCGATCGGCGCGACGGTCGCCGGGAGGCCCGCGACGGTCGCCGGCGCCGCCCAGATCGTATGAGCGTCGAGATAGGAATAGAGCCTGCCGTCGACGCGGAGGCGCCGGGCCTCCATGGGCTCCGAATGATCGTGCGGGAAGGCCGTCGTCGGCGCCGCCGGACACAGCACCACGTCGATCTCACGAAATAGCGCGCGCCATTTCTGCTGGATCGCCGCGCGTTCGGCCTCGGCGCCGCGCCATTCGCGAAAGCTCGAGACCGCGCCGCGCGCACGCTCGGCCGCGAGGCTGCGATCTTGCGAAGAAAAGGCGTCGGCGTCGCGGAAAAGTCTTTCATAGGCGCCGAAGGGAAGCCCCGCGCCCCAATAGGCGGAGAGAAGCCGCGCATGAAGCCGCGTCGCCTGCGCGAGGTCCGGAGCCAGATCCGATGCGAGGCCCCGCTTCTCGGAAACGCGCGCGCCGGCCCGGGCGAGATGTTCGGCCAATGTCGCGAGCGCCGCGCGGATGGAGCCCGCCGTCGGCCCCAGCGGATGCCTGTCGATCACAAGGACGCGAAAGTCGCTCAGCTTCTCGTGGCGCGGGGGCGGCAAAGCGAGCCGGTAGCCGAGGCCCGCGTCGATCTCGTCCGGCCCGGCCATCACGTCGAGCGCCAGCGCGAGATCGGCCGCGCTGCGCGCCATCGGACCGACGACGGCGAGCGCGTGCTCATTGGCCAGGGGCGCGTTTCCCGGCGGCGCATGGCCCCGGCGAGGGATCAATCCCAGCGTCGGCTTGTGGGCGTAGACCCCGCAATGATGCGCGGGCTGGCGCAAGGACCCGCCCATGTCGGAGCAAGCCGACAGCGCGCCAAAACCCGCCGCCAGCGCCGCCGCCGACCCGCCCGACGATCCGCCCGGCGTGCGGCGGAGATCGAACGGATTATTGGTCGTTCCGTAAACGGCGTTGTAGCTCTGCCAGTCGCTCAGCCATTGCGGCGCATTGGTCTTGCCGAGAAGGACGGCGCCGGCCTTCTTCAGCCGCGAGACCGCGACCGCGTCGTCTTCGGGCATGAACTGCGCAAAGCGCGGGACGCCCCAGCATGTCGGCAGGCCGGCCACATTGAACGATTCCTTCACGGTGACGGGAACGCCGAGCAGCGCGCCGGTTTCTCCCTTCGCCCGCGCCTCATCGGCGGCGCGGGCTGCGGCGCGGGCGCGCTCGAAGTCTCGCACCGGCACGGCGTTGATGGCCTTGTCCAGCGCCTCGATGCGCGCAATCGCGAGATCGACGAGCTCCATGGCCGAGACGCGGCGGGCTTGCAGCGCGGCCAGGAGGTCGCCGGCCGAGGAATATTCCAGATCCGGCGCAGCCTGCGCCACCATGATCGAGCCGCCGCAGGCCAGAGACGCGGCGCCGACGCCGGCCTCGATGAGAAAAGCGCGCCGCGTCGGGCAAGCGGCGGCCGGACGCCTGTCTTTGATCATCCCTCGTGGTCGCGAGAATCCGCGGCGGCGCGGCCGATCGCCATCTGGCCGACGGCGCCTTCGACATGGAAAGGCAGGCCGGTCATGCGGGCGAAGAGGTCGATGTCGCCGGCGCCGATGGCGCAGGCGCCGAGCTCCATGTCCGTCGCCATCAGATAGAGGGTCTGCATGACGACGCCGACATGCTTGAGGACGAGCGAATAGGCGAAGCCGCTGTATTTCCAGGAGACGCGCCCAAAGCGCGCCGCCAGCGTGATCATGATTTGCGGCGGCCTCGGCGCGCCCATGGCGAATTGCCCGTCGTCGATCATCGCCCCGACCTGACGCTCGGTCGCGCCAATCGCCACGAGCGCGTGGCGGTCGGCGTCATAGTGATAGAAACCGCGCGGCAGCCCGTCGCATCTGTCGACCGCGAGATAAAATTCGAGCTCATAGCTCGCCCCGCCGGAGGGGTAAGGGCGCGCCGCGATCTCCGTCTCCCCTCCATGGTCGTCGCGAAACGTCCGCCGCGCGCAGATGCGCGCGGCGCCGTCCAGAAACCGCGCGACCTCGGCGAGCGTAATGGGATGCGCATCGTCGAAGACGCGATCGGAATGGCGCCGGCGCAGCAGCGCCGCCACATCGGAGTCGGCCGTAGCGGCGAATCTGTCGAGGTCGATCGCGGGGCCGGGCCAGGCGGGCCGCACGGCCGGCGGCTGCGGCGCGAGATGCGCCTGGGCGTACAATCCGCCGGTCGGATTGGCGTGCCGGCCGTTGGTGCTGCGCACATGGAAAAGGAGATCGTGAACTTCCCACAGCGCGAGCGCCTGGTCGCCCTCGCTGGCGCGCAGGCCTTTACCGGGGTCGGGCGTGAAGGCCATCTTGCAATCGACGAGCAGCCCGAGAAACGCCTCTCCGGGAAAGCCCGAGTCCGCGCTCAGTTCGGCAAGCGACGTCGGCTTTGAGAGGCGCGCTACGGCCCCGATGGCGCCGCCGTCGCCGAGGCGGATGGCGGCTCCGGAGAGAGGCGACTCGAGCACCATATCTTCTCCGCGCCGCCGCAGCGTGGCGAAGCGCGAGAGGATATATTGCCGCGTCTCGTGGAGTTTCTCGATGTTGGGGCGGTAATCCCGCATCTGCGGCTCGATCGTCACGAGATCGGGGCCGTCCGGCGCGCGGGCGAGGCGATATTCGACGAGGCCGTGCAGGGCGAGGCGCTCGACGAGGGCGCGCAGCTCCTTTTCCTCGGGCGCTTCGCCCTCGCGGGCGCTGGACAGCGGCAGGCCCGTCGCGAGCGCATCGGCGCCGCGCAGCGCCGTGGCGCTGAACCGGCCGAGGAGTAGCGTTTGGCCGTCGAAGAGCGCCGACAATACGCCGCCTGCTCCTTCCTTCAGAGAGACGCCGGGGTTCAATCTGGCGAACAACCTTGCGGGCGCGGCGCGGGAGTTTTCGCTCACTGTCACGTCCGGGGGAAAAGAGGATTGAGGTCCCGCTCCCGCGTCGGCCGCTGCCGCCAGCCGAGCGCGACGGGGACGTCATAGAGCCGGCCCGGCCCGAACCGCCGGTAGAAATGGCGCAGGCCGGGCGCGATCACCCGCACGACCGGCGCCTCGATATCGGGCCGTGTCTGGTCGAGAACCAGGAAATCGAATCCCTTCCTCGCCATATGCGTCACGCAGGCGCGCACCTGTTCGCGCCGGTCGCGCATGGCGAACTCACCGAACGGCGACGGGCCGAAGACGGCGGCGCCCTCGGGACGCAGCCAGGCGTGCTTGCTCAGCGGCAGCGGATCGCTTCCGTAATCGTCGGCCCCGCTTCCTTCCGGCCGGCCCCTCAGCCGCTCGATGGCCAGGAACTGGTTGAGCTCGGTCATGGCGCGCAGCGTCGCGATGCGCGGATCGAAATGCGCGCCCGCCGCGACCTCGATGAACTCGCGCCCCTCTTCCTTCCAATGCGCCACGGCGATCACGACGGGAATGCCGATATCGTTGGTGACGTCGAGCGCCCACACGTCGCGGCCCATGGCGGCGAAGGCGGCGCGCAGGTCGCAGACATAGCTGTCGCCGAGCGCATCGAGGTCGATCCCCGGACGGCGCACCCTGTTGTACCACCAGATGGCGTAGGCGTCGCGCTCCACGAGTTCGAGAAAGCCCTGGAGAATGGCCTCCTCGATCGTATTGCCGGCGGCGCAGCCATTGGAGTCGGCGCTCAGCCGGTTTTCCGATTCCGACTCGTGGAAGAAATAGAGAAGGCCGGTCGGCGCATATTTGAAGCGGTCATCGCGCAGCGACCAGACCGGCGACCATTCGGTCTCGGCGGAAGGATCGAAGCGGCGCGGCGCGCCATCGCCCGAGCAGCAGCCCTTCGCGCTCTCCGCATATTGCGCGTCGCTGTAGTGGAGGATCTCTTCGGGATGGATCGCCTCGCCGGCCGGAAAATCCACGAAGCGGCGGGTCGTCCTGATCTCGTCGCCCTGGAAGATGCCGCTGTAGCGTTCGATCGCCTCCATCAGCGCGCTGGCTTCGCCCTGCTCCGCCGTACTGCCCTTGCCATAGCTGTCCCCGCTCAGGCCAGCCTGAAGCGCCTCGACGGTCTCCGGCGAAGGCGAGAAATTGTGACGCGCCACGAAGCTGGCGTCGAGCGGCTGATCGCTGCTGATTCTCTCGAGATGCGAAACGACGCCGGTCAGCGGACTCACATGCTTGCGATGGCGAGCGACCGTCTCCGCCGGCGTCATGGAGCGGTAGCCGCCGCTCGTCACGACGATCCGTCCTCCGGCGCGCAGCCTTATGGGAACGGGCGTGCGTTGCGGATCGCGCATCGTCGCGTCGCCGCAGACCGGGCATTGCGGGCGCGCCGGCACATAATGGCGCGCGACCTCCGAGCCCAGCATGTCGAGGCTCACGATGTGCTGCCCGAGATCGCTGCGGAAGCCGCTGGCGATGGCCTTGCCGATCTCCGCCGCCGCCAGCGAGACGCCGGCGCTCCCGAGAATCTCTGCGCCGAGCGGCGACGCCGAGACGCAGCGCGCTTCCTTGCGGTCGAGAAAGGCCCTGATCTGGCGGTTCCATTTCATACGGTCGGAAAGGCATCTCCAGCAGGCGCCCCTGCCGGGGCTGAAGATGGGGCCGACGAGCGGAAAAAGCCCCGTGGCCTGAACGGGCAGCCAGTCCTGCTTGTCCTCGAGGCGCCGCTCGTTGAAGGCGGCGAGCCCCTCGTCGAGATAATCGCCCACGAGCGCGATCGTGAGATCGTTCGCGTCGTCCGAGACTCTGACCCCGAAGCCGCGCAGCGCGGCCGTGAGCCCCTCCCGCCCGCCGGCGCCGAGCGACTCGACACGAACGCCCACCTTTTGCAAATTCTCAGCCGCAGCGACCGGATTCAAACCGAGGCTCGCCCAATAGGCCGCCGTTGCGTCCTGAGCGACGGTGGAGGCGACGATGAAGCGGCGATCGAGCAACCGCTGGAACGCCTCCTCGATCTTTGACGCCGGAAACTGAACCGAAAGAGCGTGAACGATCGACGCCCGGTCTTCGCCAGACCCGATCCGCTCGGCGAGCGCGCAATACAGCGCGCCGCGCAGAAAGAACTTGCGGCTTTCGGAGTAGAGACAGACGACGTCGGGAGGCAGAAGATAAACGGAATAGTTCGGGGCGAACCGAAGGGTGTCCCCGATGCGTCCCTCTGATCGCCGCGCGGGCGCTTCCATCGTCATCTGTCGGCCGCCAGCTCAAAGCCCGTCGCGTCGAGGCGGATAGGCGCGCAGGCCGAGCGACATGCCTTGCGCGACGAGAGGCGCATGCCGCCGGACAAGGGCGCATGACGCCGCCCGGGGGCTATGCCCGCGCGGCGCAGTCGACTCCAATGAGCTGCAATCTTGCGGAGTTTAGCCGCCGCAGCCGCGACAGCCCCTGCAGCCGCCGCAACCTCTACACCCGCCACAGCCGCGGCAGCCGCCGCAACCACGACAGCCGCGACAGCCCCATCCCCACCAGGCGACGGTTTCGGGCTTCGCGTCCTTGACGTCTTCACGGTCGAACAGGCGGAAGGAACTCAGGCCGACGTCGAACACCTCCTGCTCCTGGAGATCGTCGATCATGCGGACATTGCCGCTCGCCGGCTGGGTCGCCGCTTCGGCGGGGCCGCTCTGGTTGCAGGCGACGCCTGCGATCAGGGAAACGCCGAGGACGCCGAGCGCCTTTTTGCCTCGATGGGGGCCATTAGAGTGGTCCGATGATCGCGCCATTTGCCCTACCTCCGCAAAAAGATAAAAACCCACTACCCCAACAGCGGCAATTTAGCACCCGACCCGGCGCCGTCAATGCCCCCCGCAGGGCGGCTGAGCTTCTCACGGCTGCTATTCACCCTGTTTGCTCATCGCCTCCGCGTGTCGATTCCTATCCGCGCCTCAGTTCTCCGCCGTCAGGCAAATGTCGCCGATGAACAGGGCGTCGAGCCCCGCGCCGCGAAATGTGGCGATGGCGTGGGACGGCGTGCAGACGATGGGCTCACTGTCGTTGAAAGATGTGTTCAGCACGAGCGGCACGCCCGTTCGCTCGAAAAAGCGGGAGATCAGCTCGTGGTATCGCGGATTGGCCGCTTGCCGCACGATCTGGACGCGGGCGGTGCCGTCCTCATGGATGACAGCTGGAATGCGCGCCGCGCGCCCGGGCTTGGTCGGGCAAGCGAAAAGCATGAATTCGTGACTGGGCGACAGCGGGCCGAGATCGAACCAGTCATCCGCCTGTTCGGCGAGGACGCTCGGCGCGAAGGGACGAAAATCCTCCCGATGCTTCACGCGGCGATTGAGGATGGCGCGCGTGTCCGGGCGGCGCGGATCGGCGAGAAGGGAACGGTTGCCCAGCGCGCGCGGCCCGAACTCCATCCGCCCCTGGAACCAGCCGACAATGTTGCCGTCCGCGATCATCTCGGCGGCCTCGAGCGCTGCATTGCCGCATTTTCGGGGTTTGAGGCCGGCGGCGCGGATGGCCGCCAGCGCCTCCCGCTCGCTGTAGTGCGGACCAAGATAAGGCGTCGCGCCGCCGGACGGGCGGCTCGCGCCGCGTTCCGCGCAATGGGCGACGAGCGCCGCCCCTATCGCCGTTCCGGCGTCATGCGGCGCCGATGGGATGAAGATGTCGCTGAAGCCGCCCCCACGAGCGAGCCGCGAATTCGTCACGCAATTGAGCGCCACGCCGCCGGCGAGGCAGAGAGCGCCGCCGCCCGTCTCTCTTTCCAGACGGCGCGCAAGGGACAGGACCGCGAGGTCGGTCGCATCCTGAAGCGCCGCCGCGACATGCATATGATGCGGCAGAAAGGCCCCGTCGGGCGCCCGCCTCGGCCCGAAGAGCGCGTCGAGGCCGCGCGGTTCGAGGGCGTCAAAACCGATGGCCTGCGGGTCCACCGCATAGCTTTCGTCGGCGACCCGGATGATCGAGGAGAATTCCCGACGGAAAACCTCGGGGTCGCCATAGGCCGCAAGACCCATGACCTTTGCGGCGTCATAGGCTGAAAAGCCCAGATAAACGCTCGTATGCTCCCACACGAAGCCGAGAGAATGCGGGTAGGCGAGGCTTTCGATCACGCTGATACGGGCGGCTTCGCCGCGCGCCAGCATCGAGCAGTCGGCTTCGCCGATCCCGTCGATGACCAGAATGGCCGCTTTGTCAAAGCCCGAAGGATAATAGGCCGAGGCGGCGTGCGCGAGGTGATGGGGGATGTATTTGAGCGCGCGGCCAAAGCGCCGGCCCATCAATCTGGCCACGGCCTCGTCGATCTCGTCCAACCGCTCCAGGAAGATGTCTTCGAGGCTGCTGTCCGGCCACCATTCGGGCCGGAACTTCGTCCGCCTCAGCCGCGGCTCGAAGGAATAGGCGACCATGTCGACGTCGTCGGGCCGCAGCCCCGCATGATCGAGACAAAAGCGCACCGCCTGCTCCGGCAGTTCATGCGGATTGTCGACCCGCGCCTCCTTTGCGTGTTTGACCCGCGAGAACCTCTCTTCCTCACAGGCCGCCACAACTTTCCCACCGACCACGAGCGCCGCCGCGGATTCATGAAAGACGGAATTAATGCCGAGAATATTCATTGGCGGCAGGCTCGCTCTCGCCCGCGCCTCGCAATTTCGGGGAAGGCGCGGAGTTTTTCGTCTCGCGAGCCTGGGAGACAGACCCGCGCCCCGGACGGGCATCATGCCAAAAATGGATTGGGAAAGAAAAGGCGGCGCCCCGCCGCAGGGGCTACAGCGTCGCGGCTCAGGCTCCGCCGCAGATATGTTGCGCGTCGGGAAGAGACCACTTTTCGTGTGTCCTGAGGTTCACGGCGAGATAGGTTTTTCCGCGTTCGTCCCCTTTCGGGCATCCGACGTAACGCGAGACGAGACACAGTCGAACCCTGTCGCCCACCCTCGACCTTTCTGAAATGGCGGGGACATAATCATAAGAAACCCCGCCGACGCCGTTTGCGTAGCGGATCGCCGTCCCCACATCCTTCGGATCGCCGGGCACGAATTTCCCATTGATCTCCTCGCCGATCCGCGCCGATATCTCCGCGATCGTCGTTACCGAGCAGACCGGCGGCCTTACTTTCGTCTCGCGAGGTCCAGCGTTTGCCTGCATTGCCGCGCAGGAGGCCAACGCCAGGAGAATCAGACGCAGTGATCTCATTTCTCGCCTCCGGGCAATTTGTCGAACGCTTCTGCGCGCGGCGGCTGTGCGCCCGCTTTCGGAACCCGGCCGCCGATTGGGCGGTCGGGTCTCTGTGTTACTTCCCGATTGCGACCTTCTCGATCGCATGGGCGAGAGCCTCCGGAAGTCTCGCGATACGACGAAGCGCATCTGCTGTGGCCGGGATTATAAAGGCTCTAACCGACTCCGCGCTCTTGGCGACAAATTGGGTCATACTCGTCTGGCTCCCTATCAGCAGCCTGTTGTCCGCGCACGACTTTGCCTACGATCTTATGATGCCACACTTTCTGATCGGGAGACCGGATACGAGGATTTACCCTTAAGAAATACCTAAAATCCCTGCTGCCTGCTCGAAGAAGACCGATAACCGAGCCATTGCCCTCGTCTTTCGAGTACGTAACGATACCTATTATCAATGCGCCGCCGTCGCTCCTATGATCCGCAACGGGATTTCATTTGCGTCAGTTTCTTTTGCAGAAGCATAGGAAAGCGGAATGCAGGCAATTGATTTCGAGTGCGGAACGATCGCCACGCGCGATGACGTCAGGCTGCATTATATCGAGGCGGGCTCGGGAACGCCGCTGGTTTTCATCCCCGGGTGGTCCCAGACGGCTGCAATGTTCCGCTTCCAGCTCGAAGGTTTGCGGGAGCGCTTCCGCGTCATCGCGATCGACATGCGCGGCCATGGCAAATCGGACAAGCCGGCCCATGGCTATCGAATTGCGCGGCTCGCGGCGGATCTGCACGACGCCCTCGACGCCCTCGAACTGTCAGGTGTCATCCTGGCCGGGCATTCGATGGGATGCTCCGTCATCTGGAGTTACCTCGAACAATTCGGCGAAAGCCGCATTTCCAAGCTTATTTTAATTGATCAGGCCCCGGTGATCACAGCCCGGCGTGCCTGGACCGAGCAGGAAAAGGCCGACTACGGCTCCATCTTCACGGCGCAGGACCTCTTCGACGCAGTGGAAAAATTCGAGGGACCGGGCGCACTGCTGGAGACCCGGAAATTCATCGAAAAACGTTTCTTCACGCCAGCTTTTCCGCAGCAAATGATCGACTGGGTGACAGCGGAAAATCTCCAGATGCCCAGACCTCTTGCCGCCCGCCTGCTCCTGGATCACGGCGCTCAGGATTGGCGGGACGCCATCACCCGCATCCGACTCCCTTCGCTCGTGGTCGGCGCCGAGAAAGGCCTGTTCACCGTTGCGTCCCAGAAATGGATCGCCGCCAGCATCCGCGGCGCGGAGTTGCAGATATTCAACGAGAGTGAGGGCGGGAGCCATTTCATGTGGCTGGAGAACCCGTCGAGGTTCAACGAGCTCGCCCAGGCATTCGCCTGCCGGCCGCCGCCATGAAGAGCGCCGGAGCCTACCGGCCCTGGCGGCGCCCTGAACGAAAACACGCCGCTGATGGATACGGCCATCAGCGGCGTGTTTTTCTTCAGCCAAGACGCACGAAGGGTCTCCCCTTCGACGTCTCACGTCACCTGGAAATCGCCGGCGGAGAGCGTGCCCACCATGCCCGACGGCGTCAATGTGGCGAACTGAATGGGCGCCGCGCCATTCTGTGAACCGTCGGCGTCGTACAGCAGCGCGCCGGTGGTCTGATTGAAAATAATATGTTGGCTCGCCGTCTGGGCGCTCGTCGCATCGGGCGCGCTGTAGAAGGCGTCGGCGGAGAGGTTCCCGAGATCCAGCGCGGCGAAGGCGGATTGCGAGAGTTCGATGTAGTCTTCCTGAACTACAAAATCACGCACTACGTCGATCTGACCACTGACAGGCGTCGTGTCGAAAACGAAGGCGTCCTGCCCCGCGCCGCCGCGCAGAACATCCGAGCCCAGCCCACCCGACAGCCAGTCGTCGCCGACGCCGCCGGAGAGAAAATCATTTCCCAGGAGACCGGAGAGCGAGTCGGCGCCGGCGCCTCCACGCATGAAGTCGTTCCCCGCCGTTCCCGTCAGCGTATCGTCGCCCGGCGTGCTGCTTCCAAAGGAGTTATAATGCCGCCCAGACTCAGAAAGGAATGCATCGCGGTACTCCTGAAACAGGTCACGCGAATCATTCATGAGATTGGTGAAGAAGCTCGAAACGCGCGCCGCCAGAGAGCTCGGCTCCAGCGAATAGAGTTCGACGGCAGCCTTTGGCCCGGTCCCGTCCATGTCGACCGAAAGCGACCTTTTGGCGGGATCGAAGATAAGCTGCGGCCCTGCGGCTGTTGCACGGTCGCCGAAGACGAGATGATCGAGGCCCAGGCCGGAGCCGATTGCTTCCGCCGCGTTCGGACCCGTGCCGTCGCTGTCGAAAGACAGGGTGTTTGTCGTGAAGTCGTAGAGGAGCTGCGCTCTCGCCGCCGTCGGCTCGGCGCCGAAGACAAGCGCGTTGTCCGTCATGGCGGCCATGAAATTCGGATACACAGCGCCTCCGCCATTGCTCGCAGGCGCGGGATTTTGCGCGGCCAGCGGATTGAGGACAAGACTCTGGACCGGGCTCACATTGCCTGCCGGGTCCGTCTGAGTGGCGGAAACGCTGATCGACTGGGTCCCGGTGAAGGCGCCGGGCTTGGCGACGTAGAAGTCGAGACCATTCACGGTCGTCTTGACGAAATCCGCGGCGACCTGCTCGGCCGTGAGCTTCTGGCTCGCGACGAGGATCTCGACAGCCGCGCCCGCGGTGACGCTGAAGCCGCTGTCGATGTTGGCGGCCGAGCCGGCGATGTGGCTCAGAGCGGGCGCCGCCGGCGGCGCCGTGTCGACGACAAAGACGAGCGGCTGACTGAGCTGGCTCGTTTCACCCGCGAGGATCGCCGCGGCCGTGTAGCTGTAAGTCCCATCCGACAGCGCGCCGATCGTCTTGCTCCAGCTCCCGTCGGCGCCGGCGGTCACCCGATAGGCTTCGGAGCCGTTGCGATAGATCACCACCTCCGCGCCGGCCGCCGCTTTTCCCGAAAGCGTCTGGTCCGCCGTATTGTGCGCGGCGTTGACAAAGCCATTCACGACGGCGATGTCCGAAATCGTCGGGGCGGTCCCCGGCGCGGGGACATTGTTGAGGAGCATCGTCTGAGCCGAACTGCGGTTCCCCGCATCGTCGGACTGCGTGGCGAGCACGGAAATGACTTCGTAACCCGTGAAGACCCCGGCATTTGCGAGATAGGTGTCGAAACCGTCCGCTGTCGTCCTGGTGAAATCAGCCGCCAATTGCTGATCCGTGAGCGGCACGCCGCCGACAGACACGATGACCGCCGCGCCAGCCGTCACGCTGAACCCATTGTCGCGCGCCGGGTTGGAGGCGTCCGCGACATGCTTGAGCACGGGCGCCGCCGGCGGTTGCGTGTCGACGATGAAATCGAGCTGCGCGCTGGGGTCGCTGGAGACGCCGTTTACGGTAGCGACGGCGATGTAGCTGTAACTGCCGTCCGGCAGGGCGCCGATGACCTTGGTCCACCGCCCGTTCTGACCGGCCGTGACCGTAAAGGCGGGAGACGTGCCGCCATTGAAGAAGATATGAATCGTGGCGCCGGGGTCCGCGGTCCCCGAGAGCATCTGGAAAGGCGCGTTATTATCTTTGTTGACGTAGCCGTTCGTCGCCCATGCGTCGGTAATGGTTGGCGTCTTCACCATCTCGAAATGCCCGCTGTTCCTGGTCAAACACAGACGCAACGCAACTCGTAAGGAGCCATCGCGCGGAACGGCGAGGGCTCCCGAAAAACCGGCAAGGCCTGGCGACTGACGCCGAGGACCGAGAGGGCGGGCGCCGGCAAACCGGCGCCCGCATTGTTCTTAGAGACGAACGTTGGCCCCCGGGAGAGCGGTGACGCCGGTGAGGTTGATCGCAAAATCAGCCCCGGTCGCCCCGGTCGTGTTCAGCTCCAGCGTGCTGTTGGCGCCATTGACGACGAGACGCGCCTGACCCGCGGCCGTGAACTGCTGGCCGGCCCCGAGCAGGGTGAACGCCTGATCTCCGGCAACCGCGCTATTGGCGTCGATTCCACGCAGATCGATGATATCGCCCTGCGCGGCGGAGAAGTCGGTGATCGTGTCCGTGTAGAGCGACGTCGCAGCCGAGCTGTTGGCGTTGTTCGTCACGTCCAGGTTGCTGAACACGAAGGTGTCGCCTCGGCCGCCGCCCGTCATCACGTCATTGCCAGCGCGGCTGGTGATCGTGTTGGCGCGCAGATTGCCGTTCATCGTGTCATTGCCAGCCGTGCCGGTGATGTTCGGCTGCGCGAGCGTAGCCGTGAACGTCCGGCCTGGAGTGCCCGGATTCGGAGGCAGCGCGCCGCCGCCGCCGCCGCCGCCACCGCCCGTGGCGAAGATGAAGTCGGCATTGGTCAGCGACGTGACGCCGTCCATCTGGATCTGGAAATCCGAGACGCCGTCGCCGTTCGTGTCGCCAAACAGGACGCCTTGATCGAGACGCAGCTGGCCTGCGACGTTCGAGAAGGCGCTGGCCCCGATGTAGGTGAAGCCCTGCACGCCGGCCTGGTTCCTGTTGCCGTCGACGGCGGAGAGATCGAGCTTATCGGTCCCCGACGTGAAGTCGCGGATGATGTCCCGCGCGTTGACGGCGTTGCCGATGTCGGCCGCGGAGCTGAACACGAAGCGGTCGGCGCCAGCGGCGCCCGTCATCGTGTCGGCGCCCGCGCCGCCATTGATCGTGTCGACGCCGGCATGGCCGGTGATCACGTTCGCGGCGGCGTTGCCGGTGAGGGCCGCGGTGAGGCCCGCGCCGATCAGCGACGCATCGAGGTTCTCCACGTTGTTCTGCAGCGTGTAGGTCGTATTGACCGTGCTGCGGAGCCGGATGGTGTCGACGCCGCCCGTCGCCGCGGTGAAGCCGGCAGCCAGCGGGATCGCCGAAGACGGCGCATCGGTCCCCGTGACCGGAGCGCCAAAGACCGCGTCGGCGTTGGCGCCTTCGACGATCGTATCCTGCAGGCCGTTGCCGGCCGCATTCACGTCGACGAGGTAGACGTCGTCGCCAGCGCCGCCAACCAGCGTATCCGCGCCCGCGCCGCCATCCAGGATGTCGCCGGCGTCGCCGCCGGTGATGCTGTTGGCGAGCGCATTGCCCGTGCCGGTGAAGCCAGCGAGGCCCGTGAAGACGAGATTCTCCATGTTGGCGCCGAGAGCATAGCTCACGAGCGAGGTGCGGACCGTGTCGACGCCGCCGGTGTCGGTCACCACGTCGCCGATATTGTCGACGACGTAGATGTCGTTTCCGGCGCCACCCTGCATGTTGTCCGCGCCGAGGCCGCCGTCGAGCGTGTCGTTGCCGGTCCCGCCGACGAGCGAGTCAGCCCCATCCATGCCCCAAAGGACGCTGCCGGCGTTCGACGCCGTGAGCGTATCGGCGAAGGCCGATCCTCTCGCGTTCTCGATGCTCGTGAGGACGTCATTGTCGCTGTTCGCGCCGGTCCGGAGATTGACCGACACGCCCGTGGCCCGGTGCTCGTAGGAGACCGTGTCCGCGCCAGCGCCGCCGTTGATGCGGTCGGCGCCCGCGCCGCCCTCGATCTCATTCGCGCCACCGTCGCCCGTCAGCGTATCCGCAAAGGCGCCGCCGCGAATGTTCTCGATGCTCGACAGCGTGTCGTTGCCGTCCGCGCCGGTGGAAACGCCGCTATTGGGCGTTCCCGCGGGCGAACCCGCGGCCGGCGATGTCAGCGTGACAGTGACCGCCCCGGCCGCATGTTCATAGGAGACCGTGTCGAGGCCGTTGCTGCCGGTGATGGAGTCGTTGCCGAGGCCACCCTCGAAGGTGAACTTGACGAAGACATTCTGACCGTTCGTACCCGCGGCGTTCGGCACCACCTCCACGCCATACTGATTGACGAGCACCGGATTGCCCAGCGCGTCGTTCTGGTAGATCGGGTTCGGATTGGCGGCGTTGCCGCCCTGGCTCGCCAGCATCGTGTCGGCGAAGCGCGTGCCGCGAGCGCCCTCCACATTCAGATAGGAGTCGGGCGGGGTCTGCGTCGGCGGAACGATCGCCGCGCCGACGACGCCGAGGTCGATGGTCAGACCCGTGTTCGGGGTCGGGCCAACCGCGAGCGAATAGTCGACAACGTCGAAGCCGGTGCCGCCATCGACCGTGTTGCCACGGCCGAATTCGGCGGCGTCCATGACGAAGACGTCGTTGCCTTCGCCGCCCACCAGGACGTCGAGGCCCGTGCCGCCGATGATCGTGTCATTGCCATCGCCGCCGTCGATCGTGTCGGCGCCGCCGCCGCCATAGATCGTGTCGTCGCCATTGCCGCCGAAAATGACGTCCGAGTCGCCGAGCTTGTCGAGCAGACCGTTCACCGGGCCGTTGTCGCCATAAATGGTGTCATTGCCATTCATGCCGTCGATCGCGTCGGCGCCCATGCCGCCGGCGATGATGTCGTTGCCGTCGCCGCCGAAGACCTGGTCGATGCCGGCGCCGGCGTTGATGTTGTCGTTGCCCAGATCGCCCCAGATGAAGTCGCCGCCATCGCTGTCGGTGATCGTATCGTCGCCGTCGCCGCCCTTCAGGAAGTCGTTGCCGAGGCCGCCTTCGATGAAGTCATTGCCGCCGTCGCCATAGACGGTGTCGTTGCCATCCAGCGCATTGATGCGGTCGGCGTTCGCCGTGCCGATGATGGTCTCGCTGGCGACGCCGGCGCCGTTCGGGCTGAGCACGCCGCGGGCGTCGAGATAGTCGCCCGCATTGCCGTAGAACGTATTGCCGACGAAGCCCGCCGTGCCGACCGTGACCGGATTGCCCAGCGCGTCGGTGGTGGCGATCTTCACGGCCTTCAGCGCCGCCAGCGTGCCGTAATCCTTGCTCTGGTCGGCCGACAGCTTGTTCATGTCGACCGTGTCGTCCGCCGCCGAGAAGATATCGGCGTAGAGATGCTGCGCATTGGTGTTGCGCATCACCAGATCGGAGAACAGCTGGCTGTCGATCGTCGTCAGCATGTCCGTCCCGGCGAGGCGGTTCAGATAATACAGGCGATCGGCGTTTTGCAGCTTGATGAGCTGGTTGGCGAAGACGAAGTCGAAGGTCGACCCGAGCATGCCGCCCGACACCTTCTGCTCGGCGAGGCCGCCGATCCACAGATCGATGCTGTTCATGGCGTCATAGGCGGCCGAGCCGGCCCCCGCCGTCATGAAGGCGGTGTCCTGGCTGGCGGCGACGGCCTTGGCGCGCAGATCGAGCGCGTTGAGCGCGAAGGTCTTCTGCTCGGGCGTCAGCGTCGCGTCGTTGTTGACGGCGTCGATTTCCGCCTGGGTCGCATGCACATTGGCGAAGTCCGTCTTGAGGACCGTCTCCGCATAGGCCGCGATGAAGTTCACGATCGATTCGGGATGCACGAGATTCGCGCCGAATTCATCCCAATTCGCATAGGGCTTCAGCGAGGTCAGGCCCGTCTGCGCGAAGAGGTCCGCGCGGACCACGTTCAGGGCGGCGGTTCCCGTGTCCCGGCCGCGCACCAGATTGAGCGTCGCGAGATCGAGCGGCAGGCCCACGAGGTTGTCGCGCAGAACCGGCGTAACCCACTCGTCGATCATGTTGCCGACGGCGTTGGTCGTGCCGCGCATGATGTTGCTTGCCGTATCCGCATTGTAGTTCAGCGGATCGAGGAAGCCCTGCAGCAGCGGAATGGAGACATCCGTCCCGTCAGCAAGAGTTTCCTCGATGTTGTTCGTCATCATCGAGTGGCCGAAACGATAGACGGCGTTCGCGAACTCCGACGTCACGGCCGGATCGATCGTAATGTCGTAACCGGCGAAGGCGTTGATGTTCGGGCTGAGCTTGCGCGCGAATTCGGCGAAGACGAGATGCTGATACTCCATCTCGGTCGCGCCCTTGGCGGCCTGGAAGATATCCTCGCCCGTCCAGGCGCGGCCTTGCGTATCGACGTAATTGCCGTTCGCGTCCTTGAGGTAAACCGCGCCAGCCTCCCCGGCGACGCCGCTCGTCACCTGGAAGTGCGACAACACCTGCTGCACATTGTTGGCGTGCTCGCTGTGGAAGATGTCGTGGATCGTGGTGAGGCCCTGGTTTTCGTTGGCGCGACCATCGCCGGCGATGACATGGGCGTTGAGCAGCGCCGCATTCGTGGCGTCGATGATGTCGCCCGCAGCGTTCAGATTATTGCCGAGCGCGGCGTTCGCCGCGTGCGCAATATCGTCGAGGAACGCCTGCGGATTGGTCAGAAGCTCGAGATTCGCAGCGGCGAGCTTGTCCTTGGCCGTGTCCTGGACATAAACGACCGCGCCGGTCGTCTTGTCGGTCGCGACGAGCCAGGCCTTGCCATTGGCGTCGAAATAGGTGCTGCCGTCCGCATTGTGACGGAAAACCGGCACGCCATTCACATTGTAGTCGTGCAGGGTGATGCCGATGCGAAGCGCATTCGTCTTGATGTCCGACCAGCGCGACACGCCGGTGCTCGTCCCGCCATTGAGAACGGAGCCGCCCGCCGTATTGCCGCTGACGAGCTCGCCGGTCGCCTTGCCGTTCGCATCATATTCGCGAAGGAAGACAGTGTGATCGCCGATCGAGCCGTAAGACTGGCTGAGATCGATGAAGGGCGAAATCGTGTTGAAGCTGTCGCCCGCCGCGGGCGTCAGAGTAAGCCGACCTGCGCCGTCGAGCGACGCCGTGACCCCGGTCTCTCCCGTGACGGCGTTGATCGCCGACAGGATCGCCTGATCGCCGGCGGCGCCGCCGTTGCTGGCCGGAATGGCGATCAGCCGGCCGTTGAGAATGATATTGCCCCCGGCGGTCGCGCCGAGCGCGCCGGCGCCCGTCACCGCAGTGAAGGAACGGCCTCCCTCGACGCCATTCGCGCCGAGCAGATCCTGCAACACCTGGTCGGATCCGCCGGCGCCGAAAGCGACGGCCGCCGTATTCGTGCGCGACGCGAGGAAGCCCGGCGGGACATTGGCCTGAGTGGCCTGCGCATAGAGCGGATCGCCCGCGTCGAGTGGCACATAAACCACGCCGTCGGCGCCCTTCTTCACGAAGTCGAGACCGTGATCGAAGAACTGGCCAAAAAAGCCCATGAAGGAGCTGGCGGCCAGCGGATTATCCGCGCCAGTCAGCGGCGACACGCGACCATTCGGCGTCTTGGAAGGGTCGTCCTGCACAGC
Source organism: Hyphomicrobiales bacterium (assembly GCA_003963405.1). GTDB lineage: Bacteria > Pseudomonadota > Alphaproteobacteria > Rhizobiales > Beijerinckiaceae > Methylocystis. Next base: position 53,691 of record RXIY01000019.1, read on the forward strand.
GAGCTTCTGCTCGCCCGGCGTGGTGTAACCCAGCGCCGCCAGCGCTCCGGGATTGGAATTCGCGACCCAATTGCTGATGTTGCGAGGCTGCCCGTCGATGAGGTTGACGCCGCGCGTCGCATAGCTCGTCGGCGTTAGGACCGGCTGGAACGTCGCGTCCAGCGTTCCCTGGGCGTTGCGCCACTGCGCCGCGGTGAGACGCGGGAAGAGCTGATTCGTGTTGCCCCAGCTCGGATTGAAAACATTGTTGCCGGCGCCGGAGACGTCGCGCAAACCGGTCGGATCGGTGGGGAACGCAGGGGTATTGTTCGGCAGATTGATCTGGTTCCACCAGAAGTTCAAATCGGTCAGCGTCAGTTTCATCCTACGTTCCTCGGCAGCGTGCAGCAGTAACGACTCTGGTTACATCGAGTTTCATTCGGCAACAAGATAAATTGGGGCCAAGATAGAAAAAAAGTTTGGCGCCAGAGACTGTTAACGATTTTTTAATAATTGAGCTTGCAGGCCGCACGCTCGCGCGTCGCCCGCGTTCCCCACGACAGGGCGCCGACGCCCACTGGCGGATAGCCGAAAGACGACGGGCGCGGACGTTTTGGGCGCCAGGATCAAACCCTCGAGCCGGCGATCATGATGAAAACTGATCGCTATCCTTTGCGTTCCCGCCTAATTATCCACGGTTTTCCGGGAAGCGCCCAGACGCGATTTTCGCGCCTTGTTTACTCACCGTTTCCGGGCGCAGCCCTGGCGTCTGCGCTCAAAAAAGCGGCACGCAGCCCCTGAAGCGCGTGTTTACTATCTATTTACGAATCCGTTTCGGTGAGTTACAAAACTCGCTCATGTATCCGAACGTGCGATTCGAAGAAACAAAGTGTGGTCGTCGGACCCGCGCATACGTTTGATTCGCGTTTGGTTTCGGCGCTGCGGCCTCACGAGCCGGGCGCCTGGATAGCGGCGCCGCGCGTGCGCCTTCCTTCATGGCCGGTTGTGAGAGGGTCCAGCACGCACATGTCTCCAAGCGCGTTTTTCCAGCCGCGACGCGTCGGTCGCCTCGGCGAGGTCGGTGGCGCGCAAGCTGAGTCAAGATGACCCAAAACGCACCCGACTCGGGCCTTCTCTCTTTTTGCGCCATCGCAGGATACTACCGCGTGGCGGCCGACCCCGCGCAGATTCAGCGCGAATTGTCCCTACAGGGGCGCGCTGCGGAGTCGCGCGATCTTCTCCATGCGGCGAAGCTGCTCGGCCTGAAGGCGCGCATGACGGACGCTGCCGTCGTCGAGCGCCTCATCAAGATCCCGGTCCCCGCGATTGCGCGCCGGCGGGATGGGCGTTTCGTTGTCTTCGGAGGCAAGCAACCTTCAGGAAAATTCCGCTTCGTCGATCCGGTCACGCGGCAGCATCAGGAACTCTCCCCCGAGGAGACGCTCGCGACGGTCGAACCGAACATCATCCTGGTGTCGCGTCGTCTCGGCGGCGCGGGCGTCGATCCGCAGACGTTCAGCCTTCGGTGGTTTCTGCCGTCGATCTGGCGCTACCGGAAGCCGCTGGGGCATGTGCTGCTGGCGTCGCTGTTCCTGCAGATATTCGGCCTCGTCACGCCGCTGTTTTTCCAGGTCGTGATCGACAAGGTGCTGAGCCACAAGGGCTACGATACGCTGTTTGTGCTGATGGGCGGGCTGCTGGTCGTCAATGTGTTCGACGTCGTATTGCAGTATCTTCGCACCTATGCGCTGACCCACACGACCAATAGAATCGACGTGGAGCTCGGGCGGCGCCTCTTCTTCCATCTGTTCCATCTGCCGATGAACTATTTCGAGACGCGCTCGGCGGGCCAAACGGTGGCGCGCGTGCGCGAGCTCGAAACCATCAGGGGCTTTCTGACCGGACAGGGATTGTTTTCTGTCCTGGACATTCTTTTCACCATCATCTTCATCATTGTTTTGATGATGTATTCCTGGAAGCTGACGCTGATCGTGCTGCTGTCGATCCCGCTTTATGTGATCGTCGCCGCGGTCATTCGGCCGGTTTTGCAGGAGCAGATCAAGGAAAAGTTCAATCGCGGCGCAGAAAGCCAGCAAATGCTGGTGGAAGCGGTCGTCGGCGCGCAGACGATCAAATCCGCGGCGATCGAGCCCGCCATGCAGGTTCAGTGGGAAGAGAAGCTTGCAGCCTATGTCTCCTCTTCGTTCGACGCCGGGCTTCTCGGCGCCTCGGGCCAATCGGCAATTCAGCTCGTCAACAAGCTGACGACCGCTCTTCTGCTGCTCTTTGGCGCGAAAGCGGTCATCGACGGCGATCTCTCCATCGGCGAACTGGTCGCCTTCAACATGATCTCGGCGCAAGTGTCGCAGCCGATTCTGAGACTGTCCCAGCTCTGGCAGGATTTCCAGCAGGTCCAGATCTCTGTCGACCGCCTCGGCGATATTCTGAATACGCCCATGGAGCCGCTGAACCTGGCTCATGGCAATCTGCCGCCGGCAAAAGGCGCGATCGAATTTCGGGGCGTCACCTTCCGATACAATCCGGGCTCGGCCGAGGTGCTCAAAAACGTCTCGCTGACCATCAGGCCGAGCGAGGTCATCGGCGTGGTGGGGCGCTCCGGATCAGGAAAATCGACGCTCGCAAAACTCATACAGCGCTTCTACATCCCCGAGGCCGGACAGGTCCTTGTCGACGGCGTCGACGTCAACCAGGTCAACCCCTCGTGGCTGCGCTCGCAAATTGGCGTCGTCCTCCAGGAAAATCTGCTTTTCAATCGGTCCCTGCACGACAATATCGCGCTTTCCAATCCAGGCATGACGCGCGCTCAGGTCATCCAGGCGGCGCGCCTGTCGGGCGCCGACGAGTTCATCAGTCGTCTGTCGAACGGCTATGACACGATCATCGAGGAAAGAGGCGCCAATCTTTCCGGTGGGCAGAGGCAACGCATCGCCATCGCCCGCGCGCTCGCCATCAACCCGCCGATTCTGATCCTCGACGAGGCAACCAGCGCGCTCGATTACGAGAGTGAGAAGCTGATCCAGGAAAATATGTTCAATATCGCACAAGGCCGAACCGTCATCATCATCGCCCATCGCCTTCAGGCGGTGCGCCGATGCGATCGCATCGTCGGCATGGAGGGCGGCCGCATCGTCGAGGTCGGCTCGCACGACGAGCTGCTGAAAAACGACAAGGGGCTTTACGCACATCTCTGGGCGCTGCAAACGCATATGACAGGAAACGGCTGATGCAGATTGGCCGCATGTCCCTGTCCGTCTCCGACAGAATCAAGAGCCTCGTCTTCGCGAAGCGTGCGCGTGACGATCAGGAATTTCTGCCGGCGGCAATTTCGATTCTCGAGACCCCGCCCTCGCCTGTTCAGGTCGTTTTGATCTGGGTGATTTGCGTTCTCGCGGTTTTTGCGTTGCTGTGGAGTTATTTCGGACAGATCGACATCATCGCCCTCGCGCAGGGGAAGCTCCAGCCGACGGGACGCGTCAAGACGATTCAGCCCTTCGAGCCCGGCAGGGTTGTCGATGTGAAAGTCGAGAATGGGCAGCGCGTCAAAGCAAATGACGTTCTCATCGAGCTCGACAAAACCGAGGCGGTTGCGGACGAAACGGCCTCGAAAAGCGCGCTCGAGTCTTTTCAGGCGGAGAAGCTTCGGCGCAGCGCAGTGCTGGACATCGTCAAAAAGGACATGCTGAAGGATACCGAGGCCAGCGCGCCCGCCATCAGCTGGCCGAGCCATATCACTGGCAAAATCAGAGAGCGTGAAGAGCGGGTCATGAAGGCCGATCTTCAGCAGCTCGAAAGCATCGTCAGGAATATCGACGCCCAGGTCGCTCAAAAGAAAGGGGAGATCGCCCGTCTCGAGGCGATGATCGTCTCGGAGGAGCAGCTCGTCGAAACATTGAAGCAGCGCGTGGATCTGCGTTCGGCGCTGCTCGCCAGAGGATCCACGCCGAAGGCCGCGGTCATCGACGCCATGGAGTCCCTGCAGTCGCAGCAAACGACGCTGGCGATGCAGAAAGGCCAGCTCGTGGAAGCCAACGAAGGGCTTCGCGTCCTCGCCAGCGAAAGGCAGAAAACGATCGACGCTTTTCTGGCGGAGAATGAAGCGAAGGCCAATGAAGCCGAGCGGCAAATCGACGAACTCGAACAAAAACTGAGCAAGGCGCGGGTCAGGACCGCGCGCATGGTTCTGACGAGTCCGATCGCTGGCACGGTTTTGGGTCTGACCGTGACGACGCGCAATCAGGTCGTGCAGTCTGGCGAAGAGTTGATGCGCATCGTGCCGGATGATGGGGGGCTCGAGGTCGAGAGTTACGCCCAAAACAAGGACATCGGTTTCATCAAGAACGGTCAGCCGGCGATCGTGAAGATCGAGGCCTTTCCCTTCACGAAATTCGGGACGGTGGATGCGCAGGTCACGAGAGTCGGTCGCGACGCCATACCGGATCCGGAAGCGCAAATGGCCGAAGGCAATCCCGCGAGGTCACAGAAATCAGGAATGTTCGTCGGCGCGCAGAGGATTCAGAATCTCGTGTTTCCGGTGACCTTGAAGCTCGGCAAGACATCCATTGGCATCGACGGCGTCGATGTGCCGCTAACGCCTGGCATGGCGGTGACGGTCGAAATCAAGACCGGCAAGCGACGCATCATCGAATATCTCTTGTCGCCATTGGTCGAAACGACCTCGAGAGCGATGAAAGAGCGCTAGATGCTGGCCGAGACGCAAAGCCAACCAGATAGAGCGGGCAGGACGGGGCAGGCTTTTCGCCGACGGTTGCGCCTCGTCTGCTGCATGGTTGCGCTTGCGCCGCTTGTTTGCCAACCCTCTCGGTCGGAGGCCGAAACAATTCGCGGCGCATTGGCCAAGGTATATGTGAATAATCCTGAATTGGATGAGCAACGGGCTGTCGTGCGCGTTCGCGACGAGGAAGTCCCGAAGGCGGCCGCGGGGCTGAAACCCAAGGCAAGTCTCTCGTTCAACGGCGGACCGCAGCGGACCTATATCAAGGCGCCCGCCGGCATCAATCAGTTCAGCGCCAGAGTCTTTCAGACGGACGAATACTCCGGCCTACCGCGAACGGGCACATTCAATCTGCAACAACCAGTCTTCGACGGCTGGAAGACGAAAAACGCAATGTCTCAGGCTGAATCCATGGTCGAGGCCTCCCGACAGGCGCTTCGACAAACAGAGCAGCAGACGCTCGAAAAGGGCGCGACCGCCTATATGAATGTGCTGCGCGACACCGCCGTGCTGGGACTGAGAAAGAAGAATATCGAGGTTTTGCAGGAACAGTTGCGCGTGACCAAGGACCGTCAGCTGTTCGGTGAGGTGACACGGACGGATGTGGCGCAGGCGAACGCCGCGCTTGCGCAAGCTCAGGCAGATTACGCCGCCGCAGAAGGCGCCCTCCAGAACAGCGCCGCGATCTATCAGCAGATCGTCGGCGAAGAGCCAAAAAGGCTCGACCCCCCGCCATCGCTTGCGCATCTTCTTCCCCAGAGCCGTGAGGATGCGATTGCGCGCGCCTTTGCCGAGCATCCGTCCATCATCGAGTCCGGGCACCAGGTTGCAGCGGCAGAGGCGGCGGTTGGCGTTGCCGAAAGTCAGCTTATGCCGACTGCCAGCGTCGGCGCCCAGGTCATTCAGCAATATGACTCCTATTTCGGCTATCCGCACACGCGCCAGTTCGGCGCGCAACTCATGGCGCAGCTGAACGTGCCGCTCTATCAGGGCGGTTCCGAATATTCATTCATCCGGCAGGCCAAGGAGCAACTCGGTCAGGCGCGCATCCACGCAACCGTGCAGCGCAATGCCGTGCGTGCGGCCGTTGTTCAGGCGTTCAGTCAATTCTCGACAGCCCGGGCGTCGGTTACTTTCAACCAGAATGCAGTCAAGGCGGCGGAGATTGCTTTGCGCGGCGTTCGCGACGAGGCCGCTTTCGGGCAGCGCACGACGCTCGACGTCCTCAACGCCCAACAGACGTTATTGAACACTCGCGTCAATCTCATCACATCGCAGCGCGACGTGGTCGTTGGCAGTTACGCCGTGCTGTCGGCGATGGGGAGCCTCTCCATCGACATGCTGGATCTGGAAGTGACGCCTTACGAGCCGAACAAACATTTCAGCCAGGTCAAAGACAAATGGATCGGCGTATCGGGTCCCGAAGACGCGACGGAAAGACGATATCCTTAGTCCAATCGGCGCATGCACGCCGCGATGTGCGCTCCCGCACGGCGGGGCGCCCACGCCTCCTCTAGGTTGCTTTCATCGACAAAGCAGCTTCTTGGAGGGAGCCATGAAGACCGCAAGCAAGATCATCACCTGTTCGGTCATCGTTCTGGGCCTCGCGAGCATGATCGCGGCGACGCCGGCTTCGGCGGGCGGATACTATCGTCGCTCGGGCCCGGATGCGGGCGCGGTCGCCGGCGCTGCGATTGCGGGCATGGCTGTCGGCGCGATGGTTGGAGCCATGGCCAGCCAGCCGCACTATGATCGTGGTGACTATGACCGTCCCGGCTATGGCTACGACCAGCCCCGCTACGGTTATGACAGCTATGGCTATTAATAAGAGGATCAGGGATCGGCTGCGCCGTCGCTCCCTCCAAACCCAAGCAAGGCGCAGTGTGGGAAGGCCGTCAGAAAATCTGGCGGCCTCCTGTCTTGTTAAATTTCGTCAGCGCACCGGAACGCGCCCCGTAAAGGGGCGGTAAGGCGTAGGCCGCCCCGGCCGCCCGACCCCAAGGCCAACTCTCCCCGGGCCACCGACGCCTCCGAACCCCCTGACGCCCGGACGGCCAACCCCCACGCCCGGCCCTGCGACCCATGCATTGGCTGTCGAGTTGGCCATGGCGAGCAAGGCCGCCGCGCCGATCATCATTAAAACTCTGCGCATGTTTGATTCTCCGTCCTCTTTGCGGCGCAAAACTTACACTTGAGCGGCCGCAGTTGAGAAGTGATCTGCTCTTCCGCAAGTGATATTGCATGACCTGCGATTAGTTTAGGCCAAATCATTTCGGCCAGCGCGAACATGGCGCCGTCCCCTTTTGGAATCACGAAGTCCAGCCCGTTGAGCGGAATGCCCGTTGATGAGAAGTGTGGGCTCCGCGGGTCGCGGAGTGGCAGCGGGCGCTGATCGATGCATGTGATCTCTACTTGGAACGCCAAAGGCGCAATCGCCAATAGCAAGGCCATCGGGCGCAAGGCTTCTCGGCGGCCTCGGTCGCTCTAGGCCTCTAATCCAAATTGGCCGGCTGAATGCCCCTCTGCCGACCTGTTTAGACTGCCGCAATCCCAAGTATAGCGCCGTCGATATCGGCATGACGAAGACTGGCCTTGTTACTTGGCGCCGTCATGCCTGCGGCAAGGAGCGCGAGGTCTCCAATTGGCAAGGCACATTCTGGGGCGTGAGCAAGGCCGCGCCAACGAGATAGCGATTCGCTTTTAAGCCGTTGCAGGGCGGAGCAACTTAAACGAGACTTTTACTCAGAGTTTGCAGGGAGTTGAGAACAAGCGCCCCTCCCGACAGAACCAAAGCGAGTGAGGTTCGCCCGGAATGAGACGAAAGAGACCGATTTCGGCTCGGCCCACCAGTCTCAGAGGTTCGGTGCGAAACCGCAAACCCTTCGGGAATAAGGAAGGTTTCCGCCGCAGATCAGGCGGTCCCTGGGGTTCGCTTCTGCTTAGCTGGCGGACCCACATATCCTGCGCGCCCTCGGGCGCGCGTGGGCGTGGCGGCGGCGACTTGAGAGCGGCGAGGCAACCACGCTCCAGGACATCGCCCGGGCGGAGAATGTGACGGACCGGTATGTCAGCCGGATCATGCGGCTGGCGTATCTGTCGCCCAACGTGCTCGAGCGCCTGCTGCTCTGGCGCGTGCCGCCGTCCGTGTCGGTCAACGACCTGATCAAGGCCAGCTGCCTGCCGTGGGCGGAGCAGATGGGGAGGGTTTTTGAGGGGCAGCGCGACGCTTGCGAAGTCGGGTGCATTTAGACCGTTCCCATGTCGCGCCGCAGGCGCGCTTCCGGCCGGCGGAGACCTCGCCCTCAACATTCAACCATAACGAACTATCTGCAACTAGCCTGACATTTTTTTATCACATCGGATGCCCAGTCCTGACAGTTTTGTCCTCCAAGAAAACGCCCGCCAATCAAAGAATATTGAGGGCGCGAACCGTTTATCGCTTCCTCCACACAATCATCCATACAAACCTTATCTTTCACAATTCGTCTGCAAACTCCGGAGGACGCTCCGTCCCCTTCACTTTTTTTCCCACGGCTCCAAAAGGGATTGCCGCTCCGATCTTGACCGCCCTTGCTGCCCGGACCACTCCATGGGCGTTGGACAGTAAGATATTGGTGAAATAGTGGGTTGCTGTCGGGGTCGTAAAATAGGCGACCATAAAACTCGCCAAGACCATGCAAAGGCTGAGTACAAGCGTAGACATCTAGGCCTAAGGGATCGGCCTTGCTCACTGGGTCGCTCTCTGCGTAAGTATAGGTGTTGATCCCGCCCCCCAGCCCAATCGGATCGCTCTCGATATACCTTCCGAGTTTTGGGCTATAATCACGATAATAATTGTAATTCAGTCTCGTCTCCGAGTCGTAATACTGCCCCGGGAATCGCAAACTATAAACCAGCGACCCGGTCGGCGCGTCGGCACCGAAGGGATCGTGATCCCACAACCAGACCTGCGCCTTCGCCGCGTTGGTGATCTGATAGGGCGCGCCGAGATGGTCGGGCGCGATGAAGAAAAACCCGCTCGCCTGAATCGTCGCGACCGGAAGATCGCCCAGCCAGACGGTTTCCTCAATGCGGGCGCCAGACGAATTATATTCGCCGATCAGATGGCCGGCTTCGTCGTATACGAAATAGGTATCTGTCGACGGTGTGGCGGCGTCTCTCTTGGAGACGCGCTGGCCCAGGCCATTCACGCCATAGGTCTTGATGATGGCACCGATTTTCGAACTGACCAGCCGTCCGCGATCGTCATAGGTGAATACATAGGACGGCGCGTCCGTAAGCGTGTTGCCTGAGGCGTCATAGGTGAAGGTCTCCGTCGCGGCGCCGCCGACGCTGGTCAGGCGATTGCTGGTCGAGGGGAACGCATAGGTGAAGTTATTGGTCGTCGTCCCGTTCTTCAGCGCCGCCGTCAGGCGGTTGCCGTCGGCGTCGTAAGTGTAAGTCTGGCCGGTCGTTCCCGCAGAGAAGCTCGTCAGCCGCGCCAGAGCGTCGTAGCCATAGGTCTTCGCCGCGGCGGCGTTGACCGCCGTCGCCGTGATCCGGTCTCCCGCGTTATAGGTGAGCGTCACGCTGCGTCCCGGCACGCTGAAACCGGAGACGCGGTTATTCTGGTCGATCGTGCGCGCATAGGCGGCGCCGTTGCCCTGAACCCAGCCGGTCACGCCGCCGAAGGGCGCGTAGGTCGCCCCGGTGAATAGGTTTTGGGCTCCAGCCTTGGCGCTGACGGCGCGTCCGGCCGCGTCATAGCCATAGGTAATGATGGTCCCCGACGGATAGGTCACGCTCGCCACACGGCCGCCGGCGTCATAGGCGTAGCTCGTTTTCCAGCTCAGCGTTCCGATAGTCTGCAGCTTCTGGATGATGCGGCCATTCGCGTCATAACTGTAGGCGGTCGAGCCTGTCCCGTCTGTGATCTTCGTCAGCCGGCCGGTTCCATTCGTCCCCTGATCATATTGGAACTGAACGTTCGGTCCGCCCGCGCGCGTTTCGCTGATCTTCCGGTTGAGCGCGTCATAGGCATAGGTCGTGACTTTCCCCCGCGCGTCGGTCGAGGTCGGGACATTGCCCGCCGCGTCGAAAGTGCGCGTCGATTTCCCGGTATCGGGGCTGGTGACGCTCGTATTGTTGTCGAGAGCGTCCCATGCATAGGTCGTCGTCAGCCCCTTTGGGTCCTTGACGGAGGTCAGATGG
>RXIY01000009.1 GCA_003963405.1 Hyphomicrobiales bacterium
AAGGGGTTGCCGTCCCTTCTAGCCAGCTATTCGAGAGGTCCGGCCTTCGCGCCGGGCTTTTCCTTTTTGGGGCCTGCTTCCCTCCATGCGATTTGGGGAAGAACAGTTTATAGTTTAGTAGAATCCGAAAGGCTACCCAGCAGCTCTCTCGCCGGGGAAGGACGGTCGCGCCCAAGCGCGCATTGGTGGATGGGCCGCCGCACAAATCCGGAGAAAATAATGGAATTTTTCGCACGTCTGAGGGGCGGGACGGATTAAACACGGCTACGTCAAAGGCCGAGAATCGGCGGAGCTATCTCGACGAGGCGTCTGCTAAAGTAGGACAATATGACGCGCCAAATGCATGCCAACCCGGCGCCCCGCGGAGCACCGACGCGGATTGGCGCCCACGCCGCCAAGTGCGCCGCTCAGATTTGCGTCGGCGCCACGACGATGTCGCTGCTGGCGAGCGCGGGGGGCGCGCCGAGACTCGGGAGCGTTGTCGGAGCGCTCGGCGTCGCGGACGACGCCGCCACGACGCCGGCGGCGTCGGAACAGCTCGAATTCGAGCCCGAGGAAGAGCAGTTGCTTGTGGCGGAGGCCAGAAGCGAGGGATCGCTGTGGAGCTTCCCGTAGGCGTTCTGCACGCCTCTCGCCCAGCCGGCCTGCTCGCCAGGCCGCGGCGAGCCGTTGTAGCACGCCGAGAGACAGGAAAAGGCCGTATCGCCACATTTATTGTCGCATTGTTTGAGCAGCTTCATGCCGCCCATGATGTTCTGTTCGTTGATGTCGCGATTGTAGCCGAGGCTGTTTCCAGTGCGTTGGGTGAGCTGCATCGGGCCTTTGACGCCGGTGTCGGATCCGGCGCAGGAGTTGAAGCCTTCCGACTCGTGATAGGAAACCGCCAGCGCAAGATCGACGGGCACGCCCTGCTGCTCAGCGGCCGCGGTGACCATCGCGACATTGTTCGGCTGGTTGCCGATCGCCTGCTGTAACGAGCCGGGATTGAACTGGCCGAAGCCCTTTGAACACAACTGGCTGAGCGGCGTGTTGTTTTTGAGAAGATTGTCGCCGTTGGGACAGTCGCTCGCGAAGGCGAGCGTAGAGGCGAGCGGCACGAGAAGCAGAACGGCGTGACGCATCATCTCGCCCCGCAATAGTCGTATCGAACGCCATTCATGGAGAAGGTGTTTCGCGACAGGACCGCGATCGAAACGTCCTTCATCGTCTTGGAAGGGTCGCCCTGGATTTGCGCCGTCGTGGGATAGTTTGCTCCTTGCCCCTCAATGCAGGTCTGACGATAGCGCGCGTTTTGCGAGAGTGCCTGGGTGAGGCATGCCTGGTAATGCGGCGAGAAATTCTTGCCGTCGAAATCGACCGTGCCGCCGCCGCCAAGGCCGTCGCATCCGACCGTCGCGGCAACGTAAAGCCCCGGCGCCAAACGGTCGCGTTCGTCGGCAAACGCTCTGCCCGAGGGAGCGAACAAAATGATGCATAAAGACGCGCAAAATCTCAGCCTGCCGCGCGATTTACGCCGTTGAACCCCGCGGAAACGAGCGGGCGCTAACGCCCCCTCTCGCAACAAAAAAGGTCGCAACATGATCGGCCTCCTGAAAATTTGCCCGCAACCGGCTTGGCTCGGAGCATAACGCAACGAAGCTTCTTATACTATATTCTTTAATAGAGCATCGACAGCCGCTCACCCTGCTTGCATAGGCGGCATCGGAAGCGAAGCGGTTCTAGGCCACGCCCGCGCCTTGACGGCTTTGCCGCCTGCGAGCAACCTGTTCGACAGACCGAAGCTTCAGGACTAAAATTCAGAGGCTTACAGCCTCCGAGGCGAGCCCTCGATCGTCCCCCACAACGCCCCATGAGCTTGCGAGGCCTTACCCGGAAAGGGCGGAGGAGAAGACAAAGGGCGGTCTTAGCTTTGCCTTGTCACAAAGGACAACTCAATGATCTTCTGCGAGGGAAGAATATGATATATTTTAGGCGAAAGCCTGACGGCAATGTGAGTCGCTCGTTTCCGGCTCGGCGCAAGACGTCACGGTTCGTCATTCGGGGAGGGGAGGTAGAACAGTTATGGCGATGCCAAAACAACAAGAAGGCGAAGACAGAGATTCTGTCGCGACCGCCTTGTTCGCCATTATCTTGCAGCGGAAAGCCAAGGAATACCCCAACCTCAAAACCTTCCTCGACAAGATCGGCATGTCGATGGCCGCCTACTACAATTTGGAAAAGGGCATCGGCAATCCGACGTTTTGGACGATCGAACGGACCGCCAAAGCGCTGGACCTTTCGGTTTGGGACATGCTCGGAATAGACGAGAAGGTCATGCGCGCCTGGCTCGCCGGCCAGAATATCGATCTCGACCGGCTGACTCAAAGCGTCGAGGCGCGACGTCAAACGCGGTCGAAATTCGCGGCAGATCAATTCGCAATCACCCCGCCGGCCTCGAAACCCGTCGAACGACCCGCTGAGACGAAACCGTCCGCAGCCGACAAACCCGCCTCGGCGTCAAAGGCAAAAGCGACACGAAAGACCAAGTCGCGCAAGAGAGCCTAACTTCCGACAAAGTGGCGCAGAAAATGGCTTCGGTCGCGCCAGCTACTTCAGCCAAGCGACTCTTGCTGAGCCTTTCGCCGCACAAATGTCGCCGGCGCGACGCTTTGTCGGCTCGGAGAGGCGGCGTCCAGTCGGCAACAACAGAGGAGACCACAGCGGGGACGGGTTCTGGATGCAGGCGTGCGGATTGCCCGCACAGGCGCTTCTCTCGACGCCTTGCGGTCGTTAATCGTTTAGAGCCGGTGTTGACGGCGAATGGAGGCCAAAAATGATTGCTTCTTCTCCTATGTTGGAACAAAGCGAAGAGAAGAGGCGATCCGCCCAAGAGACCGTCCGTTTTCTGAACGACCATTTCGGCCCAGACGAATGCGACCGATTGGCGCTGATCGCCACCCTGATCGGAAAAGCCGTTTACGAAAAGGAACCGAACGAAGCCCTGTTCTGGTGTTCCGTCTTCGCGCGACGTGAGCGGAACGCGCTTAGCCACGCGACGCGCCGAGAATTGCAAGCGTTGCTCGAAGACTCCACACATTGGCCATTCTGAACTCTTCGAACGCCTTGAAGACGGCTGCGAGGCCTCTCACCGGGCAGGGCGCTTGGCGCCGCGCCGGGAAGAGAGGGTGAACCGTCGCCCCGTATTCGCCTAGAAGAATCAAAGACAGTTATCGACGCGCGCTTAGCCACGGCGGTTGTTAATCCACCACGCCTCGACGTTCTGTTGATGACGCTCGGCCGCGAGTCGGCTTGCCTCTTGCGCGACATGCGTAAGGCGCCTGTCCTTTTCAAGAAACTCGATCCGCCGCGCCTCCTCCTCTGAAAATCCTCGCCTCTCGCGACGCCGGCGCAACAGGGCTCGGCATAACGCCTCCGACAGGACTCCCGCGGCAAGGCTTGCAAACGCGACCACAAGCGCGACGCACCAGGCCGCAAAACGCGCATCGAGCGATGTGAACGGAATGACGAACAAGCTGGCAAAAGCTAGAAGAAACAGCCACTCTGACCAATAGTAGATCGCGTAGGAAACGGCGTAGATCCGGTGCATCGTGAGGGGCCTCAATCGGGGTAGAGTGGCACGGTTTGCGAACACTTCTCGACAACCCGGCGCCCAAGGATGACGCCAAGCCTGATCGATTTCGTGACGACATCGTAGGATGTGTATGAGGCGGCGTGAGACGAGTTCGCCATGGATTTCCGCGCCCCAGCGCCTGGTTCGAGATAGCAGCCTTTCGCCTCTCTGAGAGTCGTCGACGTCCCATTCCAAATTGCAAGCCGCATCGGGCACATCTTTACCGAAAGGTCGCTGCTCGGATCTCTCGTCACGGCGACGCAATGGGTGGCCGTATCGAGAATGCTGAGAAGCGCGACCCTTTCGCCGCCCCGCACGAGCGCATGCGCTTCTCGCACTGGCGCATTGCCGAGCAGAAAACGTCGGTCTCCGGCGGCGAGATAGCGGCGGTTATTGCTCTGGATGACGTCGGCCCAAAGGTCGGCATAAATTTGATCTTGGGGCCCCGGAACTTGCAGGTCGCGATAAACGATCGGCCGCCAATTTTCCGGATGGGGCGTGAGCTCCTGCGCTTGTGCAGTAGCCGCCGCGACACAAAGCGCCGCCGCCAGCAGGGCGCGCCGGCGTTTTGAGGCGGAACGATTTGGCAGATAATTCACTATGCTATATTATATAGTGAAGGCGCAAAGGCAAGTCGCTCATGGGGCCGAATTTCAATTCCGCTCAAGCGCGCATCAGCGCCCTCGACGAACTGCGCGGCCTCGCGATCCTGGCGGTCGTCGCGTCCCACATTGGTCTGGTTTTTGGGCCCGACCTGGCCGCAGTGCGCATCTTGAGCGTTCCAGCGCTCGGCGTGGGCGTCGACTTGTTTTTTGTCATTTCCGGATTTGCCGCCTGCGAAAGCGCGAGGCGATTGCGCTTGGAGGCGGATGGCGGCTTCTGGCGCGGCGCGATTGCGTTCTGGAGCCGACGAATTCTCCGGATCGGTCTCCCGGCCTGGGCCGTGATCGTCCTGATCGCACTCTCTCAGGCGTACGGGATTTCGCTGAGCGAAACAGCAGACGATTTGAAAGCCGCCGCCGGCTTTTACGCAAATCTCTATTGGGCTCCCTGTTTTACTGGCGCGGCCGGCTGTGGCGCACCGGCGGCTACCTCGCATTTCTGGTCGCTCGCGAGCGAAATGCAGTTCTATTTGGCGGCGCCATTTCTGATCGCGCTGAGCCCTAAACTGACGGCCTTGGTCTGCATGACGACTCTCGCCGCCGGCGCCCTGAGCGAACGCCCGTGGGGCGGCTTTTGGTGGACATTCCGCCTCGACGGCTTCGCTGTGGGCGTCCTGCTCTCGCTCGGCCTGACGAGGGGATGGCCCCTGCCGCGCTTTAGCAAGGCCATTGCCGCTTTTTGGCTCGTAATCGCCTCAATTTTTGCGCGCGTGTTTGGTTCTTTGGCCTCAGGATCGGCGATTACCATGGTTGCGATCATATTTGGACTTGTCGTCGCCTGGGCCATCCAACAAAAACCTGAGCCTCAGGAAAGAAGCGTGCTCCAAAGACTTGGCGAGCTATCTTTCTCGATCTATCTCGTGCATCTCCCAATTATGTCTGGGACCCATCAGGCGCTTGGCGACCTGGCGCCACCTATCCTGGTTTTAAGCATTGCAGCAGGCTTAACCGTGGTTCTTGCTTTGTTGCTGGAAGCGATCCTGACAAGGCCGGCGCAAAGTCTGGGAAAGCGCTTCTCGGAATGGGTGTGCGACCGAGTTGATCGGACGCTGACGCGCGTCGCACTGTGATGGCGCACAAGGAAACCGGCCTAAGCGTCGACGCATTGCGCCTTCTGAGCCTCCCGCAGAAAGGCCTGAGACCTGCGCCGCAGTACTTGTCGATTTTCTGATCCACCGATGCCGGCGTCGAAAGATCAATGTTGCGAGAACAAACGCTTGATGCGCCGCTCCCCTTCGGTCGATCTTCCCCCATCCGGGCTCCGGAAAGCTTCCGCGCCCGTCCAGCGCCGATGACGTCGATCGCGTCGCTGGGCCAAGAAGAGTCGCCCTGCAACGGGTCAGTAGGGCGTGGTGCGCCGTCCCCACGGCGACCAAGAGAAATAATCCTTCGGAGAGGATTCAGGAGCAATCCACGGCGCCTGGGCTTGCGGCGGCGCCGTTTGCGCCATACGCCATGCGCCGCGTTCATAGAAGAAATTCACGGTTTCGCGGAATAATTTACGATCCTGCGCGTCGAGGAAATCCGTCGCGCAGTGCACGACGCGTCCGCGAGCCGATACAATTCGTCCCGTGATGTCGTCCAAGGCGCCCGAGCGACAGGCGAAAAGCCGGACGCGAACGGGCTCGCCAGAGCCGTTAGGATCACCGACGATGAGAGCCAAGGGATCGCCGTACGACTGCTCTCTCGACGCCCAGGAGCGTTGAAAGGCGTAATTCGCCTGGGCCTGGGTGGGATAGGCGACACGGCTTGCCAGAACTGGCGCGAAAGCATCCGGCGCGCCGGCGTATACGAGACGGCCGGGAATCACATCACGGGGCGTGAGAAGACGATCGCGCGCAGGCGCCTCGGCCATAGAAGCGTTTTGAGCCCTGGGCGCCTCGCAGCCGGCGAGGCCGCCGAAGATCAAGGGAGCGACAAGAAGGGCGGTGCGCGCGAACATCTTTCTACCATATATTATGATAGAAAACCCTAACCCGGTTTGGAGCGCGAGATCAAGCCGCTCGCCGTCCTTGCTCAGCGGCTTGAGGCCGAGCCTTCAGCCTGCTTGGCCCTCAAATCCCATGGCATCGTGAACTGACTGGACCATAATCCCTTATATTGCTTGCGAGCCTGATCCTGCAGCTGGCTGTAGGCGCGCACCTCCTGGCCCTCGGCAATCGGCAAGACAATCGCGAGGCCTTCTTTCAGCATGTCGGCCGCGAGATCCTGATGCTCTGACGACGCGCAGCGGGATAGCCGCTGGCCGGCCGTTTCCCGCAAAGCGTTGCAGGACACCCATTTGCCGAGGGTCGCGTTCGTGAGCCAAGCGATCGCGACGACGCCGCAAGGCCAGAATTGACGATTCAGATTCGCGGTCTGCGTCGGCAGGCAGGAGTCGACGCCATAAAGCCGGTACTTCGCGCCGGTCTCTATGTCGCGAAAAGACGTCGAGTCGATCACTTCGACACGCATGGGCGTCGATTGCAGCGCGCTTTGCGGCGTGTAGACGACTGCTTCCTCAGCCCTGGCGACGCTCAGCCCGACGCCAACCGCAATCAAGGAAATCACCCTTCGACGGATCATTCGGGAAGGCCGCCGCCAGCTTCTGCCCGCGGCGGGTGCGCATCGATGCGAATGATTTCGAGGTCGGTCGAATAGACCCGATCGCCGCCCTTCTCGTAAGAGTTTGATCGGATGCGGCCGTCAATCGTGACCTGATATCCTGGCTTTACCTGCGCCAAGACAAAGTCGCCAATTTTCTTGTTGAACGTATAGGCGGTCAGAAAATCCGTTCGCTTCTTTCTTTCCCCAGTCTCGCGATCCGTCCAAATATCGTCGACTGCGACCGTGAGCACGGTCTTTGGGGCGTTGTCGCCGAATCGACGGGGATTTTGCGAGACGTTTCCGGAAATGATGAAGAGATTTCGAGAGGTCATGGCGCTTGCGTCCGTTGCTCAGGGCTATATCATATAGTTTAGCATAGAGCCGCGACGTTCGGAAGGCGCTTTCCATCCCTCGGGGCCGTGACCATGCTTGAATCCGTCACTGTCCAAGGCGCGATCGAGCGCCGCATGACTCAATAAAAAACTGTCGCCGGGTCGCAACGAAAAGAACGGACGGCGCTCATACGCCGCCGTCCTCGAATGTCCAGACCGGAATCCCCAACTTGCGCGCCTTGTCGGCAAGATTGGCGGAGACGCCGGAGCCGGGAAAGACGATGACCCCTATCGGGAGTGTCTCGAGGATCTGATCGTTGCGCTTAAAGGGCGCCGCCTTGGCATGGCGGACCCAGTCCGGCTTGAAGGTAATCTGCGTCACCCTGCGGTTATTCGCCCAACAGGCGGCAATGAGTTCGGCTCCCTTGGGCGACCCGCCGTGCAGGAGCACCATGCCGGAATGTTTGGCGAGAACCTTGTCGAGGCGATCCCAGATGGCGCGATGATCGTTGAATTCGAGCCCGCCCGTGAAGGCGACCCGAGGCCCGGCGGGGAGGAGAGGCTCGGTCTCCGCCCGGCGCTTCGCGGCGAGAAAATCGCGACTGTCGATCATGGCGGCCGTCAAGGATCGATGGTTCACCCTGGAGCCCGAGCGGGGACGCCAGGACGAACCGGTGTGCAATTCGAAGGCGTCGGCAGCCTGGTCGCGGAAGAGCTCCAGACTGTCGCGGCGTTCAAGGAGTGTTTGCCCCTCGCAGATCAGGCGCTCCAGCTCCACCGAGCGTATTTCCGAGCCGTCCTGTTCCTTTTGGCTGCGCCGCTGCGCCTGCTCGTTGTCGTCGAGTTCGCGCTCAACGCGAAGGACCGCCCGGTGGAAGAGGTTGACCGTGGACCAGAGCAACTCCTCGAGATCGGGCTCGAGGCGGGAGTCGGTCAATGTCGCCAGGAGAGCGTCGAAGATGTCAGCGACGGCGCCAGTGATCGCGCTGGCGTCGGGCAGCGGCCGGGGGTCGGGTTCGTCGTGGAAGGGCCGGTAGCCGTAAAGCTGGAGTTCGGCGAGAACGCGCTCGGTTTGAGAAGCGGGAGGAATGGTCCCGAGGCCTTGGTCGTCGCGATTGGTCGTCATTTGTCGCTCTCCTTCGTCGGATCGGCCGCGACCCTCGCGGCCTTCGTGGCGACAAAAGGCGGCAGACGGGACCGGTTGGCACCGGGGCGCGAAGCGACCGGCCGCAGCGTAGCGAAGGATGGCGAAGCGCCGGCCATTTTGCCTCGCGCTGTAAAGCGCCCGCAGGGCGCGACGGAAAATGGCCGGCCGCAGCCATTGCCTGACCGGCGCGCCTGACGCAACCGTCGCCCTCTCAGAAGGCCGGGACTGCGGCTGACTCCGAAAAGGGAGAGAAGGCAATCAGCAAAAATCGTGCGGGGGCAGGGGATCGTACGCCAGAGCCTTCGCATGGACGCCTCACGGCGAAATCCTCGTGAAACGGCCAACGTCCGGAGGCGAGAGTTGACCTCTGAGCCCTACGAGCAATTCTTGTGCGCCGATACGGCGCAAATCATCGTTGAAATCGCCAAGGCTAGGCATGAGGGCGATTGCCTCAATCCCCTCGGCGATCGCCCGGTCGATGAGGGCCGCCGAAGCCCTTTCGCCGGCGGGGTCGTTGTCGCGCAGGACATAGAGGCGGCGCAAGGTCTCAGGGAAATGGATGGCGGCGAGATGGGCGGAAGAGAGCGCCGCGATCATCGGCAAGTAGGGTAGAAGGCATCGAACCGAAAGCACGGTTTCGATCCCTTCGCCAACCGCCATAACGTCGAGTGGCGCGCCAAATCGGACGCCATGACCCAGCAACTCGCCCATGGCGCGTCGAGGAGAGGTAATGGGCGCCTTGCCGCGTCCCCTCCTGTCGAGCCATGTGCGATGCACGCCGGTGATCGAGCCGTCGCGGTCTGTGACCGCCGCGATCATCGCGGGCCAGGTCTCACGGGCTGACCCGTCGCCGGATTGATAGTAGCAGCGTGGATGGAAGCGGAGGCTTGCGAGATCCGACAGCGTTGCGATTCCACGATGGCGTAGATAATGCTCCGCCAATGTGCCAGGGATCGGCCGTGACATGGCGAACAGACGGCGCGCCGAATCCGGAGAGCCTGCCGGTTGCTGTCTGCGATCGAGTCCTTGCTGCGGCCGTGGGTCAGCGCGTGGCAGGCTGAGGAATCGTCGCGCTTCGGCGAGAACGTCGGAAAAATCAGTCAAGCCGATGCTTTCGCGTATGATGTCAAGGAGGTCGCCGAACTCGTTCGTCGACGCGTCCGTCCAATTTCCGGCCGCGCCCTTGCCGCTCTCTGGGCCCGTCAACCGGACGAACAGGCTGCGGCCCGGCGAATTGCGGACGTCGCCGACGGTCCAATAGTGGCCAAAGCGGCGGCCATTCGACAGATAGTATCGGCAGACCGCCTCCGCGTCCTGCGCAAGGCGACGCGATAATTCCGACGCAACTGAACTCGACATGGAATCGCCTCCAGGAAAAAAGGGCCCGCCATTTCTGGCGAGCCCTTGCGCAGTTGACCCTGTGAAGGTCACTCGGCGGCGATGCTTTGAGCGTCGTCGACCGGCGCCGGCTCGGCATCCTCATCAGGCGCGACAATTTCGTCGAATGCGGGATCGCCTTCCGTTGCTGCGCCGTTCTCGATTGCTGCGGCCTCCTCCGTCGCGGAACTTCCTTCTGATGAACCTTGCGACCATTGGCCAGGGGTGCGCAGTGGCTCGGGCAGCCAGCCCGCGCCGGTCAGGAGAGCTTCCGCTTCCCGCGCCATGTCGCCTTTCTTGAGCACCTCGATCCGTCGGGCGGCGTCGGCGCCTTTCACTTCCCTCACCGCCTGGACGATGCGCGCCTTTGTGACCCGGCCGAAGAAATTGTCGACCGTGGGCGTC
The DNA here is from genome assembly GCA_003963405.1 of Hyphomicrobiales bacterium. GTDB lineage: Bacteria > Pseudomonadota > Alphaproteobacteria > Rhizobiales > Beijerinckiaceae > Methylocystis. The sequence continues at coordinate 10,120 of RXIY01000009.1, forward strand.
CACCCCGTCGCGGCGATGTCGAGAGAGAGCGTCGAGGCGAGACGATCAGCATGGGCGATCGCCCGCGGCCGGCGGCTCCAGGGCTCATGCACGGCGTTCAGAGTCAGAGAAACGCAGTGCGCGAACAGGCGTTGGCGCGTATCGGGGTCGAAAGTCGTCAGCGCGCCCCACAGATCCTGCGGCTCAGCCGGCAATTGCTGGGACCAGTCGAGATGGCGGGCGTCGACCTTGGCCGCGAGCGGCGTGTCGGAGAGACCCGGCGCCTGGGCGCCGAAAGTGACATTCTTGGCGTCGATCTCGACGCACGTGTCCACGGCATAGCGATAGAACAGCCGGAGGCACATGGCGTGGAGCGCCGCAAGGTAAGCGATCGCCGGATCCATGCCGACCGCTTCGCGAAGCGCCAGCGTGCGATAGGCGGTCAACTCGGTCAGCAATTTGTCGGGCAGGGGCCTCATCCCCTCATCCTCCTCGTCCGCTCGGCTCCCGCACCGGGAGCCTTCGCCGTCGTCAGGCTCGCAAGCAGACGAGACCGAGGTCTCCGCTCGCGCGGCGTAGCTCGCCGAGGCCCCGGTCTCGACCTCGACCTTTTCCGGCTCTTCGATTGGCGCTTCATCCTCTGGCCGCACATAGCCGCGCTCGACACGAAGACGTCCGCTCCCATCAATGCTGATAAATGCGCCGGCGCGGGCGATCTCCTCGGGGGCGTAGAGAACCGGGCGATCCTCGAACGCTTCGAGCGCCGCCTCAATCTCGGCGAGACGCGCGTCGGCGTCCTCCGGGATTTCCTCCGCCTCCGAATAGGCCGCCTCCAATTCCTCCGCCTCGTTCCGCAGCGCCTCGCGAGCCGCCGCTTCCTCCTCGGTCAAGGGCTGGCGCTCCCCCTGAAGATGGCGAAGCCCGTAGGTGTGGCCGTAAGGGAAGTCGATAGCCATCTCGACCCACTTCCAGCCCTCCGCACGAATGGGCTCGGCGTCGCAGGCCAGCTTCTCGGCGACAAGCCGCTCCAGGAGGGGCACGTCCTGCAGCCAACCGCCGTCGTCGCTCTGGAAGAGGTCGCGCATGATCGGCCCGCCGGCGGCCTTGTATTCCTCGGCCGTATACAGCGCCCGCTTGTCGGAGGCCCGCACCGAATCTTCGGTGAGCAGTCGGCGAATCTGATAGGCTTCCTTGTTGTACGAGCGCTGGATCGCCTGCCAGACCTGCTCCTGGCGCTCATGGTCAGGAGTGACCGTGAAGGCCATCAGCTGGTCGAGGGTCATGCCGTCCTCGGCATAGACGTCGAGAAGCTGGGGCGACACGGAAGCCAGCCGCAGGCGCTGCTTGACGACGGCGACGCTGACGAAGAAGGCGGCGGCGATCTCCTCCTCGCTATTTCCTTTCTCGCGCAAGGTCAGGA
>RXIY01000030.1 GCA_003963405.1 Hyphomicrobiales bacterium
GGGCGCCCTTATTTGCCGGAGACGACGACCTCCACGGGCTTGGTCTCCGCGCCGGTGACGGTCACCTCCTCATATATCAGGCCGCCCTCCGGCAGGAAGGCGCCGTCAGGCTTCCAGATCAGTTGCGTCGAGACGAAATAGTCGCCCGGCGGGACGTTTTCGAAGACGAAGCGCCCGGTGGAGCCCGCCTTGGTCTGGCGCGTGTGAGCGAGATAATCGGGGTCGGGATCGTTCTTGGGGACCAGCGCCGCGGGGGTGAATTTGGCGCCCTTGAAATAATAGGCGAGCCGCGCCCTCGAATAGCTCGTCGCCGGAATGAGCCGCACGACTTCTCCCGCCGCGAAGCGGGCGTTCACATGCCCTGTCTTGTCGGGCAAAAACGCCTGGCCCGAGATCGTCGTCTTGCCGGGCTTCTCCATGAAGGCCGCCTCGGCGGCGTCGAAGCGCGCCTCCGGCGCCGGGGCGGAATTGCAGGCGGCAAGGACGAGGGGAAGGCAGACGATCAGAAAGACACGCGGGGAAAACATACGAAAACGCTCCAGCCGGACTGCCGCCATTATGGCACAGTCTCAGCTTGGCGCTCAACGCAGTTTTCCCCTTGCCCCGCCCCTGCCGGTCAGCTCCGATAGTCGCCGTTTATCGCGACATAGTCCTTGGTCAGGTCGCAGGTCCACACCGTCGCGGCGCCGGCGCCGAGTCCGATGTCGACATTGATGACGACCTCCGGCCGCTTCATGATCTGCGACACTTCTTGCTCGTTATAGGCCGGATCGCGCAGACCCTTGTAGGCGACGCGCACGCCGCCGAACCAGATGGCGAGCTTGTCGCGCTCGGCGCGTTCGCCGGCCTTGCCCACCGCCATGACGATGCGGCCCCAATTGGCGTCTTCGCCCGCAATCGCCGTCTTGACGAGCGGCGAATTGGCGATCGAAAGCGCGATCCGCTTGGCGGCCTTGGCGCTTTCGGCGCCCGTGACGGTCACCTCGACGAATTTGCGCGCGCCTTCGCCGTCCTTGACCACCTGATGGGCGAGATCCAGCAGAGTCTCGTCGAGCGCGCGCCGGAAATCGGCGAGGCGCTTGTCGCTGGCCTTCTCGATCTTGGGCGCGCCGCGCTTCCTGGCCGCGCCCGTCGCGAAGAGGAGCAGCGTGTCGGAGGTCGAGGTGTCGCTGTCCACGGTGATCGCATTGAAGGACCCCTGCACGGCCTTGGAGAGCATGGTCTGCAAGGCTTCGGCGGCGATGGGCGCGTCGGTGAAGACGAAGGACAGCATGGTCGCCATGTCGGGCGCGATCATGCCGGCGCCCTTGGCCATGCCGCTGATCGTCACCTCGACGCCGGCGATGGTCGCCTTGCGCGTCGCGAGCTTGGGGAAGGTGTCGGTCGTCATGATGGCGCGGGCGGCCTCGAGCCAGGCGTCCGGCCGCGCCGTGCTGGCGAGCTTGTCCAAAACCCCGTCGAATTTCGTCGCGTCGAGCGGTTCGCCGATGACGCCCGTGGAGGCGATGAAGATCTGGCGCTCGCTCGCGCCCGTGGCGGCGGCGGCGATCTTGGCGGAGAGCTTCACGGCCTCGGCGCCGGCCTTGCCGGTGAAGGCGTTGGCGTTGCCTGAATTCACGAGCAGCGCCCGCGCCTTGCCGCCCTTGAGCTTGGCGCGGCACCAGTCGACGGGCGCCGACGGGCACTTCGACTTGGTGAAGACGCCGGCGACCGCCGCGCCCTCGTCGAGAATCGCGAGCATCACATCGGTGCGGCCGGCGTAGCGAACGCCCGCCGCGCCGGCGGCGAAGCGCACGCCTTCGAGCGGGGGGATCTCGGGCGTCGTTGCGGGCGCGAGCGGGGAGAGGGGGGCGTCGTGGGCCATGGAATCACCCGGGGCAGGATGGGAATGCGCCGGGTTTGGCGTCGCCGCGCGGCGACGTCAAGTTTTGATTGCGTCGCAGCAATCGCAAAGGGGCGATTGCGGCCGGGGAAGCAACCCAGGAGCCATGGGGCGGCGCTGGATTGCTTCGCTTTCGAGCGTGGTCTACCGGCTTACTTCTTCTCCGCGGGCTTCGCGGCCGGGGCGGCCGGGGCGGCCTTGTCGCCGTCGGCGGGCTGGTCTGCGCGCTCGATCTTGGCGCCGTCGCGCAGCTTCACGACGAGATCGCTCTGCGCCTTCTGCACGACATAGCGCGCGACCTGTTCCTTGATCTGGTCGAGCGGCGGGAAGGTCTTCGGGCGGGTCTCGTCGAGCTTGATGATGTGCCAGCCGAACTGCGACTTCACCGGCTCGGAGAGCTCGCCGGGCTTCAGCTTGGCGGCGGCCTCGCCGAATTCCGGCACCATGCGGTCCTTGGTGAACCAGCCGAGATCGCCGCCCTTGGAGCCGGGGTCCTTCGACATTTCGCCGGCGACCTTGGCGAAATCCTCGCCGCTCTTGAGGCGCGCCAGCGCCTTCTTCGCCTCCTCCTCGGTGGGCACGAGGATGTGATGGGCGTGATATTCGGTCTCGGGCTTCTGGTTCTTGGCCGCTTCGTCATAGGTCGCCTTGATGGCGGCGTCGGTCGCGGCCTCCTTGGCGACATTGCCGAGCAGCGTCTCCATCAGCGCCTTGTCGCGCAGATAGGCCATCTTCTTGGCGAAGTCGGGCGTCTCGGCGAGCTTGTCGGCCTGCGCCTTCTGCACGACGAGCTGCTCGTCGATCAGAAAGTCGAGCACATAGCTGTCGCGCGCCTTGCCCTGGAGCTGGTGGGGAATGCCGGGCCCGAGATCCTCCATGGCGATCTTGAGGTCGTCGTCGGTAATCTCGACGCCGTTCACCTTGGCGAGAACCTTTGCCTGCGCGGGGGCGGCCGCCATCAGGGCGACGAGGCCGAGCGTCCCCAGCGCGGCGCGGGTCAGGGAACGCGCATTCTTGCGGGCTATTGACATGAGATGCTCCGAGTAAGAGGCGGTTCGCCTCGAAAAATCGCCGCCAGCCGGCGCAAGGGGGTCCTGCGTGACGAACCGGGCGTATCTATGCCTGCGGCCCGGCCTCTGACAACTCCCTGCCACCCGACATGTCCGCGCCTTTCACGGGGCCGACGACGGCGACGAAGATGTCGCGGGTCTTCTTCTCCGTCTCGGTCAGGAGCGCCTCGAGATGCGAGAGATCGGGCGAGTCGCCGACCCTCAGCAACAGCTCCGCCAGCCCGCGCGGCGCGTCCGCCGGGCGGAAGGCGCCGTCGATGGCGAGGCGCAGCAGTTGCAAAAGCCCCTGATACAGACGATAGGCGGCGAGCAGCGCCTCGGCGGCGCCGGGATCGAGCTGGCCGGCGTCGCGCAGCTTCACGAGGGCGTCCGGCGTCGTCGTCGAGAAGACCTCGGGGCGCTCCGGGCCATGCAGCAGCATCAGATATTGGGCGAGAAACTCGACGTCGATCAGCCCGCCCGCGACCTGCTTGACCTCCCAGGGGTTGGTCGAGCCCTTTTCCTTTTCCAGAAGCCGGCGCATGGCGAGCGTGTCGGTCTTCAGCTTCTCGGGGCTGCGCGGCAGGATCATCGCCGCGCGGATCGCCCCCTCGACGCGCTCCGCGAAAGCCGCCGGTCCCGCGATCACCCGCGCGCGGGTCAGGGCCATGTGCTCCCAGGTCCAGGCTTCTTCCGCCTGATAGCTGACGAAGGAGGAGAGGCTCACGGCGATGGGGCCCTTGTTGCCCGAGGGCCGCAGGCGGAAATCAGTCTCGTAGAGAAGGCCCTCGGCGGTCGGCGCGGAGAGCGCGGTGATGAGCCGCTGCGTGAGCCGGGCGTAATATTGCGGCGCGTAGAGCGCACGCTCGCCACCCACGGATTCGGCGAGCGGATCGGCCTCGTAGAGGAGCATGAGGTCGAGATCGGAGGCCGCGGTCATTTCGCGCCCGCCGAGCTTGCCCATGGCGACGACGACGGCCGCCGCGCCCGCGATGCGGCCATGGGCCTTTTCGAACTCCGTGGACACCACCTCGAACAAGGCCGAAATGAGCGTCTCGGCGAGGCGCGAATAGGCCGCGCCGGCCTCCGCCACCGAGATCGAGCCCGTCAGCACGCGCACGCCGACGAGGAATTTCTGCTCCTGCCCGAAGATGCGGGCGCTATCGAGCGCGTCCTCATAAGAGCGGGCTTCCGCAAATTGCGCCTCGAGCCGCGCGCGCAGCTCCTCCGCGCTCGGCGCATGATGGAAGAAGGCGGGCTCCATCAGCGCGTCGAGCACATGCGGGCGCCGCGAGATGGTGGCCGAGAGCTTCGGCGCCGCGCCGGTGATCGCGGCGATGAGATTGAGCAGCCGCGGCTGCGAGACGAGAAGCGAGAAAAGCTGCACGCCGGCGGGCAATTTCTGAATGAGCTTGTCGAAGGCGAGGAAAGCCTGGTCGGCGTTCTCGGTCGCGGCGAGGGCTTCGAGCAGAAGGGGCGTCAGTTCGGTGAGGCGCTCGCGCGCGACCGTCGAGCGCGTCGCCGCGTAGCGCCCGAAGTGCCAGCCGCGAATGGTCGCCGTGACCATCCTCGGGTCCTTGTAGCCCATGCGCGCCAGCGTCTCGATCGTGCCCGGATCGTCGTCGTCGCCGGTGAAGACGAGATTGCCGCCCGTAGAGGAGAGCTGCGGCGCGCTCTCGAAGAGGCGGGCGTAATGGCCCTGCACTACGTCGAGACGCCTGAGCAGGGCGTCCGAGAACGCGTCGAAACCGTCAAAGCTCATCATGCGGGCGATGGTTTCGACGCCTTCCCGCGTCTCGGGGAGCGTATGCTTCTGCTCGTCGGCGACCATCTGGATGCGGTGCTCGACGTCGCGCAGGAACAGATAGGCCTCGCGCAGATCGTCGCGGGCCTGCGGCTCCACCCAGCCGCTTTCGACGAGCTGATCGAGCATGGTGAGCGTCGCGCGGCCGCGCAGGCGCCTGTCGCGGCCGCCGGTGATGAGCTGCTGCGTCTGCACGAAGAATTCGATCTCGCGAATGCCGCCGCGCCCCAATTTGATGTTGTGGCCGATGACGGCGATCTTGCCGTGGCCCTTGTGGGCGTGGATCTGCCGCTTGATCGAGTGAACGTCGGCGATCGCCGCGAAGTCGAAATATTTGCGCCAGACGAAGGGCGACAGCTCCTCGAGGAATTGCTCGCCGGCGTAAAGGTCGCCCGCGACGGGGCGCGCCTTGATATAGGCGGCGCGCTCCCAGTTCTGGCCCATGCTTTCGTAATAGGAGAGCGCAGCCTCGAGCGGGATGGCGATGGGCGTGGCGCCGGGATCGGGCCGCAGCCGCAGATCGGTGCGAAACACATAGCCGTCGCTCGTCCGGTCGCTCATGATCTTCACGATGCGCTTCGTGAGCTTCACGAAGAGATCGACGTCCTCGAGCGGATCGGCGACGCGGGCGCGGGCGCGGTCGAAGAAGACGATGAGATCGATGTCGGAGGAGTAATTGAGCTCATAGGCGCCGCCCTTGCCCATGCCGAGGAAAATCCAGCCCGACCCGCGCTCGGGGTCGCGTTGGTCGGCGAGCTCCAGCTTCCCCGCGTGCTGGGCTTGCCGCAGCGTGAAACGGATGGCGGCGGAAAGCGTAGCGTCGGCGACGCGGGTCAGCGCCTCCGTCGCCTGGAGCGTCTCCCAGGCTTTGGAGAGATCGGCGAGCGCGATGACGAGCGCGGCCTCCTGCTTGACGAGGCGCAGCCGACGCATGAGGTCCGCTTCGTCGTCGGTCTCGATGGCGCTGGCCTCGTCGATCAGCGCCGCGACGCGGCTTTGCGGATCGGCGCCGAGCGCAGAGGCGAGCCGCGCCGGGTCGCGCGCCGCGAGGTCGGTGAGATAGGGCGAGGAGCCGAGGGCGCCGAAGATCAGCTCGCGCGCTTTCGGGTTTTCGGCAAGGAAAGCCGCGAGCGCGCCCGTGTCCTTCTCCAGAACGCGGTCGAGCGCCTGCTGGGCCTTGCCGGCGTCGGCGGGCGCGATGATGACTTTGGCTCGCTGGATGAGGGCGTTGGCGTCTGGCGTCAAAAGTCCTGTCCTCTCATCGACCTTGCGGCCGCTCGGCTTGGGCCGTCCGCTGCGGCCTTTGCCTCCCCGTATAATCCGGCTATGCCGGTAAATCAGCCCCGATGGCCAGGGAACGCGCAAGCCCCATGACGACGCCCGATATCGCCGCCAACCTTTCCCGCATCGCTGACGCCCTGGAGCGCCTCGCGCCGTCCGCGCCGCCGCCGCCGGATTTCGCCGCGGCCGAGGCCTTCGTCTGGCGCGCGGCGGGGTCGGTCTTCCACGCGGTCGAGAAGGTCAACCGCGTCGATCTCTCCCTGCTCGAGGGCATAAATCTCCAGCGTGACATTCTCTTCGCCAACACGGAGCGCTTCGCGCGGGGCCTTCCCGCCAATAATGCGCTGCTGTGGGGCGCGCGGGGCATGGGAAAGTCCTCGCTGGTCAAGGCCGTGCATGGCGCGCTCGCCGCGCAGGGGCGCCTGAAGCTCGTCGAAATCCACCGCGAGGACATAGAGGCGCTGCCCGGTCTCCTCGGCGCCCTGGCGCCGGCGCCGTTCCGCTTCATCGTCTTTTGCGACGACCTCTCCTTCGACGGGCCGGAGACGAGCTACAAGGCGCTGAAAACCGCCCTCGAGGGCGGCGTCGAGGGGCGCCCCGGCAATGTGCTGTTCTACGCCACCTCCAACCGCCGCCACCTGATGCCGCGCGACATGGTGGAGAATGAAGCGGCGGGCGCCATTCATGGCAAGGAGGCGGTGGAGGAGAAGGTCTCGCTCTCGGACCGTTTCGGCCTGTGGATCGGCTTCCACACTTGCAGTCAGGACGAGTATCTCGCCATGGTCTTCGGCTATGCGTGCCATTACGGCCTCGACGCGCCGCAAGCCGAAATCCGGGCGCAGGCGCTGGAATGGGCCATGACCCGCGGCGCGCGTTCGGGCCGCGTCGCCTGGCAGTTCGTGACCGATCTCGCCGGGCGGCTGGGCAAGTCCCTGTAGGCGCGTGCGATGAGCCGGCGCGGAGTCCTTTTTCTGGCGGCGGGCGCTGCGGCGCTCCTTCTTCTGCTGTGGTTCTTCTGGCCGGCGGGCGAGGACGAGACGGCGACGCTGATCGAACGCGGCGCCGGCCACGATCTCGTCGCCGCCTGCAACGCGGCCGCGAACGGGCGGGTGCGATTTACGCCCGGCGACGTGCGCCGGGCGTCGGCGGAAATTCCGAACGGCGTCGTCGCATTCGCGTCGATGCTGGAGGCCCGCCGCGACGGCCTTGTCTGCCGGTGGAATGGCGTCGATCCGCCGGCGATCGCCCGCGAATAGGTCAGTGATCGGGATGGGCGTGGTCGTCGGCGGGGGGAGCCGGGATGATCGACCCCTTGCCCTCCGGCATATTGGCGGGCAGCAGCTCGAAATTCAAAAGTACGACCGGCCCCGCCCCCAAATTGCTCGACTCGTGGGTCGTCGCCCCTGTCTCGGTGAAGCAGTCGCCCGGCTTGTAGATCGTCGTCTTGCCGCCGATCTCATATTTCATCTCGCCCGATTGGATGCAGCGCAGGCCGGGGCCGAGATGGTGATGGGCGTGCATGTAGCCGCCGGGCTCCATCGTCACCTCCGTGACGCGCAGGCGATATTTGCCATTGAGTTCCGAGAGATGGCCGAGGTCAGCGAGTTCGGCTTTCACGGTCGCATGAAAGCCCTTGAGATCGACGCCGTCCGCGCGGGCGGCGGTCGCGGTGAAAAGGGCGAGCAAGGCGAGGCTGGCGGCGGGTCTTGCGAGCATGGCGTTTCCTTTATTGACTCTCGCGGTCGATTCTTGCGGAAGACTAGCCCGGCCGCCGCCTGCCGCAAGCGACCTTGTCACTGTGCCGAGCCTGGAGCGTGGCCACGACCTGGCCGAGAGGAGGATTCGCTTGCGGATTGGAGGCGCGGGCGCCCCCTTCACGCGCGCCTTCCGCTGGCCTAAGAGAAACGCCATGCGCGATACGCCCCAGCCGAAACCCGCCGCCGACACGCTTGCCGAATTGCGCGCCGAGATCGACCGCATCGATCTCGAAATGCACGGGCTGCTCATGGCGCGCGGCGAGATCATCGACCGCCTGATCGCGGTGAAGCGCGCCCAGGGCGGCGGTTGCGCCTTCCGGCCGGATCGCGAGGCGCAAATGATGCGCGCGCTGGTCGAGCGCCATCGCGGCCTTCTTCCGGTCGATGCAGTCGAGGGCGTGTGGCGCGTCATCGTCTCGACCTTCACCTATGTGCAGGCGAATTACGCGGTGCACGCGGATGATTCCGGCGGCGACGCGCAGATGCGGGACAGCGCGCGCTTTCACTTCGGCTTCACGGTCCCCTATGTGCCGCATCACGGCGCGGGCCCTGTGATCGACGCGGTCGCGGCCTCGACGGGCGATCTCGGCATGTTGCGCGCCTCGGGCGGCCTCGCCGACGGCGCCTGGTGGATGCGGCTCATCGGCGCGGACGCGCCCAAGATCATCGCGCGCCTGCCTTTCGTCGAGCGGCCCGACCATCCCGCCGGCCTGCCGGTCTTCATCGTGGCGCGCCCGGCGGCCGACGCCGCCTCGTGCGATATTTTGCTCCATGCGCTCAACGTGCCGCGCTGGTCGCATTCCATCCCGGCGGTGGTGTCGGCGCTTGAGGGCGAAATCCTCGCGAGCGCGCCCCATGCGGGCGGCCTGTCGCTGATGGTCGCGGCCCCCGGCCGGGTCGAGGCCGCGCGCTTCGCGCAGGAGCTCTCCGCCGCCGGCGTCGCCGACGCCGTCGTCGAACCCATCGGCAGCCATGCCGGCCGTTACGAACTTAATGAAGCGCGCAGCGGCGTCTTCGCGCCAAGGAGCTAAGCAAAATGTCGCGTCCCATCCCCCGCCCCACCGTGCTGGAGATCGACGCCTATGTGCCCGGCAAGAGCGCCGCGCCCGGCGCGGGGCCTGTCTTCAAGCTTTCGGCCAATGAGACGCCGCTCGGACCCTCGCCCGCCGCCGTGCAGGCGCTACGCGACATGGCCCATCAGATCGCCCTCTATCCCGAGGGCTCGTCCCGCGTCTTGCGCGAGGCCATCGCCGCGCAATATGGGCTCGACCCGGCGCGCATCATCATGGGCGCCGGTTCGGACAATATTCTGGAGCTGCTCGCGCTCGCCTATATCGGGCCTGGCGACGAGGGGCTCTACAGCCAATACGGCTTTCTCGAATACAAGATCGTGACGCTCGCCGCGGGCGGCGTTCCCGTCGTCGCGCCGGAGAAGAACTTCACCGCCGACGTCGACGCCCTTCTCGAACGGGTGACCGAGCGGACGAAGATCGTCTTCCTCGCCAACCCCAATAATCCGACCGGGAGCTATCTGCCGGCGAGCGAAGTGGCGCGGCTCGCCACGAACCTCCCCCCTCACGTTCTGCTCGTGCTCGATGCGGCCTACGCCGAATATGTGACCCGCCCGGATTACGAGGCGGGGATCGCGCTCGTCGATCAGTTCGACAATGTCGTCGTGACGCGCACCTTTTCCAAGATTTACGGCCTCGCCGGCCTGCGGCTCGGCTGGGGTTACGGGCCGCGTCACGTCATCGAGGCCCTGGACCGCATCCGCTCGCCCTTCAATGTCTCGACCGCCGCCAGCGCCGCCGGAATCGCCGCCGTGCGGGACGACGCCCATCTTCGGGCGGCCATCGCCCACAATGAAAAATGGCTGCCCTGGCTCACGCAGGAGATTTCGGGCCTCGGTCTCGAGGTTCTGCCGAGCGTCGCCAATTTCATCGCGATCCGCTTTCCTGAGCGGCCCGGCCGAACTGCGGCGGAGGCGGACCGTTTCCTCACCTCGCGCGGTCTCGTGCTGCGGGGGATCGGCGCCTATGGGATGCCCGATTTTCTGCGCCTGACGATCGGCGTCGATGAGGCCAACAGGCGCGTCGTCGCCGCGCTGGGCGACTTCATGGCGGAGGCGAAAGCGGCGGCCCATGGCTGAGCCGGTCTTTTCGCGGGTCGCCCTCGTCGGCGCCGGCCTCATCGGCTCCTCGATTGCGCGCGCGGCGCGGGACTATGGCGCGGCCCGGGAGGTCGCCATTGTCGACGCCTCGGCCTCGGTCATGGCCCGCGTGCGGGAACTCGGGATCGCCGACGAGGCGAGCGGCGATGTTTCGCGGGCGCTCGAGGGCGCCGACCTCGTCGTCATCTGCACGCCGGTCGGCGCCTGCGCCGCGGTCGCGGCGACGCTGGCGCCGCATCTCGCGCCCGGCGCCATTCTCTCGGATGTGGGCTCGGTCAAGAGCGCCGTCGTGGCGCAAGTCGCCCCCCATGTGCCGCCGGGCGTGCAGTTCATCCCGGCCCATCCCCTTGCGGGAACAGAATTCTCCGGACCCGACGCGGGCTTCGCGTCGCTCTTTCAGAATCGCTGGTGCATTCTCACGCCGCCGGACGGCGCGGACGCGCGGGCGGTGAGCCGGTTGGCCGATTTCTGGACGCGAATCGGGGCCAGGGTCGAGACCATGAGCGCCGAGCATCACGACAAGGTGCTGGCCCTCACCAGTCATCTGCCCCATCTCATCGCCTATAATATCGTCGGCACGGCGGATGATTTCGGCGAGCAGACGCGCTCGGAGGTGATCAAATTCTCCGCCTCCGGCTTTCGCGACTTCACGCGCATCGCCGCCTCCGACCCGATCATGTGGCGCGACATCTTTCTCAACAACCGCGAAGCGGTGCTGGAAATGCTCGGCCGCTTCAACGAGGATCTGAGCGCGCTCCAGCGCATGATCCGTCGCGGCGACGGGGACGGACTCTTCGCCTTCTTCACCCGCACCCGCGCCATCCGCCGCTCCATCATCGAGCAGGGCCAGGATACGGCGGCGCCGGACTTTGGGCGGCCGAAATCCGATTAATTCTGGAAGAGTAATTTATTAACCGTCAAGGCTGAGACATTTTGCCTCTTCAACTCAAGCGCGAGCATATGATACAAGGTTGACATTAATGGCTACCCTCAAGGTCACAAGAGATGATTGTCTACCTCATCGCCGGGCAGGGCGAGCGGGACGCGATCGCCACGCTGCTTTCCGGCCATACTTATGAAATCAGGCCCTATCCGGATGTCGCGGCCTTCCTCGCCGAGGCCGATCTGGAGCCTCCCGGCTGCGTCCTCATCGATGTTCAGCCGTCGGATCCGACGGCCATGCGGGAGCTTCGGGCGATTCGTCGTTCCCTGCCGATCATCGCGCTGTCGTCGCGCGCCAATGTCGCTCTCGCTGTCAGGGCGATGAAGGAGGGCGCGGCCGATTTCCTGCAAAAACCGATCGAGCCCGAAAAGCTGGACGCCGCCGTGCGCGCCGCGCTCGACGAGAGCCGCGCCTGGTTCGAGCGCGGCCGCAAAAAAAGGGAGCTGCTCGCGCGCTTCGAATCGCTCAGCACGCGGGAGCGGGACGTCGTGGACGCCGTCATGCATGGCTGCGCCAATCGAGAGGTCGCGTCGCAACTGGGGATCAAGCCGCGCACGGTGGAGATTCACCGCTCCAATGCAATGAGCAAGCTCGGCGCCCGCACCTTGCCGGACCTCGTGCGAATCTGGCTCGACGTGGGGTCCTCCCTGGCGCAACTGAACGCCGAATGAAGCTGCGCCGCGAGCGCAGCTTTCAGGATTTTCCGATCTTGAGCACGTCGCTGGCGTTGCGGGAGACGAACTCCTTGACCCTTCCGGCGATGGCGGCGAGAAGCCAGGGAAGCTGCACCTCGATCCGCACCATGTCGGGGAGCACGTTCATCTGCGCGGAGGCCTGCTGGCCAAGCGCGCTGACCCTGATCGTCGCCACGTCGCCGGACCACGTCACTTCCGAATGGGCGATCTTGTCCACATAGTCGCGCTGGAGCATTTCCAGCCGCTCGGCCAGGCGTTTCTTCGCCGTCTCGATCCCGAGATCATGCGGCACGGTGACAGTGATCGTGTTCTGCATCGGCGTTTCTCCGCGTAGCGCCTGATGTAGGCCCGACCCGCGGCAAAAGAAAGCCAGCGACATGCACGGGCAGGGCGGCGCGCGCCCGGGCACAGGCGCTTTTCTCATCCGCTGAGCAAAAAAAGCCCGGAAGCGTCGCTTCCGGGCCCATTTCCCGCGCCTTTCGGTCTGCCGCGGCGTCCGACGCCGCGACAGCGAGAAGGCTCAGTAGGAGTAGTACATGTCGAACTCGACCGGATGCGGCGTCATTTCGAAGCGCATCACGTCCTGCATCTTGAGCTCGATGTAGGAGTTGATGAAGTCTTCGTTGAAGACGCCGCCGGCCGTCAGATAGGCGTGGTCGGCCTTGAGGCTCTCGAGCGCCTCGCGCAGCGAGCCGCAAACCGTCGGGATCGCCTTCAGCTCCTCCGGCGGCAGATCGTAGAGGTCCTTGTCGGCCGGTGCGCCCGGATCGATCTTGTTGATGATGCCGTCGAGGCCGGCCATCAGCATCGCGGCGAAGGCGAGATAGGGGTTCGCCGTCGGATCGGGGAAGCGGACCTCGATGCGCTTGGCCTTCGGGCTCGAGCCGAACGGAATGCGGCAGGAGGCCGAGCGGTTGCGCGACGAATAGGCGAGCAGCACCGGCGCCTCATAGCCCGGGACCAGACGCTTGTAGGAGTTGGTCGACGGGTTGGTGAAGGCGTTCAGCGACTTGGCGTGCTTGATGATGCCGCCGATGTACCACAAGCACTCCTGGGAGAGGCCGGCGTATTTGTCGCCCGCGAAAACCGGCTTGCCTTCCTTCCAGATCGACTGGTGGACGTGCATGCCCGAGCCGTTGTCGCCGAAGATCGGCTTCGGCATGAAGGTCGCCGACTTGCCGTAGGAATGGGCGACCTGATGGATCGCATATTTGTAGATCTGGAGGTGGTCGGCGACGGTGACGAGCGTCTCGAACTTCAGGCCGAGCTCGTGCTGGGCGGAAGCGACCTCGTGATGGTGCTTCTCGACCTTGACGCCCATGGCCGCCATGGCCGCGAGCATTTCGCCGCGCATGTCCTGGGCCGAGTCGACCGGCGGAACCGGGAAATAGCCGCCCTTGGTGCGGACGCGGTGGCCAAGGTTGCCGCCTTCATAGGCGGTGTCGGAGTTCGACGGCAGTTCGACCGAGTCGAGCTGGAAGCCCGTGTTGTAGGGCTCGGCGGAGAAGCGCACGTCGTCGAAAACGAAGAATTCGGCCTCGGGGCCGAAATAGGCCACGTCGCCCACGCCGACCGACTTCACATGCGCCATCGCCTTCTTGGCGATCGAGCGCGGGTCGCGGTTGTAGGGCTGGCCGGTGGCGGGCTCCACGACGTCGCAGACGATCGACATGGTCGAGGCCGCGAAGAAGGGGTCCATCGTGCAGGTTTCGAGGTCGGGCAGGAGGGTCATGTCCGACTCGTTGATGGCCTTCCAGCCAGCGATAGACGAGCCGTCGAACATGATGCCTTCGGTCAGGGCGTCCTCATCGACGATCGAAACGTCGAAAGTGACATGCTGCCACTTGCCGCGCGGGTCGGTGAAGCGGAAGTCGACGTATTTGACGTCGTTGTCCTTGATCTGCTTGATTACGTCCTTGGCCGTTGTCATGTCGGTCCTTGCCTCTTCCTTGTCGTTGGTAGTGCGCGTCTGCGCCTCGGCGCGGCGAAACAGTCTTTCCAGAAAGCTCATGATGGGGCTCGAGAAGGTTAAATTGCGTCCACGCCGGTTTCGCCGGTGCGGATGCGGATCGCGCCTTCGATGTTCGAAACAAAAATCTTGCCATCCCCGATGCGGCCGGTCTGGGCGGCCGTGCGGATCGCTTCCACCGCACGATCGACGGCCTCGTCCGCGAGAACGATTTCGATTTTCACTTTCGGCAGGAAATCGACGACATATTCGGCGCCCCGATAGAGCTCGGTGTGCCCTTTCTGGCGGCCGAAGCCCTTCGCCTCGGTGACGGTGATGCCTTGCAGCCCCGCCGCCTGCAAAGCCTCTTTCACCTCATCGAGTTTGAAAGGCTTGATGATCGCCTCGACCTTTTTCATCGCTTGTCCCCGCTGCGCCTGAGCCCTCGCCCGCACCCGCGCTTCGCCGTCAGCCGACGCCGCCGAGCTTCTACCATTTGAGCGAATTCCGCGCCATGGCCAAACGAGTGGCGCCGGATTCGCGGGAATCGCCTGAATTTCGGCTCTAATGCCAGTTTTTTAGGCATTAGGCGACCAATTTTTAGGCTCTAGTCGACATATGAGACGACAGGGAGATCGGCGCGGCCGCCCCATTCGGACCAGGAGCCGTCATAGACCGTCGCCGGCGACCGGCCCGAGGCCGCGAAAGCGAGGCTGAGAATGCAGGCCGTCATCCCGGAGCCGCAACTCGCGATCGTGGGTTTTTCCGGATCGACCCCGGCGGCGGCGAAGGCGGCTTCGAGCCCCGGTCTGTCCTTCATGCGACCCGCCTCGACGACGGCGGAGAAGGGCAGGTTGCGGGCGCCGGGCATGTGGCCGGCGCGCAGGCCCGGGCGCGGCTCCGGAGCGCCCATGAAACGTTCGGCGCCGCGGGCGTCGACGACCTGCGCCTCGCCGGAGAGCAGCGCGGCGTTGACGCGCGCCGCGTCAGCGACGAGCGCGGCGTCGAACTTCGGCGTGAACTCGCGGGGCGCGTGGGTCGTCTCGCCGTTCTGGAGCGCGCGGCCTTCGGCTTTCCAGGCGGGCAGGCCGCCGGCGAGGATCGAGACCTTGTCGGCGCCGAACACATGCATCGTCCACCACAGGCGCGGCGCGGAGAACAGGCCGACGCTGTCATAGACGACCGCGTGCATGCCGTCGCCGAAGCCGAGACGCCGCATCTCGGCGGCGAAGACCTCGGGAGACGGGAGCATGTGCGGCAGGCCGGAGGAATGGTCGGCGACGCCGTCGATGTCGAAAAACACCGCCCCCGGGACATGTTCCGAAAGATATTCGGCGCGCGGATCGCGGTTCGTCGCGGGCATGTGCCAGGAAGCGTCGAAGACGCGCAACTCGGGAGAATCGAGATGGTCCGCCAGCCACTGCGTGGAGACGAAAAGGGTCGAAAGGTCGATCTGTCGCGACATGATCCCGCTCTTTGGTCAGGAGGGCGCCGTCGGGAGATGCGGCGCGGCTTGCATCCGGCGCGGCGAGGATGACAATAAGCTGATTCGATTCTCACTGTCTTCCGGCGCACAAGTCCTCATGCTCGAAATACCTGGCAAAACCTGCGGCGCCTGCTCTTTCTGCTGCAAGGTGCTCGAAATCGAGGAGTTGAAGAAGACGGCTGGAAAGCTGTGCGGCCACTGCATGCAGTCGGGCGGCTGCGGCGTCTATGCGTCCCGCCCGCAAGTCTGCCGCGACTACTATTGCCAATGGAAGGAAGATCGCGGCCTGCCCGCGACGATGCGGCCCGACAAGGTGGGGACGCTGCTGATGGACGATCCCGACAGCGACGAGTACCACGCCGTCTGCGACCCCGAAAAGCCCTTTTCCTGGCGCAATCCTCTCATATTCCGGCATCTGTTGGCTGAGGCGAAGGCCGGCCGCATCGTCATGGCGAAAGCCGGGCTGCGCGCCTGGCGCATTTATGCCGACGGACACTGGCAGGAGTCGGCGTGAGGCCTGGACCCGCAGCAGAGGCGTCGATTGACATGAGCCCGACCCGGAAACGCGCGCCCGCCGCCCTCGCCGCGTTGCTCCTCTGCGCCGCCGGGACGGCGCGGGCGGAGACGATCAAGGCCCATTACGCGCTGAGCCTGATGGGGATTTCCATCGGCAGCGCCTATGCGACGGGCGTTCTCGACCGCAGCTACCGCATCGATATTTCGATGCGCACCACCGGCCTCGCCAATCTTGTGAACAACACCAAGGGCGCCGCGATGGCGAGCGGCGGATTGACCGCGGGCGGTCCCTCGCCACTCGCCTATGCGAATACGACCTCCAATGAGGAAGAGATCCGCACCGTCCGCATGTCGCTTGCGGGCAATGCCGTGCGCATGGTCGAGGTGAAGCCGGAGCCCTGGGACGTCGACCAGCGGATTCCGGTGACCGAAGGCAACAAGAAGCGCATCGTCGATCCGGTGAGCGCCCTGATCATGAGCGTGCCGCAGGGGCAGGATCTCACAGGACCGGCGGCCTGCAACCGCAACATCTCCGTCTTCGACGGCGTCACCCGTTTCGACGTCGCGCTGACCTATGCCGGGCAGCAGATGGCGAGCACGCGGGGGTATTCCGGCCCCGTCGCCGTCTGTTCGGCCCGCTACACCCCGATCTCCGGCCATCGACCCGACAGCAAATCGACTCGCTACATGGCCGACAACCACGACATGAACGTCTGGCTCGCGCCGCTACCCGAGGCCCATGCGCTGGTGCCGATCCATATCGACATCAAGACCGCGGCCGGCGACCTCGTGATCGACGCCTCCGATTTCCAGATCGGCTCGAAGCACGCCGATACGGCGCGCTGACGCGCGCGGCGGATCGCCTGGTCAGTCGATCCGCACTTCCTTTGTCTTCTTCCGGTTGCGGCGGTCCGCCTCATATTCGAGATAGCGTATTTCCGTCGGCTCGCCGCCGGCGCGCAGGCAGAAGGCGGGACGAGGCGAGAAGCCGCCGGCCGGATTTTCGAAACAATCCGTGAAGCGGAGCTCGCACTGGAACATGGTTTCGGTCTTCGGCGCGGCCCGCGCCGCGACCGCCCTGGCCTTTTCCACCGCCTGCCGGCAAAGCGACGAGTCGAGCCCCCAGGCCTGACAATCTGCGACGCTCGCCATGTATTTGCCGTCCCCCGCGCACACGGGCGCGGAGCGTCGGGCGTAGAAGAAGGAAAAGCCGGCGGCCGCCAGCGCAACGAGGATGACGATGTATTTCAAAGGCGCGCCGGTCATGCTGGCTCTCTTGTTTGCAAACTGCGCGGACATTAGAGGCGGCGACTCCTTCGCCGCAAGCGCAATCTCCGCCAGCCAGCCGCGCCTCCGCGACATCTCGCCGCCGGGGGCGCCCGCCCTGTCGCGTCCAACTCGCTTGACAAGGGTACCCGACTACAATAGTTCGTTTGCTCACCGCATTTCGGAAGCCACAGACGAAAAGCTGTGGAGCGAGATGGCTCACCGGGCGCGGACAGAGCCGATGAATGTGCGCCCGCCCTTTCGAGGGTCGCGTTTCGACGCAATGGGAACATGTCCGCGATGCATCCGAAAACGCAGATCTGACGACTCCGTCGGGAACCGGGGGAGAAGTTAGCAGCATGTCGGCAATTGAATACGACCGACATAAAGTGTGACAGAAGGAGGAGATTATGGGCGCTATTCTCGAACTGACCAGCTATGCGGCGACCCCGGTCGGCATGATCGCGATCATCGTTATCGGCGCGGCTGCTTACTTCGCGGCTCGCTGGATCTTCACCGACTAATTCGGCGAAGAGAAAAAGCCTTTTCAGGCGCGACGCGTCGGCTTTGCCGATGCGGCGCGCCTTATTTTTTTTTGATCTGAGCGCAACCTATTTTCGTCAACGACTGTCGGGTGGAAGTGTTGGGGATTTGGCTTGCGCCGCCGCGCCGCCCGAGTATTCTAGGATGGCTGGCCCACCTCGAATGGGCAGGTATGCATCCGGCGCCGTCGAAAACAAATGCCGCCCGCAAAAAGGCGCTGGCGTGATCCCATGGCGGTTTTCGGCTCTTGCGCGGATCTCGTGTGAGCCTGGAGGATATGATGGCGCCTACCTCTTCGACCGGGGCTGCAGAGAGTCAGACGGAGCTCGGAAGCAGGGGAGATGCGGAGCCGGTGCGCGCGCGGGCGCGCCCCGAGAATGACGATGGCCTCCCGCCTGTTCTGGCCGGCCGCATCGACGTCGCCATCGCCGACAAGAGCCCGCTGATCCTTGCGGGTCTCGACAAGCTGCTCTCCGACGACAAGCGCTTCCATCTGGTGCTGAAGGTGACGGATGGCGAGGAGTTTCTCGAGGCCGCGCGCCAGCAGAAATTCGCCATCGCGGTCATCGGCTGGCAATTGCCGACGCTCCATGCCCGTGACGTGCTGCGCGCCCTGTCGCGCCAGGTCTCGGCGCCCAAGATCGTTGTCTACAGCGGCACCAACGACCCGGCGGCGCCGGCCGAGACGCTGCAATTGGGCGGCGCCGGCTTTGTCTCCAAGCGCGCGCCGCCGGAGCGTCTTCTGGACGTTCTCGCCGCGGTCGCCGCCGGCGATATGGTGTTTCCCTTCGTCGACATTCGCAAGATGCGCAGCGATCCGCTGGAGAACCTCACGCTGCGCGAGAGGAGCCTGCTGTCGGCGCTCGGCTCGGGTCACACCAACAGCCAGCTCGCCAAGGATTTCGGCGTCTCGATCAACACGATCAAATTCCACCTGCGCAATCTTTTCGAGAAGCTGGAAGTCCGCAACCGCGCCCAGGCCATCGCCCTCTTCCTCGAGATGAAGCATGGCGCCTGGCCGGGCGGCGCGACCGGCCGCAGCATGGAGCCGACGACGACGACGAGAGGCCGGCGGCGCGGCGAATGATCGGCCCCGCCAGCGGGCTCTTGCGTCACGGCGCGGGGAACAGCGCGTCGGTCTTGCCCGTCAGCCTGTAGGCCGCGAGCCCCAGCCATTCGTGCAGGGCCGCCTCGGCGAGCTGGAAATTGCCGGATGCATGGCGGGGCGGACTCCAGTGCGAAAGCGAGTCGACCGCGCGGTAATCGACAGGATAGGCGACGACCGGAAAGCCAGCCTTGCGGAAAATACCCACCGCGCGGGGCATGTGCATCGCCGAGGTCACAAGCAGCCAACGGTCGCCGGGCTTCGGCTTCACGAGGTCGCGGGTCGCGACTGCGTTTTCATAAGTATTGCGCGACTGGCTCTCGTAGAAAACATCGCCCTGGTCGAGCCCCGTCTCGCGCCAGAAGACGCCAACCGCCTCCGCTTCCGTATGGATCCCGCCGAGGAGCGCCCCCGAGCCGCCCGTGAAGACGAGGCGCGCCGAGGGATAACGGCGCTTGAGCGCGATCGGCGCGGTGATCCGCTCGGCGGAGTCGTTGATCGCGACGCTGTTGTGAAGCCCGCTCATCTTCTCGTCGACCGAGCCGCCAAGCACGATGATCCCCGCCGGGGCGGGTGCGTCGTCCGGCGGGAGGGGAAACCGCGCTTCGAGCGGCATGGCGAGGAGTTCGGGGAGCGGCGAGAAACCGAGGATCAGCAAGAGCAGAACGGCGCCGGAAAGCAGCGCACGGCCGGTCTTCGCGTAGCGGGTGAAGGCGAGCAGGACGCCCAGCGCGCCCGCGAGAATTGCGAAATTGACGGGC
This sequence comes from Hyphomicrobiales bacterium, assembly GCA_003963405.1. Taxonomy (GTDB): domain Bacteria; phylum Pseudomonadota; class Alphaproteobacteria; order Rhizobiales; family Beijerinckiaceae; genus Methylocystis. Next base: position 19,207 of record RXIY01000030.1, read on the forward strand.
GTAAGGACGAATTCAAAAATCTTGGAAAGCACAAAGAACATGGCGCAGCCCGGCCCTCGAGAAAGCTAAAGACGCTCGGCGCTTTCAATCTCTTCCCGCCGCGCGACGGCGGCGAGGCGACCTGGGGGCGGCTTCCGCTCCAGGGCGCCTCGCTTCCTTCGCAACGATGGCGCGCGCGGCCTCACATATTGGGATAGTTCGGCCCGCCGCCGCCTTCCGGCGGGACCCAGGTGATGTTTTGCGCCGGGTCCTTGATGTCGCAGGTTTTGCAATGGACGCAATTCTGCGCATTGATCACGAAACGCGGATCGGTCTTCGCCGCCTCGTCGGCGTAGACGACTTCATAGACGCCTGCCGGACAATAGAGCCGCGCCGGCTCGCCGTAGATCGGCAGATTGTCTTCGATCGGGATCGACGGGTCCTTCAGTTTCAGATGCACCGGCTGGTCTTCCTCGTGGTTCGTGTTCGAGACGAAGACCGAGGAGAGCTTGTCGAAGGCGGGTTTCTGCGTGAGCTTCTGATAGACGATCGGCGTCACTTCCGAGAGCGGCTTCAGGCAGGCGTGGTCCGGCTTGCCATGCGACTGCGTGCCGAAGAAGGAGAAGCCGAACAGCGAATTGGTCCACATGTCGAGCCCGCCGAGCGCGGCGCCGAGATAGGTGCCGTATTTCGACCAGAGCGGCTTGACGTTGCGTACCGGCTTCAGGTCGCGTCCGATGTCGGACGCGCGCCAGGCGGCGTCATAGGCCGTCACTTCGTCATAGGCGCGGCCGTCGGCGACGGCGGCGGCGACATGCTCCGCGACGAGGATGCCGGAGAGAATGGCGTTGTGCGAGCCCTTGATGCGCGGCACGTTCATGAAGCCCGCCGCGCAGCCGATGAGCGCGCCGCCGGGGAAGACGAGCTTGGGCACGCTCTGCCAGCCGCCCTCGGTGAGCGCGCGCGCGCCATAGGCGAGGCGCTCGCCGCCCTCGAGCGTCGGCGCGATCATCGGATGACACTTGAACCGCTGGAACTCGTCGAAGGGCGAGAGCGTCGGGTTCGAGTAATTGAGGTGCACCACGAAGCCGATCGACACCAGGCCGTCCTCGAAATGATAGAGGAACGAGCCCCCGCCCGTGTCCGACTGCAGGGGCCAGCCGAAGGAATGCTGCACCAGGCCGGGCCTGTGCTTCTCCTTGGGGATGCGCCACAGCTCCTTGAAGCCGATGCCGAATTTCTGCACGTCGCTGTTTTCGGCGAGCCCATATTTGGCGATGAGCTGCTTGGAGAGCGAGCCGCGCGCGCCTTCGGCGAAGAGCGTATATTTGCCGCGCAGCTCCATGCCGCGCGTGAAGCTGTCCTTCGGCCTGCCCTCGCGATCGACGCCCATGTCGCCGGTGGCGACGCCGCGAACCTCGCCATTCTCGCCGTAGAGAACTTCGGCGCCGGCGAAGCCCGGATAGATCTCGACGCCCAATCCTTCCGCCTCGGCGGCGAGGAAGCGCACCAGATTGCCCAGCGAGCCGATGAAATTGCCGTGATTGTTCATCAACTTCGGCATCAGGGCGTTGGGCAGGCGAACGCCGCTCTTTTCGGTGAGCAGGAGAAACTGGTCGTCATGCACCTGCGTCTTCAAGGGCGCGTCGTCGCGCGTGCGCCAGTCGGGCAGCAGGCGGTCGAGGCCGATGGGATCGATCACGGCGCCAGAGAGAATATGCGCGCCGGGCTCCGAGCCTTTTTCGATGACGACGACGGAAAGGTCGGGCGCAACCTGTTTGAGGCGAATCGCCGCGGCGAGGCCGGCGGGGCCCGCGCCGACGATCACCACGTCATAGTCCATGCCTTCGCGCTCGGGCAATTCCGTAATCTCTTCAGCCATTTCCGATCCCTTTTTGCGACCCTTTCGCAACTGCGGCGGCGCACTGTAGCCTTTTTGCGCGCGGCGCGCCAAAAGGAGTTTCTGCCGGTTTGAGGCGGCGTTTCGCGCAAGGAGGCGGCGGATGCGACGCGTGGCCGCGTTGGCGGCGATCCTTCTCGCGCTCGGCGGCGTCTTCGCCTGGCGCATGATGCGCGACTGGCGCGCCGCCCCCGCGCCCTTCCTCGGCTATGTCGAGGGGGAGGTTCTCTACATCGGTCCCAATGAGGGCGAAAGGCTCGCGAGCCTCGCGGTGGCGGCGGGTTCGACCGTGAAACCCGGCGACATTCTCTTCGTCATGTCGACCACGCTGCTCGACCGGCAGCGGTCGGAGATCGTGGCGCGCATCGGCCAGCTCGAGGCGCAAGTGCAGAATTTGCGCGCCGCCACGAGCCGCCCGGAGCAGGTCGCAGTGTTGCAGGCCGGCCTCGAGCGCGCCGAGGCGGCCCTGAAACTCTCGCGCAACGACTACGATCGCCAGTTGAAGCTCTTCAAGTCCGGAAACGTCGCCAAGGCGACGCTGGACCGCGCTGAAATGGCGCTGCGGCGCGACGAGGCGAGCGTGAAGGAGGCGCGCCGGCAGGTGAATGCGGCGCTGATCCCCGGCCGCTCGCAGGAGATCGACGCCGCCGAGGCCGCGATCCGCCAGGCGCGGGCGCAGCTCGAAGGGATCGACATTCGCATCGGCCGCCAGAAGGTCCGCGCCCCGGCGGCGGGCGTGGTGCAGGATGTGTTCTTCCGTCCCGGCGAGGTGGTGAACGCGGGCCAGCCCGTCGTGGCGCTGCTGCCGCCGGAAAATCGCAAGGTGCGGTTTTACGTCCCGGAGCCCCGGCTCGCCGGCGTGAAGGTCGGCGAGCGGGTGAGCGTGGCCTGCGACGGCTGTCCCGCCGACCTCTTCGGCCGCATTTCCTTCGTGGCCAGCCGTCAGGAATACACGCCGCCGGTGATCTTCAGCGACGTGGAGCGGACGAAGCTCGTCTTCAAGGCCGAGGCGCGGCTCGAGGGCCGGGCGCGGGACCTGCCGCTCGGCATGCCTGTTTCCGTGACGCCGCTGGCGGCGGGGGAGGCGGGAAAGTGAAGGTGAGGGACGCGCCCGATGCCGGTTGAAAGCATGGCCCCCGCGCCGGACATCGTCATCGACGTCAAGGGCCTCACCAAGTCCTTCGGCGACCGCAAGGTCGTCGACGATCTCACCATGAGCGTCGCACGCGGGCATATTCGCGGCTTTCTCGGGCCGAATGGCAGCGGAAAGACGACGACGATCCGCATGCTCTGCGGTCTGCTGACGCCCGATTCCGGCGAGGGGCGCTGTCTGGGCTACGACATCCGCACCGAGCAGGAGGAGATCAAGCGCCGCGTCGGCTACATGACGCAGGGCTTTTCGCTCTATCGCGACCTGACCATTCGCGAGAACCTCGAATTCGTCGCGCGTATTTACGGACTCGAGTCGCCGCGCGCGGCGGCGCAGGCGGCGCTGGAGCGGCTCGGGCTCGCAGCGCGCGCCGATCAGCTCGCGGGCGAGCTTTCGGGTGGCTGGAAGCAGCGGCTCGCGCTCGGGGCCTGCATTCTGCCGGGCCCGGCGCTGCTGCTGCTCGACGAACCGACGGCGGGCGTCGATCCCAAGGCGCGGCGCGATTTCTGGGACGAGATCCATCATCTCGCAAATGAAGGGCTCACCGTTCTCGTCTCGACCCATTACATGGATGAAGCCGAGCGCTGCCACGAGATCGCTTACATTCTCGACGGGAAGCTCCTCGTCTCCGGCACGATCGAAGAGATCCTTCGCGACGCCGGCCTGTCGACCTGGGTGGTTGTTGGCGAGGGGCTCGACGATCTCGCGCAACGTCTCAGAGCGGAGCCCAGCGTGGACATGGTGGCGCGTTTCGGCGCCGCGCTCCATGTCGCGGGGCGCGATGCGACGGCGATGGCGGCCGTCGCCGCCCGCTACGCCGGTTCCGCGCATCGCTGGGCGCAGGATCAGGCGACGCTCGAAGACGTCTTCATCGAGCTGATGATTCGCAACCACCGGAGCGGGAAATGACCGATGCGCGGCAAAGCGCGACAAGGCCGCGCCGGCAGGGCGCCGTTGCGCAGGCGTGGGGGCGTTTCGTCGCCATGTTCATCAAGGAGTTCATCCAGCTGCGCCGCGACCGGCCGACGCTCGGCATGATCGTCGGCATTCCGCTCATCCAGCTCCTGCTGTTCGGCTACGCCATCAACACCGATCCAAAGCATCTGCCGACCGCGCTGCTGGCGAGCGACGACAGCTCCATCGCCCGCGCCATGATCGGCGCCCTGCGCGCGACGGACTATTTCGACGTCAAATATGTGGCTTCCGGCGAAAAGGACGCCGACCAGCTGATCCTTTCCAACCGTGTGCAATTTATCATCCAGATTCCGCCGGACTTCACCCGGCGGCTCGTGCGCGGCGAGCGTCCCGCCGTGCTCCTCATCGCCGACGCCACCGATCCGACGGCCACCGCGGGGGCCGTTGCGGCGGCGCTCGGCGCGGCCCCGCAGGCGCTCGACCGCGAACTCACGGGCCCCCTCGCGACGCTTGCGCAAAATCCGCCGCCCTTCGATCTCGTCGTGCAGCGGCGCTACAATCCGGCCGGCGAGGCGCGGCGCAACATCGTGCCCGGGCTGATCGGCACCATCCTCACCATGACCATGCTCACCTATACGGCGCTCTCCGTCACGCGCGAGATCGAGCGGGGAACGATGGAGGCCCTGCTCGCCATGCCGGTCAGGCCCGTGGAGATCATGCTGGGCAAGATCACGCCCTATGTCATCGTGGGCGGCGTGCAGATGGCGACGATTCTCGTCGTCGCGAGCTTCCTGTTCCGCGTGCCGATCGTCGGCTCGCTGTTCGTGCTTGTGTCGCTGACGTTGCTCTTCATCATCGCCAATCTGTCGATCGGCTACACGCTTTCGACCATCGCCTCGAACCAGCTACAGGCGATTCAGATGACCTTCTTTTTCTTCTTGCCGAGCATGCTGCTCTCGGGCTTCCTCTTTCCCTTCTATGGCATGCCGGTCTGGGCGCAATATCTGGGCGAGGTTCTCCCGCTCACCCATTATTTGCGCATCGTGCGCTCGGTCATGCTGAAAGGGTCGGGTTTCGCCGATCTGGCGGTGGACGCAGGCGCCTTGGCGGCTTTCACGGTGGCGGCCATGTCGCTCGCCGTGATGCGGTTCCGTCAGACGCTGGATTGATTTTCGGGACGAACCGGCCCGGCCTGACATCAAAGCGACGCCGCCCCTTTCCGTCATGTCCGCGCTCGTCGCGGCCTGAACGCCGGAAGCAGGGCGATTGACGGATGGCCGGCGCGGCCCAACATTGGAGCGGAGGGAGGCGGTCATGTCAGAGCCGGAGACGGATCCAATCACGCGCTTCAATACGATCGTGAAGGTCGCAGCCATACTCGCGCTGCTGCTCGGCGGCTACAATCTGTGGTCCTTTTTCAACAGCAGCCGCTATCAGGCGCTTTGCGGCGCTTCCTACTGGGAGCTCAATCGCGCGCAGCTGGATTCCTGCCTGGATCAGAAGCGCGAGCTCGAAGGCAAATAGCGCCGGCCCTCGTGAAGGAGGGGGATGAGATGACGAGAGCCTACGCCGTTCTTGCGATTGCAGCGCTTCTCGCGCCCGCGGCGCGGGCCGCCGAGATTCACCTCGATTGCGGGCGCTCAAATCAGACAGCGATGGTGGATATCGACACCGACCGGCAATTCCTGCAGATCATGTGGAGCGAAGGCGTCGGCGAGGAATACAAGCAGGGCGATTCCTATATCTCCGGCCCCGACAGATATGGGCGCAAGGAGAGGGTCGTTTATGTGATGAACGTCGACAGGAGCCTGATCACCTTCGGCACGGATCGGCTCTGTATGGAGGACGGCGCGAAGACGTGCAGCGAGCAGCATGTGCGCAATACGCTCGACGTCGGCCGCGGCGAAATGAAATATGACAATGGCGACGAGATCGCCGTGATGACCTGCCATCCGGCCCCGCCAGGCCGGCGGTTCTAGCCGCCTCTCGTGAGAATCATGCGAGATTCGCCAAGCTTTGCAGGAAGAAGCCTGCAAAGAGCAGGAGGCCCGCGTCGCGGTTCGAGCGAAAGAGCTTGAGAGCGGTCTCCGTCGGCGCGCCTTCTTGCGTCAGCGACGCTTGCCAGGAAAGATGCGCGCAATAGGCCGCGACGCCAAGCCAGACGAAGAGGCCGCCGCCGATCGCATGGGCGGCGAGCGCAACGCAGAGCGCCGAGCCTGCGTAAAGCGCGCTTACGGCGCGCTTGACCTTCGCCCCGAAGAGGCGCGCGGTCGAGCGCACGCCGGCGATGGCGTCGTCGCGCACGTCCTGCAGCGCGTAGATCGTGTCGAAGCCGATCGTCCAGAGAATGCAGCTCGCGTAAAGAAGCAAGGCCGGAAGGCCGAGAGAGCCAGTCTGCGCCGTCCAGCCGAGCAGGGCGCCATAGGCGAAGGCGAATCCCAGGATCGCCTGCGGCCATGAGGTGAAACGTTTCGCGAAGGGATAGACCAAAACGATCAGCGGCGAGAGCAGGCCGAGCGCGATCGTGTAGCCGTTGAACGAAAGCAGGACCGCAAGGCCGATGAGGCATTGCGCGACGATGAACCAGAGCGCGGCGCGCGGGCTGACGCGTCCGCTGGCCAGCGGCCGGCCGCGCGTGCGCGCGACTTTCACGTCGATGTCGCGGTCCACGTAATCGTTATAGGTCGAGCCCGCGCCACGCATGACGACGGCCCCGATGAAGAACAGCGTCAGATGCCAGAGATTGGGTGCGCGATGCAGCGCCGCCGAGGCGAGCGCGCTCGATTCCCAGCAAGGCAGCAGCAGGAGCCACCAGCCGACCGGACGATCGAGCCGCGCGAGCTGGACATAAGGGCGCAGGCTTTCAGGCGCATGGCGCCAGAGCGGATGGTCGGTCTGCGCGTCGGGCAAGGCGGCGCCGTCGCCGCCGTCGTGTGAGAGGGTCACAGCGGTCCGGACGGAAGTTTCGGCGGGGCGCCCATGCCGCCGCTCGCGGCCTGCTCGCGCTGCTGCTGCTCCATCTGTTTCATCTTCGCGGCCGCCGTGCAGGCCTGGGTGGCGAAGGTCTTGGTCTTGTTCGCGGCCTGCCTGAAGCCCTCCAGGACATTGTCGGGAATGTTGCACCATTCCTTGTTCTTGACCATGTAGCCCGCCATCTCGTTCTCGACGCCGACGAGCTTCTTGGCCGCGGGGCAGGCGGCGTTGGGGTCCATCTTGCCCTTGCCGGCCTTGCCGATGGCGTTCAGAGCCTGAATCTGCGCCATGCGGCGCTCGGACAGTTTCTGAAAGTCCTCCTGGCAGGATTGTGCGTGGGCGACGCCGCCCGCGGCGCAGAAGGCCATGAGCGACAGGCCCGCGACGACGCGCAAAAGGGAAGGGGCGCTGATCTTCATTTTGGAACCGCTCTGCAAATGTTGCTCTTCTGTTAACAGCAGGCTTGCCGCTCGCGCAAGTTTTCGCCAACCTGTCCGCGAACAAAACGGCTGCTTCATGGCGGCCGATCGGCGACGGGGCCGGCCCGCCGCGGGCTTCTCTCAGGACTTCGACACTTGTCCCACTATGATTTTTCCGCGCAGCGCCTCTTCGTCGAGGCGGCGCTGGCGCCGGGCGTCGACTTCGTTCCCCCGCCCGAGGCCGTCAATTATCTGCTCAATGTGCTGCGCCTTCGCACGGGAGATCCGATTCTTCTCTTCAACGGACGCGATGGCGAGTTTCTGGCCCATCTCGCGGAGGCCGCCCGGCGCTCGGCCAGACTGCGCGTCGAGCGGCTGACGCGGGCGCAGACTCCGCGCCCCGATCTCGACTATTGCTTCGCGCCGCTGAAACAGGCGCGTCTCGACTACATGGCGCAAAAGGCGACGGAGATGGGCGCGGGCCGGCTCACGCCTGTCGTCACCCGCCGCACCCAGGTCCGCCGCGTCAATTCGGCGCGGCTCAAGGCCAATGCAATCGAGGCCGCGGAGCAATGCGGCGTCCTCGCCGTGCCGGAGACCGCCGAGGCCGTCGATCTTGTCGATTTCCTCGCCGCCTTTCCGGCGGGGCGGCTGCTCGTCTTCTGCGACGAGGACGCCCCCGTCGCCAACCCCGTGACCGCGCTTTCTGGCCGCTCGGGGCAGGGAATATCGGTTCTCGTCGGGCCGGAGGGCGGCTTCGAGGGCGCCGAGCGCGCCGCTATCGCGCGCCTTCCCAATGTCGCCCCAATCTCGCTCGGACCCCGCGTGCTGAGGGCCGACACGGCGGCGGTGGCGGCGCTCGCGGTCGTGCAGGCCGCGATTGGCGACTGGGGCGTTAACGATTTGTAAAGGCTGTTTAATCAAACCTTTCGCGTAAACGAAAAATAAAGCGGAGCGTGTTCTTTAATACACAGGTGACGCAGGCGTCACCCGTCCGGGACACGATGCTGCCATGATGTTGAGCTCTAGTGTCCAGATCGCAGAATCGAGTCCGGCGACGTCGTCCGGCCCGTCTGCAATCGGATTTGGGCAAGAGATTGCAGACGCCTCGAGGCGCGCAATCGGAGAAAGGCCGCCAATGATGTTCGCCGACTTCCGCCCCAATGCGCCGCTGATGATCGCAGCGGCCGCTGCGCTCGCTGCGTCTCTTTCGGCCGCTCCGGCGATGGCGGAGACCTCAAATCACTGCGCGCGCTACGGCGCGGATTATGTCGCCGTTGCGGGCTCCAACGGCTGCGTCAAGATCGGCGGCCATGTCCGCGTCGACATCGCCCGCGCGCCGGTCGCCCCCATGGGCTACGCCGCCATGACCGACGGCGTGCAGCGTACCTCCCAGCTCCAGCCCATGGCGCCGTTTGGCCTGAACGATCTGTTCCCGCGCTGAGCTACGCGCTCGAGGATACCGCGCGTCATTGCGCGGTTTTCTGAGCGCCTGAAGTTGGCTGCGGGCGCGCGATGATTCGGTGGTTCTATAACGGGATCACGCAATCCGCGAAGGCGCCGTCCACCGACTCGCTCCAGGCGCCCTGATAGGCTTCAAGGCGGCGCTCGGCGAGCGTGCGGCCTTCCGCCACGATCCGTTCCAACGGCGCGAGATAGACCGTCTCATCCTGGCCCTGATCATTGGTTTTCGCGCGCCGCTTGAGGCCGGCGGCGGCCAGGGCCAATGCGTCGCGGGCGACGTCGCGCAGGCTGCGGCCGTCGATCGTCGCGCCGAGCGCCAGCGCCGGAACATCTTCGCGCAGCTTCTGCCGGGCCTCGGCGCTCCATCCCTTGGTGAGCTGGCGCGCCTGATCGAGCGCGGCGCTGTCGTAGAAAAGGCCGGCGAAGAGCGCCGGTAGCGCAGTCATATGGGCGCGGGGTCCACCGTCGGCGCCGCGCATTTCCAGATAGGTCTTGAGGCGGACCTCGGGAAAGATCGTCGAGAGATGGTTGGCCCAGTCCGAGATGGTGGCGCGCTCGCCGGGCAGTTGCGGCAGGCGCCCCTCGAGCAGGTCGCGGAAGCTCGCGCCCGCGACGTCGTGATAAACATCGCCCCGCTTGACGAAATACATCGGCACGTCGAGCGCATAATCCACATAACGCTCGAAGCCGAAGCCCGCCTCGAAGGCGAAAGGCAGCATGCCGGTGCGGTCGCGATCGGTGTCGAGCCAGATGTAGGAGCGCTGGGAGAGGCGGCCCGTCGGCTTGCCGTCCAGGAAGGGCGAATTGGCGAAGAGCGCGGTCACCATCGGTTGCAGCGCGAGCCCCACCCGCATCTTCTCGACCATATCCGCCTCGCTGACGAAGTCTAGATTGGCCTGGATGGTCGCCGTGCGAAACATCATGTCGAGGCCGCGCGACCCGACTTTCGGCATATAGGAGGCCATGATCCGGTAGCGCTGCTTCGGCATGGCCGGGGTCTCGGCGCGCGACCATTTCGGACTGGCGCCGAGGTCGAGGAATTCCACGCCGAGCGCCCTGGCGACGCCCGCGAGGGCGGAGAGATGCGCGTCGAGCTCCGCGGCCGTCCCGTGAATGTCCGCGAGCGGCGCGCCGGAGAGTTCGAATTGCCCGCCGGGTTCGATGGAAATCGCGCCGCCGCCATCCGTCTGCGCAAGTCCGATCAGCGCGTCGCGGTCCATGATGGGCGCCCACCCGGTCGCCTCCTGAAGACCCTCGAGCAGCCGGCCGACGCCGCAGCGGCCGTCGACGCATTCATAGGGAACGGGTCCGCGCGTGTCCGAATAGAAGGGGATCTTCTCATGTTCCGTGCCGACGCGCAGCGTTTCCCCGACGGTCTTGCAGCCGGCGGCGAGCCACTCTACGAGTGCCTCAGGGGACTCGATCGGCCTCGTGTCTGTTACGTCGCGAGCCATGATTCGACTGAGTTTTCCATAAAATCTAGGGTGGGACGACCGAAAGGCGCGAAAGAAGGCGGCAGGGCTGCGCCGGGCTATGGCCGGGCGGCGGCAAGAGCCGACGCGCGTCACAGGCCGGATGGATGCCGTAAAAGACGGCCGGGCGCAAGAGCGGCGGCTTCGCGCCAGCGTGACCTGCTATTTGCCTCTTCCGACCCCGCGAGGAGGCTTTGGCGCAGGAGGCTCCATTGAAGGAAAGGCTTCGCCGCTTTTTTGCGGAAAACGGAGGCTTCACGGCGACCGAATACGCCGTCGTCGCCTTCCTCGTTTCAATCCTGATCGCGGCGGGAGCCAAGGCGATCGGCGCGAAACTGTCGATCAATTATCTGGGCGCGGTCGCGGCCAATCTCTAGCGCGCTCGCGGGTCGGCCCGCGGGCGCGCCGGTCGGCGATTTTCATCGCTTTCCGAGGATTTGCCCCAGGATGGCCTCGAGATCGGAGCCGCCGCCCTGGCCGGCCGGCCGATTGGTTTTCTGCCCGATCTGGAGCGTCTTCTTGATCTCGTCGATCGCCTCCTGGACCGCGGCCTGATCGAGTCCCGGCGGAAGGGCGCCTGACCCGGCGTCGGCGTCGAGCGGGCCGCCCGGCCGGACCGCTCCGCCCCCCGAAGGCGGCGCGGGGCGCCTGCCCAGAAGCGCGCCGAGAACGCTCCCGAGCAGCCCGCCCAGTCCGCCGCCCGAATTGCCCCGCGGCGCCGGTTCGGGCGCGGGCCGGGGCGTGCCGCCGCCGCCAAGGAGCTGCTCCAGGATCCGGCCGAGCGCGCCGGAACTCGCGAGTTGCCCGAGCAGGCCGCCAAGACCCTTGTCATTGATGGATTTGGTCAGCCCGCTGAGCAGCACGGAGACGAGGATCGGCAGGATCTGGCCGAGTATGTCCGCCCGCACCCCCGATTCGCGCGCGGCCGCCTGCAAAACCTGCCCGGTCGCGGCCTGGGAGCCGAACATCTCGTTCAGGAGATCGCGCCCGAGATCGACGGCGTCCTGGCTGTGCGCGGCCTCCGGCTCGTCGAAGAAGGAATAGCGCGAGGCGCCGGCGAGCGCGCCGACGGTCTTTTCGAAGACCTCCGGCTCCTCTGCGGCGCGATCGAGGCCCATGGCGAGCGCAGGGGAGAGCGCCCGGATGGCGCTTTCGATCTGCTCCTCCGTGAGGCCGAAGCGGTCGGCGAGATTGGCGACGAGCTGGCCGCCCTGGGCCGAAGAGAGAAGGGTTTCGAGATCCGACATGAATCCTCCAGCTGGCAACGAGGGGGGAAGCCTCCCCTCTCCTTGTTCGAAACCCGCGCTGGCCCGTCGGATTTTTCCTGATGTTAGCCTATGCCGGCCCGAATCGGTAGTCCGCTCCGCGGCGGGCGCGAGCGAGGCCCTTGCCGCCCCCTCGCCAGGCTGTCGGCTTGACAGAGCCCGGCTGGCGCGACATTGCTTCCTGCCGATCGACGCCGATATGGTCGCCCGGACGGGCGAAAGGCCGACGATCCGCGGCGCGGCCGCGCACAACCTTGCCGAAGGCGCCATTCATGAATGTTCAGCCCCGCGGCATGAAGCCGCCGCTCAAGATTCTTCTGTGCTCCCCCCGTGGTTTCTGCGCCGGCGTGGTTCGCGCCATCGACGCCGTCGAGCGGGCGCTCGCGAAATTCGGGCCGCCGGTCTATGTCCGTCACGAGATTGTGCACAACCGCTATGTGGTTGAATCGCTCAAATCCAAGGGGGCGATTTTCGTCGAGGAGCTCGACGAGATTCCCGACACCGCCGCGCCGGTGATCTTCTCCGCCCATGGCGTCGCCAAGGCGGTTTCGGCCGACGCGCAGTCGCGCAATCTTCTCGCGATCGACGCCACCTGTCCGCTCGTGACGAAGGTGCACCGCGAGGCGGAAATCCACTGGAAGCGCGGGCGGCGCGTGCTCCTCGTCGGCCATTCGGGCCATCCGGAAGTCGTGGGCACGATGGGTCAATTGCCGGAAGGCGCGGTGGTGCTCGTCGAATCCATCGACGACATCGACGGTCTGCGCTTCGACAACGAGGAAAATCTCGCCTATGTGACGCAGACGACGCTTTCGCTGGACGACTCGCAGGAAATCGTCAGCGCGCTTCAGCGCCGTTTTCCGTCCATCGTCGGCCCGCACAAGGAAGACATCTGCTACGCGACGACGAATCGCCAGGCCGCGGTGAAGGAAGTCGCGCCCAATGTCGACGCGGTGATCGTGGTGGGCTCTCCCAATTCGTCCAATTCCCAGCGTTTGCGCGAAGTGGCGGAGCGCGCCGGCGCCCCCGCCCAGCTCGTGCAGGGAAAGGGCGAGATCGACTGGGACATCTTCGGAAACATATCCTCGCTCGGCATCACCGCGGGCGCTTCGGCGCCGGAGGTGCTCGTCGAGGAGATCATGGACGCGTTCGCCGAACGTTACGAGGTCACGGTCGAGACCGTCTCGACGGCGGATGAAAGCGTGTCCTTCCCGCTGCCGAAGGAGCTGCGGGCGATGGCCTGAACGGGCGTTGCTCCTGGAAAAACGCCCATGGCTGTTTACACGCAGGTCGACGACGCAGAGCTGATCGCCTTTCTCGCGACCTATGACATCGGCGCCCTCCTCTCCTGCAAGGGCATCGCCGAGGGGGTCGAGAATTCGAATTACTTCCTGCATACGAGCGCGGGAAGCTTCATTCTCACGCTCTACGAAAAGCGCGTGGCGGAAGGCGATCTGCCGTTTTTCCTCGGGCTCATGGAGCATCTTTCCGCCAAGGGCGTCACCTGTCCGCAGCCGGTGCGCAACCGCGCCGGCGCAGCGCTCGGGAGGCTCGCCGGCCGTCCGGCCATGATCGCCACCTTTCTCGACGGTTATTCGGTGCATCATCCGGAGCCCGCGCATTGCGCGGCGCTCGGGGAGGCGCTGGCGCAGCTTCACCTTGCAGGGGCCGGTTTCGAATTGCGCCGGGACAATGCGCTCTCGGTCGGCGCCTGGCGCAAGCTCTTCGCGCCCGCCGCCAGCCGCGCCGCGGAAATCGCCGAGGATTTGCGCGAGACGGTGGAAGCGGAGCTCGATCTGCTCGAGAGCCGCTGGCCCGCGGGGCTCCCGACCGGCGTCATTCACGCCGATCTCTTTCCCGACAATGTCTTTTTTCTGGGCGAAAGGATTTCCGGCCTGATCGACTTCTATTTCGCCTGCGTCGACGCGCTCGCCTACGATCTCGCCATCTGCCTCAACGCCTGGTGCTTCGACGAGCGGCATGCCTATGCGCCTGAGAAGGGCGTGGCGCTGCTCGAGGCCTATTCCCGGCTGCGGCCGCTGTCGGCCGCCGAGATCGAGGCCTTCCCGCTGCTCGCGCGCGGCGCGGCCCTTCGCTTTCTGCTCACCCGCTATGTCGATTGGCTGAATGTGCCGCCGGGCGCCCTGGTGCGGCCAAAGGACCCGCGCGAATATCTCGCCAAGCTGCGCTTCCACCGCACCGTGTCGGATATGAGCGGCTACGGCCTCATACTGTGACGAAGCGCGTCTCGATCTGGACGGACGGCGCCTGCTCCGGCAATCCCGGCCCCGGCGGCTGGGGCGCGATCCTGCGCTTCGGCGACCGCGAGAAGGAGCTTTGCGGCGGCGAGCCGCTCACGACCAACAATCGCATGGAGCTGATGGCCGCCATCATGGCGCTCGAGGCGCTGACGCGGCCCTGCGCCATCGACCTCTATACCGACTCGCAATATGTGCGCGGCGGCGTGACCTCCTGGATCACGAACTGGAAAAAGCGGGGCTGGACGACCGCCGACCGCAAGCCCGTCAAGAATGTCGAATTGTGGCAGAGGCTCGAAGCCGCCGAGGAGCGCCACGACGTCGCCTGGCATTGGGTGCGCGGCCATTCGGGCGACGAGATGAACGAGCGGGCGGACGCGCTGGCGCGCGCCGGCATGGCGCCTTTTCTGCCCCGGCGCCGCGCGCCGGCCTGAGCCGCCCTTGCAGGCCGCATCCGCGCGCCTATGTGTTTATTTATACCCAGGACTCTCTTCTCTAGCCTGAGGGGCGCGGTCGTTCCCGCGCCCCTTCTTTGCGCCATCTTCTTGACACCTGCGCCCGTCAAACAAGGATGCGTTCCGAGTATGCGCGTCTTGGCTGATTCTCTCTCCACGGGGGCAGGACGTTCATGCACCAGCCCAGGAAATGGTGGATCGGGCTGCCGGTCCTCGCCGGCCTCGTCTATTTCGCGGCGCAATCGCTGACGCCCCGTATCGAAGCCGATCTCGCCGCCCGCATCGCTGCGCGGCTCGGGGTCGATCCCGCAAAAGTCGCCGTATCGGGCCGCGACGCGACGCTCTCCGGCGCGCCGCCCAATGCCCGCGCGGCGCTGCGCGACGAGCCGGGGCTACGCAGACTCGTCTTCTCCGCCGCGCCCGCCGCGGCCCCTGTCGCGGAGCCGGCGAAACAGGCCCCGCTCGCCGACGCCTATGTCTTTTCCGCGACGCTCGGCGACGGCGTCGTCGCCCTCAGCGGCGCGCTGCCGAACGAGGCGCTGAGGGAAAAGGCCGTGGCGCTCGCCTCGGCGGCCGGCGGCGGCCGCGCCGTGAGCGACGGCGCCAGGATCGACGCCCATGCGCCGCCCGGCGATTATGCGGCGGCGCTCGCCGCCGCGCTCGGGGCGCTCGGGGCGCTGGAGCAGGGCAAGACGACGCTCTCGGACGGGCGCCTTTCCGTCGACGGCAGGGGCCGCGCCAATGTGCGGGCCGAGGCGCTGGCGACGCAACTGAGGGCGCGCCTGCCGCAGGGATTCGAGCTCGCCCGCGTCGCGGTCACGCCGGGGCCGGTTTCGCCTTATCTCTTCGAGGCGGTCCGCAAGGGGGGCGCGCTGACGCTTTCGGGCTATGCGCCCGACGAGGCGGCGCGCGGGCGTCTGGTCGAGGCGGCGCGTCGGCGCGCCTTCGACGCCACGGTCGAGGATCGCCTCGAGATCGCGCCCGGCGCGCCGCAGAAATTCACCGAGGCTGCGGAGGCGGCGCTCGGGGCGCTCGCCCGTCTGGCGGACGGCCGGCTCGCGCTTTCGGACACGACTCTCGCGCTTACCGGCGCGGCGCGCGTCGAGGGCGCCCGCGCGTCGATCCAAAAGGGACTCGACGAGCGGCTACCCGGCACTGTCGTCAGCGATCTGCGTCTCGTCGCCCCTGCGCCGGGCGCGCCGCTCGACGCCGCCGCCTGCCGCGCCGCGCTCTCGGCGCTCTCGCAAACGCCGATCCGCTTTGAAAACGACGATTCCGCCGTCAGCGAGGAGTCGGCGGCGCTCATGGACGGTCTGACGGCGACGGCGCTGCGCTGTCGCGGCGTCTCGATCGAGGTCGCCGGGCATCTGGACGATCAGGGGGCGCCCGAGCTTGCGCGCGAGCGCAGCAAGAGGCGGGCGCAGCGCGTGGTCGACAGATTCGTCGAGGCCGGCGCGGACCCCTTTCGCGTCTGGGCCATGGGCTATGGCGCCGAGCGCCCGCTCGCGCCCAATGACGGCGAAGACAATCGCGCCCGCAACCGGCGCATCGAGTTCAACGTGAAGTAAAGGCCTGGATGACCTGAACCCTACGGAAGGAGAGCGACGAATGACCTATCTGCTCATGTTCGGTTGGCCCTGGTTCACGGGCGCGGTCGCGCTCGGGGCGCTTGTCGGTTTCCTGACGTTCTCGCGCGCCAAAGGGGCGTCCTTTTCGGGCGGCTGGATCGCGCTGCTCGGCGCCTCGGCGCTGGCGACGGGCTACGCCGCCTCCTTCGCCGAGATCCTCGACGGGCGCGAGGCGACGACGCTGGACATCGCCGTTCTCGCCGGTCTCGCCTATGCGGCGGGGCTCCCGCTCGGCGGCTGGCTGAAGTCTTCCGCGCCCGAGGCTGAAAAGAAACGGCCGGCGCCAGCGCCGATCATCGTCGCGCCGGCCGCCTCCCTGGCTGCGGAGCCGCCGGCTTTCCCCCTTGAAGAGGCGGCGCTCCTCTCGCCGGAGCCAGTCGCCCTCGGCGTCGCGCCGCTGGTCTTCGAGGCGGCTCCGCTGGTTCTCGACGCGGCGCAGCCCGGCGTCGGCGTTCTGGCCAATGGCCACGCCCGGCAGGAGAAGCCGTCCGTTGCGCTGCTGTTGGACGCCGCCGCGCCCGCGAACGTCGAAAGCGCGCCCGCGCCGGCTGCGGCGCTTTCACAAGGCCGTCCCAAAAAGCCCGCGCCTGGCCTCCGGCCGCAGCCGCTCGCCGGTCCCCGCGACGGCGGCCCGGACGATCTCGCGCGCATCAAGGGCATAGGTCCCAAGAGCCTCGAAAAGCTCAACGGGCTCGGCGTCTTCCATTATGATCAGATCGCGGCGTGGTCGCTCGACAACGCCAGATGGGTCGGCGCCGCCATCGGCGCGCCGGGCCGGGTCGAACGCGACAAATGGATCGAGCAGGCGCGGGCGCTCGCCGGCGCCGGAATGGGACAGTGATGAAGGGTTTGCTATTGCGCGCCGCCGTCGGCGCGCTTCTTTTCGCCCCGGCGCAGATGCGCGCGCAGGACATGCTGCAAGGGGTCGATCTCTCGCAGCCGGCCTATTCGCAGTCCGAACTGACGCGCGCCGAGGTCGAGGCGGCGCTGAAGGCGGGCCGGATCGATTTCTCCGGCAAGAGCCTCAATGGCCTCGATCTCTCGGGGCTCGACCTCTCGAAAGTCAATTTCCGCGCCGCGCGGCTCAACAAGGCGCGCCTGTCGGGCGCGCGGCTCGACGGCGCCATTCTCGATCAGGCCTGGCTGATGCAGGCGGACCTCACCGGCGCCTCGCTCAAGGGCGCGCAGGCCTTCGCCGCGCAGATGCAGCGGCTGCGGGGCGACGGGGCGGATTTCTCGGGCGCGCGACTCGCGGGCGATCTGACCGGCGCCTCGCTCAAGGGCGCCAAATTCGACGGGGCCAATCTTTCGGCGGACATGAAGAATCAATCCATGGGTCTGATGCGCGCCGTGCTGCGCTCGACGCTTCTGGAAGGCGCGACTTTCGCCAGGGCCAATCTCATGAGCGCCGATCTGCGCTTCGCCCATGCCGCCGGCGCGGATTTTCGCGGAGCCAATCTCGTAAACGCCGACGCCTCGGGCGCGGATTTCACCGGCGCGCTTTTCGAGGGGGCGGCGGCCAGGGACCTGGACCTCGATTCCGCGCAGATCGACAGGGCGGCGGAAGGCGCCTTGCAGCAGGCGCAGCATCTCGACCGCGCCCGCAGGCAGTGAGCGATCCATGAGCGAGGAATCGATTCGGATCGGCGTCGATCTCGGCGGCACCAAGATCGAGGCGATCGCGCTCGATTTTTCCGGTGAAATTCTGGCCCGCCGCCGGGTCGCGACGCCCGCACAGGACTATGACGAGATCATCCGCGCCGTGGCCGCCCTCGTGCGCGACATCGAGATGGAGACGCAGCGGCGCGGAACCGTCGGCGTCGGCGCGCCGGGGTCGATCTCGGCCCATACCGGCCTCGCCAGGGGCTCCAATACGCAGGTCGTGAACGGCCGGCCGCTCGACGCCGATCTCTCGCGGGCGCTGGCGCGTCCGGTGCGGGTCGAAAACGACGCCAATTGCTTTGCGCTGTCCGAAGCCGTCGACGGCGCGGGGCAGGGCGCGCGCGTGGTGTTCGGCGTCATCCTCGGCACGGGCGTCGGGGGCGGCGTCGTCATCGACGGCAAGGTAATGGCCGGGCGCAACCGCATCGGCGGCGAATGGGGCCATACGCCGCTGCCCTGGATGACGGCCGAGGAATTTCCCGGCGCCCGCTGCTTCTGCGGGCACGCAGGCTGTATCGAGACCTTCCTTTCGGGACCGGGCCTCGCGCGGGATCATGCGCGGCGCGCCGGCGAGACGCTGCGCGGCGAGGAGATCGTCGCGCGCGCCGATCAGGGCGAGCCGGCGGCGCTTGCGGCGCTCGAGACCTATCAGGACCGCCTTGCGCGCGCGCTCGCCATGGTGATCGACATTCTCGACCCGGACGCAATCGTTCTCGGGGGCGGCCTTTCGAATATCGGGCGGCTCTTTGCAGGTCTGAGAGAGCGCGTCGCGACACACGCCTTCACCGATGCGCTGGATACGAAACTTGTCCGCAACGCCCATGGCGACTCCGGAGGCGTTCGCGGCGCCGCCTGGCTGTGGCGTTGAGGGCCGCCTTTCATTCCCCGGGCCCGGCGTGTATCGGATTGTCGACGCACTCTTTGGAGCCACCCTCGCATGGGCGCCGCGGGCGAAGCCTCGAACGCAACCCGTAAACTGGCCTTCCTCTCCTCGGGCACGCCCGAGGCCGAGGAGGCGCGGCTGCGTCTCGTCGAGAAATATGGCGACGTTCCGCCCGAGGATGCGGATTGCATCGTGGCGCTCGGCGGCGACGGGCTGATGCTGCGCACGCTGCACAATTACATGGATTCGAGAAAGCCGATCTATGGCATGAATCGCGGCTCGGTCGGCTTTCTGATGAACCAGTATCGCGAGACCAGCCTGCGCAAGCGCATCGGCGAGGCCAAGGCCTCGATCATCCATCCGCTGCTGATGCACGCGACCAATGTGCACGGCGATGAATTTTCAGCCCATGCGATCAACGAGGTCTCTCTCCTGCGCCAGACCTCGCAGATCGCGAAGCTGCGCATTCTCATCAACGGTCATGAGCGCCTGCCCGAGCTCGTCACCGACGGCGTGCTGGTCTCGACCCCCGCCGGCTCGACCGCCTATAATCTTTCGGCGAACGGCCCCATCCTGCCGCTCGACGCGCCCTTGATGGCGCTTACGCCCATCTCCGCCTTCCGCCCCCGCCGCTGGCGCGGGGCGCTGCTGCCGGACGCCGCGAAAGTGCGCATCGAAGTGCTCGAATCGGAGAAGCGCCCCGTCTCAGTCGTCGCGGATCACGATGAATTCCGCGACGTGACCTTCGTCGATATCGAGATGGACCACGCGACCAATCTCGTCCTGCTGCACGATCCCGGCCATTCGCTGGAGGAGCGCATTCTGCGCGAGCAGTTCGGCTATTGAGGAGCGACGCCAGCGTGTCCGATATCGACCCCTTCCGGCTCCATGTCTTCGTCTGCACGAACAAGCGCGACGGCCGTCCCGCCTGCGAGGATCACGGGGCCAAAGCGGCGCTCGCCCAGGCGAAGGCGGCGCTGAACGCTTTGCCCGCAGCTGACCGCGATGGCGTCCGCCTCTCCGCCGCCGGCTGCCTCGGCCGCTGTCCGCACGGGCCGGTCGCGGTGGCCTATCCGGCGGGAGAATGGATCAGCTACGGGTCGGCGGAGGCGTTGACGGCGTTTGTGGTCGACGCCGCCAAAAGGCGCTGACGGACTACGCGGCCTGCCGCAGCTCTGCGTCGAAGGCGGCGAGGTCGATGAGCGGCGGCCTCGGCGCGGGCTGCGGAACCGGTTCAGCTTCCGGCGCCGGCTCCGGGGCGGCGAGGGCCGGCGGTTCGGGGGCCGGCGGTTCGGCAAGAAGCGCCTCGGGCGCCAACGCCTCGGCAGCGAGGCGGGCGGTCTCGCGGCGCGCGTCCTCCAGCGCCGCTTCGCGTTCGAAACGGCGCAGCAGCGCCATCAGCGGATCGAACTCGGCGTCGCCGATCCCGGCGCAGACGGCGATGGCGCTGCGGATCAGCGGAAGCGACAGGCGCGTGTCGGTCGCTCGCTCCGCTCCCTGCGCCTGCTGCGCGGCCAGCACGGCGCGGAAGGCGGGCAGGAATTTTTCGGGCAGGCCGGCGCGGGCGTAGAGCGCCGCGAAGCCGGCGCCGCGAAAGTCCCGCGTCAGCCCGGCGACGCGATCGTCTCTTAGTCCCGACAATTCCGCGAGCGCCGCCTCGAAGAGGTCGCGATTGTCGGAGAGAAGCCCGCGCAGGAGCAGGCTTGCGGTGAGCTGGCCGGAGGCGCAAAGATGCTGCACCAGATCGCGCACGCCGACGCGGCCGTCCTGTTCGACCGTGTCCGCGACGATGATCACATTGGCCTTGTCGCGCTCCTCGCGCGAGAGCCGCTCCGCCCGCGCCGGCGTGAGCCAGCCGCAGTTGACGACGAAGGCCGAAAGACTCGCGGCGGCGGCGTTGACGAGCGCGTTGCGTACTGCCGCGGGCAGAAAGGGGCGCGACAGAAGCGCCTCCCGCGCCTCGCCGTCCGCGCCGAACCGCTCCACCATGCGGCGCAGAGAGAATTCGGCGATGTCGGCGCCCGGATTGATCGCGAGCGAGATCGCCGCCTCGCGTGCGCCGATCTCCGCCAGCGCGGCGCAGACGCCGGAGGACACGCGGGCGCGCAGCGCGATGGCGGTCTGCGCGAAGGCGTCGCCGATGGCGGCGCAGTCGATGAGCTCGGCCTCGCTCAGCAGGGGCGAGCGCGACAGGATGGGGCTTGCGACCTCGGACTGGTCGCAGGCCAGGGCCGAGACGAGCGCGCGCGGCGCACCAGCGGCGAAGGATCGTCGGCGAGCGAGGTCAGCGCGATCTCGGCCTCGCGGCGCTGCGCCGGGTCGAGATCGGCATGGAGATAGGCGCGCGCGAGCGCGTCCGCGGCTTCCGCGCGCCGTGCGGCGCTGGCGGTCTGCGCCCAGCAAAGGAAATGACGCAGGATCATGGAAGGGCTTCCCCGTGAAAGTAACAGTCAAGGTTAAGCGATCATGTGCATTCATGGTAAATGCGGGGTTTAAGGGCGCGGCCCGCTGATGCGCTCGGTTCTGGCCTTGCCGGCCGACAGGCGGAAATCCGCCATTGACGTGCTGTCCTGCGGGGCGTCGGCGCTCCTCCTGCGTCTGGGGCCCGCAGGGGGACTGGCGCGCGACGAGGCGCGGCTCTGGGCGCGGGGCTTCATCGAGGCCGCGCGCGGGCGTGAGGGCCGGCCGCGGTTCTTCGTGCAAATCCCCGCGCTGCGGGAGGAGGCCGCCGAGGAGGATGTCGCGGCGCTGTCGATTGCGGGGGTAGATGGATTTTTCCTCGAGGGCTGCGAAGGCGTAGCCGATCTCCAGCAGTTGTCCATGCGGCTGGCGGTTCGGGAGGCCGAGGCGGGCCTTGCGCCGGGGGCGCTGCGCATCGTCGCGCTCGCCGCGCAGACGCCCGCCGGCGTCTTCGCGCTCGGAAAATACGCCGGCGCCTCGACGCGACTCGCGGCGCTCGCCATGGACGACGCGCCGCTCCCCGGCGGCGCGTCGGCGCGGGCGATGGCGCGCACGCTTCTGACGCTCGGCGCGGCGGCCGCTGGCGTGGGGGCGCTCGACGCCGCGCCGCCGTCGCGTGGCAGCGCGCTGGAGGCGGGCTGTCAGGCGGTCCTCCGCGACGGGTTCTCCGGCCTCGTCACCGCCGCCGCAGGCGAGATTCCGGTCATCAACCGCGTCTTCGGCGGGCCGTGATCGAAAAAAGGCCACGATCGGGCGCATAGAGGTTTCCATGAGGAAAACGACATTCCGGCTCGCCGGCTGGCCTCTCGCCCTCGCCCTCGCCCTCGCGCTGGCGCCCGTCGCGGGCGCGGCGCTGGCGCGCAGCGGCCATTCCCCGCAGGATCAGAATGCGCCGCAGGCGGCGGGCGCGACGACGGCGGGGGGCGCCTTGCGCCTCAGCGCCACGCTCGGCGCCGCCGACGCCCAGCCCGTGCGCAGCGGCATGGTCTGGCGGATTTTCGAGGAAGCCGTCCAGCCGGACGGGTCGCACAAGCTCGTCGCGCAGTCCGAGGAGGCGACGCCCACCATTGCGCTGCCGGATGGCGCTTACATCGTTCACGCGGCCTATGGGCTCGCGGGGGCGACGCGCCGCGTGGCGATCGAGGGCCGCCATGTTTCGGAGCGCCTCCCGCTCAACGCCGGCGCCCTGAAGCTCGTCGACATGCTTGGCGAGGCCAAAATCCCGCCGCAGCGTCTCTCCATCTCGATCTATGTGCCGGAGCGCGGCAATTCTGAAGCCAAGCTCGTGCTCGCCAACGCCAGGGGCGACGAAGTCATCTGCCTGCCGGAAGGCGCCTATCACATCGTCTCGACGCTCCTCGACACGACGCAGGGCGCGCAGGGCGGCAACAACGCCACCAACTCCGTCGTCACGGCGGATCTCAAGGTGCCGGCCGGCAAGTTGATCGAGGCGACGCTCAAGCACCATGCCGCGACGATCACCCTGAAGCTCGTGAAGGCGCCGGGCGGCGAGGCGCTGGCCAATACGAGCTTTTCAATTCTCACGCCCGGCGGCGACGTGATCCGCGAACTGATCGGCGCCTTTCCCTCGCTCGTGCTGGCGGAAGGCGAATATGTCGCCATCGCCCGTCATGAAGGAAAAACCTACCAGAACACCTTCCGCGTCCAGTCGACGAAGGACGCGGACGTCGAGGTCGTCCTGAAGGACGACAAGGCCCCCGAGGAAGCGCCCCAATAGAGGCGGCCGCCGGCCGAGGGGCGCCGCGTGCGCTCCTGCTGGCGCCATGCCTAAAGGCGATCGTGGCGCCGGGTGGCCCTTTTGTGTGGCTGCGTCTCTGTCTATATTTTAATCATAGTGATTGCGATCTAATCGTTCACTGCACAAATTGCAGCCCCTCTGGCTGCCAGACGGACAGATCAGCCAAGGGATTTCGCTCATGTGGTTCCATCGCGCCGCGCGCCTCGCCCTCTTGTCCGGTTTCTGCCTCGCCGCTCTGGCCTCCGCGCAGGCGCGCGACCACGGCGTCCGCCAGCCGGCGCAGCAGGACCGGGAGTTTTACGCTACGGCTCCGGCGCCGAGCGAGGCGGTGGTCACGCCGGCCGCGAGCCATGGCTGCTTCGTCACGAACAGCCCCATGGAGTCGACGAAGGGCATCCGCCACTGGAGCAACCACTGCTAGAGGCTGCGCCGAAGCAAAAAAGAAAGCCGGCGAACGCTGTCGCCGGCTTCTTTCATTTCAGGGGTTTCCCTCGCTGCGATCAGAGCAGGGTGAAGGGAATGATCACGTCCATGTTGAACATGCCCTGAGAGCGGCTCTGGCCGTTGCCATTCGGGCCATTGAGGCCGCGGAAGAAGGGCGTCGTGCCATTGACCGCTGTGTCCCAACGGAATTCCGGACGCAGGATCAGGCCGGTGATGATCGGCAGCTTCGGCAGTTCCGGGGTGATCGTCGTGCCGACGGTGAGCGCGAGATAGCTCGTGCCGACATTCGAGGGCCGGAAGGTGCAGGACGGGCAGAAGAAGCCATGCAGGGCGTTGATCGCGTCGAAATAGCCCGGATAGCCGGCGACGAAGAAGTTGTTGGCGTCGCGGTAATATTCGACACGGCCATTGATCTTGAAGATGTCGTTGACCTTGTAGGACGCATATTGCGCGACCGCATAGGACTCCGCGCCCTTCGGAAATTGCGGCAAATAGGAGAGCGCCGTCGTCGGCCAGCCGGTCGGGGCCGTGAAGCCCGGGAAGAACTGGTCGTAGAGCGGGTAGGAGTTCTGCGGAATGCCGCCGAGCGCCGAGGCCGGGTTCCAGCCGCTCTCGCGGTTGAAGGCCATGTCGGTGATGAGGGTCAGATTTTCCGTCACCTTCCAGGTCGTGGTCAGATTGGCGTAGGTGCGGTTCGTGGCGTTCGGATTACAGACGCAGGCGAAGGGCGTGTTCGGCCAGGAGGCTATCGGCAGGCCAAATCCCGGGTCATACGGGCCGCCGATCTGCTTGGGGTTCTCCGGACCCGTATGCACAATGCCGAGGATCGTCAGATTGCCGTCGAGCAGGTTGAGGCCGAAGCCGCCGTGGAAGGACGCCGCCGCATTGTTGTCGCCCGGCCAGCCGAGGAAGGTGTTCACGCCGGACGTCACGCCGGCATAGACGTCGAGCCATTCGCGGACGTGGGTCGTCGTCATGACGCCGGTGTGAAGGAAGGGCCCGAAGTTGAAGATGTAGGAGTGGCTGTAGAAGAGGTTGTCCTTGGCGTACATGACTTCGGCGCCATTGTACGTCGGGAAGATGCCGGCCTTGACGTCGATGCCGCCCTCCGAGAGGAAGGTCTTCCAGGGCAGATGCGCCTGGACGTTGGCTTCGAGCGGACCGACCTGGGTGTTAGTGTGCATCCAGTATTCGGTCGTGCCGGTCAGGTGGTTGTAGCGCATGTCCTCGCCGAGCTGGACCTGCGCCTTGAAGCCGAAATCATAGGTGTCCGACTTCGGATCGAGCGGACGCTGCATCGTGACGACGAGGCCGTTGAAGGTCGGCTGGTTGGCGTCCGACGTGTAGAGATGGCCCCAGTTCCATTTGTTGAAGGGCTGGTTGAAGTTCATGGCGACGCCGCCCTCGACGTAGCCGTCGATGCTCAGCGTATCGAGCCAGGCAGGCGGCGGCGGCGGAGGCGCTTCGACCTTGGCCTTTTTCAAATCGGCCGCCTGGGCCAGGCTGGCGGCAAGCGACGCCGCGGTCACAAGGGGGAGGTAGTACCACTTCATGCCAGGAGCTCCGGTGTCGGGGAGGCGAGGACTTCAACGATAACAACGCCGGGGCCGTCCGCCTTCAAGCTCATCTGTGGCGCAATTGCCTATCGTTTGGGCAAATCAGGTTGTTGCTGAAAAATGTCTGGCCTGCTGTGGCGCCGATGTCACATTTCGACCGCGCCTCGGAGAGCCCGCCCTTTCCAATTAGTTAACCACACGCAGCTTGAGCGGCGCTTTTCCGGCGGCGGCCGCGCCGAGGCTGTCTTTGAGTGATTCGCGCCGCCATCTGCTTGCCTGCGGCCCAGCGGCTCCCACCTCACCAGAGGCGGCCGCGTTCACGACGTCGCCGGAAAGAGGGGGTAAATGTCTCAGGATGAAGAAATAACCGGTCCCGACTTCGCGCTGGGAGTCGACATAGGCGCGGTCGTGGACGGGACGCCGGTCGGCGGGCATGTCGGCGGCAAGGCCGCGATCATGGTGCGCAAGGGCGACGAGGTCTTCGTCGTCGGCGCCTTCTGCACCCATTACCACGGGCCGCTGGCGGAGGGGCTCGTGGTGGGCGAAACGATTCGCTGCCCCTGGCACCATGCCTGTTTCAGCCTGCGCAGCGGCGAGGCCGAGCGCGCGCCGGCCTTCGACGCTCTGGCGCGCTGGCGGGTCGAGCAGACCGGGGGCAAGATTTTCGCCCGCGAACGGATCAGGACGGCGGATCCGAGGCCCGCGCCGGCCCGATCGCCGCGCAATGTGGTGATCGTCGGGGCCGGCGCCGCCGCCTTCGCCGCCGCCCACAGACTGCGGGCCGAGGGCTATGACGGCGTGATCGAGATGCTCGGGGCCGACGCCGCCGAGCCCTATGACCGCCCCAATCTCTCCAAGGACTATCTCGCCGGCACGGCGCAGCCCGAATGGCTCCCGCTTCGCGATCCCGCCTGGTACCGGGACAATCGCATCGATCTGCGCCTTGGGCGCCGGGTCGAGGCGCTCGACCTGGCCCAGCGCCGCGTCGTGCTGGCGGGCGGGGAGGGCGTCGGATTCGATGCGCTACTGCTCGCTACGGGGGCCGATCCGGTACGCCTGCCCATTCCCGGAGCCGAGGGGCCGAACGTCCATTATTTGCGCAGCCTCGCCGACGCCGACAAAATTATCGCCGCGACGGCGGGCGCGCGCCGCGCCGCTGTCATCGGCGCGAGCTTCATCGGCCTCGAAGTCGCCGCTTCGCTGCGCATGCGCGGGCTCGAGGTGCATGTCGTGGCGCCCGAGGCGGTCCCCATGGCCCGTATTCTCGGCCCCGAGCTCGGCGCGCACATCAGGCGCCTGCACGAAGACCATGGCGTCGTCTTCCATCTGGAGGATACGGCGACGGAGATCGCCGCCGGGGGCCTGACGCTCAAGAGCGGGGGAACGCTCGCGGCGGATGTCGTCGTCATCGGCGTCGGCGTGCGGCCCAATACGGCGCTCGCCGAAGCCGCCGGCCTCGCCGTGGACAAGGGCGTGCTGGTCGATGAGTTTCTCGAAACCAGCGAGCGCGGCGTCTATGCGGCGGGGGATATCGCCCGCTGGCCGGACAAGATCACCGGCGCGCGCGTCCGGGTCGAGCATTGGGTGGTGGCGGAGCGCCAGGGGCAGACGGCGGCGCGCAATATGCTCGGACGCGGCGAGCGTTTTGACGCCGCGCCCTTCTTCTGGTCCCAGCATTACGATCAGGCGATCTCTTACGTCGGCCATGCGCCGGCCTTCGACCGCACGGAACTGTCCGGCGATCCGGCTGCGGGAGAATGCGCGGTGACCTTCTATGCGGGGAGCCGCAAGCTCGCCGTGGCGACGCTCGGGCGCGATCTCGAAAGCCTGCAGGCGGAAGTCGCCTTCGAACGGGCGATCGGCGCGCTCTAGAAAAGGGAAGGGCGCGGGGCTTTATCGGCCCGCGCCCTTTTGCTTATTCGAACCGGCCCGCCGCGTGGCCGAGCATGGTGTAGACCTTGCCGGCGTCGCTCGTGAGCAGATCGAGCGCCTTGCCGCCGTCGCGGTCGCCGCGGCTCGTTTCGAGCAGAAGCTCCTCGAAATGGCGCACATAGTGGTCGAGCGTCGCGCGGAACTCGGGATCGGTTCGGTAGCGGCGCCGGATTTCCTCGAAGGTCTGATGGCCCTGCGTCGTGTAAAGGCGACGGCCGAACAGCCCGCCTTTTTCGCCGCGCTGATAGCGTCGCCACAATTCGGAGACCGCGGCGTTGTCGACCATGCGGGCGATGTCGAGCGTCAGGCCGTCGAGCGCCGCGCCGCCGCCACGCGCGGGACGCGGCCGGCCGCTCTCGTCTCCCTCGTCGCGCGAGGCGCGGGCGAGGAGATCGCTCAGCCAGCCCCCCTGCGCGTCACGCGCGCCCGCCGCCGCGCCCGTGTCGGCCGCGCGCGGCGCGGGAGCCGGCGGCGGCGGAGCGGCGACGCGCGGACGCGGCGGCTCGGCGCGCGGCGCCTCATAGGCCCGGCGCGCAGCGGCAGGCGGCGCCTGTTCGGCGATGTCGTAGACGCGGCCCGAGCGCGCCACGAGGTCGGTCAGCTCGTTGAGCGCCTTCACCTGATCGCCGACCACGCGGCGCAGCGCCGCCGCCTGTTCGGCCGTGTCGCGCGGCAGTTCGATGGCGCCGCGGCGCACTTCCTCGCGCGTCTCCTCGAGTTCGCGATGAACCTCCTTCGACAGGGCGCGGATTTCATCGGCCGTGGACTGGAAGCGGGCGCTCGCCTCGCCGAAGAGGCGGTTGATCTCCTCATTGGCCTTGGCGAACGTGGCGCGCATCGACTCTTCGGTCTGGGCGCGCTGGCCTTCCGCCGCCGAGCGGATTTCCGCGAAGCGCGCCTCGACGAGCGCGGCCGTCTCCCGCGTCGTCGCGGAGAGGGCGCCGCCGACGGAGCCCGAGCGGCTCTCGATGGCGCGGAACGCCTCCTCCATCTTTTTGGCGAACTCCGCCATCGTGTTTTCGACTTCGGCGCGCTTGCCGTCGACGAGCGTCAGAACGCCCTCGAGCGAGCGGCGGCGCGCATCGAACGCCTCGTCCAGCGCCTTCTGGCTCTTGGCGAGCTGGGCGGCGCTCTCGGAGAGGGTCTCCTGCCGTTCGCTCAGCGTCTCCACGATGTCATAGGCGTTGGCGACCGTGCCGCTGGCGGCTTCGTTGATGCTCTGCACCTGGGCGGACACGTCGCGGATCGCCGTCTGGAACTCGGAGAGCCGCGCGCCGAGGGCGCGTTCGAGCGTGACGAGATTGCCGCCGGTCTTGTCCATGATGGCGTGCAGCGAGCTGTTGGTCTGGCCGAGCTTGTCGAGCAGATTGGGCAATTCGGCGCGGATCTTGTCGTTCATGGCGACGAGCGCGCCGATCGAGCTCTGCGCTCCGGCGTCGAGCGCCGAGCCGAGAGAGGCCGCCGACTGGTCGATCGCCTCCGCGAGTTCCTCGCGCTTGTCGCCGAGATGGCGCACGATCGCGGCGCCGCGCGTCTCGATCGTCTTGGCGATGAGCTCGCCGACGCTGGCCAGTTCGTTGGTGACGGCGCCGCCGCGTTCGCCGAGCGTCGTCTCGATCTGCGCGAGCCTGTCGTCGAGCGCTGTCTGGATCTGGGCGAGGCGGGAATCGAGCGCGCCGCTGATTTCGCCCACCCGCTCGCTGAGCGCCTTGCCGAGATCGCCCGTCCGCGCATGCATGGTGGCGTCGAGCTCGCGCCGCGCCTCGGCCAGCGTATGGTTGATGTCTTCGAGGCGCGCGCTGATCGATTCGATGACGCCCCGGCCGCGTTCGTCGATCTCCGAAGAGACCGCGCCCAGGCGCTGGACGACGTTCTTCTCGAAGAGGTCGATGCGCCCATCGAGCGTCTCGGCGAGATCGCGCGCCCGGCCGCCGAGCGTGTCGTTGATTTCGGAGGCCTTGGCGGCGAGCGTCTCGGCGATTTCCGACGAGCGCGACAGCAGCACCGAATCGACGTCCTTGATCTTCTCGTCGAGGCTGCGGACGACCTCGCGGCCGCCTTCGCCCATCACGCGGGCGACCTGCAGCGCATGGCTCGCGAGCGAGGCCTGAAGCTTCTGGCCGCCGGCGCCAAGTCCCGCGTCGAGCTGCCTGGCGAGCGCCTCGACGCGTTCGGTCGCCTCGCGCGTGCGGGCGTCGCTGACGGTCTCGAAGGCTTCGATCTTGTTCGCCATGGCGGAGGCGAGATCGATCGCGCGGTTTTCGAGCTTCTCGACGAGCGCCTCCCCCTTCTCGCCGATCGTGTGGTCGATGGCGTCCAGCTTGGCGCTGACGTCGCTTGCAAGCTTCCCGACCTCCTCGCTGATGCGCGAGAAGGCTGAGACCGCCGTGGCGTCGAGCTCATTGACGAGCCGCGAGCCGCGAACCGAAATCGCTTCGTCGAGCGACTCGAGCCGCGTGTCGATTTCATGCGCAAAGTGACGGGAGTTGTCGCCGATGCGCGAGGCGAACTGATCGACCTGCTCGGAAAGCTTCTCGACGAAGACGCCGCCGTTGACGCTCATCGTCTGGTCCAGCGCGTCGAGCTTGGCGTCGAGCGCCTGATAGAGCTCCTGCGAACGTTCATCGAGGCGCGAGACCAGGCGATCGGACTGCGCCGCGAGACTGTCGACGAGCCTGCCGCCCTCGGTCGACACGGCGCCGTCGAGGGCGCTGAGCCGCGCTTCGATCTCCTCGGCGAAGTGGCGGGAGTTGTCGCCGATGCGCGTGGCGAAATAATCGGCCTGCGCGGCGATGCGCTCGACGAGCGCGCCGCCCTGTCCGGCGATGGCGTGGTCGATGGCGTTCAGCCGGTCGTCGACGCTCGAGACGAATTTTTCGGTCTGGGCGCCGATGCGGGCGTCGGCGTCCTCGGTGCGCTCCGTGAGGCTTTGCACCAGCTCCGTGCCGCGGCCGCCGATGACTTCCTCGATAACGGTGAGTCGCTGCGCCACGTCGTCGGAGAGCCGCGCGGCGTGAGCCGCGACGCGATCGGCGATCTGCTCGCCGTCGCGCACCACCGCATTCTCGAACTGACCAAGCTGCTGGCCAACGGTCTCGGCGATGCGGTCGCCGTGCTCGGCAAGCGCCGAGACGACCTCCTGGCCCTGCGACAGGACCGATTCCTCGAAGGCGACGAGACGGTCGGACAAGAGTTCGTTGAGCCGCTCCCCCTGGGTCGCGATGGCCACGACGGCGTCGCCCGCCGTGGCGGCGAAACGCTCGTGCAGCCGATCGGAATTGTCGGCGAGCGCGGCGCTCGCCTCCTCGACGACGCGGTGCAGATTTTCGCGCAGGGCGGCGCCATGGGCCTCGAAATCCTGCATGGCGCGCTCGCGCGTCGTCTCCATGGTGTGCGCGACCGCCATGCCCGCGGTCTCAAGCGCGGTGAGCCGCTCGCCGAGCAATTCGTCGACGCGCTGCGCATGTTCCGCGACGATCGCCGCGACATTGTCGCCGTGGCGCCTGACCGAGTCCTCGAAGGTCCCGACGCCGCTCGTCAGCGCGCCGGCGACGCGGGCGCTCTCTTCTTCGAGGCGCCGCGCGGTTTCGGCGTTCGCCTGCTGCACGGCGCTCTCGAAGGCGCGCAGCCTTTCGGACAGCTCCTCGCTGCTGAGAACCGCCTGATCGAGCACCCGCTGCGCGACTTCCGGCCCCTGCCGCAGGAACGTGTCTTCGAAGAGGGAGAGTCCCCTGGCGAAGGCGGCGTTGACCTCCTCGGTCTTCGAGGAGATGCGGCTCGCGGCGTCGCCGCTGTGGAGCGCGACGGCGTCGGCGAAGGCGGCGAGCCTCTCCGTGATGACGGCGGCGGCGTGGTCGCCGTGCTGCGCCACGCGGGCCGTGACGGTCTCGCTCTGGCGCAAAATGGCGTCTTCGAGCGAGGCGAGCCCGACCGAGAGATTGGTCAGCGCGCGGTCGCCCTGTTCGGCGACGCGGGTCGCGGCTTCCTCGCTCTTGCGGGCGACAGTCTCTTCGAGCGTGGCGATCTGGTGGGCGAGCTCCGCCGTAGCGCGCTCGCCATGGGTCGAGACGAGCGCCGCGACCTCCTCGCTCTTGCGGGCGACGGTCTCTTCGAGCGTGGCGATCTGCTGGGCGAGTTCGGCGGTGGCGCGCTCGCCATGGGTCGAGACGAGGGCCGCGACTTCCTCGCTCTTGCCGGCGACTGTCTCCTCGAGCGCGGCGATCTGCCGGGCAAGCTCCTCCGCGGCGCGGCCGCCCTGGGTCGACATGAGCGCCGCAACCTGCTCGCCGCTGCGGGCGATGGTCTCTTCGAGCGCGGCGAGCTGGAGAGCGAGTTCCGCTGTTGCGCGCTCGCCATGGGTTGCGACGAGCGAGGCGACTTCCTCGCTCTTGCGCGAGACGGTCGCTTCGAGCGTGGCGATCTGGTGGGCGAGCTCCGCCGTGGCGCGTTCGCCATGCGCGGAGACGAGGGCCGCGACTTCCTCGCTCTTGCCGGCGACGGTCGCTTCGAGCGTGGCGATCTGGTGGGCGAGTTCCTCCGCGGCGCGGCCGCCCTCCGTCGACATGAGCGCGGCGACCTGCTCGCTGCTGCGCGCGATGGTCTCTTCGAGCGTGGCGAGCTGGCGGGCCAATTCGCTGGCGGCGCGCTCGCCCTGGGAGGCGACGGCCAGGGCGACTGTCTCGCCGTGGCGGGAGACGTTGTCCTCGAAAGCGGCGAGCCCGTCGGCGAGGAGGGTGCGCGCGCGTTCGCCTTCCGAGACGACATGGGCGGCGACCGCCTGGCTCTGCTGGAGCACCGCATTCTCGAAGACGGCGAGGCCGGTCGCGAGATTGTTGAGCGCGCGGTCGCCGCTCTCGGCGACGCGCGTGACGATGTGGTCGCTGTGGGCGCCGACCTGCTCGGCATGCGCGGCCATGGCCTGCTCGAAAACCGAGAGCCGCTCCGCGAGCGTCTCCGCCGATCTTTCGCTCTGCTCGGCGAGGCGGGTCGTCAGCTCCTCGTGCCGCTGCGCGAAGGCGTTTTCGAAGCGGGCGACCTGATCCGCGAGCGTCGCCGCGGCGTTGGCGCCGCCGACCGTGAGGCGGACGGCGATGTCCTCGCCCTGCTGGGCGACGGCGGCCTCGAGCGCGACGATCTGGCGGGCGATCTCGCGCGCGGCGCGATCGCTCTGCTCGGTGACGCGCACGGCGGCGTCTTCGGTGCTGCGCGAGAGCGTCTCCTGGAAGTCGGCAAGGCGCGAGGCGAGGGTGTTGGTGGCGCGATAGCCGTGCTCGGTCACGCGCGCGGCGAGCTCCTCGCCGCGGGTGGCGAACACTTCTTCGAAGGCGGCGAGCCGCTCGGCGAGCGTCGCGTCGAGCTGGCCGCCATGTTCGGCGACGCGTGTGATCATCTCTTCGCCGCGCGTGAGCACCATGCGCTCGAAATTGCCGAGCCGCTCCGCGAGGGTCTCGTTGACGCGGTCGCTGTGGGCGCCGAGCGCCGACACCGCGTAAGCCGCGAGATCGGCGAAGCGGTCCTGGATCGTCTGGCCCTGATCGGCCAGGGCGGCGGCCGTCTCGTCGATGGTGCGCCCGAGCGACTCGCGTAGCGCAGCGCCGCGCTGTTCGAATTCCTGCTGCGTCCTGGCGCTGGAGTCGTCCATGGCTCCGAGGAGGCGCGTTTCCGCGCCCTCGAAGACGGTTCTGGCTTTCTCCACCTGCGCCGCGACGCCGGTGGTGAGGCGTTCGGTCGTCTCGGCGAGAGACTTGTCGAGCGCGCCGCCATGGGTCGTGACCGCTTCCTGAATGGCGCCGCCGGTCTCGGCGAGGCGGGCGACGAGCCGGTCGCCCTGGCCGCCGATCGTCTCCGTGAATGTCGAGCCGAGCGTTGCGAAACGCTCGACGATCTCGGCGCTGCGCGCGCCGAAATCGGTGGTGGCGGCCTCGCTCGCCTTTTGCAGCGTCTCGCCGACCTCCGCGACGCCGTCGGTGAAGCGGCGGCTCACGTCGTCGGAGGCGTCGCCGATCTTCTGCGCGACGGCGTCCCCCGTCTGCGTCAATACGCCGACGACGCGGCCGCCATGCGAGGCGAGCGTATTTTCGAAAGAGTCGCCCGCCTTTTCGAGCGCGAGCTTGATCTCCTCGCCCTTGGAGCCGAGCGAGGAGGTGACCCGCGCGCCGGCCGCGCTGACCGTCTCGGCGAGATGCGCGGAGGTCGCGGCGAGCTCCTGCGAGAGTGAATCGCGCGCGCCATAGAGCGCGGTGCGGGCGTTGTCGGCGTTGACGAGGATCGCTTCGCGCTCGCGCGTCAATTCGTCGATCAGGAGGCGGATTCG
Organism: Hyphomicrobiales bacterium; assembly: GCA_003963405.1. GTDB lineage: Bacteria > Pseudomonadota > Alphaproteobacteria > Rhizobiales > Beijerinckiaceae > Methylocystis. The sequence continues at coordinate 52,091 of RXIY01000030.1, forward strand.
GCGTTCGTTCTCGGTGTACGAGCGTTCGAGATTGGAGACCTCCGTGCGCACGATGACTTCGAGCTCGCCGGCGCGCGCCAGCGCCCGCTCGATGCCATCGCCCATCGAGGCCGCCTCGCGGCGGATCGCCTGCGACAGGGAGACGACCTGCTCGGTCGCGATGGTCTCGGGCTCGATGAGGCGGATCGCGACTTCGGTCATGGAATTGGCGATGAGCCGCATCTCATGCGCGCGCCGCGCCATCAGGCCGGTGATGAAGAGAAAGATCGTCGGGCCGACGAGCGCGCCAATCGCCAATATCGGCTTGGGCGCGAGCAGCGAGCCGTCGGGGTCGATGATTTCGCTTTGGTGAAAATACACATAGAAAATCCAGCACACCGCCCAGAGCCCGATCGAGGCGAAGGTCATGCCCATGATCGAGCGGTTCGGCGCGATTTGCAGCGCGGCGCGCAATTCGCCGACCGTGCGCCGGTCGTCATTGGCGGGCGCGAGCGCCGGCGCGACGACGGAGGCGGGCTCTCGCGCCTCCGCTTTGCGGGACATCGCCTGGGCAAGGCTGGGCTGAGCGGGGCTCGGCGCCTGTTGGCCGGCCGGGTCCTCGGCTTTTTCCGGCGCGTCCGACCTGCCGGTCTTCCCGCCCGGCTTTTGCGGTCCCGGCTGGGCCGCCCCGTCGTCGCCCGGCGGCGGAGCGCCAAGATCGAGCGCGTCCTCGATCGCGGATAGAGCAGCAGAGGCCGCGTCCTGAATTTTGCCCGATTTCGACATTCGACGATCTCCGGGCGGCCGGACGAGCGCGGGCGCCCTCTGCTGCGCGCCGCAGGGCGCGGAAAGGATTAACCAATTATTACAGCCCCTCTCCCGCAATGGAAACACAGGGGTCCGACGTAATCGGAAACTTCGTTAACGCGCCTTTCAGGACTCCGCGCGAGGCTTGGCGTCTCACCCTCTCGACCGGGCCGGCAAGTTCCCCAGATATCGTTGTAAGCTCGGCGGTTTTTTTGCAAGGCGGGGGGGCGCGGGGGCAAGAACGGAGCATATGATGGCGAACCCGGCTGCTGTTAACCTTTCCCCCAAACATCCCAGCGGCGACCCCGATCCAGCCGAGGCCGTTCTCGATCTCGTCCATCTCTCCCGCCAGACTTTCGGCGATCACGCTCTGGAGACGGAGCTTCTCGCTCTCTTCGAGCGGCAGGCGTCGCAGCTTTCGAGGCGTCTCGAGGCGCCCCGCAGCATGGGCGACGCCAGCGCTCGCATCGATCTCGCTCACATGCTGAAAGGGTCGGCCCGGTCGGTCGGCGCCTTCGCCGTCGCCGCGGCCGCCGAGGCCTACGAGACGGCGCTGCGCGCCGGCGACGCGCGCGAAGCCGCTCTCTGCGGCAGGTTGCTGGCCGAGATCGAGGCGGTGCGGGGAGCCATCGCCGACATTCTTTAGCCCTCGCCGCGAATTGCAACTCGTAACAAGACTTAACTATTTGCAACGGCTCGTGCGACGGCCGTGCAGGAAGAAAACTACGTTTATCCTTCGCCGCGTTCCTTCGCCTCGGTGAGGCGGGTTATCTCCTCATGGGCGTCCAGCAGCATCTTGCTGAGTTTGGAAATGGTCCTGACGGCGAGCAGGGCGCTCTCCGCCAGAAGAACGTAAGCCAGGAACGCACCGAGAAAATTCACGCAAAGAGAGAGCGTTGCGAAATATTTTTGAGAAACTGCAAATGAGACGGCGAAGAGCGTCGCGGAAAAGGCCGAGAAAAGGAAGCCGATGAACCTGTCTTCCAGGAAGCCGGTGAGAATGACGATCACGCACAACAAGGGGCGGACGGTCACGTCCTTTCCAGTGGCGATGTCCAATGCCCATATGGCGCAGGAGGCCACGGCGAGAACCGCGGCGGCCCTCAGTTTCGTCCGCATATCTGGCGCCGCCGGATAAAGAAATCGCAAAATCAAGAAAGCCAGGCTACCCGTCAATTCCTCTCGGCGGGACATAAGTTATTTCCAGTCTAGAGGAATGCCTATTGATTCATGTCGAGCGCCGTGGAGAGGCTCATGAGATCCTTGAGTCTCCTGGCGATGAACGGCTCGATCGGCAAATCGACGGCCGGCCGGCCGTCCACGGTTTTGAGTTGCCAGCCGCCCTCATTGTCTTTCTCGACGAGCCCTTTCTTTTCCAGAGCCATCAGTTTTCTGCGGGCCGTCTCTCTCGGGATGTTGAGCTTGCGCACGAGGTCCATGAGCCGGACGCCCTTTGCAGTGAAATCCAGGCATCCGCCCGTTTGACGCGCGACAAGCTCCTCTCGTTTCTGTCGCTGGTGAATGACTGCGATGATCAGCGTGTCGTGAAGGTCGTCGTCAAATGTGTCGGAGAGATCACGAAGCAGCGACACGAACATCTTGATGGTCCGATATTCCGTCAGCGTCTTGCTGGACGCTTCCTGCTGGTGATCCTCAAATGGCGCAAACATAGTCATTTTCGAGCATCGCTTTCACAATCGCCAGGCTCAAATGCCCAGCGAAACGAGTAACATTATGTCACAATCTCGCAGTGGTGAAAAGCTTTGGCGTTAGATGATTGCGGCCGGTTTCATGACGCGGAGGGCGTTTTCCAGCGCCTCGACCGAGGCCGGCTTTGTCAGATGCGCGTCGAAACCGGCTTCTTTGGTTCGCTCGCGGTCGCTGGCCTGGCCCCAGCCTGTGAGCGCCACGAGCCTCACATCGCCCCCGGCTGCGCCGGCCCTGATCCGCCGCGCCGTTTCAAAGCCGTCGACGGGCTGCATGCCGAGGTCCACGAGCGCTACCTGGGGCAAGAATGTTTCGACGAGCCTCGCCCCTGCGGCGCCATCGTAGGCGACGCGAACGGCGGCGCCGAAACTTTCCAGCATCAACCTCAGGCTGTCCGCGACGTCGCGCTCGTCGTCGATGACGACGACCCGAAGTCCGTGAAGGTTCGGCTGTGCCGCCGTCTTCTCCGGTCCGCGGCCGGCGATCGCGGCCTCCCTTGGCGCGAGCGGAAGCGTGACGACGAATTCGCTGCCTGCGCCCGGTCCGGGGCTCGACGCCTCGACCGTGCCGCCGTGAAGCTCGATGAGCCTGCGCACGAGGGCAAGCCCGATTCCGAGACCGCCCGCCCCGCGGTTGTTGTGGTCGATCTGCGTGAAGAGATCGAAGACATGCGGCAGAGCGTCGGGCGGAATGCCCCGCCCATTGTCGCGCACGCGAAGAACGCCTTCCTGGCCGCGCCTTTGAGCCTCTATCTCGATCAGCCCGCCGTCCTGCGTGAATTTCGCGGCGTTGTTGATCAGATTCGTCACGGCCTGCGACAGCCGCATCGGATCGCCGTCGATGGGGAGCGGTTCGCCGCCAAGCCGCATGACGAGCCGATGCCGGCCTTTCTCGATCTGAAGCTGGCTGGTTTCGAGCGCCATCCGGACGATGGCGGCGAGATCCGTCGGCTCCCTGCGCAGCTCTATCTTGCCGCGGTCGATGCGCGAAATCTCGAGCAGATCGTCGACGAGCTTGACGAGTTGGCCAACCTGGCGCTCCATCATGCCGAGCAAGCGGAGATTGCCGTCCGCCGTCGTCTTCAGCAACTGCACGCCATAGCTGATGGGCGCCAGCGGATTTCTCAGCTCATGGGCGAGCGTCGCCAGAAACTCGTCCTTGCGTCGGCTGGCGTCGAGCAGCGCCGTCTCCGCCCGTTTGCGTTCGCTCACGTCGCGATTGGCCTCGAGGACGAGTCGCCGCTCGCCCGTCCGGATCAGCTGTTGGCGACTCTCGACGTAGATCTCATGCCCGTTTCTGGCGATGTGTCGCAGTTCGCCGGCCCATTCCCCCGAAAGAGAAATCTGCGCCTCATAGTGTTCCAGGGAGACCGGAAAGCGGGTCTGAAGCAGCTTGTGGCTCGATTGGCCGAGCGCCTCGGCGCGTGAATAGCCGTAGAGCTGCTCACATCCGCGGTTCCAGGTCACGATCCCGCCATCCCAGTCCCAGACGAAGATCGGGTCGAAGGAGAGGTCGATGAGGCGGGACTGCTGCTCCAGAGACTGCTCGATCTGGCGACGTTCCGTTATGTCGATGGCGACGCCGCCCGTGCCTCTGACCGCGCCGGAGCCGTCCTTCATGGGGAATTTGCTGACCAGCGAATGATGCAGGACGCCGTCGCCATGCGCGAGGGTCTCTATCGCGACGACGCCCGTGTCGCTGGCGAGCGCCCGCAGATCGTTGTAGCGGAACGCCTCGGCCGTCGCGGAATCGAATATTTCGTGGTCCGTCTTGCTGTAAATCTCTTCCAGCGGTCGCTGAAACGCGGCCTCCGCGGCCTCGTTGACGTAGATGTAGCGACCCTCTGCGTCCTTGATCCAGGCGAGCCCCGGAAGATGCCGCATGAAGCTTGCGAAACGCGCCTCGCTCTCGCGCAGCGCGTCCTCGACGTCCTTTATTTCGGTGATGTCCGTGTTGGTCCCGAACCATTTCTTTATGCGCCCGCGGTCGTCTTTCAGGGGCACGGCGAGCGTGTGGAACCAGCGATAGACTCCATCATGCCTCCTGATGCGGAAATCGAGGACGAAATCCTCCCCGCGCGCGTTTGCGGCGCGCCATTGCTCGATCGCGCCCCGCCGGTCGTTTGGGTGAAGCCGCTGAAGCCAGCCGTCCCCGAGTTGCGCGTCTTCGGGTATCCCGGTGTAGGCGACCCATTGGGGGCCCAGATAGTCGCAGGCGCCGTCCGGCGCGCAGGTCCAGACCATTTGCGGAAGCGACTCGACGACCTGCTTGAAACGCTCCTCGCTTTCGCGCAAGGCGGCGTCGGCCTTACGCTTTTCTGTCACGTCGCGGATGACGCCGAGCACGGCGTCACGCCCCTCGTAACGGATGCGCTGAGTGGAGAGCTCCACGTCGAGCCGCTGGCCGTTCTTCCTGATGAACTGGAGCGGATAGTGCTGGGGCGGTTCGGGACCTTTGGCGACGCGCGCCTCGAAGCGCGTCGTCCAGAGCGCCAGATCCTCCGGCGCGACGACGCTTTCAAAAGGCAGGCCCTCGAATTCGCCGGGAGCATAGCCGAGTATCGCCGGCAGCCTCGGATTGGCGAAAATGAAACGGTCATCACGCGCGATGAAGACTCCGTCGGCGATCGCGCCGAGGAGGGTTCGGCAGAAGGCGTCGCTATCGGCGGAAACGTCGGGGGCGGCGTCGATTTCTCTCACCGAGCCGATCAAGCCGAGGCAGCGGCCATCGGTCTCGACGCGCGGCGTCCCCACGGCGAGTGCTGGCCGGTAGGCGCCGTCAGAGCGGCGCAGGCGGAGCCGCAGGGTGAAAGGGGCGCGGGTGGCCCAGGCGCGGCGCCATTCATGCGCCGTCGCGGCGCGATCGTCCGGGTGGATGGCCTCGAGCCAGCCAAAGCCGAGCGCCGCCTCCTGGCTTTGGCCGGTGAAGGTCAGCCAGGCGGGGTCGACGAAGACCCAGCCCGCGTCGCCTTCGGCCATCCAGCTTGCGATCCAGGCGTCGAACGCTCGCATTGCCTCTTTCGGCGCTCCCTGCCGCGTCCCAATGGTGAAGATATTGCGCGCCTTTCCGAAGGAAGCCCCCTGCTTCCGATCGGCCCCGAGGCCTTCTGGCGTTCCGGCGATTCGTCAGAAGGGGCCGACGGGGAAATATTTCAGGTAAAGCTCGCCCAGCGCCCCGCGCCGATCGAGCCGGGCCAGCGCATAATCTAGGGCGCGGCGAAGCGGTTCGTTGCCCTTTTTGACAGCGACGCCGACGCCTTCGCCGAAAAAGCGCGGATCGGTGAAGGGGCCGTCCTTGAAGGCGCAGCAGCCGCCGGCCTCGGCGCCGTTCAGCCAGAAGGACAGGCTGACGGCGTCGCCGAAATGGGCGGCCACCTTGCCGCTCTTCAGCGCATTGCGGGCGAGCGCCGGCGTCTCGAAGGTCACGAGTTCGACGCCCGGATAGAAGGCCTTGAGAAACGCCTCGTGACGCGAGCCGGCGACGACCGACACCTTGCGATCGCCGATCGCTTCGGGCGTCGCGGCCGTCAGCGTGGTGTCGGCGAACATTGCGAAGCGGCCGGGCGTCAGGAAATAGGGCGCCGTGAAATCCGCCTGCTTGCGCGTGTCGTCATTGATCGCGAGGGAGGCGATGACGGCGTCGCCGCCGTTGTCGTTGAGCGCCGGGATCAGAAGGTCCCAGCTGCGCCGCTGGATCGTGCAGGGAAGCTCCAGCTCTGCGCAGATCGCGCGGGCGAGATCGACATTGTAGCCGGCGAGCTGTCCGTCCGGGAGAAGGAAATTGAACGGCGGAAAGTCGTCTTCCGTGAGAAAGCGGATTTGCCGGAGACGGGAGAGGTCCGGCTTCTGCAACGGATGGTGGGGATCGAAAAAGGATGGAATCGCCGCCCCGGCGCGCGCCGGGCCGGAACCGGCCGCAAACGCCAGCAGGAGACAGGCGGCGAGGACGCTCGGGCGAAAACGAAGCAAGGGCGCTCCCTGGGGATAAGCGAAAACCCAACCTTTGGTTGCTTGCAGGAAAACCGCCGGCGACCAATAGTCAAGTCTAAGCGGCTTCCCTCAGTGAGTTTTAATTCATGTCCGAGGCGTCGGTCGACCTTTATTACGCCGATCCGTCTTCCCGCCTCCGGGAGGAGGGGCGCAAGACGCGGCGCCCGGGCGCGCCCGCCGCCTCGACCCGGCGCGGCGCGGGGCGCGCCGAGACCTCGCCGCGCCCGCCCGCCGTCGAGATCGCCTTTCTGGCCAGGTATGGCGTGCCGTTGGAGGCGCTCCATTACGCGACGGCGCTGGCGCGGCGGCAAGGCGTCTCGGCGGACGCCGCGCTGCTTGCCGAGGGGCTCGTGACGGAGGCGGTCTTCTATCGCGCCCTTGCGGATCATCTGGGCGTCGATTTCATCGAAGACGAGATCGAGCTTCCATCGGGCGTCGCCGGCGCCGCCGAATGCGGCTATGTCCCTTTCCGCGACGGCCGCGACGGACTGCGGTGGCTGCTCGCGCCCGCGGGAACCGAGATTTTCCGGTTGATGAGCGCGGCGCGCATCGCCCGCGGACGGTCGCTATTCGCGCTGACGACGCGCGAACGCTTCGTCCGGGCGCTGCGCGGCGCGCGGGCGGGCGAGGTCTGCCGGGCCGCGAGCCTCTCGGCCGAGCGCGCCGATCCGCGGCTCTGTGTCCGCAGCGCGTTGCAGCGAGGCCCTCTCGCTGTCGGGACCGCCGTTCTCTTCGGGCTTGTCGCTTGCCTTTTCGCACCCTGGGAGGGTGTTCACCTTGCCGCCGCCTTCCTTCTCGCCGCGGCCTTTCTGGCGGGAATCATGCTGCGTCTCTCCGCATGCTGGGCGAGCGTCGGAGCAAGGGACGACGCCTCGCCCATCGATGACTCCCGGCTGCCCGTCTATACGGTGGTGATCGCCCTCTACAGGGAGGCGGCCGTCGCGCGACAACTCGCCCGCGCGATCGACCGGCTCGACTATCCGCGCGCCAAGCTCGACGTAAAATTCGTCGTCGAGCAGGATGACGCGGCCACGATCGCCGCCTTGCGGGCGCATCCGCCGCGCACGCCGCATGAGATCGTGGTCGCGCCCGATGGGGCGCCGCGGACGAAGCCGCGCGCGCTCAATATCGCCATGCCGCTCGCGCGGGGGTCGCTTGTCGCCGTCTTCGATGCGGAAGACCTGCCCGAGGCGCGCCAGCTGCGCCGCGCCGCCGCGCTTTTCGACGCCGCGCCGGAGGAGGTCGCCTGCCTCCAGGCGAGCCTCGTCATCGACAATGGCGGACTGAACTGGATGACGCGCCTATTCGCGCTCGAATACGCCGCGCTTTTCGACGTCGTCAACAAGGGGCTGGCGGCGCTTGGGCTGCCGCTCTTTCTGGGCGGCACGTCCAATCATTTCAGGCTCGCCGCGCTCCGCGCAATCGGCTTCTGGGACGCCTACAACGTCACGGAGGACGCCGATCTCGGGCTGCGTCTCATTCGGGACGGCTATGCGGTTCGCATGTTCGACTCCGAGACTTTCGAGGAGGCGCCCGCGACCTTCCGGGCGCTGGTGAAACAGCGCACACGCTGGTTGAAAGGCTGGATGCAGACGGCGATTGTTCACTGCCGCCACCCCGCGCGGTTTCTCGACGATCTCGGGCCCCGTGGCGCCCTCGCCGTCCTGGGTCTGTTCGCGGGAGGGATTCTGGGCCCCCTGTTCGGGCCGCTGGTCATCTGCCGTCTTCTTCACGACGCGCTTTTTGGCCAGCTGCTGTCTCCCCATGAGGCTCTGGACGCCGCCGCCGTCGGGTTATGGATTATCGTCGCGGTATCAGGCCTTTTGTCGCTGATCCTGCCATTGCTGATGGGCGCGCGGCGTCGCGGGTTTACGGGCTCCCTCGGCGCATTGATGTTCCTGCCGCTCTGGCTCTCGATGTTGAGCCTCGCCTGCTGGCAGGCCTTTTTCGAGCTTTGGCGTCGGCCGTTCCACTGGGAAAAGACCGAACATGGGCTCACCCGGCGCGGCCCCTGCGATGAAGCGGCGAACGAGGCGGCTTCCGGCGCCGCGGTTCCGCTCGATTTCGAGGCGGCGACGTTCTCCGACTCCTGCTGGAATTTGATAGAGCCAGACGAGGGGGCGAGCTGCGCCGAGCCACGCTTCCTGTGAGCCTTACCGCATGACTCACTCTGGCGCATTCAGCTTCGACAAGGCTTCGGAAGCCCTCGCCCGGATCAAGGCGACCAAATCGGCGAGGGAGTTCGAGCGCGTCTTTCTCGAAGTCGTTTCCGAAATTGGCTACCGCTTTTTCGTCATCAGCGGAATCCCGGGAAATGGAGAAAGTCTGGCGGATCTGCTCATTGTCGCACATGTGCCGGACGCCTGGCGGAATATTTATTTCGCGTCGAACTATATCGAGATCGACCCCATCGCGAGGCGGTGCGCCGTCGCCCCCGAGCCTTTTTTCTGGATGGAGGTCATTTCTCAACTCGAGCGCGATTCGCCCGAACATGCACTCATGCGAAGAGCGGAAGAGCATGGATTGATCAATGGCGTGTGCTTTCCCGTCCATGGGGTCAACGGGCTCGAAGCGGGCGTCTCACTCAGCGGAAAAGCAGGGACGCTAAATCCGTCCGACATGCGAAACCTGCATCTCTTTTGCCTCTATGCATTCAACAGGCTGAAATCGATCGCCAGAGGGAGCGCGATCAGCGTCCCGTCACTGACGAAGCGCGAGCGCGAGATATTGCTGTGGAGCGCCTTCGGCAAGACGAACCGGCAAGTGGCCGACATTCTCTTTCTCTCGGAAGAGACTGTCGCAACGCATATGAAAAACATCATCAAGAAACTATCGGCGCAAAACAAGGCGGAGGCCATTGCCGTCGCCTTGCGGGCGGGGCTCATCCCCGGTTAGCAGCCTGCCGTCCGAAATCGGCCAACTCGTGCAGAATGCGCTTTCTTTCCTGCGCCGGGATTCGCATTGCGGCCAGCACCAGCGGCTTGATGCAAGGTTCCTCTAGAAAATAAAGCAGCATCATGGTTTCAGCCGCGCCATCGGCCGCCGTCCCGAGCGCATGTCTGGCGAGCGTGAGGTTGGGGCTCTGCGTGGCGTCGTCGAAGAGGTTGCTCAACAACCGCGCGAGAGTCAGCTCGACGCCGATGCGGCCGGGATATTTTCTTCTCGAAGGCGAAAGGCGTTCATCTTGGTCGGCTTTATCCATAAAGGTCGCTCGGGGTGGTCTGCGCGATGCCTGGTGAGTGAAAAAGTTCTTGCGTCAAGAATTTACCGGCGCGCATCCCCGTTGAAAGCGCGGGGGTCGCCGTAAGCGATGGCTCCGTAATCCGGCGAAATTGATCTGAGTGGATAGTAGCTCCCATCCACCCCGACTCCGCAATACCCGAAACCGGGTATTTTCTGGCGCCGCGGCGCCGCCCAGGCGGATCAGGCGAAGAGCCATTGTTTGAGCAGAAAGCCGGCGCTGAGCGCCTTGCTGTAATGTTCGTACAGGGCGGTATGCGTCATCCCCGCGCGCGGCAAGTCGCTTTTCTTGAGACGCCGGAAGAAGGGAATGACGACTTCTTCAAAATTGCCGACCGTATATTTTCCGCCATGCCGGTCGGCGACGCGCTCCGCCACATTGGTGAACAGCAGCATAAGCGCCTTGAACAGCGCCGGATTTGCGATGTTATCGTCGATGCCGTGCAGCCCCAGTCCGTGGCGGCAGGCGCGCAGATAGGCGTTGAGCGCGGCATAGACCTCCTCGGGCGGCGCGCCCACGAAGGCGCTCTTGATGGAGCGCAGGGCGGCGTTGAAGGTGACGCGCGAGATCATGCATTTCTTGCGCTCGGCCGGGCTGAGCAGGCCCGCGAGCGCGCTGTCCTTGCGCGCGTGAAAGAGGTCGAAGACATTGTGGAGCAGCGCCTCCGTTTCCGTTTCGACCTCGGAAAGACGGCGTATGTCGAGCAGCAGCTCGTTTGGAACGGGCCGCTGCTTGGTGTTGATGTCCATGAACAGGCGGCATTCCTGGGCCCGGGTGAGCCTGTTGTAGATGACGACAGGCACGCTCACCGAGGATTTGGCGAGCCGGAACCCATAGATGCGATGCTGGCCGTCGATGATGAGAAAGGCCTTTCTGTCCTTGCGGAAGGTAAGCGCGCCTTTGTCCTTGTCATAGGTCAGATGCGCCCGCGCCTGCGCGGACAGAACCACCGCTCCCGGCACGGTGCCGAAGCCCGCGTCGATATAGCGGGCAATGGATTTGGCCCGGCGTTCGTCGAGCAGGCGCTGAAAGCCGTCGATCGGGTTTTCGATACGCGGCTCCACCATACAGGTCGCCGCCAGGAGGTCGCTCGGAAGGACAAGCGAATAGAAACGATGCTTGCCCTGTGTGACGACGAGCCCCTTTTCGCAGATCGTCTCTACACTTGCGCCTGCCTCGCGGGCCGTGGAAAGGGCGGCGTCGTTCTCACGAAAGGGGGAGGAATCGGCGAGATCGCCCAGCGTGTCCCGATCCATGTCTGTGATCCTCATCGCAGCGCGAACTTGACAGCGTTCGCGGAAGCTGACTCAGACGAATCAATCGGCACTCATGACAAGGCTAGGCGCGAAACAGCCATGAAACAAGAGTTTGGGCTTGAAAGCGCGGGCAGAGCCGCTTTTCAACCTTCCTTTGGACGCCGGACGGATGTAGATATGCGTCAAGGCGGCCCGGCGGGCTGGAGGCGTATCGCCCATGTGGTCGATCATCAGGTCGCTTCGACGGCTGACGGGACAGCCGCTGACGCGGCGGCTCAACAGAAGATTTCGGATGAACCGTTACGAACGCACCCCCCAACCGGCTGGCGAGGCCGAGGTCGAATATCTCGACGGCGAATATCGCGTTCGCAAACCGGGCGCCTATGTGCGCTGCGCGGTCACCGGCGAACCGATCCCGCTCGAGGACCTGCGCTACTGGAACGTCGATCTGCAGGAGCCGTACAGCGGCCCGCACGCCAAGCTGATGAAGCTCGGGCTCAAGAAACCCGACTGAGCCGCGCCGCGGAGAGCCTTGCGGCGAGCGCCGCAGCCACGGCGTCGGCGTCGTCGAAGACGAGTCGCACAGGGAGGACGTCGACTTCCGTCGCGCCCTCGGGCAGGCGGACGACGTCTTTTTCCGTCGTGACGAGTCGCGCCTCGTGGCGGCGCGCCAGCGTGGCGAGGCGGTCCAGATCGCGCGCGCTGAAGCGATGGTGGTCCGGGAATGCGCGCCGGGCGACGAGTTCGGCGCCGACATTCTCGAGCGTGCGGAAGAATTTCTCCGGCCGGCCGATCCCGGCGAAGGCCACGACGCGCCGGCCGCTCCATGTCTGCGCGGCGGGCTGCGCGCGCAGCCTTGCCCGGAACGCCGGTTTTTCAGCCGTCGCCATGAGGGCTGCGGCGGCCGCGCCGTCGCCGATGACGATCAGCGCGTCGGCGGCTGCGAATTGGGCCGCGAGCGGCGCGCGCAGCGGCCCGGCGGGCGCGCAGCGGCCATTACCCGCGCCATAGTGCGAATCGACGACGAGGAAAGAGAAATCCGGCGCGATGCGCCGGCTGTGGAAGCCGTCGTCGAGGATCAGCGCGGTCGCGCCCATGTCCCGCGCGAGTTTGGCGCTCGCAGCCCGGTCCGCCCCGACGATGGTCAGCCCATGGCGCGCGAGCAGCAGCGCCTCGTCGCCCGTCCTGTCGGGACTGGCCGTCGCGTCGACGGCGAAGGGGCTCGCGCGGGCGTCGCGCCGCCCATAGCCGCGCGTCAGAAGAGCCGGGCGCTCTCCCTCTGCGACAAGCAGCCTCGCGAGCGCAATCGCCGTCGGCGTCTTGCCGTCGCCACCCGCCGTCAGCCCGCCAACCACGATCGCAGGCAGGGCGGGGCGCGGCGATTCGCGTCGCAGCCGCCGTTGCGCAAGGGCGCCCGTGAGCGCGCCGAGCGGCGCCAGCAGACGCGCGGCCACGCCGTCGTCACGCCAGAAGGCGGGCGCGCGCGGCAGGCTCATCGTCCCGCGATGGCGACCTGGGCGAGGAAGGGCTCCACGGCCGCGATGATGCCTCTCGCGGCGCCGCCGAGTTTCTCGACCGTCTCGGCGCCGGCGCGGCCCATGCGCCGCATCCGGGCCGGATCGGCGAGGAGATAATGAACCGCCCGCGCCAGAGCCTCCGCGTCATTGACGCGCGCGGCCGCCTTGGCGGCGGCGAGTTCACCATAGACCTCGCTGAAATTGTCGACATGCGGTCCGAACAGAACGGCGCAGCCGAGCTTCGCGGGCTCGATCGGATTCTGCCCCCCGCCCGGCGTGAACGACTTGCCCATGAAGACGACGCCGGCGCTGCGGAAGACGAGGCCGAGTTCCCCAACCGTATCGGCCACATAGACGCCGATGTCGCGGCGAGGCTCGCCGTCGCGCGTGCGCAGGCCGACGGCCAGACCGCGCGCCGCCGCCAGTTCCGCGATCGCCGCGCCACGCTCGCGATGACGCGGGACGATGACGGTCAGAATCGAGGGGATCTTGCGGGCGACCTCGGCATGGGCGGCGAGGATGATCTCCTCCTCCCCGTCATGGGTCGAGACGGCGGCCCATACGGGGCGGGCGCCGACCGCGCCGCTGAATTCGGCCAGCCGGGCGGCGTCGGCCGGAGGCGGGGGCACGTCATATTTGAGATTGCCGGCGACGCGCACGCAGGGCGCGCCGAGCGCAATGAAGCGCGCCGCATTTTCGGAGTCCTGGGCCAGGCAAAGATCAATGGAGCCAAACAGCTTGCGGGCGGCGCCCGGCAGCCGCCGCCAGCGCTCCGCGGATTGGCGGGAGATGCGGGCGTTGGCGAGAACGAGGGCGATTCCGCGTCCGCGCAGCGCCGTCACCATATTCGGCCACAGCTCTGATTCCGCGAAAATGGCGATGTCCGGCCGCCAATAATCGAGGAACAGATCGACGAATCCGGGGGCGTCGAGGGGAAGATATTGATGGACCGAGCCCGCGGGCAGCCTGGCCGCCAAAAGGCGCGCGGAGGAGACCGTGCCGCTGGTCACGAGCACTTCCGCGCCGCGCTGGATGAAGCGCTCCACAAGCGGCAGCAGGGAGAGCGTCTCGCCGAGGCTCGCGCCATGCAGCCAGACGAGTCGGCCCGGCGGCCGCTCCCGGGAGGGAAGCCCCAGGCGCTCGTCCAGCCGGGCCGGGTCTTCCTTGCCCCGCGACGCGCGCCAGTTGAGCGCGGCGCCGGCAAGGGGCGTCAAGGCGATCGTCGCCAGTCGATAGAGCTTCAGAAGCGGCATGATCCCCGTGCTTTTGAACTGGCCGCGCCTTGCGTCAGGGCCTTGCGCGCCGGCGGGATGAGTGTTCTCTGCGCCCTCCCCGAAGGCCCCCTCTATTGCTCTTGAAAGCTGGCTTAATTTTGGAAGCGCCTGGCGGCCTGCCTGATATCAGAGCTTGTCGTGATCCGGGTCCAGCAGCTTGTAGAGATGCACGACGAAATAGCGCATATGGGCATTGTCCACGGTCGACTGCGCCTTGGCTTTCCAGGCGGCGAGGGCGCTTTCGTTGTCGGGATAGATGCCGACGATGTCGAGCTTCGACGGGTCGCGGAAGGACACACCGTCGAGCGTCTCGAGCTCGCCGCCGAAGACGAGATGCAGCAACTGCTTTTCCTGTTTCGGGGGCGTCGCGTGCTTTGTCATGACCAGTTTATTCCTTTCGAAACGGTCCGGGCGATGGCGAGGGTTTCCTCGATGAGGGGCTTGGGCGCGGCGACCAGCATGCCGCGCTTCGACGAACTGCGATTGTAGGTGAGGGCGCCGCCCTCCACCTCCGCGAGCGCGACGCCGGCCTCGCAGAGAATCACGTCGGCGGCGGCGATGTCCCAGTCCCGGGCGTTCGGCGAGGAGATGACGAGATCATGGCGGCCGGCGGCGATGTCGACGAGCCGGAGCGCAAGGGAGGGCGTGCGCGGCGCAAGCCCGATGTTCTGCGGCAGTTCGGAAAGGCGCGCGTGAAGCGGCCGCGGCGCGATCGCCAGCGCGCCGGAAAGCGATTCCCGCGCCGGCGGGTCGAGCCGCTCGCCGTTCAGAAAGGCCCCCAGCCCGCGCGCGGCCGTGAAGGTCTCCCCCCGCGCGGGGGCGTGGACGACGCCGGCCGTGGGTCGGCCGCTTTCGATGAGCGCGATGGAAACCGCCCAGCGTTCGTCGCCCTGCGTGAAGGCGTTGGTGCCGTCGATGGGGTCGACGATGACGATGCTCTCGCGCGACAGCCGCGCGTCGGTGTCGGCGGTCTCTTCCGAAAGCCAGCCGGCCTGGGGCGCAAGGCGGCGCATCCGCTCGAAAAGGAAGCGGTCGACGGCGAAATCCGCCTCCGTGACCGGCGAGCCGCCGCCCTTGTAGGAAATGGCCGCCGCCGTGCGCGCGCCGCGCCTGAAATAACCCATGGCGATGTCGCCGGCTTCGCGCGCGACATCCTCGAGGCGAGACAGGAAGGCGGAGAGATCGGATTCGGAAAGGGGCATTGCCTTGAAGCAGTAGGGGAGGCGTCGCGGCCTCGCAAGCCGGTCTAGGGAGCGAATTGCCGACAATTTGAACGATCCGGTTTGCCGCCGCTATACCGTGAGGCCGTAATCCTGCCGGAAAAGCAATGGTTTATGCCGGATTTACCGTCGTTTTTAGCAAATTCCGGCGCGCTCTCGGGCAAGAATTCGCCTCATCGGAAGCGTTCGAGCCTTTGGGCCGCGAGGAGGAAATCATGTTCGAAGCCGGTCAAGCGATGAAAAGCGACGAAGCGTTTTTCGTGCAGCGCGACTGGCGGGCGGATGGCGGGGCGCGCCGTGTGCGGGTCACGCGCCGCGATATTCTCATCGCCCGACGCTTCAACGGGGTCGACATGAAGATCGCCGTGCCGGTGCCTGCCTATCGGGGCGTGCTGCTCGACGTGGCGGCGGGCGAGGCGGGCGCGCCCTGTTACCGTCTGCTGCTGGCGCATCGCGACCGCGACCTCGACGTGGTGCTCGGTGAGACAGGGGACAGCACGGCCGCCGCCGCCGACTGGAAATATTGGGCCGCCTGGCTCGATCTGCCGCGCCTCGCCGCAGAGAACGGCGACTTTGCGGAGGTCGACGCCCCGGTTTGCGGAGCGGCCGCGCCGGGGCGGCGCGGCGGCTCCTCCGTTCGCCGGAGGCGCCCCCGTTTTCTCGCCCTTCGCCGGAGCGGGGACGCCCGCCGCTTGGCGGAGGTCTTCGCCGGCGAGCGCGAGATCATCTGTTACGAGTGAAGGAGCCTTTACAGCTTTTCCTTCACCTTCTTGGCTTCCGCCTCGACGGCGCGCCAGGCGTTCTTGACCTTCGTCATGAAGGAGCCGCTCGTCTCCTTCTTGCAATCGTCGATGACCATGGGAACCACCTTCTCGGTTCCCTCGATGTCGACGATCGAACCCGGCTTGCCGCTCTTGGCTTTGGCGGTCGCCCAGTAAATCACCTTCGGCTGGAAGTCCCCTTCCACGGCGAGAAATTCCTCGCAGCTCCAGTTGGAGACAGGCTTCTTGTCGTCCGCGAAGGCCGCCTGGGCGCAAAGGGCGGCCCCGGCGAGCGCGAGATAACGTAGCTTCATGAAAAAGCTCCTGAATGTTGATGGCCAGTGGCGGGCGCCCGCTCTGGCCCGTGAGCTGCAGGCGAAGCGCCTACCGCCGCAGAACTTTCTCGCTCCGATCGAGCCCCTTTTCAAAGCTTTTTCGGAGCGAAGGACAGTCGCCTCAGCCGATCAATAGAAGGTCGTGCCGTAGGGCGCGTTCTGGCGCTGAAGGATGAGGCCGTTCACGAAGCCGGTCTGACCCTCGTAGCGCACCTTGCACCAGCCGTAGAGCCAGCCCTGGGAGCAATAGGCGACGTCGACCTGCGTTCCCGAGGGAATCACCGCCAGCGAGGGCCAGTTGGTTCCCGGCCCCTTGCGCAGATTGACGATGTCAGTGGTGACGATCGGCGCGACGATGACGTCGTTGGCGCCCGACGGCGCAAGCGCGCCGACCTGCACATAGCCCTTCACCTTCTTCCACTGGACGGCGCACCAGCCGCCCCCCCATCCCGAGTAGCAGCCGGAGACATTGACATCGACGCCGGCGGGGATACGGGCGATGGTCGGCCACTGGATGCCGGGGCCGGACCGAACGGTCGCCGGACTGACCATGGAATGGGCGGCGGCCTCTCCGGCGCCGACGGCGAAAACCGCCGCGCAAGCGCCGACAAGAGTCAAAACTTTGTTCTTCATGACGTTTCTGTCCCTGTAACGGCGTTTCTCAGCCGATGCGGCGGGATAGGAGCACAGGCCCGCAAACTTGGCCACTCGCTTGGTGGCCATTTTGAGCAGTCTCCGCCTTGACGCTGTGAACTTGCCTTGTTCCCTGACGGTTATAAGCTCGGCCGGAAATGCAGGATCGCTGATGCAACTTACACGCGAAAAATACCGGCTCATTCAGTATCACTTCGTGCAATTCTTCGCCGAGCATCTGTCTGACGCCTCGAAAGCCTTCGACGGGGATCTTCAGGAGATGCTGGTGCTGGCCGTCATTGGCCAGGTGGCTTTACAGGCCGACGGGCAGGGCCGAGGGAATGCGTCGATCAGCGCCTCCCGCCTCTCCGACGTGACCGGCGTTCCGCGGCAGACCGTGCGCAGAAAGCTGGAGTCGCTCAAGGACCGGGGATGGATCGAGAAGGTCGAGGACGCCGGGTGGCGTCTGCTCGTCGAGCAGGACCAGGCCGCGCCGGCGCAGATCGATCTTCTCGAGCTCGACGCCAGAGGCATGGAGCGCATCATCAAACTCGTCAGAACGCTCGGCCCGTATGTTTGACCGCCGCCGCCCGAACCTGCGCGGGAAGCGCGAAAATTCACGGGCGGGGCGAAGGCTCAAAACGAGCAGGGTCTGCGTTGACTTTGTTCCCGGCTTCCGTCGTTAGCCTTCATCACCCGCATCGCACGGGCAGAGACGAGAGCACTGCAAACCCAGGGAGTCCCCTTGTGACTTTGAACGATTTTACCTTGTCGCTTCCGGACCACGAAACGCTCAAGAAGAATTGGGGATGGACGGTCGCGTTCGGCGCGCTGCTCGCCATCGCCGGCGGCTTCGCGTTGAGCACCGTCGTGCTGACGACCGCCGCGACCGTTCTCTTTGTGGGCTTCGCGATGATCATCGGCGGCTTCGCGGAAGTCTTGCACGGTTTCGCCATGCGCAGCTGGAAGCATTTCTTCTGGATGCTCGTCATGGGCGGCTTTTATATTCTGGCTGGCGCGCTCGTCGTCCGTAATCCGATGCTCGCGGCGAGCTTCCTCACCTTGCTGATCGGGGCGAGCCTCATGGCCTCCGGCATCGTGCGCACCTATGTCTCGGTGCAATTGCCGAGCGGCGGCGCGAAGGGCTTTCTGATCTTCTCCTCGATCCTCACGCTTGTCGTCGGCACGCTGATCATCGCGCAGTGGCCGAGCTCCAGCCTCTGGGTGATCGGAACCTTCCTCGGCGCCGATCTCTTCTTCTCCGGCATGGGCTGGGTCGGTCTCGGCCTCGCCATGCGCAAGGCTTGACGGGCGCATGTCGTTCACGCGCCGGCTTCGCGACGCCGGCGCGCCTTTCCTTTCATTTGCAAGACACATTCAGCCATGAGACAGCGCCTTCGGCCCGGACGCAAAGGCGGCGGCAAGAACGACGCCGGCAAAAAGGGCGGCGCCATTCTGCGCCCCTGGACGTCACTGGCTACCCGCCGCGTCGCCTTTCGCATGCGGCTCCTCGAGCGGCGTCGCCTTCTTCTCGATCTGGCCCGAAATGGTGACGCGGTCAGAGAAGGCGAAGAGAAAGGTCGATAGGACGAAGGTCAGGTGGATGGCGATGTAATAGGTGAGCTCGACCGCTTCGAATTTCGGCACGTCCATGAAGACTTCGAGCAGCTTGATCGCCGAAATCGCGACGATGGTCGAGAGGAGCTTCAGCTTGAGCTGCGTGAAGTCTATCCCGCCCATCCAGTTCGGCCAGCCTTCGCGCCGCGTCGCCGGCACGCCGGAGACGAAATTCTCGTAAACCGAGATGGTGACGATCATCACCAGCGCGCCGGTGAGCGTGAGGTCGATGAGCCCCAAAAGCTCGAGAATGATCCTGTCTTCGCTGGCGGAGCCGATGGAGAAGAGAATCCCGACGAGGTGACGCGCCGCGTTCACCATGAGGGCGAGAAGCCCCAGAGTCAGCATGACGAAGAAGGGCGCGAGCAGCCAGCGCGACAGGAACAGATAATGCTCCAGCAAACGCTTCAGCATGCCGGCCCCTCGGGCGCGACATGCGCCGCTCCCTTAACGAATTAGGCGCGGCCCGGCAGGGAGCAACCGCCGCCGCCGCGCCGCGTGAGCGGTGCGCTGATGGCCGTTCGTCAGGCGACCGCCTCTTCGAACCCCTTGCGGATCGCGTCCTCCTTCAGCTTGCGCCCGATGAAGACGAGGCGCGACTCGCGCGCCTCGTTCTCGCGCCACTCGCGTTGAAGGTCTCCGTCGAGAATCATGTGCACGCCCTGGAAGACGAAGCGTCGCGGCTCGTTCTTGAAGGCGACGATGCCCTTGCAGCGCAGAATGTCCGGCCCCTCGCGCTGAACGAGGTCATTGAGCCAGGGCAGGAACCGCTCGGGATCGACCTCGCCTTTATGGCGAAGGGAGAGCGACTGCATCTCCGTGTCGTGGATCGCCTTCAGATGGCCGTGGGCGTCGTGGTCGTGGCCATGCGCGTGATGATCATGATGGTCGTGAAGATCATGGCCGCAGCCGGGGCCGCAGGCGTGATCGTGCTCGTGATGATGCTCGTGCTCATGATGATGGGCATGATCGTGGCCGTGGTCATGAGCGTGATGCGCGTGCTCGTGATCGTGTTCTTCCGGCTCAAGAAAATTCGGCTCGATCTTCAGGATACGGTCGAGATCGAAGGCGTTGCGCTCGAGCACCGCTTTCAGCGGCACATCGGCCTTCACGGCCCGGTGCAGCGTGGCGTAGGGGTTGATGCCGCGAATGCGCGCCTCGATTTCCTCGAGCTCCTGCGGCGTGACGAGGTCCGTCTTGTTGAGGATGATGACGTCGGCGAAGGCGATCTGCGTCTTCGCCTCGGGCGCGTCCTTCAAACGGTGGCTCAGCCATTTGGCGTCGGCGAGGGTCACCACGGCGTCGAGTCTCGCGGCGTCCTTCACGTCAGCGTCGACGAAGAAAGTCTGGGCGACGGGGGCCGGATCGGCGAGACCGGTGGTCTCGACGATGATGGCGTCGAACTTGCCCCGCCGGCGCATCAGCCCCTCGATGATGCGAATGAGGTCGCCGCGAACGGTGCAGCAGATGCAGCCGTTGTTCATCTCGAAGACTTCCTCGTCGGCGCCGACGACGAGGTCGTTGTCGATGCCGATCTCGCCGAATTCATTGACGATGACGGCGTAACGGCGGCCGTGCTCCTCGGTGAGAATGCGGTTGAGGAGAGTCGTCTTGCCGGCGCCGAGATAGCCGGTGATGACGGTCACGGGAATTTTATCGGTCACGGGAATGTCCTGCGTCAGGGCCTCAGTGCTTGGGCCAATTGTCTAACATTGTGGCGCATCATGTCGATATAGGTTCCGCCGCCCTCGCCGGGCGCCGACAGCGCGTCGGAATAGAGCGTGCCGCCGATGCGGGCGCCCGTCTCGGCGGCGATGCGCTTCGCGAGGCGGGGGTCGGAGACGTTCTCCAGAAACACCGCGCCGACCTTGTGCTGCTTCACCGACTGAATGATGCGGGCGATGTCGCGGGCGCTGGCCTCGGCCTCGGTCGAGACGCCTTGCGGGGCGATGAAGGCGACGCCGTAACGGGCCGAGAAATAGCCGAAGGCGTCATGGGTCGAGACCACGCGGCGCCGGTCCGCGGGGATGGCGGCGAGCGTCTGGACGATGTCATTGTCCAGCGCGTCGAGCCGCGCGAGATAGGCGCCCGCGCGCGCCTTGTAGTCCTCGGCCCCCGCCGGATCGGCGGCGACGAGAGCGTCACGAATCTCGGCCACGTAGATTTTGGCGTTGGCGACATCCTGCCAGGCGTGCGGATCGGCGCCGTCCTCGCCGGCGCGCGGAGCGACGCCCTTGCCGAGCGTCACCACCTCGCCCTTGCCCTTGTCCTTGCCCTTGGCGGCGGCGATCAGCCGGTCGAGCCAGCCCTCGAAACCGAGCCCGTTGACGAAGATGAGCTTCGCCTGTGCGATGCGTCGCCCGTCGGCGGGCGTCGGCTGATAGACATGGGCGTCGCCGTCGGGCCCGACGAGCGTCGTGACCGCGACGCGGTCGCCGCCGACCTCGCGAACGAGATCGCCGATGATCGAAAAGCTCGCGACGACGGGGAGGCTGTTTTCCTGGGCGGCGGCGGGCGTCGCGAGCGCGGCGAGAGACAAAGCGAGAAAAGCGCGGCGGGTCGGCATGAAGATCACCCTTCGAGATGCCGGCGTGGCCGCCTGAGGCGCAGCACGCCGCCGGCGCGTCCAAAAATCAGCGAGAAGAAATAGGCCAATCCGGCCGCGAGGATGATCGCCGGTCCCGTCGGCGCGCCGGTTTCGTTGGAAAAGACCAGCCCCGCATAGACGCAGAGCGCGGCCACGAGCGCGGCGAGCGGCAAGGCGACCGAAAGCTCGTGCGTCCAGAGGCGCGCGGCGGCGGCGGGCAACATGATCAGGCCGACCGCCATGAGCGTCCCCAGAGCCTGAAAGCCCGCGACGAGATTGAGCACGACGAGCCCGAGAAAGAGCGAGGGCACGAATTCGCCGAAACGCGTGGTCTGGCGCAGGAACAGCGGATCGAGCGTGTCCATCACCAGCGCGCGGTAGAAGACGGCGAGCGCGAAAAGCGTGAGCGTGGAGACGCCCGCGAGCAGGTAGAGCGAGGCGTCGTCGAGGCCGAAGACCGAGCCGAAGAGCACATGCAGCAGATCGACGCTGGAGCCGCGCAGCGAGACGAGCACCACGCCGAGCGCCAGCGAGACGAGGTAGAAGGCCGCGAGAGAGGCGTCTTCGCGCAGCGTGGTGAAACGGGAGGCGGCGCCGGTGGCGAGCGCCACCAGGAGGCCCGCGACGAGGCCGCCGAAGGTCATGGCCGGCAGGGACAGGCCCGCGACGAGATAGCCGACGGCGGCGCCCGGCAGAACCGCGTGGGAGAGCGCGTCGCCCGCAAGCGACATGCGCCGCAGGATGAGAAAGACGCCGAGCGGCGCGCCCGACACCGCGAGCGCCAGCGCGCCGACGAGCGCGCGGCGCATGAATTCGTAATCGAGGAACGGGGCGACGAAGATTTCAGTGAACATGCGCCGCGTCCTCGTCGCGCAGACATTCGCGGGCCTGCCGATCATAGGCTTCGGACATGGCGCGCGCCCGCGCCAGGTTTTCGGCGCAGAGCGCGGCGCGGGTCTCGCCCCAGGCGATGCGCTCGCGGGCGAGAAGCAGCGTCTGCGGAAAGGCGCGGCGGGCGAGGTCGAGTTCGTGCAGAACGGCGACCACCGTGCGGCCCTCCGCGCGCCATTGCGCGACGAGGGCGAGAAGATCCTGCGTCGTCGCCTCGTCGATGGCGCCGAAGGGCTCGTCGAGCAGAATCACGCGCTGATCCTGCACGATGAGACGCGCGAACAGGACGCGCTGCATCTGGCCGCCCGAGAGCGTGTCGATCGGGCGATCGTCCATGCCGCCCATGCCGACGCGGTCGAGCGCCTGCGCCGTGCGCGCGCGCTCGGCGGCGTCGATGCGCCCGAAAAGCCCGACCCGGCGCACGGCGCCCATGGCGATGAAATCGCGCACATTGATGGGGAAAGAGCGGTCCACCTCGAGGAGCTGGGGCAGATAGGCCGTCTCCCGCGCCGACGCGCCCGCCCGCTCGATGCGGCCGCCGAGGGGCGCGAGCAGGCCGGCGAGCGCCTTGAGAAGCGTGGATTTGCCTGCGCCGTTCGGACCGCAGACCGCGAGCCCCTCGCCCGGCGCGATCTCGCCATAGAGATGATGCACGGCGGGCCGCCGGTCGTAGCCGAGCGTCAGATTGACGAGACGAATGGCGCCCGGGGCGGCGGTCAGGCTCAATGGAGCGCCCAATAGACCCCCGCCCAGAGCAGGGCGGCGGCGACAGAGGCCCCCATGAGCCGCGCGCCGGACGAGGCCTCGAGCAAGGACGCGCGCGCGGGAAGGGCGCGCGAGGCGGCCTGGCGCAATCGGTCATGCTCCGCGGCGCCCAGCGATTCGCCGCTGGCGCTGTCATGGGCGTGGCTATGGCCGTGAGTGGTCGCGTCGGTCATGTCAAAACGTTATAATATAACGCGAGGGCAGAACAAGGCCCCGGTTTGTCCGCCGCCGGCCGCCGTTTTTGGCCCCTTGCGGATGGACAGGGCGCAGCGACTCTGCTATTTCCCCAGTACGGGTCAGGCGCTCCGCAAGCGCCCGGAGACCTATTCCCTATTCGGACTGCTCGGCTTCAGATGATGCGCCGGGTCGCCCCACAAAAGCAGGATGGTTTCGTGCAAGTTCTCGTTCGCGACAACAATGTCGATCAGGCTCTGAAGGCGCTGAAGAAGAAGATGCAGCGCGAAGGCATCTTCCGCGAGATGAAGCTGCGCGGCCATTATGAAAAGCCCTCCGAGAAGCGCGCCCGCGAGAAGGCCGAGGCCGTCCGCCGCGCCCGCAAGCTCGCCCGTAAGAAGCTGCAGCGCGAAGGCCTGCTGCCGGTGAAGGCTAAGGCTACCGGCCGCTAAGGCTTTTTTTTGCCGTTTGGTAAACGCTTTTTTAAGAGCCGGCCCGGCAAAAACGGGCTCGTTTGGAAGCGTTGAAGGACGAGAGGGTTTCAGACATGGGCTTTCGCCTTACGGCTTGCCGCTGGCTTTCGCTCGGCGGCGCGGCGCTGTCTGTCCTCGCGCTCGGCGGCTGCGAGACGGCGAGCGGCATCCGTCCTCCGGGCCGGGGCATCGCCGAGATCGCGGACACGGACGCCAAATCCGCTTCGGCGAATATCGAGTCCCTCTCGGAGGTCATCCGGCGCAATCCGAACAGCGCGGAGGCCTATAACACGCGCGGCGTCGCCTATGCCCGCGTCGGCTCCTTTCAGGAGGCGATCGCCGATTTTACCCAGGCGACGAAGCTCGATCCCAATAACGCCGCCGCCTATACCAATCGTGCGCTCGCCAGCCGCCAGGCTGGGCAGAACGAAGCGGCCCGCGCCGATTTCGACCGTGCGGTTCAGGCCAATCCCAATCATGCCCCCGCCTATGTCGGCCGCGCCAACCTGCTGCGCGCCCAGGGCAATCTCGATCAGGCGCTCTCGGACCTGGACACGGCGATCCGCCTCAATCCTGAAAATGCGCAAGCCTTCCACGCGCGCGGGCTGATCCATCAGAAGCGCGGCGACAACGCCCGCGCCGTCACCGATTTCGACAATGCGATCGACCGCGACCCCTTCGCGGCTGCGCCCTACCAGGCGCGTGGCGAGAGCTTCGTAGCGCTCGGCAAATATGACAAGGCCATCGAGGACTTCAACGCCGCGCTGAACGTCGATAACAAGAACGCGCTCGCCTGGGCCTGGCTCGGCGTCGCCTATGACAAGAGCGGAAACCGCGCCAAGGCGGTGGATAATTACCAGCGCGCCTTGCAACTCGATCCCCAGCAGCCGATCGCCAAACAGGGCCTGCGGGGCTAGCCGGCGGAAATCTCCTTTGGGAATTGCTCTCGGGAGGGCGTGGGCTTTCCCGCGACGCGCCCGCGCGCCTGGCGATGCGGCCCCGGATTGCTGCGTCGGCGCTCCGCCTCTCGCAATCACGGGGCTCTGATTCCATCAGGACTGCGTCTTGATCCCGATGAAGGTTCCGCGCATGTCGGTGTGATAATACCCTTCCGTCATGCTTTTCGCCATCTCCTCGCCGAGGCCGTCGAATTGCTCGAGGACCAGATCGAAGCCGGCGTCACGGATCGTCTGGAGAAGATATTCTCTCTGAATCCAGAATGAACGCGTGTTGTCCCAGGAGGACCAGCGATGGTCTTCCCGCTTGCGGAAGGAGTCCTTGTCGGTAAATTCGGCGAACCAGCGACCCGGCAGGCCCTCATTTGTCGTCAGCGGCGACAGATTGTGGGTCGCATGCTCGACATCGTAAGCGGCGGCGAAATGGGTCTGGAAGATTGCGATCTTGCTGGTCACGGACGAGACCATCTCGATGAACTTGCGCGGTTGGTCGAGATGATACAGCAGGCCGCAGCAGAACACGCCGTCGAACGTGCCATATTTGGGCAAATTCCAGGCGTTGTCCTTCACGAAGGTCAGATTCGGCAGGTTCGTTTTCGACCTGACGGATTCGCAGGCGGCGAAATTCGATTCCCTGACTTCCAGCCCCGTGACCGAAAAGCCCAGCCTCGCGAATTCGACCGAATATCCACCCTCCAGACAGCCCAGATCGGCGATGCGAACGCTTCCCCTGTCAGCCGGGAAGACCGTAGTCAGGAGACGGCGCGCCGCAAGAAACCACGGGAGCTCATCCATCGGCGGGACGTCGGGCTTGGTGAAGCTGCCGTCGTCGAGACGAATGTTGTGGGCGGTAAAAGTCGGAACGCCCTGAGCCTGGCCCTGACCGATCAACTTGCGAAGACTGAAGAATGACAACTTGTCTGCCCGCTTTCTATTGAGATTCAGGGAAAGAAATTAGCAGAGGGGCCAAGCCCCGGCAACCTGGGCGACCTGGTCGCGAACGGACCGAGGCGTGCGCTTCTTGAAGCACCGAAGGCGGACGGCCGTTCGAATGCCTAGCCGCGACGCTTTTCCCCGTCGCGCTGATCGTCCCGCCACTGGCGATAGGCCTGTATCAGAAAGGCCAGGGCGAGCACGATGACCGCGCCGCCGATGCATAGGGCGCGTTCGAGCGAGGCATGATCGAACCCGTGCAGTCTTTCGAGAAGCGCCGGGTCGGTCGCGGCCATGTCGCCGGCGACCCAGCCCAGCAGGCCCGCTCCCGCCCAGACCAGCGCCGGGAAACGCTCGAGAACCTTCAGCAGGAAGCCGGCGCCGAACATGACGATCGGAACGGAGAGCGCGAGGCCGAAGACGATGAGATGGGTGGAGCCGCGCGCCGCGGCCGCGATGGCGAGCACATTGTCGAGCGACATGACGGCGTCCGCCATGATGATCGACGTCACCGCGCCAATGAGATCGGGTTTGGCCTTTACGTCCGAATGTTCCGTCTCGTCGATGAGCAGCTTCACCGCGACGAAGAGCAGGAGCAGCGAGCCGAACGCTTTCAGATAGGGAATGCTCATCATCTGCACGACGAGCAGCGTGAAGATCACGCGCAGGACGACGCCGCCGAGCGCGCCCAGAAACACGCCCCATCGCCGCTGCTTGACTGGCAGGCTGCGGCAGGCGAGCGCGATGAGGATCGCGTTGTCGCCGGAGAGCAGAATATTGATCCAGATGATCTCGAGGACTTCCCAGCCGATGGTGAGTTGCAAGTCCATGGATTCCTTCCTGCGGGGGCGGCTGCGCGCCACTTGATTAGCCTGTTTCGCCGCGGGGCGAAAGCTTCGGCTTTTCTACGCCTTTTCCGCCGGATCTGGGCGAAACCTTCAGCCCTTCGCCGTCTGCGCGGGGAACATTCGAAGGCGACGACAGGTTCACTGGGCTCAGCGGACCTCAAAAAAGGTTCACAAGCGGCTTCGAGGAGGCGACGATGGGAACGGCGATGCAAGGCGGCAATCTGATCTCCAGCGAGAACGTCGAAGGCACGGCCGTTTATGATCCTTCCGGCAACAAGATCGGTCAGATCGACCACCTGATGATCGACAAAGTCTCGGGCGTCATCCGCTATGCGATCATGACGTTCGGCGGCTTCCTCGGCATCGGCGAGGGTGAGCATCCGCTGCCGTGGAAGGCTTTCAAATACGACACGAACCTCGGCGGATATGTGACGAGCGTCACCGAGGACCAGCTCAAGAATGCGCCGGAATACACGGATCAGAGCTGGTCGGATCGCAACTGGGAAGAGCGTCTTCATCAGCATTTCGGCTCGCGTCCCTATTGGGAAGAGAGCGGCGCCGGCTCCATGGGCTCCTCCGCGAGCGCACAGTCAGGCCGTGGAACCGACCAGACCGCCGGGTTCTGAGCAAACGACACATGGGCAGGGCCGCCGCGGGGCGGCCTTGTCTTGTACGTGGGTTGCGCGTCTTTGACGCGCTCGTTTTTTCTTGTTCCGGCGCATTGAAGACGCACAAGCGGCCAGCGGCTGCCTCGAAGGATTCTGCCGCGCTCGGCCTGCCTTTGGAGGGTTTCAGGCGGGATCGAGGTCGACCTCGAGCGCGCGTCCGTCGTGCGCCGTCACGCGCGCATCTATCATGCGGCCGGGGTCGAGGCCCGGCGTGCGCGCCAGCGTGAAATCCGCCGCGCGCGCCATGCCGCCGCGTTCGACGAGCAGGCGCAGGGTCTTTCCCCGCTGCGCCTCGAGATGGCGCATGAGCGCCTGTTCGCCTGCTTCCCGCAGCCGCGCCGCTCGCGCCCTGGCGACGTCGCGCGCGACCTGCGGCATGCGCGCCGCCGGCGTGCCGGGTCGCGGCGAGAAGGGGAAGACATGGAGATGCGTGAGGCCGCAGTCGGCGACGAGCGCCAGCGTCCCGGCGAACATTTCTTCCGTCTCCGTCGGAAAGCCCGCGATGAAGTCGGCGCCGAAGACGATGTCGGGCCGGGCGGCGCGCATGTCGTCACAAAAGCGGATGGCGTCGGCGCGCGAATGGCGCCGCTTCATGCGCTTGAGGATGAGATCGTCGCCGGACTGAAGCGAGAGATGCAGGTGCGGGCACAGGCGCTCTTCCTCCTCGAGCGCGGCGAGGAGATCGTCGTCGACCTCGATGCAGTCGATGGAGGAGAGGCGCAGTCGGGCGAGGTCCTTCACCTCGCGCAGCAGGCGGCGCACGAGTCCGCCGAGCTTCAGGCCACCGGCGTCGTAGCTCGTGAGGTCGACGCCGGTGAGCACGATCTCCTGCTTGCCCCTCTCGACGAGCGCGCGCGCCTGCGCCACCGCCTCCTGCGGCGACACCGATCGCGCGGCCCCACGCCCGGCCGGAATGATGCAGAAGGTGCAACTGTGATCGCAGCCATTCTGTACGGCGAGGAAGCCGCGCGTGCCTTCCTCCGCGGCCGCCGCGCGGTTTTCCGGCTGCTCGGCGACGACCTCGGCGACGCCCGGCATGGCCGCGAAGCTTTCGGGATCGATGCGCGCCGCGCAGCCGGCGACGACGATCCGCGCCTCTGGCCTGTCGCGATGCAGGCGGCGGATGGCTTGCCGCGCCTGTCGCGTCGCCTCGCTGGTGACGGCGCAGGTGTTGACGACGAATGTGTCGGGCGCGCCCGCGTGCTGGCGCGCCAGCTCTTCGGAATCCACCATGTTCAGCCGGCAGCCGAAGGTAATCGTCTTCCCCTGTCGCGCCGGGGCGCTCACGCCGCCGTCCCCTCGAAAAGGGCGGTCGTCAGCCGCGCCTCGAATTCGAATTCCACGGGGCCTGTCATCATCACGTGGTTATCCGCGCGCCATTCGACATGGAGATCCCCGCCCGGCAGGCGCAGCCGCGCGCGCCTTGCGCTCGATCCGGCGCGCGCGGCGGCGACGAGCGCGGCGCAGGCCGCGGAGCCGCAGGCCTTGGTCGCGCCCGTGCCTCGCTCCCAGACGCGCAGCAAAA
Source organism: Hyphomicrobiales bacterium (assembly GCA_003963405.1). Lineage (GTDB taxonomy): Bacteria > Pseudomonadota > Alphaproteobacteria > Rhizobiales > Beijerinckiaceae > Methylocystis. Next base: position 80,247 of record RXIY01000030.1, read on the forward strand.
TGTCGTCTGGGGCGACGATCTGCGCGAAGGACATATTGGCGCGCTCGGGAAAGATCGGATGGGTTTCGAGCGCCGGGCCCAGCGTTTCGAGCGGGACGGCGCGCGCATCCGGCACGAAGAACACCGCATGCGGATTGCCCATGCTGACCGCGGAAAATTGCGAGGGCGCGCCCGGAACGGGGGGCTCCAGCGCCACGGCGCGCGTGTCGGCCGCGCGCGCCAGCGGAATTTCGCGCCAGTCGAGCCGGGGCTCGCCCATGTCGACGGTGAAAACGGTCTCGCCCTCGCGCCGCGTCTCGATCCGGCCGGCGTCGGTGGCGAGCGCCAGCCGTTCCTTCCCCTCGCGCGCCAGAGCGTAGGCGACGCAGCGCGTTCCATTGCCGCAGGCGCCGGAAAGCGAGCCGTCGACATTGTAGATGCGCATGAAGGCGTCGTCGCCCGGCGCGCGCGGATCGTGCAGCGCCATGAGCTGGTCGAAGCGCAGGCCCGGCGCGGCGGCGATGGCGCGCGCCTCCTGGGGCGCGAGCACATGGTCGAGCCCGCGCAGGTCGAGCACCAGAATTTCATTGCCCGCGCCATTCATGCGCAGGATGGGGCGATTGTCGAGCGGATGCGGCATTCGGTCCTTCCAGGCGGCGACCCGTATATAGAGACTGCGCCGCCCAAGGGCTACTTCGATGCGGGCTACTTGGATGCGGGCTACTTCGATGCGCCGGCTTTGCCACGCCCTTACCTCTGTCGCATTTTGACGCCAGGAAGGCAGGCGATTCGCTTGAGACGCGGAAGGACGCATCGAGGCATGGACGAGGAACCCGGTCTGATCGATAGCTTGCGGACGCATTGGCGGCCGCTGGCGATTTTCACGCTGCTGGTCGCGGCGGCGGCGATCTTCGCCGAGCGCCGCTTCGCCGCCGTTCCCGAGGAAGGGGCGGAGAAACCGGCCGCCGCGACGCCGGCCGTAAAGCCCGAGGCCGCTTCGCCGCAGGCGCAGGACGAGGCCGCGAAGCCCGCGACGCCCGACGCCGCGCCCGCGGTCGCGAGCGAGACGGTCACGGTCGACGCCCGGCCGGCGGCGATCCTGAAAGGCCAGGGCAAATGGGAGGGCGCCGCCAAGACGCTTTCCGAGGCGATCCGGAAGCTCAACGCCGCCGTCGCAAAGGCGGGCCTCACGGTCAATGGCCGGACCATCGCCGTCTTCACTAAGACGGACGATACGGGCTTCACCTTCGAGGCCATGGCTCCGCTCGGCGCCGCGCCCGAAGGCAAGCCCAAGCTCGCCGACGGGGTGGAAATCGGCTCATCGCCCTCGGGCAAGGCGATGAAATTCCAGCATCGCGGCGCCTATGACGAGATCGACGCCACCTATGAGGCGATCGCCGCCTATCTCGACGAGAAGGGGCTCGACACCAAGGACCTCATCATCGAGGAGTATCTGAACGATTTCAAAGGCGACGACGCCGAAGTGGATGTCGATATCTACGTCTTCCTGAAATAGGGGCCGGCGGCCCCTTGGCCTTGGGGATGCCCGGCGCCAGTTGGGGGCGTAACCAGGAGAACAGGATGGATCGGGAAAGCGCGGTGCGCCACAACCCTCAAAAGAGCCGCTTCGAACTGTTGGTCGACGGCGAGCTGGCGATCGCAGACTATGTTCTGCGCGATGGGGTAATGGATTTCACCCACACCGAAACGCCCCCCGCGCTACAGGGCCGAGGCATTGCCTCGCAGCTTGTGGGGGGCGCGCTGCGCTCGGCGCAGGAGCAGGGGCTCAAGATAAGGGCGAGCTGCTCCTTCGTTGCGGCTTTCCTGAAGCAGCATCCAGAGTTTGCCCATTTGCAGGGGTGAACGGCCGCCGCCGCGCGGAAAGCCGTGCGGTTGCGCCTCGCCCCCTCCAGTCCGGGCGGCCGCTTCAGGCCGACTCCGCGTCGCTGGCCAGCTCCAGCCATTGCTCTTCCGCGCTGGCGAGCGCGCGGGCGAGCTCCTCGCGCTGCGCCGCGAGCTTCGCCGCCTCCTGGGGGTTGCGCGTGAAGGCGTCGGGGGCCGCAAGCGCCTCGTCCACGCGAGCCAGGAGGCCGGCGAATTTTTCGACCTTCTCCTCCGCGGCCGCGAGCTTGCGCCTCATCTGCCCGGCGTCCCGGCGCTTCGGCGCGGCGGAGGACGATGCGGGGACCGCTTCGCGCTTGGGCTCCTCGCCCTTGGTCTTCGACAGAACGAGGCGTGCATAATCATCCATGTCGCCGTCGAAGGGACGCACGGTCCCTTCGTCCACGAGCCAGAGCCGGTCGGCGCAGGCTTCGAGCAGATAGCGATCATGCGACACCAGCACCACCGCGCCCTCATATTCATTGATCGCCTCGATCAGGGCGGCGCGGCTGTCGATGTCCAGATGGTTGGTGGGCTCGTCCAGAATCAGCAAATGGGGGGCGTTGAAGGAGGCGACCCCGAGAAGGAGGCGCGCCTTCTCGCCGCCCGAGAGATGCGCGACCTTGGTGTCCGCGCGCGCGCCGGAAAATCCGGTCTGCGCCGCCCGCGACCGCACGCGCGCCTCCGGCGCGTCCGGCATCAGCCGCGAGAAGACGAGATAGGGCGTGTCCTCTTCGTTGAGATCGTCGATCTGGTGCTGCGCGAAGAAGCCGGCTTCGAGCTTCGCGGCGCGGACCATTCGGCCGTCCATCGGCGAAAGCCGTCCGCCGAGCAATTTGGCGAAGGTGGATTTGCCATTGCCATTGGCGCCGAGAAGGCCGATGCGGTCGTCGTTGGAGAGCGACAGCGTCAGGCGCGAGAGCACGACGCGCGCGCCATAGCCGACGGAAACCCGCTCCAGCGCCACGATCGGCGGTGAGAGCGGCTTTTCGGGCGAGGGCAGGTGGATGGGAAGGACGCTGTCGTCGACGATGGCGGCGACGGGCTCCATCTTCTCCAGCATCTTGAGGCGCGACTGCGCCTGCCGCGCCTTGGTGGCCTTGGCGCGGAAACGATCGACGAAATCCTGGAGATGCTTGCGCCGCTCCTCCTGCTTCCTGGCGCCCTTGGCGGCGATGAGTTGCGCCTCGCGCCGCTGTTTCTCGAAGGATGAATAGTCACCCTTGTAGAGGGCGAGCTTGCCGCGCTCGAGATGCAGAATATGCGTCGCGACGGCGTCGAGCAGATCGCGATCGTGGCTGATGACCAGCACGCTCGCGGGGTAGCGCGCGAGATAATCCACGAGCCACAGAGTGCCCTCGAGGTCGAGATAGTTCGTCGGCTCGTCGAGCAGCAGCAAATCGGGCTGGGAGAAGAGCACCGCCGCCAGCGCGACGCGCATGCGCCAGCCGCCCGAGAATTCCGACAGGGGCCGGCGCTGGGCGGCGTCGTCGAAGCCGAGACCATGGAGAATCGCCGCGGCGCGGGCCGGCGCGGAATGGGCGTCGATGTCCGCCAGGCGGGTCTGGATGTCGGCGATGTCGTGGGCGTCATGGGCGGTCTCGGCGCGGGCCAGGAGCTCCGCGCGTTCAAGATCCGCCGCCAGCACGAAATCGATGAGACGCGTCGGCCCGCCGGGCGCCTCCTGCTCCACGCGGCCGAGCCGCGTGCGCGCGGGCAGGGAGATGGAGCCGGACTCGGCCGAGATTTCGCCGGCGATCAGGCGGAAGAGCGTGGTCTTGCCGGCGCCGTTGCGGCCGACGAAGCCGGCGCGGCATCGCCCCGGGAGAAAGACGCCCGCATGGTCGAATATGAGCCGGTCGCCAATCCGGTAGGTAAGGTCGTTGATGGTGAGCATGGTCGGGAAGCCCAGTAACAGGCCGCGGCCGGCGCCGCCAGATGCGTGTTTGGCCATGGCGCGCGTCGGCCGGCCTTGGCTGGCCCCGCCGCGGCCAATCACTGCTGCGGCAAGTGGCCCTGTTATTGCTTGGCCTGTGAGGCCGCTGAGACAAAGGGGAGAGCCCGAGGCAGTTCAACCCGAGAAGCGAGGTTCGCTCATGCACCCCGACATGGAAACCTATCTGTGGATCACATTGAAGGCCTTCGGTTTCGCGCTCGTGGGCATCTACGCCACGCGCCTCGGCCTCTATGCCTATGAAGCGATTAGGTGGGGCATTTGAGATTGCGGCGCGCGAGCCCTGCCGAGCAAAATGCTCGCCGACAAGGCTTGTCTTACCGGCCGCGCGCCTCTATACAGCCCTCGCTGCGCCGCTTCACGCCGCGCAGGCCCGCGCCCATCGTCTAGAGGCCTAGGACGTCGCCCTTTCACGGCGAAAACAGGGGTTCGAATCCCCTTGGGCGCGCCAATGAAATCAATCAGTTAGGAGCCTTTTTCGAGCTAAAAAGGCTTCGATTTGTCTTTTATTTGTCCAATACGCTGGGGCGGATCAGGACGCAGTTTTGCGCAACCCGGCGAAGGCGAGTGACATTCTAGCGGCGGGGGGCGATCCGGCCCTTGCTTTTCAATGCTTTACGAGCGGTTTTCTCGCAAAACCCCTGAAAACGGGGTGCAGGTTACTTGCTCTTCGGATGCGTCGGCTTCGGCTTCTCGGCCGGATGCTGCGCGACGCCTTCCGGCGGCTTCGGTTTGTCCGGCGCCGGCTTGCTCGCCGCCGGCGGCGTTGCGGGCGTGCTGGCCTTCAAGCGCTGCGGATCGTCGGAAATGCCCATCATGCCGCCAGCGGGGGCCGCCTGCGTCACGACAAAGGACGTCGGCACGAAATAGTCGACGTTCGTTCCCGCCGGTCACGTCCTGCTCGGCCCCCGTGCGCTTATCACGCCAAACGAACTTGCCGACCTCGACGCCATAAGCGCCGGCGATATCAGTGGCGGCTTTTTGCACTAACGATCGTGCGAGGGATGCTAGTGAAAAACTGCCCTAAGACGAGCGGCGCGTTCTGAACATTCACTTGTGCGAGGTTGCGAAGCATGGCGGCGTGCCCTTTGTGCGAAGCTCTGCAAATTTGCAACGCTAGAATTCTCAAAGTGGCCGGCGGGCGACGAGGCCCCACCCTTAAAGCCGCCCGCCCGCTCTCGACCCAACTGGAGGCACGAAAGGGCCTTCGTCCTGAACCAGCCGCATCGGCGCGGAGGCTTAATTGAGTCTCTCGCTCTGGATAAATTGCGATGGTAAGGTTGAAGCGCTTGCAGTGGCTAGCGTAAGCATGCACTAGCGGCATCGCGGCGGTGAAGGGACCCGCGGAGCCTGACGAAACCCCCAACCAGACGTCAGTGAGCATGGGCCAAGGCCATCGGCGGCGCGGGCTCGGCTCGGAGACTTTTTCCCTGCAATGAAGGCCCAACACTCACGCGCCGGGGGCGCCAAGTCCGCCTCTGCGGAGGCCCATCGGCGGCGCGTGCGATCCACTCGGGCTGATGTAGCTGGCACGTGACGACTCCCCCGTAGCGGCGGCCAGAGGGCGACAGCGGCAGGGGAAATAGGCTGGCTCTATGTCAGAACGCAACGAATAGCGGCTACGCAGGAAGCTGCTCCCATTTGAAGCGTTTTTCCGACTGGCGTCACGGGGAGCGCCCCGAGGCAAGCCGACGGCGAGAGCCGACGAGAGAGGACGGCGCCATCGATCCCGCGGACCGCTGGCGAATGTCTTCTCTCGTCAGGGCAACTTTTGTTCGCGGCCGTCGCGACGATCCGCAACGACCGAAACCGGCGCTCTTAGAACTGTCCGTAGCGTTGGTGACCCGGACAGATTGTGGAGCGGTCAAAACGGCCCGCGAACAGGTAGGGGAACAGCTTGTTGGCCTCGGCGTCTTGGAATTCGGCGAGAACAGAAGTGCCCAGGATGGGGTTAGAGTATACGCTCCACGCGCCGTACAGTGGTTTTACGACCGAGAGCTCAGCCCAGGGGTCGTCAAGGGAGGGTTCCATGGCGATCGATTTGATCGCACCGGGCTCACAGACTTCAAAAGCGTTCACGTTGTCGTAATTCAGCAGACGCGCCCTCGAAAGCGTGATGCCGTCGGCCGGGACGCTGCCCACCCTCAGCTCGGTGGTAAATACAAAGCAACTCCCTCTCTCTTTCGCACCTCGCTTTGCCTTCGCTGCCTCTGCGAGTTCTGGCATCCCTGGCGGATTGAGCTCGACCTCGACATCGAAGATGCGTCTGCCCTTGGCTTCGACGAAGGCGCGGGCGTAATCGTCGGTACGTTCGACGATGATCCGCTCGCATAATTTCTTTGGCAGGCCGGAACCCTCGCGCCCTGTGCACAACCCCATTAGCGCCCCTGGACCGCTGAGCTGGAGATTGAGTAGTGTGATGCCCGGTATCTCACGATAGCGGCATAGCAGCCCGATGCAGGCTTCCATGTACCATGGGGCGAATGTGGGCTCGCGAATGTTAACCACATAGGCGGATACGACTGGGTGCTGCGGGTCGATCAGCTCAAGCGGTGGGGGCAGGATCCGGCGCGCAACGGCCGGGTCGGTCTCCCAAGACAGGAGAAGGCCCTCGCAATTTTTCATTTCCGGGTTTTTCATAAACCCTGCGAGCTGCTCTGTCGGGACGAAGAAGCTGCCGTTTTTCATAATGCTTTCTCCCTCGAATTTTTTGTTTGTCAGAGAGCCACCTCGCCAGCGCGGCGCTTTCGGGCCGCCTCGGCCAGGATTTTGTCCCACATGTCCGAAAAATCGGGATTGAGGCCGTATCTTGCGCTAACAGCGTCCCCTTTTTCGCCAAGCGCTAGCCTGTCTCCGATTACGAGCCGCTCGTTCTTCGCCACGCCGGCCAGGATCGCCTGCGCAGACAGTTCCGGAGTCTGGGCCGTGGGAGGCATCGCTTTGCCCTGGAAGATCGCCGTGGCAGTCGTGCCCGGCGTCGCGGAGGTGACGCGAATGGCTTCATCCCAGAGCTCGGCGCGAAGGGCGAGCGTCATGCCGTTCAGCGCCGCCTTGGTGGCGGCATACATTGTTTGTTCTGGCATCGGATAGAAGGCGATGCCCGAAATAATATTGACGATGTGGCCGCCGCCTTGCTTGCGCAGGATCGGCAGCACGGCGCGGACGCCATAGAGCGCACCGTAGAAATTGAGCGCGAAGGCCTTGGCCCAGTCGTCATTGGTGAGCTGATCGAACGCCCCGGCTAGACCGGCGCCCGCATTGTTGAATAGCAGGTCGATCCGCCCGCCGAACTCTTCGGCCTTATGGATCATTTGGCGGACGTCATCTTCCTTCGTCACATTGCAGTGCAGCCCCAGAACCTTGTCAGGGTAAGCCAACTTTAATCGAGCCGCTTCGCGATTGAGATTCTCGTCATTGAAGTCGGCCATGATCACTTTCTTGGCGCCATAGGAGAGCATAGTCTCGGCGAGGGCCAAGCCGATGCCGGACGCCGCGCCGGTCACGACTGCGACTTTGTCTTTGTAATAGTCACTTGGTGTGCTCATGGGTGTTTCCTTCTTCGAAATCACTATGACCCGAACTTTGTGAAATGATTTGCGTGCTGACGATGTCTCTGAGAACGCGCCTCAACCCTCCTGTCTTCTCCTCAGCAGCTCATGGCTCGAATACGAACGCCTGGCCGTAGGCATCCTGCGTCGCATCGACGATCCTTCCACCGCGCACCGCGTCGCCAATCACGCGCGCGTCAGGAAAGGCCGCCTTGAAGCGATCGACGACGTCCTGACGCGGCCGCACGCCCATGGCGAGAATTACGGTGTCTGCCGGCACGAAAACAGACGCTCCGCTCACCAGTGACTGAAGCTCCACGCCTTCAGGCGTGATCTCCAAAAGCTTGTGACTCGTCAAATAGGTCGGCTTAAACGGCTCCATGCGCTGTTTCAGATCGAGAATGTTTGGCAAATAAGTGCCCGCGCCGACCTGTGGAAGCATGTCCGCGACGGTCGTTTTATGGCCGGCCATCAGCACCGCCTCCGCCGTCTCGAGGCCGGTCATGCCCGAACCGACGACGAGACAATCGCCGGTGACCTCTGCGGGCAAGAAATCGGCTTTGGCGGCGGGCGCAGAAATGTCTTTGACCGCATCTCCCGTCTCTCCCGCACCGACAACCACGACATTACCTCTCATGTCGGCTTGTCCCAGCAGCACACTCTCGGCGGTAAAGACGTTCTTCCCATCGAGGCCCGGGACCGGCGGCAGGAAGGGTTGGGCGCCGCAGGCGATGAATACGCCGCAAGGAGAAAGCGCCTGAACTTGCTCGATGGTCGCTTCTTCGCCGAGGCGCAACTCCAGCCTCTTCTCTTCGGCCTGCGCGATCATCGAGTCGACGAAGCGCGTGATCTTCTCGCGGCCGGGCGCCTTGTCTGCGACGTTGAGCGCCCCGCCGAGGCGGCGCGCTGAATCGAAGATCACGGGATGAAAACCCCGCTCATGCAGGACCATGGCCGCCGTGAGCCCTGCGGGGCCTCCGCCGATTACCGCCACCTTTCGATCCGCACCATTGCGCTTGGGCTCGGCAAACTCGCGCTCCCGCCCCGTCGTCGGATTGACCGAGCACTTGACGTGCCGAGGCGCTACGATCTCCTCGAAGCATACGAGGCAGCCGATGCACTTCGTGATCGTCTCGGCCTTTCCGGCCTTCGCCTTGCGGCACCAAGCGGGATCGGCGAGATGCCCGCGCGCGATGCCCACGAGATCGCAGCATCCCTCTTGAAGAATCGCCTCCGCTACATCCGGCTCCTTGATATTCGCGACTGCGATCACCGGGACCTGCACATGCTTCTTGATCTCGGCGGCCATATATTTCTTCCAGCCCTGATCAAACGTGCCCGGCTCGATGCAGGCCAGGGCGCCGGAGACGCTTTCGCCGATCGCACTGCTAATGTCGAGAAAGTCGACCCCGGCCCTTTCCAGCGCCACGGCGATGCGGCAACTCGCGGCGAGGTCATTTCCCTTGTCTCCAACGAACTCCTCAGCCGACAGACGCACGCCGAGGGGAAAGTTCTTGCCGCAGGCATCACGTATGCCCGAGACAATCTCGAGCAAAAATCGCATGCGATTCTCGAAATTGCCGCCGTAGCTATCCTCGCGCTGGTTGAGGTAAGGCGACAGAAAGCAATTGATCAAATAGCCGTGAGCGCCATGCAGCTCGACGCCGTCAGCCCCGGCTTGTTGTGCGACCATTGCGCCGATCACGAAGGCTTGTCTGATTTTCTCGATCTCGGGGATCGTAAGAGCGCGGGGCGCTGGACCACCGCCGATGCGCTCAACCGCTGAAGCGGAGACAGCCTGCTCGCTTCCCAACGCGCGACCAGGATGCTGGAGCTGCAGGAACATCTTGGCGCCGTATTTGTGCACCGTGTCCATCAGCCTCGCGAGCCCGACGACATCATCACGGCCCCTTGCGGCGAGCTGGCAACACTCGCTCGCGCCCGCTCCATTCATGACGCGGCAGACGCCACTGATGATCAGTCCGACGCCGCCGCGCGCGCGCGCCTCATAGAAGGCAATAATGTCGTCATTAACGCCTCCGCCCCTAGCTGCGAGCTCGACGCCCATAGCCGTCATCGCAACGCGGTTCTTGATTTCAAGGCGCCCGATGCGCACCGGGCTGAAGAGCTTTTCATACATTTCTCTTCCTCACATGAACTGAAAGAAAGCACCCGTGGGATTAACCTACTGTAAAATCAAGCATGGCGACTCCTACTGCAGATGTCCGCTGAATTGAGTCTTCTTTAGCCATTACCGTCTGACCGGGTTCTGCACCTAAAAATATAAGTTATGGTGCCACGCGCTGCAGCCCTATACGAAAAGAAACGAGAAACAGCGACCTTTCGCCGCATAGTAAAGCGCGGCTCCGTTGCATCAAAGTGCTTCTCACTTTTGCAAGTCGTTCGCTGCCCGTCTCGCCTTTTGCTCCCGCCGCTTTTTTTGTCGCGGCGCGCCTGCAACTCTCGTCGACACGATCGCTTTTTTTGGCAGACAGCAGAGTTGGTCACGCTCCGCAACACAGAGTCGAAGGCTTTTGAGAGCCCGTACAGCCTACTGGGAGAAATCGGAGAGCGTCATGAACATCGATGATATTCGTCATGTATTTGTCATTGGTTCCGGCACGATGGGGCGGCAAATCGCGCTGCGCTGCGCCTCGGATGGCTATCAAGTAACTGTCTATGATATCTCGCCGGAGGCTTTGCAAAAGGCTGCCGAACAATTGCGGAAGGATGCTGCCGAGGCAGTAGAAGAAAAATGGCTAACCGCGGATCGTTCGGCGGCCGCCCTCTCCCGCATCCGCTTCACGAACAATCCGCAAGATGCCGCGAACGCCGATCTTGTAAGCGAGTCCGTTCCCGAAGATCCCAAGGTGAAGACGAAGGTGTTCGCGCAATTTGCGCAGATTTGTCCGCCCCGTACGATTTTCACCACCAACACGTCCACATTAGCCCCGTCTCTCTATGCGAGCGCCACCGGTCGGCCTGATCGCTTCGCCGCAATGCACTTCTATAACGTGTGGATGGCGAGGCTTTTGGACATCATGCCACACCCTGGAACGAGTCACGAAACGATTGAATTGCTTCGGGTCTTTGCCAAGAAGATCGGCCAAGCCCCCATGGTCTTTAAGACCGAATTCCCCGGCTACGTCGGCAACAACTTCATGGGGGCGTTTAGCGGCGCGGCAAACAGGCTTGTTCTACAGCGGGGCGTCGCGTTTGAGGACGTCGATCGCGCAGCAATGGGCATCCTGGGAATGAGGATGGGACCATTCGGGATTTTCGATTTCGACGCCTTGGATTTCATATTACACCAAATGGAAAACGCGGCCCAAGCCGGCGATTCGCTCTCTCGCGCCGCCGCAGACTGGCTCAAGAGGGAATACGTCGACAAAGGGCTGCTCGGCAAAAAGAGCGGAAAGGGATTTTACACCTATCCGAACCCAGCTTTTAAACAGCCTGGATTTCTGGATTTCGATAAGGAGCGCCTTCGCGGTGTCGCAGATGCGTTGATAACGCCTATGAAAGAAGTCGCTCTCAAGGTCGTCAACCGCGGCATAGCGTCCGTTGAAGACACTGATCGCGCGGTGATGATCTTCTTTAACATGCCGATGGGCTGCTTTGGGCTTTTCGACCGCGACGGCCTCGATTCCCTCCAGCGGGATCTTCAAGCCAAAGCCGAGATGACCGGCGAGTCGGAAGACCAGGCCATCGCTGGCTGGCTGAAAAAAGACTTTGTCGACAAGGGGCTGCTGGGCAAGAAGAGCGGGCGCGGGTTCTATACCTATCCTAATCCGGCTTTCTCCCGACCGGATTTCTTGACCGGCGATTGAGAAGCCGACAAGGCGCAAGGCGCGGCGTGTTTTCCAACTACCGCGCCATTTCGCCGCGGTCGTCGAGGTGCGAGCCAAGGCTTCCGTTCGCACCGCGTCTCGCTCGGAGTGGGGGCGGCGTTTTATCTCAAGCCGCTCAAAGGGGGCGCTGGCGAAAGACGGCAGACCTGAGATTCTCTTCTCAGGTCGAAGGGCAGCGTCGCCAGCGTCAACTCGCACGCGCTCTGTTGGATGCGAAGGTTATCCCGCGAGAGCCACCCGGATTGTGTTATCGTCTGGTTTGCTGAATGAGCTCACGACCAACGACCCACCCTTGCCTCTAAGGATCGGAAGGAACTTGTCGAGCTTTGTTTGCTTGACCAGGACGAAGATAACCGCGCTTCCTGCTGGAAGCTCGGTGATAACTTGATTCAAAGCGTCCGGGCAGCTCCTGATACGGATTAATGCCTAGCGGAGGCGTTCCAAGAGGATGGCAGGAATTTAGACGAAACTCCGCGAAGAAGGCCGCGCCTCTGAGTGCTACTGTGTCAGAAGACCACAAATGACCTGAGCGTGACGGCGTTCGCCCAAGGAATGTTCGGGCGGTAGCCCGGATTTGGAATGGCCGTGTAACCGGCGTCGAATACGATCTTTCCTGGGATCAGAACGAACCGGTAGGTGATCTGGTACATCCGCTCCGTCGAATTCAGGCGCGTCTGCGATGCATAAGGAGAAATCGGCCAACCCCACGGAGCAGGGAGGGGTGAGGCGAAAACCGTACCGGCAATCGCACCTTGGTTCAGTCGGCTCCAGGCGAAGCCGAAACTGATCGTGTCCTGGGGCCTGATCGGGACGAGACCGAGCGCCGTGACGCCGCCTCCGAGATAGTGTTGCACCGCGCTGGTCTGAGACGGGGAATATCCAAAATTCGCCCAGCCGACGAGGCCTCTCGGATCCGTGTCGTTAAGATACCAAAGCCGTTGGTTAGCGACCGCAAAAAAGCCCCTGGCGCCGTGCTCCAACAGGACCCCTCCTTTAATTGGGTCCAGCATGCCCGTAGCCATTAATCCCGATTGCTTCCAGACGCCCCCCGAAATGCGCCCCGCCTTTCGTTCGTCGCCGAGCTCCCAGGAGAGGCTGGCCTCGGCGATTTGAAAGGTGTTCTCGTTGAGGTTCGGACCAATTCTAGGACCCGTCTCGTAGCGGATGCCATTTCCGTCGAAGAAGCCGTACTTTGCATAAATGGCGGGCGTGGGCTGGACCGTCACGATCGCGCCCCAGGCCGTGTTCGCATATGTGGGGAGCTTGCCCTGGAAGATCGGGAGGTAGCCAACTGGGACAAAGAAGAGATCACTGATCGTCCACGCCATCCTGCTTGGATCTTGGGGGATGGTAGGAGGATAGTTCGGCTGGGCAAATTCCGCGGCGCCCATGATCTTGCCGACCTTGATAATTAGTCTGTCGTCGAGCAGCCTCTGCCGCCAGTAAACCTCGTAAAGCTCGAGACGATGTCGTCCGTATTTCTCGCTCCAAGCATTGACGGAATCGTACCCCTGGATTGAGCCCGCGTATTGCGAAGCTTTGCCGCCTTCGTATTGAATCATCGAGCTGAAAAGCTCTCCTCCGGGGATCGGGGCGAACGGGAAGAGCCGTTCCATGTCGAGCGCGGCGTTGAAACCAAACACCCGCTCGCCGGAACTCGTATTCGGCTTGAGCCCCCCTGATGTAAGCCTGTTGCCGATAAAACTAGCTATTCCACCAATTTGAAGCGGCGCGTCGGCGGGTAATCCGAGGGACTTCTGCAGAACGCCGGACGATACAAGGCCAGAAATCGTATTCAGATTGGCAGGGACGTTAAGTGCCGGCTTTGGCCGCGCGGCTTCCTCAGTCCTTTGTGCGCCGCCAGCGTGCTTGCCGCCAGATGCGGGCTGGCAACCTGGTTGTGGTTCATGGAAAGTCTTGGGATCAAGGAACCACCTGCAGCTCTCATGCGGCGAGCTCGTCGGCGCTGAGGAGTCAACAACGGCGCCTCGCTCTTGGGAGTCCTGACCCGCATTCGCCTCCTCGGCAAATGCACTTGAAACATTCAGCCCCAAATACGGAGCGATGACAAATGCAGAGATCGTCAAGCGCGATAACGTTTGTAATGCGCCTCTTGGTTTCACGCTTTGCAAGGCGCGCAGAGGAATCGAAATGCCCATCGGGTTGCCTCAAATGCTACGCGCAAAATCAGTAATCCGGCAATCATTTTCATAAGCTTCAAGGCTAGTAAAGGGCGTTGGTTGCGTAAGTTCTCATCACGCATCAAGGTAGATGCAACGATGCGAACGTTTCAAACCGCCTAAGCCGCTAATATCCTTAGCCGGTTTTCAATGGACCCCCAAAGTCCCCAGAAATCTGGGAGGAAGGACAACGGGCGGAGGTGTGTCGGAGATACAACAAGGTGCGGCTCAAACGTAGGGAAAAACTTGCTTAAAAAGAAGCGTACTCAACCGTCTGAAGAGCAAGGGTTCTGGAAAAAGAGCCACATTGAAGCCGACGCATGCTTCGACTGGGAGTAGATGTGTCGGTGCGTGTTTTCGCCGCACACGCACGCGGCGGCGCGGCGCTTGTCTTTTATGAGAATACGCATAGCCTTACTTATAATTTCGAGATGGAAGAACCGTTACCATACACAGGTAAAGTAGCTGCTAGCCGGCGCTTTTTTTTGAGGCCAAAAAATGCAACAGGAATCAGACGTTTCAGTAGACGTCGCTATACTGCTCGTTCTGGGAATCTTCAGTCTCGTTCTGGGGGCACGCATTTTTTCCACCAGTTCATGGCCTCCGCAAAGTGCATATGGGCTTTTTATTGTGGTTTCCGCCACCCATTCATTGACTTTAGGCAAAACCCCGTTTGGGGATCTGCGACGCTCCTGGAGCCTGATAACCTTAAGTTTTCTTGTGGCGGCCTATGGGATGTACGTTGCCTGGGTGCCGGCCAATCCAGATTTCGTGCGGAGAGTCGTTGGGGCGATTCTCTTTATCGGGGGATCGGTCCGTCTCGTCGGGCTATTCGTGGATAGGGCCGCCGCCAGGAATTGGCTTTCAATTGGGGGGGTCCTAATCTCGCTCACAATTGCCTGCTCGATCGTCTACGCTTTGACCGCAATTCTGGGAGCCTTGACACTCTTGGGGATCTTAGCTCCGACGACAACAGCGATCCTCCTTCTTCTTTTTACCATGAGTCTCTTTTGCGTCGCCCACTGCCTGGAACAGGTCGATCGGCTCTATCCGATGGATGAAGGTAGAGAAACCGCAACTGGCGACTTTGGTTGGGTCAGGCAAGCAACTCTCTCAAACTCTCAGGCGTTCAGTTTTCTCATGGGAACGTTCTTCCTATGTCTAGGATTTCTTCTTTCATTGGTGTCGGTAGGGTTGCTGCCATTTTCCCCAGACGGCCAAATAGCGACGATACTCACCGTCGTCGCTGTTCAGATTATGTCGACGAGGGACGCAAGACATCCGGACGCCAAGCAGTCTGGCAGTGTGCTAATAATAGGAGTAGTTCTCGCGGGATTAGGGGCCGTCTCAGCAACATTCCCCGGCGCACTCACCGGCGTCCTTTCAGCTTTATTTGCGATCGCGAACTTGATTAGTGGAGCGATTGGGCTTGCGGCTGGATTCCGCTCCGGAGCAGTAGCGGAGCGCTCTGTCGTGGCCTCTGAGTTGCGGCGCGTGCACGCAATTCAGACAGTTACTAGCTTCCTTATGTTGTTGCTTGGCCTGAGTTTCTTAGCAAAAATCGTATGGCCATCTGTTTTTGGTCATCCATTGCTGTCGTTGGCAGCGGCCGGGATTCTCATGATTACCGGCTTTCTATATTTTGCGCGAACAGTGCTTCTTATGCGCGTCGAACGACATCAGTCCCGCCGTGTTGCAGAAGCCCAGTTGGCTCAGGCGTAACACATATATTCTTAAACCCCTTCAACTGACCGAGCGCCGAAGCGGCTCAAAGAACAAGGATAAATCCTCATGAATAAAGCTATGGAGGCTATTCGCCGTCGAACCGGTCGCCGGAATATCGCGCAGGGATTTCTAATGCACTGGGTTTATCGAGTTGCATCTTCGCCGCATGCAAAAAGTAAACCCTGACACTTATCCCAAGCGTAATAATGCTGACCGGAAGCCCTCACACGAGTGACAAAATCTGACGCTTGAAGTGCTGTTTCGGATTCCCGGTTTCTGATTTGCGTGCGAGTCGTGCGCACCGGAATTTTCATCAAGGTTTCGGCCGCTGATCGCAAGCGTCTGCAGGCTATCGTCAAAAACCGCAATGCTGCGCCAAAAGCATGCGTAGCGAGCCAAGATCGTCTTGCTGCCGCTGCCTAATAAGGACCGAGTGTCGCCGAATTCGCCGTAGTGCTGCTTGTAGGCGAACCACACTTCACCCTTGCGCGCATACGGCGAACTAATGGCGGCAATCATGCCGCGCGTCGTCGCGAGCGCAGGGCGGAGAGCCGCGAGAATTTCGCTGTCCGGGTTCGCAAGGCTGTCGGATCGCCAATAGGCAACCTCGTCGCAAATCGCAGCAATCACAGTCCCACCGCGAACCGTGCGGAAATTGGCAGGGCGGACCTCGATCGTCACGCGCGTCGAGAGGGTGATCGAGTCCTGCGTCTGCCCCACAACAAGCTTTTTGACGGGATGATCGACTTCGTAGCGACATTTTCGAGCCCTACGACGAATAGCGCCGCTGTCGTAACGCTTTCCACCATGCAGGACCGGACGGCATGGCGTCGGTCAGCACATGAATTCTGATCGTGCGTTCGCTCCTGTCATGGGTCAGAAGTTATCCGCCGTCATCATCAAGCCGTGCGGTGGTCTGCTCTGCTTCAACGACACATTACAGTGAAGCGTCACGTTGATGAGAAGCGCGGGCAAGCGGGGGGCGAATTCTTCGGCCGGTCGCCAAATTTTCTTGTTTTAATTCCGAAGTTTGTGCGACCTTTTAGTTGAGGTCGGCTTTATATGTCCGAGCTTCTGTAAGCAGTTGCACAACATTAATTGCTAGACTGCCTCTGAGACATTGTCTAGAATGTATCAAGTTGTGTATTGATCCTAACCTTGACTGTATTTTACGGAGGCGACTATGGCGTCTTCACGACTGGTTTGTGCATTAGCTATTGCTTCTGCTTTTATCAATCCACCCCGCGCCGCGGAAGCAACTGATCTTCCCACGTTCGGCGGCAATGGAGGGTCGCCGTTCCGCGCCGTATGTCCAGGCAACAGTTTTCTGGTTGGATTTGACGGCCACGTTGGCGCCTTCATCGATCACTTGCGGCTTGTATGCGTGCGGTGGGACCGTTTCACCAGCAGATTGGGACGACCCGGCGTATATCCGCCTCAGATCGGGCTTTCCAACGGAGGCGCTCCCCAGCAGGGTGTGTGCAATTACAATAGTGGATATGTTGTCGTCGGAATGAGCGTCAGCACTTTGGCCTCTGACAATCGTCTGGCGCAGATGCTGGCGCTGCGATGTGATTATTTCAATCCGCCGATCCGTGCGCAGTTCGTTACCGGCTTTGCGGACGCCAGCTTCGGCACCTTGGGTCCCGCGCCCCCTTTGTTTCAGGAGTCGGCAGGCATGCAGGACTACATGCGGCTATGCGCAAATGGACAAGTCGCCAAGGGCGTCTATGGACGGTCTGGCCTTTTCATTGATCGGATTGGTCTGGTTTGTGCGTCGACGGATAGCGCATGGCCACAGTTTGGCTCGACAAGAAATAGAGCGTCGATTTATCCGCGATGAATGGAGCCGTGGCGTCATTGCTGATCACCGGCAATGCTCCCGCCGCAGCTGTTTGATCGACGCCAGCCCGATCTCTCCGGTGCGGTTGGAGACCGCCGTGAGTCGCGAGGAGCCGTTCTCCAGCCATGCTGGCCCATCCTTTTGATGGCGCGCGCGCTCCCCAAACTTGGCCGCCATCGCCGCTATCTGGATCATCGGCCTTCAAAGCCGCGTCCTCATATGCGATCATTCAAGATGATCATTCGAAGCGAAATCAGTTACGCCATCATGCTGTCTGTGCTCGTCGCGGCGCTCGCGATCGTCCTTTGGTTGGGCGGCGGCTGAGAAATTGCCGATCGGGCTGCGCCAGGCGGTCTTCCACTTCACGGATCAAAAAGCCCTCCCAAATGACATGGGCGGCTGAGTGGGGGAGGAAGCCATGCGCAAGATCATGATTCTCATCGTGGCGCTACCGCTCGCGTCGAGCCCTCAGGCAATGGCGCAGACTTACCGCAGCCAGGGCGATGAACAGGACGTGGGCGGCCATTACCGGCATATGCATCGGGATTGGAGCCAGCAGAAAGGCCGGCACGCTCACAACGTCTGTTGGGAGTGGGATCCAGGACGCGGCTGGGTTTGGGCCTGTCGCTGACGTCAGGCGTTCTGCGCTCGAGCTTCGTTTCCGGTCCATCAGAACGGCCTCAACAGCGCGCTCTCCAGAACAGCCATGGGTCCGCTCAGCGTCACGCGGACAGACGGCGGGTCGAGCGGTTTGAAGTGTCGGTCCATGATGCCGACGCTGCCGCCGGGGTAGCCCGGAAAGCCCAAGAAATCCGACCGGGCAAACGACCCGTAGCCATATGAAATGGCGTCGCCGCGATTGTTGGTGACGTTGAAGGCGTCAATCTGGAACTTCCACCCGCCGTCGAAGCGGTAGCCGACGCGTGCGTTCAGCGTGGCGGCCCCGATCGACCTGATCTGGCCATCCTCCGTCAATGGTCGCGGTCCGAAATAGCGATATTTCAGCGCGCCGAACCAGCCCAGGGCTTCGCCGATCTCGACTGTGCCGGTCGCCACGACAGTCGGCGCATTGATCAGATAATTGCCCGGCGAATTCCCAGGAACATTCAGCGGGTACAAGGGATCGTTGAGGCCGGTCGTCAGAATGCTCTGGTAAGCAGCGGCCTGCACCAGGTCGGAGCCTCTGAAACGGGCATGGGTCGCAGAAACGTCGCCTTCGAAGAGCGCCCAGCTCGTCGGCGTATATTTGTTCGTCAGTTCGAATCCATAGCGCCGGCTGGGCCGCCCGAAGACCGTCGTGCCGCTGTCGCCCTCGAAAAGATTCTCCGCGTCGAAATCCTGCCACCACAGCGACAGGCTCTGATCCAGACCGTCGAGGATCGCCTTGCTGCGAACGCCAGTCTCTGCGCCGCGGGTTTTGACCAGCAGCGGGACAGGAAGGATGAGCCCGGTGTCTGTAAAGCGAGAGCCGTCGGCGGGGTTGAGATAGGCGACCGTTCCACGGGCGTCGCTGCTTTGCAGACCCTCGCCGAAGTTGAGGAAGAACTCCGTGTTGTTGAAGGGGCCGAGGACGAGGCCGGCCTTGGGGCTGCCCATGGTCTGCGCTCTCGTGCCTGTGTTGAACGTCCCTGTGTAGGCGAAGCCGTTGAAATTGCCGTCATCGCCCAAAACGAGCGGCGTGACCCAGGGATTCTGTGGATTTTTTACGGTTGCGTTCCAATAATCGAAGCGCGCGCCCAGCGTCGTGCGGAACCAGGGCGTCCATCGCACCGTCGTATCGGTCCAGAGCCCGATGCTGCCTTCCTTGATGTAATTATCCTGGATCGAGTCGTAGGTTTGCCGGAAGATCGAGTCGCCGAAACCGTTTCGAATAAGATCGTAGCGGCCCTGCAATCCGACGCGCGTTTCGGCAGGATGACCGAGCAGGTCGTAAAGCAGCGCGTGCTTGGCGTTCAGCCCGAAGATTGAGCGATGGTCGTATTGATGGGCCTGATCGCCTGTGATCGGATTATCCAGAAAGAAAGTGTAGTTGTTGTAGAGATTGAGGTCGTTGCGGATAATGAAGCCTTCAACGCGGGAGGCGCTGTTCGTGTCCGCCTGGCTCCAGCGCGCCGAAAGGCTGTAGCGCGCGGCGTTGCCGCCGTCGGAGGGGTCTTCCGTGCCCCAGCGCGAGAGGAGGCCCTGCTGCACGGCGCGCGCCGGAATCTGGTCGGTAGCCCACCAATGGTTCGAATAGGCCATGGCGGTGATGGAGGCGCCGTTCTCTTGCGTGCCTCGGCTCCAGCGCATGAACCCGTTTATCTTCTTGGCGTCGTCTGGTCTGATCCAAGGCCCGTTGTAGTGATTGAGTTCGAGCGCGGCGATGAGCGTGCCGCCTGCAACGTCCCACGATCGGGCGCCGAGCGTCCGCACCCAGCCAAAGGCGCCCGCTGAGCCCAGAAGAAGACCTCCCTTGAGGCTGTCCACATATTGCATGTTGATCTGACCGGCGGACGCAAAGGCGCCGCCATCCGCGAAGTAAGGTCCCTTGCGAACCTCTACCCCGCTCAACAGCTCAGGGATCAGCATGTTTGCGTCGGCGTATCCCTGGCCGTGCACATGCGAGGGCATATTGAGGGGCATGCCGTCGAGCCAGAGCGCGAGATCGTTGCCGTGATCGAGTGCGAAGCCTCGGAGAAAATACTGGTTGGCTTTGCCCGCGCCGCTGTGCTGCGTCACGACGAGGCCGGGCGTGATTTCGAGCGCCTCGGCCGGTTGCGCAAAGGGAACGGCGTTGACTTGTGCGCCCGTGAAGGTTCTCGTGCTCGACGCCGTGTCGGGCGCCTTCGGCTGCGTCAAAGGCCCGCTCGCCTGCACGGATCCGACAGGCGCCGGTGAGGCTTCTCCCGCCGTTGTCGCGGCCGGCGCAGCTCTCGCGGCGCGAGCCCCTCCCACCGCCTTGTTGGAGACGCGGTGCCTCGCGCCTCCGATGTCAATGGTGGGGAGGCGTTGCTGAGCGTTGGCGGGGCTGACGGCAAGCGTAAAGGCGAGGACGCCCACGCCCGTCGCAAGATGGCGGATGCGCATAAATATTGCTCGTTTCAAACGGGTGGGAACGCGGGCCTCCCGCGAGGGCGGCGCGATGAAAACCTTGGATGCACGGCGACTCGCCGCAGCGTTACCGCAAAGGGAGATTGCCGCTTTACGCTGCGGATGGCGGCGCCCGGGCTCTTCGCCCTTCGGCAGAGCAATAAGCCGATGGCGGCAGTGAACTAAAAAACCAATGACTTCGCTCGCGCTCGGCCGGGATCGCTTTTACATATGCGCAATCATCCGGGAGGGGCCCCATGGATGGCGTGCAAAGCTGGCAGAGCGAACAGTCTTTACCGTGTCCGTTGTGATGATCCGGCGCGCCATGATGCGCGACGCCGCCGAGCGGCGCGCAATAAAGCGGCGCCTCAGCCGGGCCGGAAACCAAAGGTTCGGCAAAGCCCCGGCCCGCAACAATCATTGCGAGCGCCAAAAGGGCGAATGAAAGCCTTTGAACCAAGCGGCGCATGGAAAATCTCTACGGTCCCGCTTCGAAAGCAGGGCGATGGATGATCCTGATTCAAATGAAGGCGGTCAAATTATAAAAGCTGATTCCAAACATAGTAGAGAGGGCCATCTTGCAAGTGTGACCCGGCAGACACGATTTTTCTGTCTGGCTCACATCGGCTTTTCTGTATTATTTCATTGGTCCCGCGTTATTTTTCTGGAACATTTCCGGCAAAGTCCCGGCGGGACTGGAGCGAAGCAAAACGCCTCGCGCCGGTTATGGCGTGAGGCGCGTTCTTGTCGCCGGCTGTTTGGTTGGGCGTCAGTGCTTTGTCACGACAGCGAAGCCCTCGTCCTGAAGGTCCTCGGTCAAGGCCCCAGCGGTGAGGTAGTCGACCGCAAAGCGTTCACCCTGCCACAGCCACTCATCGAAGTTCAGCTTCTCGCGAACGAACCGCTGCGCAGCTTCGGTAAGGGGCTCGAACAACCATACGCTCGCCTGATCCGTGATGATGAAATCCTGCGTCGCCATTGCTCTCCCCTTTCTGTCGCCTCCTTGGTGTGTTTGTCGCCGCTCGCGGCGCGAGCGACGGATTGAGGCTAATATAAGCGCAAAGCTTCGCAAGCCCGCATATCGCCGCATTAGGCATACAGCCAGCCGCCAGGCAGTCGTGCGGCGCCGTGGCGCTTATGAGAGAGCAAGACCAAAATGAACCGAACGAGGCTCGCCGCCGCGCGTTCGGACTTGGCTCGCGTTTCGACCCGCGCGTATCCAGAACAAGCGAAAAGGCCGAGCGTATGGACGAGAGGGCGATCAAGCGTTCCTTGCCCTGGGTCGTTGCAACGGCGCTTTTCATGGAGCAGCTCGACGCGACCATTGTGAACACGGCTGTTCCGGCAATGGCCGCCAGTCTGCAGGTCACGCCCTTGAGCCTAAAGGCCGTCGCCGCGAGCTACATTCTCAGCCTCGCGGTGGGCATTCCGGTGAGCGGCTGGATTGCCGATCGCTATGGTTCGCGGCGGGTCTTCACGCTCGCCATCGCCGTCTTCACGCTCGCCTCGGTCTGTTGCGGTCTGGCGCAGAGCGCGGGCCAGATGGTCGCGGCGCGCATCCTTCAGGGCGCGGGGGCGGCGCTGATGACGCCGGTGGGGCGCATGAGCGTCGTGCGCACCTTCGAGAAGTCGGAGCTTCTGCGCGCCATGAACTTCGTCATCATTCCCGCGCTGATCGGTCCGTTGCTTGGCCCGACCGTCGGCGGATTGATCGTCAACTGGCTTTCCTGGCGCTTCATCTTCTTCGTCAACGCGCCGGTCGGGCTCGTCGCGCAATGGCTGGCGTATCGCTACATGCCCGACTACCGCGAAGAAACGCGCCGCCCGTTCGACTGGATCGGTCTCCTGCTTTTTGGCTCTGGCGCCGTGCTCTTGTCCTGGCTACTGGAAATTTTCGGGGAGCATCGGATCGATCTCCAGGCAGGGGCGGGGCTTCTTCTCATCGCGCTCGCGCTGCTCGGCGCTTATTGGCTGCATGCCCGGCATACGCCTTTTCCTTTGCTCCAGCTGAGGCTTTTCCAAACGCGAACATTCCGCGTGTCGATTGTCGGCGGATTCATCACACGGCTGGGGGTCGGCGGCCTGCCGTTTCTGACCCCGTTGCTCTTCCAGGTTGGCCTGGGGCTGCCGGCCTGGCAGTCCGGGCTGCTCATGATGCCGACGGCGGCCGCCGCCATGGGGATGAAATTCGTCTCGGCGCCCATTCTGGCGCGATTTGGCTACAAGAGCGTGCTGGTGACGAACACCCTGATGATTGGCGCGACGATCTGCCTTTATGCGCTGGTTTCGGACAGAACTTCCTATTTCGTCATGGTCTCGATCGGCCTGACGCTGGGCTTTTTCAATTCCCTCCAATTCACGAGCGTCAACAGCATGGCTTATGCAGACGTCGAGACAGGCGATTCCAGCATGGCCGCGACGATTGCAAGTTCGTTTCAGCAAATTTCGATGAGTTTTGGACTGGCGGCGGGTTCGCTCGTCGCCGGTTGGTTTCTCGGCGACGCGCCGCAAACCGACCGCGTCGCCATTACGACAGCCTTGCATCGAGCCTATTTGACGCTCGGCTGCTTGACGGCCATGTCTTCCATCGCCTTCTGGACTTTGCGCGCCCGCGACGGCGCGAATGTGAGCGGGACGGGAACGTCGCCGACGTGACCGGCGTGCAAAGTCGCTCCATCACTCTTCGCGTCGCGGATGAAACCCCACGTCAAAGATGGGCGCCGATTTCAGCGCGGCGCGCGCTTGGCGAGAATGCGCTGGAGGGTGCGGCGATGCATGTTGAGGCGGCGGGCCGTCTCGGAGACATTGCGATCGCAGGACTCGAACACGCGCTGGATGTGCTCCCAGCGCACGCGGTCCGCGGACATCGGATTTTCCTGCGCATCCGGCCGGTCGACCGCCGTCGCCATCAGCGCATGATAGATTTCATCCGCGTCCGCCGGCTTGGCGAGATAGTCGAAGGCGCCGAGTTTGACGGCGGTGACAGCGGTGGCGATATTGCCATAGCCGGTGAGAATGATGCCGCGCGCGTCGGGACGCGCTTCCTTCAGTTTCTGGATGACATCGAGGCCGTTTCCGTCGCCGAGCCGCATGTCGATGATCGCGAAGGCGGGGGGCGCGCTGGCGAGCGCCTCCAGCCCCTCGGCGACCGTCTCACATTGCGTGACCAGGAAGCCGCGAGACTCCATGGCGCGCGCAAGTCGATGCAGGAATGGCTTGTCGTCGTCGAGAATCAGGAGCGAGCGGTCTTCCGGGAGCGCGGAAGCCGTCTGAGAGTCCGGGTGCGACTGCGCCGCATCCTCGGATTGCACGTTCTCTTCCGGGTTCATCCGCCTGCGCTCCCCTTGGTGATTTTAGTCAAAAATAGCCCAAGGTTCTGCGCCAGTCGAGCTTCTATGCTTCCTACGACGCGAGCTTCGCCATTGGCATTTCGACCGCCGCGCGTGGCCATGTCACCTTGACCACGGCGCCCGTGCGGGGCGGCGAGACATTGAAGGTCTCAACCGTCGCCCCCGAGCGTTCGAGCAGAGTCTTGGCGATGAAGAGACCGAGGCCGAGGCCGGACTGGCTGTCGTTTTTGGTGCGGCGCTCGGTGGGCCGTCCGCGAAGATAGGGGTCGCCCAGCTTGTCGAGAATTGCGGGCGAGAAACCGGGACCGTCGTCTTCGATGGAGATGGTCACGAGATCGCGCGACCACCAGGCGTCGATGCGCACGCGCGAATCGGCGAAGTCGATCGCATTCTCGACCAGATTGCCGAGCCCGTAGAGGATGCCGGGATTGCGCTCGAGCGCCGGCGGCGCCGCATTGCCGTTGGCGCGCTTGGAAATCTCGAGCTTCACGCCGAACTCGCGTTGCGGGCAAACCACTTCCTCGATGAGCGTGTCGATCGAGAGAACATTCATCATCGTTCCCTGATCGGCGCCGAGCGAGGCGAGCTTGCCGAGGATTTCCCGGCAGCGCCCCGTTTCCTGCGCCAGCAGATCGAGGTCGTCCTTCAACCCCTCGGCCGTGTGCTTCTGCGACTTCTGCAATTCGCGGATGATGAGCGTGATCGTCGCGAGCGGCGTGCCGAGTTCATGGGCGGCGGCCGCGGCGAGTCCGTCGAGCTGCGAGAGATGCTGCTCGCGTTCCAGCACCAGCTCCGTCGCGGCGAGCGCGGTGGCGAGCAGACGTCCTTCGTCCGAGACGCGCGCGGCGTAGATTGCGATGAAGGCGGCCGAAAGCGCCAGAGACGCCCAGATGCTCGCGCGATAGAGCAGGGGAAACTTCAGCGATTCGTTCTCGTACCAGGGCAGCGGCTCGAATTCCATGCACAGGAATGTCGCGGCCACCAGCATGACGATGCCGAGGAAGAGCGTCAGATTGCGCGGGAGCGAGACCGCCGAGATCGTCACGGGAGCGAGGAGCAGCATGACGAAGGGATTGGTGACGCCGCCCGTCAGATAGAGAAGAAAGCTGAGCTGCACGAGATCGTAGCACAGCAGCACCACCGCCTCGAGGTCACTGAGTCGGAAGGTGCCCGACGTGCCGAAGCGCAGGCCGAGATTGAGCGTGGCGGAGGCGACGATGAAGACGAAGCAGAGACCGACCGGGAAATCGAACTCGAGAAAGAAATAGACGAAGAGACAGGCGAGGCTCTGGCCGACGATCGCGATCCAGCGCAGGAAGATGAGCGTGCCGACGCGAAGGCGGCGGCTGTCCTCGTCGTAAACGTCGGGTTTCATTTTTGTCCTGCCCTTGGTCGCGGGGCTCAGAGGCCGGCGCCGCGCGCGGCGCGCCACAGCCGCCATTGCCGACGCAGTGGCGAAAGCTCTCTCGCGCCGCGCAGAGGATCGTAATCCGCGCCACTCATCCGCGCCACATAAAGAGGAACGGTCGCGGCCGGCAGCAGGGCCTCGCGGCCCTTGCGGAGCGTCTGCGCCGTGCGGCGGGCCGCCTCGTAATGCCGGAGCGCCTCCCGGCGCAGTTCGGCATGGGCCGCCCGCAGGCCGGGCGAATCGGCGTGAATGTCGGCCTCGTGCCGCGTCAGGAGATCGAGAGGGATGAAGGCGCCGGCGGGGGCGCGCAGGATGCGCATGAGCCCAAGCGCCAGGCCCGCCTCCTCAAAAGCCGGGGAGGGGTCCGCGCCCAATATCCGCGCCGCCCAGCGCATTGGCCCGGCGCTGGTCAGGCGGCAGTAGTGCTCGAGCGTGACGAGGTCGGGCGTCTGATCGTCGTAGAGATCGGCCACATGGGCGTCGGCGAGGGCGGTGAGTTCGTCTCGCGGCAGGTCGAAACGCGCCACGGTGTCGAGCAGCGCGTCGGCGACCGGATGCGCGCGCATTCCCTCGGCGTCGCCGCTCGTGAGCGCGTCGCTCCACCAGCGCAGCCGCATTTCGCCCAGGAGCGGCTGCGAGACCCGCGCGCGCACATCGGCGGCCTCGATCGCATAGGCGTAAACGGCGTGAATGTGCCGGCGCGCGGGCTGCGGCGCGAAGAGACAGGCAAGCCACAGATCGCGGTCGCGCTCGCGCAGCAGCGTCTCGCAATGAGCGTAATGTTCGTCGCTGGCGGGGGAGGGGTCTGCCATCAGACGGCGATCAGCAGCGCGGCGACGCGGCGCCCCTCGTCGACCAGCATGTTGTAGGTGCGCACGGCGGCGCCCGTCGACATGATCTCGCTGCCGACGCCCGCCGCGCGAAGTCTGGCGCGCAGCGCGGACGCGACCGGCATGAGGTCCTTGCCCGTGCCGAAAATCAAGAGATCGAGGTCGCCCCCCTCGGCAAGCGCGAGATCCACGCACGCGGCGTCGATCTCGTTCCAGGCAGCTGGCGGAATGGCCCTGATGCCGGTAGGGAGGGCGAGGATCGAGCCGCGATGCGACATGTCGGCGAAGCGAAAGCCGCCCCCGCCGTAATCGTCGATCCTGTGGCGGCCCGGGACATAGCCTTGCTGGGCAGTCATCTGATGCGCCCCGCGATTACCTTGGCCTGCGGCGCGCGCTCGATTTGGACCTCGCGGCCAGCTTCTGCGTGGGGCGCTTTTGCGCCGGCGCGGCGGGGACCGGCGTGTCGCCGACATCGTCGTACATGGAGGCGAAGGCCGCCGGCTCGGAGTGATCGTCGGTATCGGTTGCGACGTCCGACTCCGGCGGCTCCGTCTCCGTCTTGCGGCCCTGCTCGTTGTTGCGCAGGCCAAGATAGATCAGCATGGGCGAGCAGATGAAGATCGACGAATAGGTCGCGACGAAAATGCCCCAGATCATCGCCAGCGAGAAGGAGCGGATCACCTGTCCGCCAAAGGCGACCAGGGCGATGAGGGCGAGCATCACCGTCGTCGCGGTCATGATCGTGCGCGGGAGGACGGCGTTGATCGACATGTCGATCATCTGGGCTGTCGCCATCTTCTTGTATTTGCGCATGTTCTCGCGGATTCGGTCGAGCACCACGACTGTTTCGTTGAGCGAGTAGCCAACGATCGTCAGGATCGCCGCGATCGAGGTGGTGTTGAATTCGAGCTGCGTGATCGAGAAGAAGCCGACCGTCAGCAGCAGATCGTGCATAGTCGCGATCACCGCGCCGATGGCGAATTGCCATTCGAAGCGGAACCACAGATAGGTCAGGACCGCGATGATCGAGAGAACCACGCCGAGCGTGCCGGACTGAACGAGTTCGTTCGAGACGCGCGGACCCACGACCTCGACGCGGCGCAGGTCATATTGGGCGCCAACGGCGCCGCGAACCCGCTCGACGGCGTCCTGCTGCGCCTTGTCCCCGCCGGGCTGGAGGCCGAAACGCAGCGTGGCGTCCGAGGGATTTCCGAAGGCCTGCACCTCGATGTCGCCGAGCTTGAGGCTCTCGCCGAGCGTGCGCAGCGAGCCCACCTCGGCCGCGCCGGACTTGGCGCGCAGTTCGATCACCGTGCCGCCGGCGAAGTCGATGCCAAAATTCATGCCCTTGAAGATGAACAGGGCGACGGCGATGAGCGACAGCAGCGCCGAGAAGGGGTAGCTCACGCGCCGGAAGCGCATGAAGGGGAATTTCGTGTTCTCCGGAGCGAGGCGCAGGAGTTTCATCGGTCTTTTCGCCTCTTAGATCGGCAGCTTGGTCGGACGCGCATAGTGATACCAGACCGCAATCATCATGCGGGTCATGGTCACGGCGGTGACGATGGTCGTGAGGATGCCGAGCGCCAGCGACACGGCGAAGCCGCGCACGGGGCCGGACCCCAGGAAATAGAGAATCGCCGCGGCGACGAACATCGTCACATTGGAGTCGACGATGGTCGCGAAGGCGCGGTTGAAGCCCGCGTCGAGCGACGCGATTATCGAGCGCCCGGCATGGTTTTCCTCGCGAATGCGCTCATAGATCAGCACGTTGGAGTCCACCGCCATGCCGATGGTGAGCACGATTCCGGCGATGCCCGGCAGCGTCAGCGTCGAGCCGAGGAGGACCAGGCCCGCGAAGATGAAGGCGATATGGACGAACAAGGCGAGATTGGCGAAGACGCCGAAGACGCCGTAGGTGATCAGCATGTAGATCACGACGAGCCCGGCGCCGACATAGGCGGCGCGCTTGCCGGCGTCGATCGAGTCCTGGCCGAGGCCGGGGCCGACGGTGCGCTCCTCGACGATGTTGAGCTTGGCGGGCAGGGCGCCCGCGCGCAGCAGGATCGAGAGATTATTCGCCTGCTCGACCGTGAAATGGCCGGAAATCTGGCCCGAGCCGCCGGTGATCGGCGTCAGGATGCGCGGCGCCGAGATGACCTTGTTGTCGAGCACGATGGCGAAGAGGCGGCCGACGTTCTTCGAGGTCACGTCGCCGAATTTCTGCGCGCCGCGAATGTTGAAGCGGAAGTTCACGACCGGCTCGCCGCTGCGCTGCTGGTCGAAGCCGGGCTGGGCGTCGGTCAAATCCTCGCCCTGAACCATGACCTGCTTCTCGATCGGCAGTTTGCCCTCGCCCTCGACCTGCTCCAGCTCCTCGACTTCCGAAGGGTTCTGGCCGGGCTCGGCCACGAGGCGGAATTCGAGCTTGGCGGTCTGGCCGAGAATCTCCTTGAGCGTCTGCGGGTCCTGAAGGCCCGGAACCTGAACCAGCACGCGGTCGTCGCCCTGGCGCTGGATCGACGGCTCGCGCGTGCCGAGCGCGTCGACGCGGCGGCGGATGACTTCGATCGACTGCTCCACGGCCTTGCGCGACTTGTCGCGCACGCCCGCATCGGTGACAGTGACGCGGATCAGCCCCTCGGGAGTCGATTCGACCTCGAGGGGCGGCTGGCCGCCGAGATTGTTGCTGAAGCTGTTGCGCAGCAACCGCAGCTTGGGAAGGATCTTCTCGCGATCCGCGGCGTCGGCGACGCGCAGCTGCACGCCGCGCGGCGTCGCGCCGATGCCGCCCGTGATCGCCACCTTCTCCTCGCGAAGAATGCGGCGCACGTCGTCGCGCAGATTCTTGACCTGGGTGGACACGAGGTCCGCCTGATCCACCTCGAGCATGACGTGCGAGCCGCCCTGGAGGTCGAGGCCGAGCACGATGGTCGGCGGCACGAGCCAGGACGGCAGCCGGGCCTTCAGCGCTTCGTAATGCGCGGGCGATAGCATGCTCGGCGCCACCACGAGGACGGCGGCGAGAGTCATCGCCACGATCGCAAAGAATTTCCAGGTCGAGAATCGCAGCATCGTGTCGCTATTTCGTCTCTAGGGGGCAGGCGAAAGGCCGGAGAGCTCCGGCCGATCAGGATTTCGCCTTGGCGTCGGGCTTCGGAGCCGACTTGGCGGGCGCCTTGGATTCGTTGGCGGGCTTCGCCGGCGCGGCCGGCTGTTCCTTCACCGGCTCGCCCTTGGCGCGCACTTCGGAGATCGCCGTGCGCAACAGGCGGATGCGGGTGTTGGCGGCGATCTCCAGCTCGACCTCATTGTCGTCGATGGATTTCGTCACCTTGCCGACAAGGCCGCCGGTCGTCACGATGGTGTCGCCGCGGCGCACGTTGCGCAGGGCGGCGAGCTGCTCCTTCTCGCGGCGGGCGCGCGGGCGGATGACGAGGATGTAGACAATGCCCATCACCACGAAGATCGGGACGAGCTGGGCGACAAGATCGGAGATCGACGGAGGCTGAGACGCCGCGTCCGGCGCGCCGCTGGCCGCCGTTCCCGTCTGGGTCGTCTGCGCGGGCGTGCTCGGCGCCGGCGTGGCGGGCGCGGGGGGCGTGACGGCGGCCGGCTGTTCGGTTTGCGCCAGGGCGTCCGGGATCAGTTTCATCGCAGCGTCTCTGTTTGGCGGCGCGGCGCGCGCATTCGCGCGTCGGGCGGGCTCGGAATGGGCGCGGACTATAGCCGCTCGACTTACGAAAGCAATGCCGATAGCGCGTTTGGCGGGCGGGAGCGGGCCGCCGTCGACAGGCAAGCCGGTTCGCCCACAATCCGCCGCGGAGGCGGATCAAGACGGGAACGGCGCAGCTGGCGTATGCTCGCTCACGCGCCGGGCGCTTTGCGTGGAGAAACGATGATCAGAAAGATTTTGTTGGGCGCGCTCGTCGCCGGCGCGCTGCTCTCGCCGCCGCCGGCCCTCGCCTGGCGCGGCTGGGGCGACGGCGATTGGCATGGAGATCGGGGCAGGCATGGCCGCTATTGGGGCGGCCGCGGGGCCTGGCATGGCGGCTACGGCTGGCAGGGAAGCGGCTACTATACGCCGCCCTATGGCTGGCCTGCCGGACATGGCGGCGCCTGTTGGCGCTGGTGGTATGGTCAGTGGGTCTGGTCCTGCTGAGCGGATCCCTCACGCTCGCGAAAAAGGAAGGGTGACGATGATCGGGGTTTGGAAAATGGCTCGGGCGGCCGCGCTCGCGGGCGCGCTCGTCCTGCCGGCGGCGGCGTCGGCGCAGGGCTGGAGCGACGGCGATCGCGGCTATGTCGGTCGCGGCGATAATGACGGCGGCCGGGGCGGGTACGGCCAGGATAGCGGCGGAAACTGGGAGCGTCGCGGGGACCGCGACCGCGACGGCGGAGGCGGCTGGAGCGACGGCCGCCGCGGCGACGGCGATCGTCGCGGCTATGACGATCGCGGCCGCAACTGGGACGGCCGGCGCGGCGATTATGACCGTCGTGGCTGGGACTACGACCGGCGCCGGGGATGGGGTGGCGGCTATGGCCCCGGACCCGGCGGACAGCGTTGGTGGAACGGCCGCTGGTGGGGCTACGGCGTCGGGCCGTGCTGGCGCTGGAGCCAGTGGCGCCAGAACTGGAAGTGGGTCTGCGACTGACGGGAAAGGAGCCGGAGGCCGCTCAGGCCTCCAGCTCGCGCGCCAGCGCCCGCATGAAATCGACGCAGGCCGCCAGCTCCGAGACCTCGATATATTCATCGGGCTGGTGCGCCTGATCGATTCGACCCGGCCCGCAGACGACTGTCGGCGCGCCCGCCCGCTGGAAGTGTCCGGCCTCGGTCGCGTAGGGCACGGCGATGGTGCTGTTGCGTCGCGCCAGACGCAAAGCCAGCGTCTCGGCGCTGGAGCCCGGCTCGGGCGCAAGGCCCGGCACTTTCACCAGCGTGTCGATGTCGATTCCGCATTGCGGGAAGCCGGCGAAGACGGTCTTGCCGAGTTCCGCCGCATAGGCCGCGAGCCGGTCGTGGGCGAACAGGGGATCGGAGTTCGGCAGGCCGCGAAACTCCCATTCGAACTGGCAGTCCCTGGCGACGATGTTGCGCGCCGTGCCGCCCTTGATGACGCCGACGTGAATGGTCGAATAGGGCGGATCGAAACGCCCGGAGGGATCGCCGGCGCCGCGCAGCTCCTCGGCGATCCGCTCCAGCTCCACGACGAGCCGGCAGGCGACATGCACGGCGCTGACGCCGCGATGCAGATTGGCCGAGTGAATCTCGAACCCCCTGACGCGGGTCAGATGCGTTGTGACGCTCTTGTGCGCGTCGGCGACCTGCATGGAGGTGGGCTCGCCGACGATCACGGCATTGGGCCGGGGCAGATCGACGCCGAGCCGCGCGATCACCTCGAGCGGGCCGAGACAGGTCGTCTCCTCGTCGTAGCTCAGCAAGATATGGATGGGCCGCGACAGCGCCGCTTTCCGGAATTCCGGGATCATCGCCAGCGCGACGGCGCCGAACCCTTTCATGTCCACGGCGCCGCGGCCGTAGAGGCGGCCGTTCTCCCGGCGCAGGGTGAAGGGGTCCGCGCTCCATTCCTGCCCCTCCACGGGCACGACGTCGGTATGGCCAGAGAGCACCACGCCGCCCGGCGCCATCGGCCCGATGGTGGCGAAGATCGCCGCTTTGTCCCCGGCGGCGTTGGGCGCGCGAACGAAGGAGACGCCCTGTTCGCGCAGATAGGCTTCGACGAAGTCGATGAGCGGCAGATTCGACCGGGAGCTTTCCGTGTCGAAGGCGACGAGCCGCGCCGTCATGTCGATTGCGCGTTCGAGTGCGTCCATCAGTTCAACGTGGGGTTGGAGAGGGGGCTGTCGAGTGAAAAGGCGGGGATCTCCACATCGAACGCCTCGCCGGCGTCGGTCACCATCCGATAGCTGCCCTGCATCATGCCCGAAGGGGTCATCAGCGGACAGCCAGAGGCGTAGCGAAATGTTTCGCCCGGCTCCAGCACCGGCTGTTCGCCGATGACGCCAGGCCCGCGCACTTCCTCGCGGCGGCCGTTGGCGTCGATGATGATCCAGTGCCGCGACAGAAGCTGCACGCGCGTACGACCGAGATTGGCGATCTCGATCGTATAGGACCAGAAGTAGCGCCCCTGGTCGGGGTCCGAACGGTCCGGCAGGAAATCCGGCAGGGCCGTGACCTGTATGTCGTTGGTGATGGCGATATACATGGCGTGGAATCTTAGAACGCTCGTCGCGAAAGGGGAATGTCTTTCTCGCCTGACCGGATATGCGTTGCGCAAGCGGATGTGGCAAATAAAGCACAGCTTCGAATTTTGAGCCCAAACTCGGCGCAGGCGCTTGCTCACACACGGCAGGCTGCGCAATTGTCGTCCGAAATAGTTCGGAAACACCGATGAGTCCGTCCTCGCTTCGCGCGCTGCTTCTCGCACTTGCTCTGGCCATACAGACGATTGCCGGCGGGGTCGGGGTTGCGCGCGCGACGTCAGCGGAACTTGCGTTGAAGGCGCACTGCGCCGCAATGGCCGGTCAGTCCGAGGGTGCGGCCGATAGCCGTCAGGATGGCCGCCATCAACATTGCGACTCCTGCTTCCTGTGCGCGGGGCCGCCGGCTGTCTCACTCGCGGCGTTCAGTTCCTTTCCGATTGCGCCGCGAGCCATGCGCGTCGCTGGCCATATCGCCAATGAAACCGGCAGGATTCCGTCGCGCCTGGCGCAATCCCGATTTGCGCGCGGTCCGCCGCCTGGCTTCGACCGCGCCTGACGCCCGACCGGGCGAACGTTTCCGTCCAGATAACAAGGGCTCGCGGTCTCGCCCGCGCCCTGTCTCCGCTTGTTCCGCGATCCTGTGGCCGTTTGCGCGCGACCCCGCGCGCGGCGCCGGGGCCGCATGCAAAAATCCCAGAAAGCCAGGCACATGTCCCGTCATCATCTCATGGGCGCCGCCTCGATCCAGGCGCTCGCCCTTCTCGTCGCCTCTTCCGCCGTCGCGCAGCAATCGCTTCCCACGATCGAGGTCGGCGGCGCGCGGGCCTCCGCCGCCCGGCGCGGCCCTGCGACGGCCGCCCGCGTCAATTCGGCGCCGCGTGTGACGACTCCGGCCGGGTCTCTCTCCACCTCGGCGAATCCCGATCTCGCCGCGGCGCCCGGCTTCAGCCCGGAGAAGCTGAACCTCCCGGTCTATCGGCAGCCGACCGGCCAGACCTTCACGACGGTGCGAGGGACCGACTTCAAGAATCAGCCGCTCGTGACCGTCCGCGAGATGTTGCAATACAGCCCCGGCGTCTCGTTCAAGCAGGGCAACGGCCTGCGCGACGTCGTGATCTCGATTCGCGGCTCCTCCGCCCGCAACGGCTTCGGCGTGCGCAACATCGTCATGCTCGAGGACGGCTTCTCGGTGACGCAGCCCGACGGCCTGTCGCGCACCGATCTGACCGATCCGCACGCCTACGCGGGCGTCGACGTCTATCGCGGCCCCTCTTCGGCGCTCTTCGGCAATTACGCCAATGGCGGCGCGATCAATTGGCGCACCCGAACCGGCGCCGAGATCGACGGCGTCGATTATGGCGTCGAAACCGGCTCCTATGGCTATCTCAACAATTTCGTCGCGGTCGGCAAGAAGCGGGACAATTTCGACATCGCCGTTTTCGCCAGCGACGTGCGCCAGCAGGGCTTCACGCTCCATACGCGCGGCGATACGCAGACCGTGAACGCCACCGCCAGATGGCAGGTGACGCCCGACGACCTTCTGACCTTCAAGTTCATTCACAATCAGCTCTACAGCGATCTTTCGGGCCGGCTGTCGCTCAACCAGTACTATCTCAACCCCTATCAGTATGGCTGTTACGCCGCGCCGCAGGCGGGCGCCGCGACGACGTTCTTCACCAACCTCTGCGCCACGGCGCAGGTGCCGATCGACGGCCTCAACGCCCGGACCGGCCAGATCAATTACCGCACCACGGCCTGGCTCGCGGGCTTCAACCGCAACGACCGGCGCGACATCGTCGGCCTGCGCTGGGAGCATGATTTCGACGTCAACACCAAATGGCGCACCCAGGTCATCTACGACGACAAGAACATCATCCAGCCGACGGGCGCCCAGGCGGCACTGCAGGACGAGCCGTCCGTCAACGCCACGACCGATGTGACGAAGGTCGGATCGCTGCTCGGCTACGAGGCGCGGCATTTCGCGGGCCTCTATTTCAACCGCACGCGCTACACGAGCTATACGAACAACACGCTCCCGGTCGGCGTCGGCGCGACGGGCGCGCTTCAGGCGCAGCAGAACGCCATGATGCAGAATCTCGGCGGCCGCGGGCGCGAGGAGGTGGCGCTCTCCAAGGACGTGACGATGGTGCTCGGCCTCGCCGCCGAAATGACCAAGATCGCCGCGCTCCAGCAGCAATACACCTATTTCCAGAGGGGCGTGCAGATCGGGCAAATCTCGTCCTATCAGGACGTTGGCGTCAACAAGACCTATTGGAACTTCGGGCCCGAGGCGTCCGTGACCTGGCGCGCCATGCCCGACCTTCTGACGCATTTCCGCGCCTCGAGCGGCTATGGCACGCCCAATCCCGGTCAGCTCTTCGTCAATCAGCAGGGCAGGCCCGGCGCCAACACCGACCTGAAAACGCAGCGCAATACGGGCATCGACATGGGCTTCGACTGGAAGCCGCATGAGACGGTGCTGCTCAGCCTCACCGGCTTCTACGAGTGGTATCAAAACGAGCAACTGACCCAGTCGCCTGGCGTGGGGCTCCTGAATTACACCTTCAATGCGCCGGGCTCCGTCCATCGCGGCGTCGAGGCGCTCCTCGACTGGCGCCCGCTCGAAGGCGTGCGCGTCATGGCGAATTACACCTACAACAACCAGATCTTCACCGAATTTGTGGAGCAGATCGGCACGGCGGCCCGGACCGGCTATTTCGACCGCGCGGGTTACAAGATCCCGGGCGTCGCGCCCCATAACGCAACCGGGCGTCTCGCCTATGACGTGCCGTTCGGCGATTTCAGGGGGCTCGGCGCTTTCGTCGAATATACCTATCAAAGCTCCTATTACATCGATAATGGCAATGTTCTGACGATTCCCAGCTATGGCCTCGTCAGCGCCAACGTCCATCTCGACAGGGACGTGGACTTTCTCTGGCTGAAGCACTTTTCAGCCTATTTCGAGGTGCGCAACATCTTCGATCGGAACTGGATCGCTTCGGCGAACAATATCCAGAACCAGGCTGGCCTCGTGAACGGGCAGGTCGTTCAGGCCGGCTATACGACGCTTGCGCAGAACGCGACGGGGTCGATCTACGCCGGCAATCCGCGCCTGTTCCAGGGCGGCGTGCGGTTCAAATTCTGAGGAACGGGCCTCTTCCCCGCGCCGAGAGTCCGGCGCGGGGTTACTACAATAATTGAGCCGCCAATTGATGTGATCGCTTGCGGCTGACTGCTTATTTTGCTTCTATAACGACGTTCGCGTTTCCGGGTTCGAGATCAAGGCGCCTTCATGCCGCGGTGGCTAACAGTTGCTCTCTTCGCTCTGGCGCTGGCCGTTCAGGCCATCGCGCCGGTCGCGAATGGCGTCGCCGCCGCGCATGACGCGACTGGGCTCTTTGAATTCTGCCAGAAGGCGACCGACGCCGCGCCGCAACAGTCGCCGGGTCACACGCATCGCCATCATCAGGACTGCGCGCTTTGTCAGGCCTTTTGCGATGGCGTCGCGCCTGTCGCGGGCCGACCCGTCGCGCTCGCCTTCGCGTCTCGCCATTGGTCGCGGCTCGCATGGGCGGCGGTCGACTTTGCGCCGCTGGCGACGGCGCGCGATGTCTCCCGTCAGGCCCGCGCCCCGCCACGTTTCGCCTGATCTTCACACGCTGATGGCAACACTGCGCCGATCGCCCGTCTTCGGGCGTGCGCATAGGCTTGACCACACGCAATAGAAGGCCGCGCGAAGCGGCGATCGGGAGAATAATGCGATGGGCATCGAGAAACCGCCGAGCGGGCGGCGTTGCGCCTTGGCGCAGGCCGCGCTCGCAAAGCTGAAAACGCGCGAGAAGCAGGAAAAGGACCATGCGACCGCGGCCGGGACGCTCGCCTCGCTGGGGCTCTGGCGCGACATGCACGGCCAGGCCATCCGACTGATCGATCTCGAACGACGCGCGCGCTTTCCGCGCGTCGCCTCCTAGTCGGATGCGGATGTGACGCGTCTGGTCTCCCTATCGTCCCTGCGCGCCGGCGCGGCGGGCCTGTTCGGCCGTGTCCTTGGACAAGCGGTCGGGCATGTCCTGCTGATGGCGGCCGCGCTGCTGGCGAGCGCGCCTTTCGCGGCGCCGCTCGCGGCGCGCGTCGCCGCGGGACGGACGGAGACGTTCGCGTCCTTCTTTATTTGTTTCGCATCGGGCGCGCCCCTGTCCGATGCGCAGAAGGGGCGGCCGGGCCCCGCCAACGACCGCGGCATCGACTGCGTCCTCTGTCAGACGCTCTGCCGCGGCGCCGCACCCCCAGCGGCGTGGCCCGGTCACGCCGGCATGGCGCCCATCCAGCCTGTTAACCTCCCCTGGATGGTGGCGGACCACGCCGCGCCGGCGCCCCGGCCCCGGCTGTCGAACCGGGCCCGCGCGCCGCCGGCGTTTTTCTCCGCAGCTCACGCAAACGCCCGCGTCGACGCCGATTGCCTCCTTGCGGCGACGACGCGGGAAGTCTGAAGCGCTTTCCACCGAAGTGGGGAACCGGTTCGGCGGTAGAAAGCGCGACGAAACAAGAAGCTGGCGCCTCGATCCGATTTCCTCGGATCAAAACAGGCTTCAACGCCGGGCGGCCGCCAGGCCTTCGGCGAGATCCTCGATCAGATCGTCCACATCTTCGAGGCCGACCGAGAGGCGCAACATGCCGTCGGTGATGCCGAGCGTGGCGCGCGCCTCCGGGGTGAGACGCTGATGCGTCGTCGTCGCCGGATGGGTGACGAGGCTCTTGGCGTCGCCGAGATTGTTGGAAATCTTGATGATCTGGAGCGCGTTGGCGAGCCGGAACGCCTGTTCCTTGCTCTCGAGATAAAAGCTCACCAGCGTGCCGCCGCCGCGCATCTGCCTGCGGGCGAGCGCCGCCTGCGGATGGTCGGCGCGGAAGGGGTAGAGCACTTTGGCCACGCCCTTCTGCTCGGCGAGAAAATCCGCGATCCGCCCCGCGCTCGCCGTCTGCTGGCCGACGCGCAGGGAAAGCGTCTCCAGTCCCTTGAGCATGACCCAGGCGTTGAAGGGCGACATCGCCGGGCCGGTCTGGCGCAGGAAATTATGGATGCTTTCCTCGATGATCGCCTGGGAGGACAGAATGATCCCGCCGAGGCAGCGGCCCTGGCCGTCGATGTGTTTCGTCGCTGAATAAACGACGACGTCGGCGCCGAGCTCCAGGGGCTTCTGCAAGAGGGGCGTCGCGAAGACATTGTCGACGACGAGGCGGGCGCCCGCCTCATGGGCGAGGTCGGCGATGGCTTTCAGATCATAGACCTCGAGGCCCGGATTGGTGGGGCTCTCCAGAAAGAAGAGCTTGGTTTCCGGGCGAATGGCGGCCTTCCACTGAGAAAGATCGGCGCCGTCGACGAGCGTCGAGGCGACCCCGAGCCGGGGCAGGAGATCCTCCACGACATAAAGACAGGACCCGAAGAGGGCGCGCGCCGCGACCACATGGTCGCCGGCCTTAACCTGCGCGAGCAGGCTCGCCGTGACGGCGGCCATGCCGCTCGCCGTGGCGCGGGCGGCTTCCGCGCCTTCGAGCAGCGTCATGCGCTGTTCGAACATGGCGACGGTCGGATTGGAGAAGCGCGAATAGATGAAGCCCGGATCATCGCCCTTGAAGCGCGCCTCGGCCGCCTCCATCGTCGGATAGGCGAAGCTTTGCGTCAGAAAAAGCGCCTCCGACATTTCGCCGAAGGGGGAGCGCGTCGTCCCGCCATGGACGAGCTGGGTGGCCGGCCTGAGCTTGCGCGGGGCGTCTTTGGACATTCTTCTCTCCCTCGGGGCGCGCGCGTGGCGCGCGCCGATCATGCAGCGGCCTCTAAAAGCGCGCCGCGGTTGGCAAAAAACGGGTTTCCGAGCGGGAGACCCGGCCTTTTAGCCCTTTGGTTTAACGTGGCGGCAAGCCGGCCGGCTCAAATAACCACGACTCAGTAATCCGAAAAGCGGGCGGGCGTGTCAATCGCATCCTGACGCCGGGCGGCGCGCGATTTGCCCTTTTCGGGGCCGGGCGCTATCCCGTCTGGAGAGCTTTATCGGCACCGGAGTTGTGGCGCAGCATGACGCCTTTGGAACATTCGCAGGGCGGCGTGCTCTCCAGCCGGCAGATCGCGGCCATGGCCGAGGCGGGGGAGATCCGCGTGGCCGCGCCGCTGGCCAAAGGCCAGATACAGCCCGCGAGCCTCGATCTTCGGCTCGGCCCGACGGCCTATCGCGTGCGCGCGAGCTTCCTGCCCGGCAAGGATCGCGGCGTCAAGGACATCCTCTCGGCGCTCGCCTATGACGAGATGTCGCTCGAAGGCGGCGGCGCGATACTCGAGCGCGGCTGCGTCTATGTCGTGCCGCTGATGGAGCGCCTCACGCTGCCCGAAAACGTCTCGGGCGCCGCCAATCCCAAGAGCTCGACGGGACGGCTCGACATCTTCACCCGCCTCATCACAGACCGGGGCGAGCGTTTCGATGAGGTCGCGCCCGGCTATCAGGGGCCGCTCTACGCCGAGGTTTCGCCGCGCAGCTTCTCAATCCGGGCGCGCATGGGCTCGCGGCTCAACCAGCTTCGCTTTCGCGCCCGTGGGGGACAGGGACACGGGCAAGGGCAGGGGGCGCTGGCGCTCTCCGACGCCGCGCTGGCCGAACTGCATGCGCGCCTTCCGCTCGTCGACGGCCCGCTCAACCTGCGCGACGGCATGGTGCTGCGCGTGGCGCTCGGGGTCGAGGCCTTTGGCGGGGTCGTCGGCTATCGCGCCCAGAAACATACGGATGTGATCGACGTCGACCGCGTGGGGGCCTATCGGATCGACGATTACTGGGACCGTCTTCCGGCGCGGGAAGGGCGGCTGATCCTCGATCCCGGCGATTTTTATATCCTCGCGTCGCGCGAGCGGCTCGCCATACCGGCCGAGCTGGCCGCTGAAATGGCTCCGATGGACGCCGCCATCGGCGAGTTCCGCGTCCATTACGCCGGCTTCTTCGATCCCGGCTTCGGCGCTGGTCCGGACGGCCGCCCGGCGGCGCGCGCCGTGCTGGAGGTCCGCTCCCGCGAGGTGCCCTTCGTGCTGGAGGACGGCCAGTTCATCGGCCGCCTCGTCTATGAGCGCATGGCCGAGATCCCGGAATCCCTCTACGGGGAGGGGGGCGTCTCAAATTACCAGGGGCAGGGCCTCAAGCTCGCCAAGCACTTCGGGGCCGACTGAGGCGCGAGGCGCTTTTGCGGCGTCACGCCGCCGTCTTCGAGGAAGCGGATAATGGTCACGCGGAGGAAGCCCGGTATGGTGTTGTCGGATATTGCGCGCCGCCTGCGGCCGGACCATCTCCTCGGCCAGATCTCGCTCCTCATCCTCGGCTCGGTCATCGCCTATCAGCTCGTCATCATCCTGATGCTGCACGTCATGGAGTCGGAGGGGCGCCGCCATTACGTCTCGGAGGCGGACTTTCTGACGGGCGTTCTGATCGCGCTCGACGCTGCGCAGCCCTTGGAGAGGGACGCGCTCATCCAGAAGATCCGCTATGCGGCGCCTTATACGAACATCGTCATGCGCGGGGACAGGCCTGCGCCGGTCCCCACAGATGAGCCCGTTTTCGCGGCCGAGATCAGCCGCATCAACGCCCATCTGACAGGCGCGTCGAAAGCCTATGCGACGACGCCCTTTCACGCGACGCATGACACGCTCGCGCTGGAGCTGGAGAAAGGCGGCTATGCGCTCGTCTCCGTGGCGCAGCACAGGAAGCCGCCGCGGTTGCTCTGGCGCTGGCTCTGGGAGCCGGAGCCCAGCTATCCCTTCCTCCTGACGCGCTGGGTTCGCATGGGTTTTCTCTTCTTCATCAGCGCGGCGGCGGTGATGATCTTTCTGTCGAATTACATCATCGCCCCGCTCGCGGAACTGGCGCACCGCGCCGAGTCCTTTCCCACCCGCGAGGGCCTCAAGGGGACGCTCGTCGATCGCGGGCCGCGCGAGATCAGGGATTTGAGCCGCGCGATCCGGGGGATGAAGGAGCGAATTCTGGGAATGATCGCCGAGCGCACGCATATTCTGGCGGCGGTCAGCCACGATCTGAAGACGATCATCACGCGCCTGAGCCTGCGAACGGAATTCATCGCCGATCCCGAACTGCGGCGGAAGATGCAGAACGACATCAGCCTGATGGATCTGATGCTGCGCAAAAATCTGGAATATCTGCGAACCGAGACCACGGACGCCGACCATTCCCTGATCGAACTCGGCAGCGTGATTCAGACAGTCGCCGACGAGTTCAACGATCTCGGCCACAAGGTCGCCTATTCGGGCGAAGGCAAGTTCATGATGCGGGGCTCGCTCTCGGAGATGCTGCGGGTCTTCACCAATCTCGTGGAAAACGCGGTGAACCACGCGGAGAATGTGGAGATCACGGTCGCCGAGGACCCCGATGGGCGTCTGCGGGTCGAGGTCTCGGACGATGGGCCCGGCATTCCGGAGGAGATCAAGTCGAAGGTCTTCGACCCCTTCGTGCGCGGCCAGGCCGGTCGCACCATGGGGGACAAGGGCGGCTTCGGCCTCGGCCTCTCCATCGTGCGCTCCCTCGTCGAGAGCCACGGCGGCGCGGTCGCGCTCCTCGACCGCGCGCCCAGGGGGCTGATCGTGCGCGTCCTGCTCCCGGCGGCGGAAACGGAGGCCGAACGGGAGGCGGCCTGATCCTGAAACGGCCGTACGCGATTGATGCTCGCCTATTCGGTCAGGTGTTTCAGTTCGCCAGCAAATCTCAGCCCGCGGGTGAGGCCGCGCTCATAAATCCCTTCTAGCGCCTCGCGCACCGGGATGCGCTCGCCATCGGAGACGATCCGCCAAGCCCTATTATCTGTTTGCTCCAGCCATCCGCGCTCTTGGGCAATGATGAGTTTGCGGCGAACGGTCTGGCGTGGGAGCCCCGTGATGTCGGCCAGACGCGATGCGCTTATGGATCTGTCGAAGACGTCGAGGCCGCCTTCGGGCGCATGGACGAAACGCTTCAGAGACGCCTGACCGACGACGGCAAGGATGAGCGCGAGATGCAGGTCGCCGTCGAGCGCGCGAACGCAATCGATCAGATGCTCGATGACGAATTCCGTCATCCGATATTGAATCAGCGCTTTCTGTGGCAGACTGAGATTCGATGGCTTGTTTCCCACCGGCGTGGCTCCGTTCACCCGATCGTCAAGCGTAACGTTTTTCTATTTCTTTCTTTTCTTGCGCGGCTTCGAGGCGGCTCCCGCAGCGCGTGCTTCGCCCGCCTTCTGTATTGCGGCCGGCGCGGCTGGAGCAGTCTCCGCTGGCGATGCTTTCTGCGGTTCAGGAGCGACGACCCGGGCGGGGGCGTTTTCAGCGACAGGCGAAGTTGCTGGCGCAACGTCAACCGGTTGCCGCGCCTGGTCATTTACTGGGGTCGGCGCGCCCCCCTTCTCGGAAAGAGCGTTTCTGACGAGGGGCAATGCGCCAATCGCCACAACTGCGAGGACAGCCGCGGCGATGGCGGGACCTTTCCAGGCAAAGGCCGTGGCCTCGCCAGCGGGCGCGGGCGCGGCGCCCGGCTGGTTCGCATCGGGCGCTCCCCGGTCCGGCCAGAAGGCGCAGAACGCAAATTCCGACGCGATTGCGAGCAGGGCGATCGCCAGAATCGCCAAGGCCGAACTCATTGTCGCGGCGCTTCGGGTGAAATCGTAAATCGTCACCCCGAGCGCCACGATGCAGAAGAGCCCCGCGAGAATGGGAACCCATTCGTGGCTGCGGGTTTCATGCGCCAGTTTCGCATTTGCGAAGTTCACCACGGCGTAAACAATGAGAAAGCCGCCGCTTGTCGCAGCCGACAATTCCGATAATCCGACGAAATTCACGCAGAGGAGGGCGATTGCCCCGACAAAGACCATGCTG
Source organism: Hyphomicrobiales bacterium (assembly GCA_003963405.1). GTDB lineage: Bacteria > Pseudomonadota > Alphaproteobacteria > Rhizobiales > Beijerinckiaceae > Methylocystis. Next base: position 121,982 of record RXIY01000030.1, read on the forward strand.
ACGACGTGTTTGCCGTTGATCTCTCGCGAAAATCTGGACGGCATCTCGCCATGCTCCGAAAGCATGACCGGTAGCTTGGATGCGCCGAAGAAATCAGCGTTGATCGCGGAAGCGGATGCGAGAACGGCGCCGAGCGTCATCAGCGCGAAACCGAACGAGCCCATGAACTGCTGAGCCGTGGCCGACAAGGCAAAGTTCTGGGCTTCCTTCATGGCGTCGAAGGGCATGTGGCCGATGGCGACCACGATGGCGAGGACATAGATGACGATCGCGGACGCGACGCTCCCGTAGAACGCGATGGGCAGGGTCTTTTCCGGATTGCTGATTCTCGCGGAAGCATTGGAGATGAGTTCGAAGCCTTCATAGGCGAGGAAAACGATCATTCCGCTCGAGACGATCTGTGTCGTCGGCACGAAATTTTCAGCGCCGAGTCGGCTCCAGTCCGGGCTGCCGAGCAGAAAGCCCGCCCCGATGAAAACAGCAAGGATCGCAAGCTTGCCGATGTTGAACAGGCTCTCGAATTTCGCCATCAATGCTGCGCCTGCGAAATTGATATATCCCAGTAATAAAATGCCTGCGGAACTCAGGAGATGTAGCCAAGCCGTCTGATGGTCAGCGGGCAAATAGGACGCCGCATAGGCGGCGAGCGCATGCGCATAGACCGCCATGATGGCGATGTAACTATAGATGAGGAGAACATTGACGCTTGCCGGCAGCAGCGAGCGCCCGAACGCGCGCCTGACGAACCCGGCGGTGCCGGCGGGTCCGGGATACCGTAACGTCAGCCGGACATAGGAATAGGCTGTGAGAAGCGCGAGCACGCCGCCGAGCAGGAACGAAATATAAGTCGAGCCGCGCGACCCAACGACGGCAAGGCCGAACGTCGCAAAGAATCCGCCGCCAACGATGCCGCCGACCCCGATCGACAATGCGCCCAGAACGCCAATCTGGCCCGATCCCGCCCCACCATTTTGTGCAGTGCCGAGATCTCCATTCTCAACTTCGCATGAAGACACGATCGGGCGCTCCCTGAAATTTCAATTCAAGGAAAAGTCTGATCTTTTCGAATTGAGGAAGTCAAACCCATGAGTGCTCATTTTGGCCACGTGCGGCTTGACGGCATCTCGGCCGTGGGCGCCTATGCGCCGATAGCGGCAGCAGGGAAATGGCGTATGCTGGCCTTGGGGAATTGCGCCAAGGGCGCGTGCGGCTCCTTTGCCATGATGGGGAAAGTGTCATGTCCAATGATGAGAATATGAACAAGAACGCGGACGCCTCGGAGGTGAACGCGCCAAACGTGACGCGGCTCTATAATCAGCGGGGGCCAATTGATCGTCGCAAGCTGCTGGCCGCCGCCACGACCGGCGTCGTCGGGACGATCCTCGGCGCTCGCTCCGCAAGCGCGAAGGGGCTGCTTTCAAGCCTGATGGGAGAGTCCAATCCGCTGGTTCCGACGGCCTCGGCGGCCGAGGCCAATGCGTTGCGCCTCGCCACCCTCGGCGACTACGTATGGCTCACGCCCACGAAACTCGGCGGCGGCGCGCAGGCGCAGGATCTCGCCACCGGAAAGACGATGGCCTGGATCGAATATTGGAACTATGGCGACAGCTGCCCGATCGCCCACCATCTCGCGGCCTTCCCCTCGGCCGATCCGCGCAAGGGCTTCGAATTCCTGAACTCCACGCAGGGCGCCCAGAACGTCCTCATCTACGGAATCCCGACGCAGATCCGTGAACATGGCATGCTCGATCCGTTGTGGGGCCAGGGGAACCAGATTTATCGCGTCGGTTTCGATGGGCAGCAGATGAACCTGCTGGAGAATATCGCCGAGACCACAGGCATCGGGCTTGGCGTGCATACGGTGATTTTCCCGGACGCGTCCGGCTTCTCCGTCTCCGACGGCCAGAAGGACATCGTCGCCTTTTTCAAGCGCGCGACCGGCTACGACAAGACCGAAGTGATCGACGCCTTCCGATTCGACTGGATCGGCGCCGAGCCCAATGGTCTGCTTCAGGACAACTGGTTCAAGGGCGGCAAGGTCCGCATCAGCCGTCTCGTCAAGGCGCCGGAAACGGGCCTCTATGATTATCGCGGCGTCAAGGGCAACAAGCTCGAGTGGGAAATGGTGCCGATGGGCGAATATCTCGCCTATACCGGCCAGCTCCCCGGCAGCGACGTGAAGGCTTTGACCGGCGCCGATAACTGCGTCCATCATCCCATTCATCCGCTGTCGCTCGTGACGCTGCGCATGTTCGCGGTGGGCGTTGTCTTCGACCGCACGACGATGGAGCCGATCGCCGCCATCTCCTCCCCGGATGGCACGACAAAGGACGCGCTGCCAATCAAGAAGATCGCCGACGGCATCTGGGAGCTGGCGCTCGACAATGTGGTGACCTCGGGCCACGAATGCGGCTTCAGCCCGGACGGCAAGTGGTTCACCATGACGAACAATACCCGTCAGAACAGCATGGGCGTGTTCAATTGCGAGGACCGCGATCCGCGCAACTGGAAACGCGTCACCGTCTTCAAGGATTCTCATTGGACGGGATCGACGCCGAGCCCGTTCCACATCACCTTCTCGATGGACGCCTCGAAGATGTTCGTCTCCGAGCTGCACCAGAAGCCGGCGAAAAGCTCGATCGTGGTCGTCGACACCAAGACCTGGACGACGATCAAGCGCTTCGAGAATGTCGGCGTCGATACGCAGACCATGCATGTCACCTACGATGGCAAGTATGTGCTGGCGATCTTCAGCGGCTTCCAACGGCTGGAGGCGGGCACCTTCATCTTCACCCAGGATACGCTTGAGCCGGTGGGGTACATCCCGAACTTCGGCGGACACCATGACTGCGTCATCATTCCGCGCAATAACCAGGAGTTGATTCACAGCCGGTCGACGACGGTTTGAGTACGCAGGGGAAAGAAATGGCTGATTTCGAACATCGCCTCGCTTGCGTGATCAATGCCGATGGCTCGCGTCATCGGCAGCGCGGCTTATGAGTCGGGTGGAGCCCGGGTTCTGCACGGTTGGTCTTCTGGATTACCCGATGCAGATGCGTGTCTGCGCCTACGATGTGACGGGCAAGCCGTCGCGTCGGTCGCTCCACCTTGCCTGCTTCAGCGATCAGTAAGCATCCCTGCGACACTGGCGGCCCGGCTTCAAAGTCGGGCCGTATTTCCGAGTAACGCCCGAGCCAAGCATGTCCTTCCGATCCCGCGCGCGCTTTCTTCTGCTGCGACTCGCCGCACAAAATGTCGCCCGGAGGCTGCTTCGCAGCGTCTTTCTGGGTATTGCGATCATGATTGCTGTCGGCGTCGGGTTCTCCGGGGCCATCCTCGGCTGGTCGCTGCGTGACGGCATTCTGACCAGTTTCTCCCGGATGGGAGCCGATCTCGTCATCGTGCCGCAGGGAACCCTCGTCAATCTGACGAGCACGCTGCTCACCGTGCAGCCGACGGAACTCGAACTGGACGACTCGCTCGGCGAGACGCTTCGTCACGTTCTAGGCGTCGCCAGGGTCGCGCCCCAGCGTCTCGTGCAGGCGGGCGTCGAGGGTCGCGCCATACGGCTCATCGCCTATGATCCGTCCGCCGACTTTACCGTCGAGCCCTGGCTCCCCCAGGGTCGGCGCCTTTCTCTTGGCGCCACGGAGCTTCTTGTCGGCGAACGCGTGACGCAGAGGCCCGGCGAGACGATTTCCATCTGCGGTAAGACCCTGACCATCACAGATCGCCTGGGGCATACGGGCGTTGGGCCTGTCGATGAATCCTACTTCCTCACTTTCGCGGGGCTCGATCAGCTGATCGCCTCAGCTCGGCAGATGCGCCCGGCCGGCTCTCCGTCCCCGCATGAGACGGCCGGCGACCATCATCATCGCCACATGGCGCCCGAATGTCTGCCGGAGCTCGGTCCGCGCAGGGTCTCGGCTTACCTGCTGCAACTGGCGCCGGGCGCTTCTCTCGAACAGGCGCGCTTCGCCATTGGACAGATTCCACAAATCAAGGTCGTATCGGGCAATCCAATCTTCACCTCGGCGCGGCAATCGCTCGGCAGTCTTGTCTGGGGAGTCGGCGTTTTCGGGGCTTTGCTATTCATGGCGTTGCTCTTCGTTGTCTCGCTTTTGTTCTCGGCGATCGTGCAGGAGCGCTATCGTGAGATCGGCATGCTGCGAGCGATGGGGGCCCGGCCCCGGCAGATCATCACGCTCACATTGTTCGAGGCGTTCATCATCACCGGAATTGGCGGGATCGCCGGCATCGTATTCGGCATTTCGCTGATCTTTCTCGCTGCGCGGTCGCTAGGGTTTTACTTCGCCTCGCTCGGCGTGCCCTTTGAGGGTCCGCCGGATGGCTTCGTCGTCGGCGCCGGCGCAGCCTCTCTGTGCTTCGGCCTCGCGCTGGGCCTCATCGGCGCCCTGTTGGCGAGCCGCCGAGCGTTGCGCCTTGAGCCAGCTCGTATGATCCAGATGGAAAGCGCGCCATGATTCTTCGCGCGACGGGTCTGCAGAAATGCTACCGGGACGGCGAAAACCGCGTCGACGCCGTGGCGGAGGCCGATCTCGTCATCGGCGCCGGAGAGTTCGTCGCAATCGTCGGCCGCTCTGGCTCAGGCAAATCGACGCTGCTTGCCATGATCGGGGCGTTGACTCGCCCCACAGGCGGCGAGATCGCGATCGGCGGCGTGGACATATGGACGCTTCCGGAGGCGCGTCTCGCCGACGTCCGCCGCCGGGAAATCGGTTTCATCTTTCAGTTTTCCAGCCTGTTGCCGAATCTGCGCGCGATCGACAATGTCGCGCTGCCGGCGCTACTCGGAGGCGAAGCCCAGCCTGAACAGATTTATGCGAGAGCGCATGATCTGCTGACGCGGGTCGGCCTGTCTCGTCGGCTGTCTGCGTTCCCTGGCGAAATGTCGGGCGGGGAGCAGCGGCGCGTCGCCATCGCCCGCGCGCTGATAAACGCCCCGCGCCTGATTCTGGCGGACGAACCAACGAGCGATCTCGACGAAGAAACAGAGGAAGAGATCGTCTCCTTGCTCGAGGCGCTCCGGGCCGAAGAAGGTTTCGGCATGGTGATGGTCACGCACAATCGCGACCTCGCGGGGCTTGCAGGCCGGGTTCTGGAAATGCGGCAGGGCGTCCTCACGCCCCTCGATGGCGCGCAGGTCGAGGCCTCGCCGCGTCCTCTTCGGGTGATTTCGCTTCCCGAGCCAGCCCGACACGAGCCGCCGACCCTCGCCGCGGCCGAAGGCGCGCAGGCGTTTCAAAAGCTCGGCGCCAATCTCTGGATGGCCGTTCGGCGTGCGGGCGCTGCGGCCGCAGTTTTGTTCGCCCTTGCTTTTCTTCTGAACGAGGGCGTGGCGCGTTACCAAAGTTATGAGATCGAAGCGCGTCGGGCGCGCCTCGCCGCTCTCGAGGAACTTGCAACCTCGACCTTGCGCAGCGACATCGCCTCGATCGCCAGCCTCGGCGGCAATCGTTACGAGGTGACGATCTATATCGAAAACACCCGACAGGAACCGCCGATCTATGTCATGTCGCCAAGCGTGCAGGCCTTCATCCAGGTCGGAACCGGATGGCAGGAGGCGCCGCTCACGCCGATTGCCGAAGCAACCGCCGCCGTGCTGAAAATCACTGGCCGGCAGCTTTATCGGTTCACGCTCGAAGCGCGTGCCGAGAAGTTTACGGAACTGCTTCCCCATTACATGCATGTGCGCTTCGCAAACAACATGCTGATCAGCCCGGAAAGCACGCCCAAGGACGAACTGTTTCAACGCAATGACAATTATTACATCTATCTCAAGCCGGACAATGTGTCGGACGAGACGATCGTCAAGGATGTCCACTTCCCTGGCGCGCCGCCTTTATGGATCTGGATGCCGCCGCACTGAGCGTCACACCGTGCCTTCGAGAGGACCGCTCTATGGGTAATATTCGCGAAGCAATCAAGGACGCCGGATGAAAGGCGTTATTGTCTTCGGGATCACGACCGGCTTCATATTCGCATCAGCTTTCAGATTGCATGGAGCGACGTAAAACCTGCTTATAATCAAGGGCGCAAGCCGTTTCGATAACCGCAAGCCGGTTTCTCGCTCCATCTCAAGCTTTGAAATTCATGGGCGTGTCGAGGCGCCTGCTGGAGCTGCGCGTCCTGTGCGCGTCGCCTCCCGCCCTGCCGCAGAGCCGACAGCCGCAATCTCGGGCTTGTGCGGGAGCTTCTTCGCAGGCTCGGTGAGGCGTTCCGACAGGCTACGTGACAGCGGATTGGACTCATCGGCGTGGCAGTTTTGGCGTTTGACGAGCGCATGAACGGGACGTGAGCCGAAGCCACCGTTGGGGTTTTCGTGGCGCTTGCCGTCGCGCAATGTCGGCTTCGATCGCGTTCTGTTCCGGTCGGCGAAAGATCGACGGGCTTGCGGAGCCCCCGGAGTTCCGCTAGAAATTTCGGGCGTTTCGACGCGACTCGCGGGCGTAGTTCAGTGGTAGAACGACAGCTTCCCAAGCTGTATGTCGAGGGTTCGATTCCCTTCGCCCGCTCCAGAAAAATTCCCGCGCGCTGGCCGCGGCGCCGTAGCGGCGGCCGCGACGGCGCGCTGCTTGCCAAGGGCCTGCATTTTGGACGCCTCCCATGTTCCCGCCGCGCCGCTGAGCGCCGCCGCCTCCGGCCCGCTGACGGGCCGCGTGCGTCCGCCGGGCGACAAATCCGTCTCGCATCGCGCCATGATCTTCGGGCTCCTGGCCGTGGGCGAGACCCGGATCGACGGCCTTCTGGAAGGCGAGGACGTTCTGCGCACGGCGCAGGCCGCGCGCCAGCTCGGCGCCCGGGTCGTGCGCCATGGACCAGGGAGCTGGAGCGTCTGGGGGGCGGGGCTCGGCTCGCTGCTCCAGCCCGTGGAGACGCTCGATTTCGGGAACGCCGGCACCGGATCGCGGCTGATGATGGGCGTCGTCGCCGGGCACCCGATCGTCGCGCGCTTCGATGGCGACGCCTCGCTGCGCAAGCGCCCGATGAAGCGCATTCTCGATCCGCTGGCGCTTCAGGGCGCCCAGGTGCTCGAACAGGCCGAGGGCGGCCGGCTGCCGCTCGTGCTTCAGGGCTCGGCCGAGCCGCTGCCGGTCGAATACAAGACGCCCGTCGCATCTGCGCAGATCAAATCGGCCGTGCTGCTCTGCGGCCTCAACTCGCCGGGGCGCACCGTGGTCATCGAGGCCGAGGCCTCGCGCGACCATACCGAAAAAATGCTTGCGCATTTCGGCGCGAGCGTGAGGAGCGAACCTCATGGCGCCCATGGCCGCAAGATCACGCTCCAGGGCCGCCCCGAACTGATCGCGCGCCCCGTGCGCGTGCCGGCCGATCCGTCCTCCGCCGCCTTTCCGCTGGTCGCGGCGCTGATCACGCCGGGCTCCGACATCGTGGTCGAGGGGGTGATGACCAATCCGCTGAGGAGCGGCCTTTTGACGACGCTCATCGAGATGGGCGCCGATATTTCGCTCGACAACAGGCGCGAGGAAGGGGGCGAGGAGGTCGCCGACGTGCGGGCGCGCTTTTCCGCGCTCGAGGGCGTCGACGTTCCCGCCGAGCGCGCGCCCTCGATGATCGACGAATACCCCATTCTGGCCGTCGCCGCCTCTTTCGCGAGCGGCGAAACGCGCATGCGCGGTCTTTCCGAGTTGCGGGTGAAGGAGTCGGATCGTCTCGCCGCCATCGCGGCGGGGCTCGCGGCCAATGGCGTCGACTGCGAGATCGAGGGTGACGACCTCATTGTGCGCGGCGGGCCAGTCCGGGGCGGGGGCGTGGTCGAGACGCATCTCGACCATCGCATCGCCATGAGCTTCCTTATCATGGGCCTCGCGGCGCGGGACAAGGTGACGGTCGACGACGAGACGATGATCGCCACGAGCTTCCCCTCCTTCCGGCCGCTGATGGAGGGTCTCGGAGCGCGCTTTTCGTGAGCTTCGTCATCGCCATCGACGGACCGGCGGCCTCCGGCAAGGGCACGCTCGCCCGCCGCCTTGCACAGCATTACGGGCTGCCGCATCTCGACACCGGGCTGCTTTATCGCGCGACCGCCTGCGCCCTGATGGACGAGGGCCTGCCGCTCGATGACGTGGACGCGGCGGTCGAGGCGGCGCGTGGTCTGTCGCTGACCGATTTCGACGAGGCGCGTCTGCGCGGCCGCGAGATGGGCGAGGCGGCCTCGCTCATGGGCGCCATGCCGGCGGTGCGGGCGGCGCTGATCGACCTGCAACGCAATTTCGCCGCAAGGCCCGAGGGCGCCGTTCTCGACGGCCGCGACATCGGCACGGTCATCTGCCCTGGCGCCGCCGTGAAGATTTTCGTCACCGCCACCCCTGAAACCCGCGCCCAGCGGCGCGCGCTGGAGCTTGCCTCGCGCGGCGAAGACGTCGATTACGCCGCCATCCTCGAGGATGTCAGGAAACGCGACGCCCGCGACAGCGAACGCAGCGCCGCGCCCCTGAAGCCCGCCGCCGACGCGGTGTTGCTCGACACGAGCGAACTCGACCGGGAGCAGGCCTTCGCGGCGGCGCTTTCGATCTCGGAACGAGGCCGAAAAGAATAGCTCGGGACCACGCCGCCGAACGCTCGGCTGCGTCGTCCCGCCTCCCTCTGCCCGCCAGCGGCCAGAGGGACAAATCTGATCAGGGGTCGCGCATGACCTTCCCGGTCTTCCGCTTTGCGCCGTCGCCGAACGGATTTCTGCATCTCGGCCACGCTTATTCCGCGCTGCTGAATTTCACGCTCGCCCGCAAAAGCGGCGGGCGCTTCCTGCTGCGCATCGAAGACATCGACAGGGGCCGCGCCCGCAGGGAATTCGAGGTCGCGATCCATGAAGATCTCGCCTGGCTCGGTCTCGAATGGGAGGAGCCGGTGCGCCGCCAGTCGGAGCACTTCGACGATTACGCGCGCGCCCTCGGGCGGCTCGACGCCATGGGGCTGCTCTACGCCTGTGACTGCAAGCGATCGGACATTGCGCATGTCGCGGGCGCGCATCCCGGCTGGCCGCGCGATCCCGACGGCGCGCCGCTCTACCCCGGAACCTGCCGCGCCAAGCCGCACCCGCCCGCGCGGGAAATTCTCGCGCAGGGGGGCGTCGCTCTGCGCCTCGACATGCAAAAGGCCGCGGCCCTGGCTGGGCGCGGGCTGAGCTGGCGGGAGCATGAGGCGCCAGGCCTCGAGCCGCACTCTCTCCGGGATGAGGGTTTCGCGGCGATTCCCTGCGATCCTGCGCAATGGGGCGACGTGGTGCTGGCCCGCAAGGATACGCCCGCGAGCTACCACATCGCCGTCGTGGTCGACGACGCTTTGCAGGGGGTGACCAATATCGTGCGCGGGCGCGATCTCTTCTTCGCCACGAGCCTGCACCGGCTGTTGCAGCGTCTGCTCGACCTGCCTGAACCCCGCTACAGGCATCATGATCTGATCCGCGACGAGGGCGGCGAGAAACTTGCGAAAAGCCGTGGTTCGGCGACGCTGCGCGCCTTGCGCGAGGCAGGGATGAGTGCGGAGGCCGTGCGGCGCCAAGCTGGATTCGAGGGCGCGTAAGGAAGGCCGCTCCTTCGCTCCTTCGCTCCTTCCCCTTGGGCCATGCGCTTTTCGGCGGTCACAAAAGGCTAAGGTTACGTTAGGAGCCGAGGTTCAGAATGCCACGATTTTCGCGATCGTGGAGGTTCTATTGGCTTCGAAACATTACCCCGCGCTGGACGGTCTGCGCGGCGTCGCGGCCTTGTTCATCGTGTTCTATCATGTGCCCTGGGCGACGCATTTCGTCGATACGAGGCTGGTGCGCAACGGATATCTCGCCGTCGACGTTTTTTTCATCATGTCGGGCTTCGTCATCGCCGCCAATTATGGCGACCGGCTCCGAACCCCGCAGTCGATCCGCGAATTTGCGGTACGGCGCTTTTTCCGCCTCTATCCATTGCACTTCGCTGTGCTCATGGCGGTCTTCGCGCTGGAGCTCGTCAAATGGGCGCTTCGCGCACAGGGCCTTTCCGACTCGGCGCCGTTCACGGGCGCCTTCACACCCGGATTGCTGGTCGTCAATCTGCTGATGCTGCAAGGGCTTGGACTGGTGCGAGAGCTGGGCTGGAATCCGCCGGCGTGGAGCATTGGCGCTGAATGCGTCGCCTATGCGTTCTTCGCCGTCGTCGCCGCCCGCGGCGACATGCGTCCAGGCAGAAACGCCCTCCTGGCGATTTGCCTGGCGAGCGGCGCGCTTGTCGCTCTCGCCGCGATCAAGCAGTCGCTCGACGTGAATTTCGGCTGGGGACTGGTGAGGTGTCTCGCGGGCTTCACGCTCGGGGTCGCCATCTGGCTTTACGAGCCGGGCGATTGGCCGTTTCTGCCGGTTGCGGCGACGGTTTCAGGGGCGCTGGCCATCACGGTCATGACTTTCGCCGATGGCGCGTCGATCATCCTCGCCATCCCGCTTTTCGTCGCAATGGTGGTCGGGCTTCGTAGCGGGCGGGGCCTCGCCGCACAGCTCCTGTCGAGCGCGCCCGCCCAGTTCCTGGGCAAAATCTCCTTCTCCGTCTACATGATCCACATGACGGCCTTTTACCTGGCCACGGGGGCGATCAAGCGCCTGATCCACCAGTCTGGGCATCCGATGGGCCGGTTCACGCTCGAGGTCGCCTCGCCCTGGATCGGCGATCTCCTTTTTGTCGTCGTTCTTGCGGCCGTTCTGTCGGGCGCGGCGGTGACATACAGGCTGATCGAAGCGCCGGCGCGCGACTACGGCAAGCGAATCGCTCGTCGCTTCGCATGACCGCATTGCATGGTTGACGCTAACGGCTCGCCGTCGGATTCGCGCCGCCGCGCGAGGCGACCTTGTTGCTGTTGGGCGCCTTGGCCATCAGCGAATCGATGCGGTCGCGCTCTCTCTTGAATTCCGCCAGCATGCGGCCTTCGATCTCGCGCGTGCGCGCGAGTTTCACGCGCATGGGGTCGACGAAATGGCCGTTGACCATGACCTCATAGTGGAGATGCGGACCGGTCGAGAGGCCCGTTGAGCCGAGGAAGCCGACAACCTGCCCCTGCTTGACCCGCACGCCCTCCGTGATGCCGCGCGCGAAACCGGACATATGATTATAAGTGGTAATGTAGCCGTTGGCGTGCTGGATCTCCACGCGCCGCCCATAGCCCGAGTCCCACTGCGCCTTGATAACTGTGCCATTGCCGGCCGCCAGAATCGGGGTGCCGATCGGCGCCGCCCAGTCGACGCCGGTGTGCATCTTGTAATAGCCCAGGATCGGGTGGCGGCGCATCCCGAAGCCCGAGCGCGTCTCGCCAATGGAGATCGGCTTGCGCACCAGGAATTTCCGGCTCGAACGGCCGTTCTCGTCATAATAATCGACAAGCCCGTCGTCCGTCGTCTGGAAGCGGTAATAACGATAGGTTTCGTCGCGCGTATTGAGCGAGGCGAAAAGCAGAGAGTCGCGCGTGGGGCCCGAGCCGTCTTCCGGCTCATCGTAGAAAATATCGAGCGAGTCGCCGCCGGAGACGGCGCGCTGCAGATCGACGTCATTGGCGAAGACCCGCACGAGCTCATTGATGATGGGCTTGGGGATTTGCTGTTTTAGCGCGGTCTCGTAAAGAGAATCGTAGAGGCGCATAGCGCCGGGATCTTCCTCTATGTCGCCGAACTCGTCGAGAACGGGCGAATTGCGCTTGGGCGCCCCGCGCTTTGCGATGGCTGTGGGCGTGGTCGGGGTCTGCACGAAGGCGCCCTTGTCGGTCGCGGCGACGATCGATTCAATTTCATCGTCGTTGTAAACCGACAGGCGGGCAAGCTGCATGTTTTTGCCCGAACCATCGAAATCCGCAAACAGCAGCTTGACGCGCTGGCCCTCCCGAACAGGATCCCGTTTGCCCCTGTAGGCCGCGACAACAGCTGCGATTCTCGCCTTCGGCACGCCATTCGCCGCAAGAATGTCGGCAAGCTCCTCGCCGTGGCGCACGACGGCGAGCTTTTCTTCCATTTGCGTGGGTTGCGGCGTATCGCGCGGCGCGATCGTCACATTCTCCGGCACCATGCGCACTTCGATCGAGGAAAAGGGCGCAGTCAGCGAGGCTCCCGGCGTGGCGTAGGCGAGCGCCTGCGGATCGATGCCCGCCGCGCGGCTCGTGCGCGAGAGCAGCAACTGGCCGGGCAGGGGGAGAGCCTTCGGGCCGGCGGCGAGAGTGCTCTTCACCTGCTCGAGCACCTGCGCCTGCGCCTCGTCGAAGGACAGCTTCGCACTTTGGGCCTCTAAGTCGACGGACGCGAGGTCCTTCGTCACGAAAGAGACCTCCGCCTCGTCCAGCGCCACGTCTGCATCCCCGTTGCTGTCTGGCGCGCGCGCGTCGCTTACGAGCTTCAGCGGGTTATACGCGGGCACTTCGCCGGCGAAGCTCGTCGGAGAGAGGGTCAGAGTCGCCGCGACATGTGTAAAGGCGCGCGTGCGCACCACTTCCTTCTCGCCCGATTTGGAGGTGGTCGCGGCGCGAAAGGTCTGTTTTGCGGCGACCACGTCGACCGCACGCATGATGCGATCGCCTTTTTTCGGATTGACGACATTGCCGTCCGTTTCGGCCTGCCGGGCAGGCTGGGCGCGCGTGGGGGCTTCGGCAAAACGCGTCTGCTGGTCGAGCGCGGTATAAGCGGCGGCGCTGATCAGAAGGGCGCCTGAAAAGCCCGTCAGAACGGTCCCCGAGAGCCAGCGCGCCGAAACCCGGCGCCGATCGTCCGCCGTATGGCGGCGGCCATCGACCTCAATGGCGGGTTCCTCGCCGATATCGAGCCAGTCGGACCCGTCCGGAGCCGAAGTCGCCAGACGGCTATTCATCTGCAATGCCATGTAGCGGAGCCATAACCTTTCAAAATCGCGCCCTTCACTAATCGCGGCCTCTGGCGGACAGCCAATCGGCCCGCCCGGCGACGCGGCAAAGAGGCCCGGCGGACCCAAGCATAATATCGCTCAAGGACGAAGCCTTCGCATTATGGCTCATTTGCGGCGCGCGCCGACCGCCCTGGCAGTCTTTTCCACAGGCAAATCCCAGGAAAAACAGACCCATCGGCCCGCGTTTGCAAAATTTGCGAAGGATTTTTGAAAGCTTGTTGACACGTTGGGTGTGGTTCCGTATAACGCATTCATCGACGGCGGCGCTGCGAGTGAGCGGCGGGCGCGGTCGCTTCTTCGCCTTTAGACGAAGGGTGCTTG
>RXIY01000055.1 GCA_003963405.1 Hyphomicrobiales bacterium
GCCGGCTGTCGCCATTCTCCATGAACTCAACAAAACGATAGACGTGCGCCTAATCAGCTTCTTCGATTTTGCCGGCCTCGCTGGGACACTTACTTGGCTAGGGCTATTCGACCGGCTTGCCTGGTTCGACCAGCTATCCTGGCCGATGCTGTTCTTCGGCTTTTTTATTGCCCTCTTCTTTGCCCCGCTTGCGAGCCTGGCCATGCACGGGCTCTCTGGATCGAAGCTTATTCGCGCCGCCGAGGAACTGGCGTTGTTGCGCACCGTAGCGGGCTCCTACGGCATCTCGTTGCTCGCTGTCGTACAGTTCCGGCGGCTACCGTTCCACCAGCTCGACCTCGCCGATCATCTCGGGGGGCGGCGGTTTGCATCACTGGATCTTTTCGCGCAGACGACCGCGAAACTTGAAGCTGCGGGCCTAAGCTCCTCGACGGCGATGCGCCGGCTTGCAAACCTCATACGTGAGCAATCGGCCCTGCTCGCGTTGAACGACGTGTTTCTGGTCGGCGCCGTCGTCTTCGTGTTGCTGGCCGCCCTCCTCTGGTTCGCACATCCAACCATGATCGCCTTCTGGCGGCGTGGTGATGCGGCGCATCTCCGAGCGGAGGAGCTCATGGAGTCGCCATGAGGTGGAGTTTTAACCCGTCGGCATTTTCTCGGCTTCGTCAACGGGCCGTTTTCCGGGACGATGAGGAGCGTGCGCCGTACACGGCGCCGCGCGTGTGGCCCTTGCATCAGTCGGACATGGGTATGCGGCGCAGCTGCCTTCCGAGCCACAGCTTTAACCGCACGTCGATTCGTATCTCGCGCCGGCATCAAGAACTGCGCGAGTGACTGGGAAGCTGTAGCGAGCAGCCGCCAGAGGTCGAACCACGCCGACCACGGATGCGGAAATCTAAGGGCTCACGAGTTTATCGAGCGCTTCTTCCTCAATGGAGAGCACAATCGTGAGCGCTCAAGGATAAATTTCATTCTTGAGAGTAAGAACTCCAACTCGGAATGCGTCTAATGGGCAAGGTCACGAGAAAGGTGATCGCGGCGGCGAGATAGTACCTCGCTCGGTAGGACTTCGCGCGCGTTAGAGATTTCTGTGCACGCAAAGTCATCAAATGGAGCTGAGGTTTCGGGAGCGTAACCGTCGCTCGATTCTGAACCAGATCAAAGGAGGCGCATCGATGAAATATCTTCTTGTGCTCTTGATCCTATGCAACACAGCGCAACTTGCCACAGCATCGCCTCGGCATGAACTCGCCGGACGTTCTGGTTTGCATGCATCTGCTGCGTTGTCCCCCAGACAAAGCCCGCGACTGAATGTTAACTATCCGGAAAGCCTGAACGGCGAGCGAGACGGGCAGGGATTGATTCCGATAGCAAACCAGGATCTGCGAGGACTTCTCTTCGTGCTTGGCGGATTGGCCGGCCCGGTAGCGCTCTTGTTCGCAACGCCATAGCGCAGGAGTTGTAGTCCCTCTTTCGACCAACCTCATCCTCGGACGTGGCCGAGAAACTGAATTGATCTGCGTGATTAAAAAATCTCGTCATCGAAACCCCCAACTTTCCTCTCGATGACGCGATGCGGGGGCGCGGCGTTTTTCGCGCCCCCGCGCTCTAGCTGGCCGCGAAGGTCCTAGGACGTTCAAAACATTCATGGGCTCAATGAATGAGGGTTCCTTCCATGGTATATCGGCGATATTTCGAGGCGGCCGTTTCCCGTCTGAAGGACGAACGTCGTTACCGCGTCTTCGCCCATCTTGAGCGCGACGTCGACACCTTTCCCTTCGCCAGATGGCATCGCGACGACGGCTCCATTCAGGAGGTCACCGTCTGGTGCTCGAATGATTATCTCGGCATGGGCCAGCATCCGGAGGTGATCGCCGCCATGCTCGAGACGGCGGGCAAGGTCGGCGCCGGCGCGGGCGGCACGCGCAATATTTCCGGCACCAGCCACGCCATCGTCGAGCTCGAGCGCGAACTCGCCGACCTGCACGGCAAGGAGGCGGCGCTCGTCTTCACCTCGGGCTGGATTTCCAATCTCGCCGCCATCTCGACCATCGCCGATCTGCTGCCCAATTGCGTCATCCTCTCCGACGCCTCGAACCACAATTCGATGATCGAGGGCGTGAAACGGTCGCGCGCCGAGAAGAAAATCTTCCGCCACAACGACCTCGCCCATCTCGAAGAGCTGCTGATCGACGCTGGCGACCGCCCCAAGCTCGTCGTCTTCGAGAGCCTCTACTCCATGAACGGCAATCTCGCGCCGGTCGCCGAGATCGCCGCGCTCGCCGAACGCTACGGCGCCATGACCTATGTCGACGAGGTTCACGCCGTCGGCATGTATGGCGCGCGCGGGGGCGGCGTCTGCGAACAGGCCGGCGTCATGGATCGCATCGACGTGATCGAAGGGACGCTCGCCAAGGGCTTCGGAACCATGGGCGGCTATGTCGCCGGCGACGCGGTCGTGATCGACGCAATCCGCTCCTATGCGGGCGCCTTCATCTTCACCACGGCGCTGCCGCCGTCGGTCGCCGCCGCCGCCGGCGCCGCCGTGCGGTTGCTGAAGCGCCGGCCGGATCTGCGCACCGCCCATCAGCGCGCCGCCCATATCACCAAGCACGCGCTCTCCGCCGCCGGCCTGCCGGTTCTGGAGAACGCCTCGCATATCGTGCCGGTGATGGTCCGCGACGCGGAATTGTGCAAGGCCGCGAGCGATCTGCTGCTCGCGCGCCATCACGTCTATATCCAGCCGATCAACTATCCGACCGTCGCCAAGGGCTCGGAGCGCCTGCGCATCACGCCCACGCCGCGCCACACGCAGGACCATATCGCCCATCTGGTCGAGGCGCTGGTCGATGTC
>RXIY01000012.1 GCA_003963405.1 Hyphomicrobiales bacterium
CGAGGCCATCCTCGAAAAAATCAGCCGCGCCCGCAAGGCTCTCGAGAAAGCAGAAGCGGATGAGTTATTGGTCGCCAATTGAGAGTCAGGACACTAGCTCACCCGACGGGTGAAGTTCGCTCTTCTCGCGGCGGATTTCCGGTCCTCGTCAGCAAGCTCGATTGAAATGGATGCCTCCTTCACCTGCCCCCGTGACCGCCACCTCTTCAGCGCGGGGAAAAAGCGCATTCTCTCGCTCGATGGCGGCGGCGTTCGAGGGGCCATCTCGATCGCCTTTCTGGAGCGGATCGAAAATCTGCTTGTCGAAATCGTAGGGCGGAGCGTGCTGCTGTGCGACTATTTCGATCTGGTCGGCGGAACCTCGACCGGCGCCATCATCGCCGCGGGGCTCGCAACCGGATTCTCGGCCGGCGAAATGCACGCCTTTTACGAGAAGCTCGCGCCGAAAGTCTTCAGATCGTCGATATTTCACATCCCCGGCTGGCGCGCGAACTTCGACGGGGCGGCGCTTCACGAGGAGCTGGACAAGACCTTTTCCCATTGCTCGCTCGGCTCGGAGATACTGAGAACCGGCCTGTGCATGGTTCTCAAGCGGCTCGACACGGGGAGTTGCTGGATCGTGATGAACAATCCGCGATCCATGTTCTGGGAGACGCCAAACGACAATTCATTCGTTGGAAACAGCTATCTTTCACTGCCCGACATCATCCGCGCGAGCACGGCGGCGCCCTTCTATTTCGATCCGCAGACTATCGAAATCGTCAAGGGAATGGACCCGGGGCTCTTTCTCGACGGCGGCCTGACGCCGCACAACAACCCCTCGCTTGCGCTCTTTCTCACCGCTGTCCTGCCGCCCTATCGCCTTGAATGGAAGACGGGAGTCGAAGACCTCTTCATCGTATCGATCGGGACAGGCTCCTGCCGCCCGAAGCTCACGACCCGGGAAGCGCAGAGATCCCCGGCGATCCTACTTGCGATCAACGCTCTTGCCGCGCAAATATCGGATAATCAGGAATTGACGCTCATGCTCATGTCCTGGCTCGGGGAGTCGTCGCTGCCCTGGCCGATCAATTCCGAGATCGGGGATCTGAAAGACTCTACGCCCCCCTTCGGCAAGCTTTTTCGCTACTATCGCTATGACATAAAGCTCGAAGGCCAGTGGCTCGCGCAGAACACGGGCGTCTCCCTGACCGAAAACGACATCTCAAAGCTTCGCCAGATGGAAAACCCGGCGAACATCCCCTCGCTTTACAACCTTGGGCGCATCGCCGCGCAACAGCAGATCACGCGCGAGATGCTTGAGGCGATGCTCTGACGACAAGCGGAACGGTGCTTCGCGTCCGGCGGCTTGCCGGGAGCGGAACGCCCGTTATCTGAAGCATGGTGACGGGAGGTCTGAATGGCGGACGCGCGCCTGCCTTCGGGCCGTGGGCGCAAGTGATGTCTCGTATATTCCTCTCTCATTCGAGCAAGGATAATTTCGCGGCGGTCGCGGTGAGCGACTGGTTGAGGGGGGAAGGCTGGAACGACGCCTTTCTCGATCTTGATCCTGTCGAAGGAATTGCCGCCGGCGAACGATGGGAGCGCGCGCTCTACACGCAGGCGACGGAGTGCGAAGCGGTCATCTTTCTTGTTTCCCGCAGCTGGCTCGGCTCGGAATGGTGCCGCCGCGAATATGAACTCGCGCGCAAGCTGAACAAGCGGGTTTTCGTCGCCCTCATCGAAAATATCGCCGTCGGCGACCTTCCGTTGTATCTAACGCAGACGCATCAGGCGGTCTCGCTGGCCGCCGGGGAGGACCATCAGGTCTTCAATCCCCGGATGCCGATCACCCATGAGGTCGGCTACGTCACCTTCTCGCGGGAAGGTCTCGAGCGCCTCAGACGCGGGCTCACGCAAGTCGGACTCGATCCGCGGTTTTTCGCCTGGCCCCCCGAATCCGATCCCGGACGCGCGCCCTATCGGGGGCTGGAGCCGATAGACGCCGCCGACGCAGGCATCTTCTTCGGTCGGGATGGCCCGATCATCGAAGTTCTCGACACCTTGCGCGGCTTGCGTGAAGCCGCGCCGCCGCGCCTCTTCGTCATACTCGGCGCCTCGGGGGCCGGGAAATCTTCATTCCTGCGCGCTGGGCTGATCCCCAGGCTGTCGCGGGACGACCGGAACTTCTTCGTCCTGCCGGTGATCCGCCCTGAGCGCGCTCGGATGAGCCGCTCGGAAGGTCTGGTTTCCGCGCTGGGCGAGGCGGTCATGAAGGCCGGCCTCTCGGCGACTCGGGTTGAAATTCGCCGCGCGGTGGCAAGCGACCCGCCGGCGCTGCGGCGTATTCTCTCCAGTCTGGTCACCCGGCCCGGCGGCGATAAGCCTCCGACGGTGGTGGTGACCATCGATCAGGCCGAGGAGCTGTTTCGCACGGATACGGAGCCGGAGAGCGACAAGTTCCTGACGATCCTGCACGACCTCGCGACCTCGGATGAACCGGCCGTCATCGTGATTTTCGCGATCCGATCGGACAGCTATGACGCTCTGGAGCGGGCCAGGCCGCTGGAAGGGCTCAGCCAGCACACATTCGCCTTGCTGCCCATGCCGCGTGGGGCCTACCAGACAATCATCGAAGGGCCAGCAAAACGCCTGCAGCAGGCCGGTCGGAAATTCGAAATCGATCCGGCGCTGACCGAAGCCTTGCTCGAGGACATTGAGAAGGGTGCGGGGAGCGACGCGCTCCCGCTGCTGTCCTTCACCCTTGAGTTGCTGTATCGCGAGCACGAGGCCGCGCGGCGGATCACGCGCGAGGATTACGAAAATTTCGGGCGGCTGAAGGGCGCGATCGACGCGGCGCTGGCGCAGGTTTTTCTGGAAGCGGACGCCGACCCGAGGATACCCCAGGATCGCAACGCCCGGCTTGCGCTGCTCAGGCGCGGATTCATCCCCTGGCTCGCGGGCATCGACCTCGACAGCAAGACCCCGCGCCGCCGTGTGGCGCTGGCCTCGCAAATTCCCGAGGAGGCCCGTCCGCTCATCGACCTCCTGGTCGAGCACCGGCTCTTGACGCGCGACGTCGACAAGGAGAGCGGCGAAGCAACCATAGAGCCCGCCCATGAGGCCTTGCTGCGGCAATGGGGCGGCCTCAAGGGCTGGCTCGAGGAAGACTTCGGCCTTCTTGCCACTTTGGAAGGAATCAAGCGGGCGGCATGCGACTGGGACGCAAATGCGCGCGCCGTCGCATGGGCGGCGCATGGCGGAACCCGGCTGGCTGAGGCGGGCCGGCTGGACACGCGCCCCGATCTCGCCGCCCTGCTGAACGTGGTGGACCGCGCCTATCTCGCGGCGTGCCACGAAAAGGACGAGGCCGCCCACGAAGCCGAAGAAGCGCGCCATCGCACCGAGGCGGCGCTCGCGCGCGAAAAGATCGAGAAACTCGCCGAACATGTTCGCGCCACCCGGCGGATCGCCTTGATATGTGGAATCGGGCTCGCGATCACCATGACTCTCGGGGGGATCGCGGGGTGGGAGTGGAAGATCGCAAGCGCACGGCTCAAGGCGGCGACCGAAACGGCGAACCAGCTCGTGAGCAATCTGGCGTATAAATTCAAGAATGTATCCGGCGTTCCCGCGTCTTTGATTCTCGCTATTCTCGAAACTGTGAACACCTTGCAGATCCGGCTGATGGCGGACGGCGCGGACAGCGTCGACCTTCGTCGCGTCCACGCCGCCGCACAGGAGGAGACCGTGGACGCCTGCCTCGCCATGGGGAAGACCAAATGCGCGTTCGACGCCGCCACAGAGGCGATCGCCTTTCGCAGCGAACTGGTAAAATCGAATCCCCAGGATTCAGAAATGCGGAGCGAGCTCTCGATCGCCTACGCCAAAATGGGAGACGTGAGGGCGCTTCAGGGAGCGATCACCGACGCGCTCAATTATTACCTCGAGGTGCGCGCACTTGCCGAGAGCGTCTCGCGCAGCGATCCCTCGAACGCCACTTGGAGGCAGATTCTGTCTTTCAGCTACGAAAAGATAGGCGACGGGAGGATAGAGCAGGGAGATTTCAAGGCCGCATTCGCTTCCTATCGAGACAGTCTCTCCCTCCGCGAGGCGCTTTCGGCGGCCGACCCTGCGAACGCCGAACTCAAGCGCGATTTGTCCGTGAGCTATCTGAATATTGGCGACGCGCAGCTGGCCCAGGGCGACCTTCTCGGCGCCCTGAAGGCTTATTATGACAGCCTCGGCCTCATATCGGCTGTCGCGCAAATCGATCCGCTCAATACGCGATGGCGGCAAGACCTCGCGACGAGTTATGAAAAAGTCGGCGACGCGCAGATTGCGCGGGACGATTTCGCCGCGGCCGAGAAATCCTATCGCACGAGCTTTGGCCTCAGGGACGCGCTCTCCGAAGCCGATCTTGGAAACGCCGGCTGGCGACGCGATCTCGCTGTCAGCTACAACAAGATCGGCGACGTCCTGAAGGCCGGCTCCGACTTCGATGGCGCATTGAAATCCTACCAAAAAGCCTTTGATATTATCAAAGTGATCGCGGCGTCGGATCCGGAAAACGGCGAATGGCGGCGAAATCTCGCGGCGAGCAACGCACGCATCGGCGATCTCTGGTTTGCGCGCGGCGATTATGCTCAGGCGCTCGCTTACTACAAGAACGGTCACGGGATCATCTCGGACCTCGCGGCGGCTGACCCTGTCAACGTGCGTTGGCGGCAGGACCTGGCCAGTTACAGTGAGCGCATCGGCAATTCCCTCCTCGCCCTGAGCGAAACGGCAGACGCTGTGGCAGCGTTCGAGACCATGACCGGCGCCTATGAGGCGCTGCTCGACGCCCGTCCCGATGATGTCCCGCTACGGCAGTCGCTCGTTCTCCAGCACCGGAGACTCGCGCATCTCGATAAGGCAGGGGTGAGGCGACACATCGAAGCGGCCGTCAAAATCCTGCAGGACCTTTCAACATCGAGCCGCCTCGACTCCAATCAGCGCAGATGGGTGGCCGTGATGCGAACCCAACTCGGCGTCATAAATCAATTCGGTCCGGGCGCCGCGGCTTCTGGCGCAATCGCGCGCGCCGGGGCCCAGAGATCGCTGAACTGAATCCTGGCAGCTCACCGGATTGGCGGGGCGTATTGAATTCCGCCGACGCTCCACAGCTGATTTAGCCCGCGCTCGATACCAAGCAGCGACTTCGCGCCCAGATTACGATCCAGGACCTCGCCGTAATTTCCGACCGACCTGACGATGTTTACGCCCCAATCAGGTGAGAGGCCGAGTTGTCTGGCGAAGTCTCCTTCTGCGCCCACGAAGCGTTTGATGGCTGGCTTGCTGGAATTCAGCGCCTCTCCGACCGTCGTGCTCGATATGCCGAGCTCTTCGGCGTTCAGCATCGCGAAATGCACCCATTTGACGATGTTCAGCCATTGCACGTCATCCTGACGCACGACCGGTCCCAGCGGCTCCTTTGAAATGATGTCGGCCAAAATGACATGGTCGCCTGGCTTGGCGAGAAGGAGCCGTTGCGCATACAGCTCGGAGACGTCGCTTGTGAGGACGTCGCATTGCCCCGCCTCATAAGCGGCGACGGACTCCCCGACGGTCTTGAAGCGGAGAGTTTCATATTTGAGATTGTTCGACTGAAAGTAATCGACGAAATTCAGCTCGCTCGTCGTTCCCGCCTCGACGCAGACCTTGCTGCCGTCGAGCTCCAGCGCCGAGAGAAGATTTCGTCGCTTCGGCGCGAGAAATCCCTGACCGTCATAATAAGTCGTTCCAGCGAAAATGAGGTTGAGGGTCGCCTCGCGCGACATGGTCCAGGTCGAGTTCCCCAGCAGGAGATCCACTTTCCTGGCTTTCAGCACGTCGAAGCGTTCATTGGCGAGGACAGGAATGAACCGCGCTTTTGTGCTGTCGCCGAAGACCGCCGCTGCAACCGCCCGGCAGAAATCGACGTCGAATCCCGACCATTCTCCCCTGTCGTCGGCGACGGAGAAACCGGGGAGCCCATTGCTCACGCCGCAGATGAGCGCCCCACGGTCTCTGACCGTCTTGAGCGTTCCTGCGCTGACTGCGGAGGCGGGCAGGGCGGCCATTACGGCAAGAATTAAAGCTCCAATGGCGAAGCCAAGACGAAAAAGCGCATTCATCTCGCCTGTCGACCCCCGCTTCCAACTCGGACCGAAATTCGCATCGACATTCAAACTAGTGCGGGCCAGGTCGCCTGGGAGCCCTCCTCGCAAGGTGCGTGGTCGTCCGCAGGAATGGGCCGCTTCGCGACCTTCCCGCTCGGGACAAAATACGTGCGTCCAATATTTAAATTCATCAAAACCTCGGGCGTGACCACCCGAACGCTCCGGCTCTAACCCCGAATGAAACAGTCGCGCTTGGCGGTCGTTTTTCTGTTCGATAAAAACGAAAGATAATTCTTATTGGACGAGTATTGCCGCCTATGCCGGATTACGAAACGGTCGTTGATAAAATTTATGAAGCGGCCACTGACGCCAGGCTATGGTCGCAAGTAATGCACGATCTGGCAGGCGCGGCGGACGCCGCGGCCGGAGTCATTCTCACGCGTAGGGCCGACGCCTGGACAGGGTGGCGCGCGTCCCATGCAATGTCGGCGCAACAGACCGAAGCATGGATTACCGGCGGCACATTGCGCAGCCAAGCCACCGCCCGACTCCTTGGCGCTGATCGCGCAGGATTCGTCGCCGAGCAGGAAGCCTTCACCGAAGACGAGTGGCTTAGCGATTCCATCATGACCGAGTGGTGCGGGCCACTCGGTTTGCACCATTGTGCAGCGACGGCAATTCCCGTTCCGAGCGGCGATCTGGTCGTGGTGCAAGTCAACCGCCGCATTGGGAAGGAGCCGTTCGACCGCGAGGACATCGGCCGGTTGGATGCATTTCGTCCGCATCTTGCGCGCGCGGGTCTCCTTGCAGCGCGATGGCGGCTGCAGCGATTGAGAGCGGCCGCAGAAGCTCTAGCGCTGATAGGGTTGCCGGCCGCCATCCTCGATGCGGATGGCAAAGTGCTCTCGGCCAATGCCCTCATCCAGGCTCTCTCGTCGTACCTGACTTGGTTGCCCAAGGACCGGATTGCGCTTGTGGATCCGGCGGCCAACGCTTTGTTGCGGCGCGCCTTGGCGGATCTGCGCAGTCCCGCCGCAACCTCTGTTCGCTCCTTTCCGGCCAAAGGCGTGACCGAGACGCCAGTCATTGTGCATCTTGTTCCGGCGACAGGCCAGGCGCGCGATCTTTTTGACGGCGGATTTGGAATATTGGCGATCACGCCGCTCGCCGCGCCGTGCGCTCCGGACCGGGCCCTCCTTCAAGGATTGTTCGATTTGACCGCCGCAGAGGCGCGAGTCGCTAGTCGAGTCGCCGAAGGCCTCGCCCTCGATGAAATTGCCGAGCAGCACAGCGTGAGCGTTGGCACGGTTCGCAGCCAGGTAAAATCGATCTTCGCCAAAACCGGGGTCGAACGCCAATCGCAACTCGCCGCGCTGCTTGCAGCACAAGTCACGGTGCCGTTCAAGACGCCCTAGCACATAACTCAGCCGTATCGGTGCTGCGCGCCGCGGAGGGATTCAATCCTTTCCGCCGGGTCCAAGAAAAAGGGAGAGGCTTGTAGCGGCCTCTCCCGGCTGAAATAACTTTGTTGTTACAAGGCAATTCAAGCGAAAACGCGCCAGGAGCGCATCCCTCGTTTGGGAGATGACGTCTTTGAGAACGGGTCCTGGCAGAGATACCTGACTTGAAAGCAGTCGCCGACTTTCAAATTGCCCGGCGTATCTCTCATTTGGGGGATGACAAACAATTCCGAGCCAGTTGGATTCCAGGGTGAGTTATTTTCAGAAACGAGAGAACATGCGCAAAAACATTCTTCTTCTCAGCTGTGCGCTTACCGGCATCGCCGGGGCGGCCTTTCCCGCGCGCGCTGCTTGTACTGTGCCGAACGGACTTTATGTTGGCGTCGCCAGCGGAATAGGAAACGTTCCGGCTCCGACCGGCGGCGGGAACTACTCTAATCTCGTGAGCGCGGCATGGACCGTAAACTTCACCGGCAATGTTACTGTTGGCACAATCACGGGTGGAGCGATAACGAATAATGTGAAGCTCATGAGTCTTCCGACCGATCCGAACGCAGCTCTGGATACAAGCGCGACTCCGCTTCGCCCATTTGCCCCGGGAGGCGGGGTCTCTTCTGGTTTCCGAATTTATGCGGGCGCCATCGCCTTCGGCGCGCAGACTGTTTCGACCGGGTCGCCGCCGGCCACTGGGCCAGTGGTCAATACGTTCTACAAAGGCACATGCACTGGCGTTCTTGCCTCCACCTCAACCAACAGCTCAAGCTACATAACTCCCCTCGGCTCCGCGAAAGCCACCGCGGGAACCGGCACGGCTACCTCTCAATGGATTTACACCGTCACCAACAGCGGTGCGGTTGTCACGATAACAAATGCTGGCAATGACTATAATATGCCTGGGCTGACGCTGAGGCTGGAACACCCCTAAAATTTACGATCAAAGCCTCGCTGATGATGCGGGGCTTTTTTATTCCCTCGACCGACCATCGGCGAGGAGGTCGCCTGAGGCGGAGCTTGCCCTTTGCTTGACCAGTCTCGACGTCGTCCGGTCGAACGGGATGCCCCCCGAAGGCCGGGGGCGAGGCTCCCATGTTCACGGCTCGGTTTTGCGGCTATGATTTCGTTAAATCAGTCGAGATGGAGTCGCGGATGCCTCTCACCAAGCTTCGCATTACGGCCGGGATTGTTTCAGCTCTGGCAGGCGCGTCCCTAGCTGGTTGCGCAAGCACGCAACCGACTCCCGCGTTCAGCACCGCTACGGTTGCGCCAACGCGCCAGATTGAGCCCGTCGAGCAAGCGGTCAGGACGGATGCAGTCGCTCCGGCCGGCGCCGCCGTCTACGCCGAGCACAAGGATGCAGGTTTCGTCGTTCCCGCGGTAAAGCCGGGGCAAGTCGACTCCGCTTTCCTTCGCAGACAGGTCGCCTATTCAACCAAGGAGCCGCCAGGCACGATCGTCGTAGATCCGGCGCATCACTACCTCTACCACGTGGAGGACGGCGGACGAGCGACCCGTTATGGCGTGGGCGTCGGGCGCGAAGGCTTTGCCTGGGCCGGCGAAGCGACCATCAAGAGCAAGCAAGAATGGCCGGACTGGTATCCGCCAAAGGAAATGGTCGAACGCAGACCTGACCTGAAGAAGCAGTTGACCGAGCTTCAAAGCGGTCTCGGCATGCATGGCGGACCCAGCAATCCTTTGGGGGCGCGGGCGATGTACCTCTGGCAAGGGGACAAGGACACGCTGTTTCGCATCCACGGCACGAATGAACCCTGGACCATCGGACAGAGCCAGTCGTCCGGCTGCATCCGCATGATCAATCAGGACGTAATGGACCTTTACGAGAAGACCCCGGTTGGCGCGCGCGTCGTCGTCCTGCCCACCAGCGTCGCAAGGCGGTAACGGCTGGGGCAACGCACTGACGACACGCCTGGCTTCAAGACGCAGATAGGATCGTAGGCAACGCCATCATCGATGGCGAAGGCTGCGGGGCGGATGGCGAACTGCGCTTGATCGCCGAACTGGCTGATCCCACAATAGTCGGGTGCGGAACCGCCTTCGATGCGCCTGCATATGAAACGGGACGACGATATGCCGCTAAATATCCCGAGAACAAGGGGCGAGACTGAGGGTCAATTAATCTCGCATTGAAGGCGATATGCAGCGAGCCGACGTGAGGGGAGACCGGCAAATCGTCTCCGAGGCGTCCCCGGCGACGCCAGAAGCACGGCTGTTGCTGCGTTGTTCACGGTTAACTTCGCCGACGGTTTGAAGCCCTCCGGCAGCCAGGAGACCGCGTGGCCATGTTCGTGATGATCGACATCGGCGGAACCAAGACGCGGATTGGCTGCGCCCACGATTTTGAAGGTCTCTCCGCGGTCGAAATTTTTCCGACGCCTCGCGCTTATTCCGAAGGCTTGGGCGCGCTGGTGGAGGTCGTGAAAAAAATCGGAGGCGGAATGCTCACAGGCATAGCTTTGGGCGCGCCGGGCGTTTTATCGCAAGACAAGCGCCGCATTCTCAATGTGTCCAATCTTACCGACTGGAACGGGGCCGCTCTCGCCGACGATCTGGAAGCGGCTTTGGGCGCGCCCGCGATCATGGAAAACGATACGGCTCTGGTCGGTCTCGGCGAGGCTACGATCGGGGCCGGGAAGGGCGCCGACATCGTCGCCTATGTCACGATCTCGACCGGGGTGAATGGCGCGCGCGTCGTGGATGGCGCGCTGGATCGCGCCGCATTCGGATTTGAAATCGGCGGGCAGCTCCTAGGCCGCGACGCCAGCGCCAGCACGCTGGAGGAGCTCGTTTCGGGCCGGGCGATCGAAGAGCGTTTCGGCGCGCCGCCCGCGACATTGGGCAAGGAGCACCCGGTGTGGGAGGAACTCGCGGAAATCGTCGCGGTGGGGCTTCATAATACGATCGCTTACTGGTCTCCCGAAAGGATCGTCCTTGGCGGCTCGATGATGGGAGAGGTCGGCATTCCATTCGATCGGATCGAAGCCCACCTCGAGCGGCTCAAATCTAAAAATCCGATAGTGCCCGAAATCGTGTCCGCAACTCTGGGCGATCTCGGCGGCTTGTGGGGCGGTCTCGTTCGCTTGCGGCCCCTTTCAAGCTCTACGACGCTCATGTAGACGAGTCTGCTTGCGGGCGGCTTTCGGGAAGAAAATTACGGATCGACGCAGTAACAGGCGCTGCCATCGAAATTGTTGAAGCCTTCGGGCGCCGCAGAGGCGGTCGTGGCAAAGCCGATGCTCAGGGTCAGGGCGATGGCGGCGAGGATGGCGTTCAACTTGGTCATGATCGGCTCCTGTTGGTTCTCTTTCGTCTTTCGATGATCCAACAGTAACGGCAGGCGCTCTGGCCGTAAGTGCGGCGGCGCACGTCTCTGGCACCCATCGGAGCGAACGGTCATTTCGACAGTCGACGGGCGGCCGCAATGCCCTTTTCGGTGAACGCCCAGAGGGGAGGCGCCTTGAAGAAGCGGCAGGCCTCTTTCGCGGCGCAGTCGCCGCAGGGCGTATCGCAGGGCGCGCTCACGGATTTCAGATAGCCCTGGCGTTCGAGTTCGAAAAAGAGAGTTTTAGCCAAGCCGGGGCTGATCGAGAGGTCGCGCGCGACATCGCCTTGCGAGATTACGCTCCGTTTTGCCGCCAGCCTGAGGATCACATCGAGCATCGGGCGCCTCAGGCAAGAAGCCAGTTCACGGCCTGATAGGAGATTGCGCCGGCGGTCATGGCGATCACGAGCAGCAGCGCGACGCTGAAGAACGTCCAGGCCCAGCTCCCGGTTTCTTGTCGCATGGCGGCGACCGTCGCCGCGCAAGGGATGAACAGCATCGTCGTCACCAGAAAGGAAAGGCCGGCCGCGACCGTCACCGATTGCGCCAGGGCGCCGGCGAGCGAGCCACCCTCCGCGCCATAGATCACGCCGAGCGTCGCAATGGCGTTCTCCTTGGCGACAAAACTCGTGAACAGGGCGACTGTGAGACGCCAGTCGAATCCCAGAAGGCGGCCGATGGGCTCCAGCATCTGGCCGAGTTCGGCAAGATAGCTCGTATTGATCGAGCCTGCCGGAAAATAAGCGAGAAACCAGACCGCCGTTGAGACCGCGAGGATCATGGTGCTCGCCCGGCGCAGGAAAGACCAGGTATGCGCCCACATATAGAGCCCGATCGTTCTCGGATTCGGCGAATGATAGAGGGGTAGCTCCATGACGAATGAAACGCGGGCGTCGCGGAACAGCGTGTGGTTCAGGATGGCGCCGAGGGCGGCAAGCACGGCGATGTTCGCCGTAACGAGAGCAAGCGAAACCCAGAGGGCGTATTTGCCGAAAAAGACCGGCGCGAGAAAAGCCAGCACGGCAAAGCGCGCACTGCACGGAATGAGCGGCGCAAGCAGAATGGTGAGCAGGCGTCCCGCAGGAGATTCAATCACGCGCGCGCCGACGATCGCCGGAACATTGCAGCCGAAGCCCAGACAGAAAGGCAGAAAGCTTTTTCCGTGCAAGCCGATTCTCTGCATGAACCGGTCCGTCAGATAGGCCACGCGAGCGAGATAGCCTGTGTCTTCGAGAAAGCCGAAGATCGCATAGAACACGAGAAGGAGCGGCAGGAACGTCATGACGAGCCCCGCGCCGCCGAGAACGCCGTCGGCAATGAAATGAGATAATGCTGGAGGCGCGCCTGCAAGAGCGACGGTCGCGAATTCCCGCAGAGGCAGAACGACGCCCGTTTCCAACAGGCGTTGAAGCGGCCAGGCGACGGCGAAGGTCAAAGCGAAAGTAGCGCCGAGTACGAGGAAGAGAATGGCCATTCCCGCAATAGGGTGCAGCGCGAGACGATCGAGCCTCTCTGTGAGACTCGCGTCCCGTGGCGCCGCACGCCGCACCGCCGCCTTTACCATGCGGTCCGCCCAGAGATAGCGCCCGCCGACGATCTCGAGCGCCGCGTCTTCTTCTTCGCCCAAAAGCGCTTCGATCTCCCGCCAGTCTTGCTGTGGGGTCGATTGCCGAGTGAGCGCGACGATCTCCACATCTCCTTCGAGCAGTTTGAGAGCGACCCATCCGGATTTGTAAGGCTCTGGCGCATGCGGCCCAATCAGCCGGTCGAGCTTCCTCACCGTGCGCGCGAGCTTCGTCGTCAGTGCGGGGCGCGCGGGATGGAAGACCGCGCGGTCGTCCGCCAGAGCCACGGCGGCCGACAGCAAATCTCGAACCCCTGCGTTCTCGACGGCCGTGATCGGCACGACCGGCAGACCGAGGTTCGCTTCGAGAACGACAGGCATGATGTTGACGCCTTCGGCAGTCGCAACGTCCATCATGTTGAGACCGAGCGCCACAGGAGCGGGCAGTTCCAGCAATTCGCCGAGGAGATAGAGATTACGATCGAGCGCCGCGGCGTTTGCGATCATGATCACGACGTCGGGCTTTTCCTTTATGATGTAATCTCGGGCAATCCTCTCTTCCTCCGAACTCGCGGTGAGGCCGTAGGCGCCGGGAAGATCGACGATCTGGATCCGCCTCCCCGCGAAGTCGATCCATCCCTCTTTCCGCTCGACAGTCTTTCCCGCCCAGTTCCCGACGTGCTGACTGAGGCCGGTGAGCATGTTGAAGACCGTCGATTTGCCGACGTTAGGTTGGCCCGCGAGCGCGATGCGCAGGACTGTTGCGTCTTTTGTCATTCAAAGACATTCCACGAGGATCGTTTTCGCTTCTTCATAGCCGATGGCGACGAGCGTGTTCCGAACGCGGATCAGCGTAGGCCCACGGCGTCGGGTTTGCACGACGTCGGCTGCCCCGCCGACACAGAGCCCGAGCAGCATGAGACGGCTGCGCAGTTCGCGGTCGCCGCACAAGGCGCGCAGAACAACCTTTTCACCGGCCCGGACCTGATCGAGCGAGAAAGCTCCGATAATGGCGCGCATGGCGGTTTGCCGTTTCCGGATGAACGCGAAGAGGCGGCCATTCTGCCCCAAAGCGCCGGCAAATGCAGCCTCGTTCGTGCGCGTCTGGAGTTGGAGAAGATAGCCGATCCGCGCGCGAATGGTAGAGCAGGAGCTCGAGTCGCTCAACCGGCTGGTCGAGCAGCGGACCACGCTGGTGCGCCCCGACAGCGGCGCTCGCATCCTTCGATACGTTAAGCTCTGGCTCGCCCGCGTTTCCGAAGGCGCGTCATCCGGCCGCGCTCCCTTCTTCATTTCGCCTAGCCGCCAGGTCACGCGAGTGGCGCCCAAAACTTTTACAAATTTGAGGCGTGCGCTAGAAAAGTCTTGCGGTCCTATCTGAGGAGCACCGAGATGCCCTGGCGACCCGAAGACGCCCCGAGCCATACCCATAAGGCGGACACTGCCCATCTTTGTCGCCTTTGGGCCGAAGTCGCCAACAGCGTTCTGGCTGAAACCGGAGACGACGGCCATGCGATCAGAGCCGCCAACGCGGCCGTCGCGCGCGAAGGTGCCGCACAGGCGATGGGAGGTTCGCTATCGACGCACGGAGCGGATAGGAGGGCGACGCCAAGAAAGTCCAAGTGAGGACGCTGTGCGTCGCTCTGGCGGCCAGTAATCAGGCCTTCGCGGGCTGGATGTGAGTTCGGGGGCAGATCGGCGGCGCGAAGCGTTTCTTATCTCGCGTCAGCTTTCGAGAATATCTTTGAGCTGATGCGCATCCACTGGTTTGACGAGATGAAGATCAAAGCCTCCCTGAATGGTGCGTTCACGGTCTTCACATCGCCCCCAGCCGGTAAGAGCGATGATTCTGACGTGTCGGTCGCCCTGGCAGGCGCGAAGTGCGCGCGCGGTCGCATAGCCATCCATTTTTGGCATGCCTATATCGAGAAATACCAGGTTGTGGGAGGAAACGGAAAACTCCTTGACTCCCGACTCTCCCGAATAGGCGACGGTAACCTGCGCGCCGAAGCGCCGGAGAACCATTGCGATCGTGTCGGCGCAATCTGAGTCGTCGTCTATGACGAGAACGCGTTTCTGCTCGGTCGAGGCGGGCGCCATAATGTCGTTGCTTTCCTGCTAACTTGCGACCGCGAGCGGAATGCCGACGAAGAATTCGCTTCCCATTCCGATTCCAAGGCTCGTAGCCCCGACGCGCCCGTTGTGAAGTTCAGTTATGGTTCGCGCCAAGGCGAGACCAATTCCTATTCCTCCCCTTGCTTCTCGTGTGCCATATTCGACCTGAGCGAACAAGTCCCATATGGACGCAAGTTTTTCCGGTGGAATTCCGCGCCCATTGTCTTTCACTCTTACGATGGCCTCTGCGCCTTCGATCGCGACACTGAGAGAGATAACCCCGCCAGGCGGCGTATATTTGATCGCATTTTCCAGCAGATTCGCGAAGACTTGCACCAACCGGACACTGTCGCCTGAGACCGGCAAGGGAGGCGTCGGCGCCTCGTAGGTCAGCTGGTGACCCTGTTTCAAAAGCAGCGGGCGGACGAGGTCCAGGGCCTGAGGCAGGACGTCGAGGAGATCTATGTTCTCCTTCTTGAGTCTGATCTTGCCGTGCGTGATTCTGGCGACTTCGAGAAGGTCGTCGACGAGCCTTACCAGATGATCAACCTGACGCTCGGCGATCCTGAGCGCGGCAAGATTTTCGTCCCGCATGAGGTCATCGGCGTCGGACATTTGCACGAGTTGCAGAGCGGATTTGATGGGAGCCAGCGGGTTACGCAATTCATGGGCCAGCGTTGCGAGAAACGCATTCTTTCTCTGGTCCGCTTCGCCGAGCAGGAGAAGCCGCCTCTGATCTGTGACCTCCTCGACCAGCAGGGTCATTCCCGAGACTTCACCCTTCTCGTCGAACGCGGGACACCAGCTTTCGTTGAAATAACGTCTGCTATGTTCGGCAGACGAAATATACGTCACATCTTCGTAGCGTGCGGGGCGCCGTGTCCGGATGACATTTCGCGCCTCCCGCTCGATGCGCGTCGCGAACGACGGAACGACTTCGCCGACGCTCCGCCCGATATGCTCCTCTACTCCAACCCCGTTGATCTCGGCGAGGTATCTATTCACTCGCCGATATCGCAAGTCCTTGTCCAGATAGCACAGGCCGATTGGGGCATTATTATAGATCCATTCGAGCTCGTCCCGTTGCCGGTGTGCTTCGTCGCGTTGCCGACGCGCTTCCATCTCGCGCCGGCGCAGCCGTTTCTCAGCCTGTTTCTTTTCGGTGACGTCTCGCCCGATCGCCATCAGACTGGCGACCTCCCGGGCGTCATCTCGAAGACGTTGCACCTCGATGGAAAGCCAGTAGCAGCTCCCGTCGCGCCTGAACTGGGGAAGTTCTTTGTGAAAAATGAGCCCTTTGTTCAATAGATTCTCGGCGTCGCTGAATGAAATTGGCTCCGCCGCCGAATGTATCAGGAAATCCCAAAGCTTCTCCTGGCGCACATCCAAGGCTGACCATCCCGTCATACGGGTGAATGCTTCGTTGACCCATTCGAAGCGCATCTCGCCATCCGTCAGGATGACGGCGTTGTCAGTCGAGGAAGCAACGAGCGCGAGCTTGCGAGCGCGGGCTTCTTGCTCGATCAGTTGCTCTCGCTTCGCCACGAGCTTGGCGTTGAGCTGGCGCAGATCATTGGCCGCGGTCTGTTGGGTTTGCAGAAGCAGAAGAAGGTCGAGAGTTTGGTCGTGGACAGCAAAATCGCCGAGTGCGAGGCCATGGGCGGCGATTTGATCTGGACTTGTCATCCATGGCGTTCCAAGAAAAACGCCGAGACCGAGTTGCTCGAGTGGCAGATAGCCGCCTCTCAGCAGGCGCTGGTTGGTCCTGTCCTCGAGAACGAAAAGCTGATCCCTGTGGTCGTTGAAGAACGAGGCTGAAAGCTCTCCGTGCGGCCGGACCAATCGTAGAGCGTCGGTCAAATTTTGTGCTGGCTCGACGCTGGGGCAGACCTTGCGAAGCGACGGGCCGACTTCGACGATCCTATTCTGAGCGTTCCAAGCCAAATAGAAAGGGAAGGCGCGGAGAAATTCGCGCACGGGGATATTGCCCGCGAGCGCAGAAGTCGGCGTCTCGGCGTTCATTTCGCGGGTTCTTCCCATCGAATCTCGAATATGTCGTGATCCGCTCCGTCGTCCTTCGCGGCGACGAGCGCAATGTCGACGGAAACGTTATGCAACTCGCCGAGGCCTCGCAGCAAGCCGACCATAAAATTGGTCAGGCCAGGCCGTGTGGTGAAATAATGCAACCGCATGGAGTTATCCGTCACGTCGGTGCAGGCGAACTCTGGCGGTTTGAGTTGGGGGTAAAGCAGAAGGATACGCGTATGGAAATCCGGCAGGTTCAGGAGGAAATCCTTCAAGCCCGTGTAGCCTGACACAAGGAGAGGACCGTAATATTTGACGCCAGTCTCGAGGACCCAGTGCTTGCCGAACTGGATCAGGAAATCCTCTATTCGGCAGTCGAGAACGTCGCAGGCCGCGTAAATCAACCGATAGCTGAGTTCGTCGGGGTAGGGCTCGGTGGAAATCAGAAAATCGGCCTCAACGCCTGCCGTTTCCTGGACGGCCTCCCATTTGGCCACCCCATAGTTCGAGACGATGAGATCGCCGATTGCATTTGTGACGATGCCGTACACCTTGCCCGATCCTCCCTGGACCGATGGAATAAGCGTAACGATAATCAACGACTTCTAATGCGTTCCTGGCTATCGGTCAAGGTAGAGGCAGGCGAAGGGCTGAGAAAAACCGGGTTGCTTGAGAAGAAATCGGTTACTATGAAGGGCGCGACGCAAAAACCTGTCTTGGACATTTTCTTGCCCGATAAGCGCCTTATACTTGTGAATTAACGTGGTTTAACAATACTCTAGCAGGGGCAACATGATCGCTGCCGCGAAGAAGATTATCGTGGTCGAGGATGACGACGATTTGCGGGAGACCATCGTTTATGCGCTGGCGTCCGACGCACGCAGCGTTACCGGCGCTTCGAGCGCGAAGGAATTTCGCGAACTGGCGGCGAAGGAACACTTCGATCTGGCGATCGTCGATATCAACCTTCCGGACGACAGCGGTTTCGCCATCGTCAGATCGTTACGCGAGACGACAGCGACGAAAATTATCGTCCTGACGGGACGGGACACCATAACGGACCGTGTCGAGGGATATACTCACGGGGCCGACATCTATATGGTCAAGTCCACGTCTCAGGCCGAGTTGCTGGCTGCGGTAGAGTCGTTGCTGCGCAGGGAAAAGCCGAAATCAGCCGAACGCGGGTGGCGGATAGACGACGACGACGGGTCCCTGCGCGCCCCTGGCGGGCATAAGGTTACGCTCGGTCTACGCCAGACGGCGTTCATGAAGCGTCTGATGCGCTCACCGGAGAAGGCGGTCAATCGCAACGAGTTGCGTAAGGTGGTCGGCATCGACGACGACAGCAGCCGTGCGCTGGATATGTTTGTCGCTCGCTTGCGGCGCGATATCGAACAGCAGGCC
The DNA here is from genome assembly GCA_003963405.1 of Hyphomicrobiales bacterium. GTDB lineage: Bacteria > Pseudomonadota > Alphaproteobacteria > Rhizobiales > Beijerinckiaceae > Methylocystis. The sequence goes on from RXIY01000012.1 coordinate 18,028, forward strand.
AAATGCAAGGCGCCGATCGAGACCGTCCCGCGGCAAGGCTTCGCCTTTCGTCGTTGAGCGCCGTCGGGTCCGTCCGCCTCGAGTCAGTCAGGTCGGGCGGTTGGATCGAGAGGCAGCGTCACGGTGAAAACGCTGCCAAAGCCTTGCCCTTCACTTTTGGCGGATATTGCTCCTTCGTGCAGCTGCACCAGTTGCCGGGCGAGCGCGAGCCCAATTCCGAGGCCTTCCGCCCTTCTCTCTGTTCCGTGCCTCATCTGCTGGAAAAGTTCGAAGATTGCGTTCAGTTGATCCGCCGGTATGCCAATTCCATTGTCGGACACTTCGACGATCGCGTCCTTGCCGCTTCGTGCCGCTCTCACTTTGATGATGCCCCCAATGTCTGTGAACTTTGCGGCGTTATCGAGAAGATTGACGAAAACCTGAATCAGGCGCACCGAGTCGCCGGTGACGGGCAGCGGTTCGCACGAGATGTCCGAGACTAACGTAATGTTTTTCTTTTCGACCTTGGCTCGGATGAGGTCAACGGCGTCCCGGATCAAATCCGAAAGATCGACGGGGCCTTTTCTGAGCTCGATCTTACCTGAGGTTATCCGAGAAACCTGAACGAGATCCTCGACCAGCCTGGCGAGATGCCTGCCTTGCCTGATGGCGCGCCCAAGCGCGAGCAGGTCGTCCTCTCTGGCGAAACCGCCCGCACGCAGATTTGCATCGACATTTTCGATTGCGAGGTTGATCGTCGCCAATGGATTGCGGAGCTCATGCGCCAGTGTAGCCAGAAACTCGTTTTTTCGCTGATCCGCCTCCCTGAGGACTTGAAGATGCTCCTCGATCTGGTTCTGGAGACGCTTGCGTTCGGTAAAGTCCATGACCATGGCCAACGCACCTGAATAGGCGTCTTCCTCGAAAATCGGGCAACAGGAAAGCACGGCCCAAAGCTCCGATCCATCCTTGCGTCTGAACTTGAAGTCGTGGGTCTCGATTATGCCCGCCTTGCGATCCAGGAGCTTGTGTGCTGCGATATTCAACCATTCCTCGTCCATGAAGCCCCTGAAGTCGCGACCGCGCATCTCCTCCGTGGTGTAGCCCAGCATTTGAGCCATCTTGGGATTGACGAAGCTCGTCTTCGCATCAGCATCAATCAGCCAGATGCCCTCCTGCGAGGTTTCCACGATCCTGCGATATCGGTCCTCCGATTTTTGCAGCAGCGATTGCTGTGCGTCCTTCAGCGCCGTTATGTCCCACAAGGCGCCAATAGCACCTCTCGGACGGCCATCCTCTTCGAACAAGACCATTCCTCTGGATCGCAGCCAGCGGATCTTGCCATCCTGGCTGCCGGCGATGCGGCATTCGGAGTCGATCTCCCCGCGCCCGGCGAAAGCGTCCTGCACAATCTCTTCGTAAGAATCCCGATCTTCCGGAACGATCTGCTCGAGGAATCGCTCGAAGCTGGGCGTTGCTCCAGGCGGCAGATCGCATATTCTGCGGTATTCCTCATTGATCCAATATTGCTCGGCTCTGAGATCCCAGTCCCAGATGCCGATACGGGCGACCGCTTGTGCGACCTTCAGCCGCTCGGAGCTTTGCCGCAGCGCCTGATCCGCTTTCTTGCGCTCGGTGATCTCCTCGACAACGACGCCGAAGCCTCTGATGTCGCCGGTATTCCCGAAGAACGGATACCAGCTTTCGCGAAAATGCCGCGCGGCGCCCGGCTGGCTGGGGGTTTCGGCCACGATCTCCCTGTTGGTGAGAGGCTTTCGGGATGCGAGAATTTCTTGCATCGCCACCCGGGCGCTGGCTGCGATTGCAGGAGCGGTCTCCTCCAATGTCCGCCCGACCAGTTGTTCAGGCGTAAGCCCTCCGAAAGCCGCGAGATGGCGGTTGACCCGCAAATAGCGCAACTCTCGATCAAAAAAGCAAAGGCCGATTGGGGCGTTATTATAAATCCACTCCAACTCTTCCTTTTTCTCGCGCGCCTTTGCCTCGCTTCGCCGCAAGGCTTCTTCCAGAGTTTTTCGTTCATGAATGTCGACGTGCGTGCCGACGGCGCGAACGGGCGCCCCGGACTCGTCGCGCTCCACGACTTTCCCTCGGCTCATGATCCAGCGATATGAGCCGTCCTTGGCGCGCATTCTGAATTCGATAGAGTAGAAGCCGTGTGCTTCGATCAGGTGGCGGGCCATCGCCGCAACGCGGTCGCGATCATCCGGATGCAACAGACTTTTCCAGAAGTCGAGACTGCCTGAGCCCCAGTCGGATGCGTCATAGCCCAGCATTGTGTAATAGGAGGGGCTGTAACTGGCCTCGTCGGTTCGAAGGTTCCAGTCCCATATGCCGTCGCTCGTCGCCTCGATTGCGAAGCGGTAGCGCTCCTCGGATTCCCGAAGGGATTTCTCGGCCTTTTTGCGCGGCGTGATATCTTCCACGTAGGCGACAATTCCCAGGATGTCGCCATTTTCATCGCGCCAGGGCCGTGTTTCCGTTCTCACCCATTGAACATCCCCGTGTGGCAGGGTGAGTTGGTCGTCCTCACGAATGACGACCTCGCCGGCGAGCGCACGACGAGAGACCTCTCTCCATTTCTCGTCGCGGAGATCAGGAAAAACATCGAAAACGGATCGACCCAGAATGCCGCTGCCAAGCTTTCGCTCCCTGAGCCACCTCGGGCTTGCGGCAATGTAGCGTAAGTCGCGATCCAACAGAGCCATTGCGACGGGCGCTTGCTCGATGAACCGGCGGAGCTCTGCCCCCTTCATTAACGGGTCCTCTTTGGCGAATATGGTCGGCGCACGCATCGGTACGCGGGTCTGGCCGCTCCCGCCGAGAAGCTAGCGTTGCGAGAATCTCCTTGGCAAGCCGAGGTCCACGCTCTGAATGTCGCACCGGCGCGCGTCTGGACATATCTCAATGAGCGGAGCCGCAGGCAGCCTGGGGTGTCCTGGTCGTATACGACCTTTGCAAGAAAGAGGGAAAAATCCGCCGTCCGGTCAATACCAAGGCCAGTCGAACAGCGTCTCTTCGTTTTGGGTGAATGGCTTGGGGGGAGATGGCCGTCGGAGCCTCGGTCTCGCATATGAGCCGGCGGCCCGTGGGGGCAAACAAGTGACCCGGCTCTTTGGTAAAGCTTGGCGGGCTGCGGGGGCGAGAACCGTCGGGTTGATCTCCGATTGCGCAGAAGCGACCGTCGCGCACATCGCGCCAAGGGCGGAATAGACCAAAATCATGCGCATCGGTTGCCCCGAGCTCAATTAGGCTCGCCCAGCGTAGCAGCCATTCAGCGCGGAAGCTAGACGTTGCTCTTAATCCGAGCCTCTGGAAAGTGGATTCTACAGTCTCGGCAAACGCGTTTTGGGCCCTATGTGCCAATGTATGAGCCAGCGATCAATGCGATACGACAGAGACGACCCGGCGCGCTATGAACGGGCGAAACGCCGCAAGCTGATCGAAGCCGGGAAAATCCCCGGCCTCTTCGTCCCGGGCAGCAAGAAATTGCATCCCGAGGTCAAGGCGCTGATCGACAGCGCAATCGCCAGGAAGGCGAATGGATTGTAACAGCCGCCCTCAGTCGTTGCGCAGCCAGAAATATCCGACGGTGGCGGCCCCGACCGCCAGCACCAGAACGAAAAGCCCGTAACCCGCCATGGCGTCCTCCCCAGAGCGCAGGAGACGCTCGTCAGGGCGTCTCGTCCGTGATCCGGAAACTTGCGCCGTGTCGGCTGGCCGCGCGACCGCAATTCCAGCCAACTTTCGGACAGAACGAGCACATTTGGCCGCTTGGGCGTGGGCGGCGATCGCCGCCCTACAACCGGCGGAAGCGCCTTCAGGCGGCCTTGGCGTATGCGCGATCGAACAGGCGCAGGGTCTGGACCAGATCCGAGACATACCCGTCCGCGCCGAGTTCAGCGAACCTCCCAATATCGTTCAGGATCATGCGTCGGACGGTCGAGGGGCCGCGGCTGATATTGCAAAGATAGCCGGCCAGCATTTTTGCCGGGCGGTCATCTGGGCCTGTCGAGACAGGCTCAGCCTGAAAATGCCGCATCGCTTCCTCCCGTGACCATGAGCTTGGCTTTTTTCAGCCGTCGCTTTCGCCAACCTTGCCATCATGCCGAGCGCCTGCCGGATCGAGAAACCTGTGGAAAATACGGGACCGATTTTGCGGTGCGGAAATCCGCCTCGGGCGCTTGCTTGCGGGTTGCCGACGCCGCTTGGTTAATCGCGCCCTTCCCTTTACGGGCGGGCGCTGCTATCCCCACGCGCCATGAGCACCCCCCACAAATTCGACAACATCCGCAATTTCTCCATCGTGGCCCACATCGACCATGGCAAGTCGACGCTCGCGGACCGCCTGATTCAGGAGACCGGGACGCTCGCCGCCCGCGAGATGGTGGAGCAGGTGCTCGATTCGATGGATATCGAGCGTGAGCGCGGCATCACGATCAAGGCGCAGACGGTGCGCCTGCACTACCGCGCCAAGGATGGAAAAGAGTATATTCTCAATCTGATGGACACGCCCGGCCACGTTGACTTCGCCTATGAGGTGTCGCGGTCGCTGAAAGCCTGCGAGGGCTCGCTCCTGGTCGTGGACGCCTCACAGGGGGTCGAGGCGCAGACGCTCGCCAATGTCTATCAGGCGATCGATGCGGGCCACGAGATCGTGCCTGTCCTCAACAAGATCGACCTGCCGGCGGCCGAGCCCGACCGCATCAAGGAGCAGATCGAGGAGGTCATCGGCCTCGACGCCTCCGACGCGGTGCTCATTTCCGCCAAGACGGGCATCGGCATCCCGGACGTGCTGGAGGCGATCGTCACGCGCCTGCCGCCACCGCAGGGCGACGAAAAGGGGCCTCTCAAGGCGCTGCTGGTCGACAGCTGGTACGACGCCTATCTCGGCGTCGTGGTGCTGGTGCGCATCTTCGACGGCACGCTGAAGAAGGGCCAGAAAATCCAGATGATGGGCACGGGCGCCCATTACGAGGTCGACAAGATCGGCGTCTTCCGCCCCAAGATGCAGGACGTGGCGGCCCTCGGACCGGGGGAAGTCGGTTTCATCACGGCGCAGATCAAGCAGGTGGCCGACACCCGCGTCGGCGATACGATCACCGATGAGCGCAAGCCCTGCGCGGAGGCGCTGCCGGGCTTCAAGCCGGCGCAGCCGGTGGTCTTCTGCGGCCTGTTCCCGGTCGACGCCGCCGATTTCGAGGATTTGCGCGCCGCGATCGGCAAGCTGCGCCTCAACGACGCGAGCTTCTCTTATGAAATGGAGACTTCGGCGGCGCTGGGCTTCGGCTTCCGCTGCGGCTTCCTCGGCCTTCTGCATCTTGAGATCATTCAGGAGCGGCTCCACCGCGAATTCAATCTCGATCTCATCGCGACGGCGCCCTCGGTCGTCTACAAGATTTTGCTCACCAATGGCGACGAGATCGAGCTGCACAACCCGGCCGACATGCCGGATGTCGTGAAGATCGAGGAAATCAAGGAGCCCTGGATTCGGGCCACGATCCTGACGCCCGACGAATATCTCGGCTCAGTGCTGAAACTCTGCCAGGACCGGCGCGGCGTGCAGGTCGATCTCAACTATGTCGGCAAGCGCGCGATGGCGGTCTATGACCTGCCGCTCAACGAGGTGGTCTTCGACTTCTACGATCGTCTGAAGTCCATATCGAAGGGCTACGCCAGCTTCGACTATCAGCTCACCGACTATCGCGCCGGCGATCTCGTGAAGATGAGCATTCTTGTCAATTCCGAGCCCGTGGACGCCTTGTCCATGCTGGTGCATCGCACCCGCGCGGAGGGGCGCGGGCGCCAGATGTGCGAGAAGCTCAAGGAGCTCATCCCGCCGCATATGTTCCAGGTGCCGATCCAGGCGGCGCTCGGCGGCAAGATCATCGCCCGCGAAACGGTGCGCGCCTTCCGCAAGGACGTGACCGCCAAATGTTACGGCGGCGACGTGACGCGAAAGCGCAAGCTGCTCGAGAAGCAGAAGGAAGGCAAGAAGAAGATGCGCCAGTTCGGGCGGGTGGAGATCCCGCAAGAGGCGTTCATCGCCGCCCTGAAGATGGAGGAGTAGGGGCGCCCTCCTTCAGCCGTCGCGCCGCCGCCATATGCGCGGCGCCTGTGCGACCTGCACGAAAATCTGGCTGCGCCGCCCGACCCCGCGTGATGGAAGATCACGCCGGTTGTAAGTATCCGCGATTGGCCGAGGCCCGTTGAGGCGCTTGGGCGCTCGAATGTTTTGCACAATATGGCGAGACGGCGTCGTCGCCGGAAGTTAAGCCCAACGCGGGGCGCAAACTCTCTAATTGATGTTGATTTGCCCTCAGAGAGAAGTGAACGTTGTTTACGTAGCGGGCAATCCGTAGAGCATACGCGGCAATGTGCGCAATTGGAGGCCGCGTTGCGCTCACTTGACGTATTTCTGTTGACCGAAAGTCCGCAGGATCTCGCTGGAAAAGCTTCATTCCTGATTAAATCTCGCGCCAGCGCGCGCTGAGTGCGGCGAATTTGCGACGTTATCTTACGAAATACTTATCTTGTCGCTGCTGGCGCCGTGGCGTAGGATCGTAACAGAAAATAACGGATCGTAACTACAAGATGATCTCTCCAAGAGCTATGTCTCTGCCTTTCGGGAGGCGGAGCTGCGAGCATTTCATGGATATTCAGGCCTTCGCCAACAGGTTTCGCGAGGTCTCTCCGTCCGTGCTCGAGATGGACGCCGTTCCCGCCGACGGCAAAGATCCCCAAGGTTTCGAGGGCTTCGTTTCCGCAATCGAAATCAATTCCCAGACGCTGGTCTCCGCTTGTATGGATCCCGTAAAGTGGTCCGTTAAAAGCTCGGATCACTTTGAGTTCCACATCCCTTTTATCGTAGGTTATGAGGCCGCCGTTGGTGGAAAAAGGATCAAAGTGGAAGCGGGGAGAAGCGTCGCCCTGCTTGTGCCGGATGTGGCTCACGAGGGCGTCACGACCCAGGCTAGTTTCGGCATTATTCGGCTCAAAAGAGAACAGCTGGTTGCAACGATAAGAGCCATGTCCTGGGCCATGGGCGTCGAACTGCCCATGTCGAGGGTAATGGAGAGTTCGTCGATTGCAGCGGATGCTGGCTCCATAAATTTCCGGGACTTCTTTTCAGGCCTTTTCAATCTGGTTGACGAATGCAGAGGCAACCAGTCCGTGCTGAACCGCATGTGCCTTGACGATGTGATCGCGAGGGCGATGGTTTCGCTGATTTACCGGGACAGAATACTGATTGACGCCGCGCAAGAGAATATTCCGCGCATGAACAAAAACATCGATACGATCTGCGAGCACATAAGAAATCATCCCGAAAGATGGGTTTCCAAAACCGAGATGGAGAGACTGACGGGAATATCGGGCAGAGCCATTCAATATGGTTTTCAAAAAAGGCATTTTGTCGGCCCAATGGAATGGCAGAAACGCGAAAAGTTGCGCCTCGCAAGACAGTTGCTGCTGGAGTCAGGGGATAATGCAACTATCGGGTCCATATCGGACCGGCTGGGTTTCTCCTCTCCATCCAGATTTACAATAGAGTTCAGGAAGCTGTTCGGGGAGTCGCCGAGCGGTCTCAGAAATCGTCGACGGGCTTCTTGAGAAGGCGCTTCAGGAGGCGGCGGCATTCCGAAGTTGAATATCTTATTTCCGAAAAATGTCTTTTTTCTGGATTGTTATGATGCTTCTGTCTTTTTGGGGAACAGCGGGCACGGAGCGTTCACGTGACAGAACCAGGAAATTCGCCTGACAGAACATTTTACCGGAGAAGCTGCGTATGGCGTTTGGCCATGTTTTGCGCCGGCCTGGCTTTGGCCCTGATCGTTGCGGCTCTCCTCACGCGCTCGGTTGAAGTGAGGACGCTGGTTCTCGTCCTTTCTTTATATTTTGCTCTCTCTTTTTTCAGCGAGCTGCTCGGGGTTGCTCTCGCCGGTCATGCTATTTCTTTCCCGCGCCGAGTGCTGAAAATGTTTCCCTTTCCCGTTCTTTTGCGAAGGTCTCTGAATGTCTCAGATATTTACGTAATTTATTCCTTCAGTAGTCCGGGACTCCAAAGATGCACTGTCGCAACCTTTCAGGGCGGTAGGGAAACCATCTATTTCCCCGACAGGGACGCGAAATATGCGTTCTTTTCGTCACTGAACTCTGTCAACCGCGAGATAAAAATCGTGCGTATTGCGAACTAGACGGCCCTGAAGAGATTCACCCTCGCGCCAGCACGATCATCAGCGCGCCGGCGAGCATGACTCCCGCCCCCAGCAACCGCCCGCCGTTCTCCTCCTTGAGGACGCGCCCGCTCGCGAGGACCGTGAACAACGCCGAGAGGCGCTTGATCGCGATGACGTAAGGCGTGAAGAGGACGGTGAGCGCCCACATCTGCAGGGCCGCGCCAAAGGACAGGGCGGAGCCGGCGACGAGCGCATGACGCAAAGCTCTCGGATGCGCGCCTGGGCGGCCGCTCGCGAGCCAATAGCCCAGCGAACAGATCGCGATGAAGGCGCTTAGCGTCGTCATGTAGATGAGTGGGGCCGACGCCTTCACGGCAAGCTTGTCCAGATTGGCGCAGATGCTCCAGATGCTTGCCGTCACGATCATGTAACGCGGCCCGGCATGACGGATGAAAACGCTGAAATTCAGCTTTTTCTTGCTGTCCTGATTGACGTCGAGAAGGCCGACGCCGAGCACGGTGAGGATGACGCCGAGAACGCCCATCGGGGGCGCAGTTTCGCCTGTCATGATCGGCGAGGTGACGAGCATCAGCACCGGCGTCAGCAGGACGAGCGGCGCGACGAGCGAGGCGTCGGACAGGCGGAAGGCGCGAATGAAGAAGACATAAGCCACGACGTTGAGGGCGCCGTTGAGGACGAGAAGGCTCCAGAACCCCGGCTTCGTTAGGGTCTCGAGCGTTTCCACCGGCGCGCTCAGCAGCCCGGGATAGGCGACGGCGCTGGCGATGACCAGCAGAAACGTACACATCGTCCATTGCGCCGCGAGGATGGCCCGATCGTCGGCCGCGCGGGTCGCGGCTTTAGTGCCGAGATCCGTGACCGTTTGGCACAGGGCGGTGATGAGCGAGCCGAAGAGGGCGAGAAGGGCGAGATCCATCTGCAGGCCATAGCTCGCGCGTGTGATTTTGCAATTAAGGTTTTGCGGCTTGCACCAGCGTATCGACGCCGTCACGGAAATTGACCTCGACCGGTGAGAAGCCGAGCGAGGCAAGCTGATCGAGCGCCGGCCGGAAATACATGATGTGGTCGGGGGATTCGTCGCTGTAGAGATGCACGATCCAGTCTTCGAGCAGATCGAGCCGGTCGAGCTCCCTGAAGAGCTTGAACCACTGGCGCACCATCGCCTGCGTGTCGGCAAGATGCGCGGCGCGGTCGTCGATGGCATAGCGGTCGCCATTCACGAAGAGCCCGCCCGGCGCGAGCACGCGATAAACTTCCGCGAGGACTTGCAGGCGATATTCTTGCGAAAAATTGTGAATTGCGTAGTTGGACGCGACGATGTCGACGCTCGCGTCGGAGAGGGCCTTCAGCGCCGAGAGCGCATCTGCCTCCCTGAAGTCGACGCGGCCGGCCTTCACATAGTCGGAAAGACTCTCGCGCGCCTGATCGAGCATTCTCGCGGCGCTGTCGATGGCGATCAAGTGGAGGTCGTCGCGCGCGGCGAGGAGCGCGAGCGTGCTGATGCCGGTGCCGCAGCCGATCTCGAAACCCTCGAGGGCCGCGCCCGGCCTGAAGGTCCCCACGATCTCGCCGACGCGTTTGGCCAGCAGGACGTGATTGGGGCACATCAGCCGAAGGAAGTCATATTCCGCGCCGATCCTGCCGGTGAAAAGATTGTCTTGCAGCGTTACATGCGGGCGGGCGGACATTTCTGCTCCTTCGCGGCTCCTTGAAGGGCCGGATTCAAAAAAGCGTTCGGGATTGCGGCATGTTAGAAACTTCGCCCGCCCGTGGCAATCTCGCCGCCCGTCGCTGGGCCCTCGAGGCGCATGTCCCAGCTTTCGACCCTGCCGTTCTCCAGCCGCCGCCGGGCGAGACGCCGCCAGCCCTGTGCGAGCGGCGCCAGTTCGGCCATGGCGAAAAGGCCGGTGCGATCTCCTGTTTCGAGGTAGAGCAGGCGGTTGAGCCGCGATAGCGGCCAGTCGGGGCAGGGGCGTTCGGCGAGAATGAGCCGGTCGCCCGGCTTGGCGATTCCATCGGCGAGCACGCGGTAATACCATCCTGCGCGGCCACTCTTCTGGACGCGGCGCGCCATGTCCGCGACCCCAAAACGCCGGTTGAGCTTCCAGCACGGCTGGCGGCCCTGGCTGACCTGCAAAAGCGCGGTTCCGAATTCGACGATGTCGCCGAGACAGACATTGTCCTCCGTCCATCCCTTTGTGGACAGGTTCTCGCCGAAGGCGCCTGGCGTTGCGAGCGGCGCGGCGGGGCCGATCTCGGCGCGCCAGGCGGCGTAATGGTCGAAGGCGTAATGATGCAGCGCCTTCTCGGGGCCGCCGTGATGGGCAAGGTCTGCCTGCGCATCGCCGCGGAGGCCGCCCGCATCGATACGCCACGGGCCGGGTGCGGGCTTCTTGTCGATGCCGCTCATGCAACCGCCGCCGAGCAGGGCGACGGCGCCTGTCAATACGAGCGGCTGGACCGCTGGCGGCGTCATGCCCGCTCCGCGAGAAGTGAGCCAATGATGGCCCCGAGCGCCATATCGTCCTCCTGCCCGAAGCCGTGATGGCGGATCGTCCCGTCGCGCCCGATTATGATGGCGGTCGGCGTGCCGCGCATCTGATAGCGCCGCATGGTGAGCGGGATCGGCCCGTCTTCGGCCGCCTCGTCGACTCCGATGGGGAAAGTGAGCCGATATTCGTGAATGAAGGCCTCGAGCGAGACGGGCGTCATTGCAGCGTGATGCTCGAAAACCGTGTGCAGACCCAGAACCGTGAGATCAGTGTCGCGAAAAAGCTCATGCGCGCGCTGGGCCTGCGGCGTCCCATGCGCCACGCAGCCGGGGCAAAGCATCTGGAAGGCGTGGAGCATCACGACGCGCCCGCGTAAATCCGCGAGCGCAACGGGTCGCTGCGTATTGAACCAGCGCGAAACGGAAAGCTCCGGCGCGATCGACGCGTTCATGCAGTCCCATCCTCCTTTTACGCCAGAGATTGCGTCCTGGCCGTGCTTTTGCAAGGGCCACCCGAGGGCAAAGCGGCGAGGACAAAGCGGAGAGCCTTTACCTTTTGGCCAAATTGCGAGAGCTTCGCAGGACAGCCGCTCGCGGCGCCACCGAGGTCAAGCTTCATGCGCTGGCTCATCGTCTCGGACCTGCATTATGCGCTGCCGCAGTTCGACTGGCTGGCGCGCGCCGCTCCGCAGTTCGACCTCGTGATTTTCGCCGGCGACGCACTCGACGCCGGCTCGATCGTCGATTTCGCAGCGCAGACGGTGGTGGTGCGCAAATATCTGGAGCGTCTGGCGGTGACCACGCGGGTCATCTTCTGCAGCGGCAACCACGATCTCGACGCCCGCAGCGAGAGCGGCGAGAAGATCGCGCGCTGGGTCGAGGAGGCGCGCCTGTCGGGCGTCGCCTGCGACGGCGACGCCATTGTCGTCGGCGATGTGCTGTTCTCGGTTTTTCCCTGGTGGGACGGGCCGCTTGTGAAGGAAAGGCTGCTGCGCCAACTCGCATTGGACGCCCAGCGGCGAGAGGGTCGGCGATGGGTCTGGGCGCATCACGCGCCGCCCCGACAATCGCCGACGAGCTGGTCCGGCAAGCAGAGTTTCGGCGACGCAGACCTCGTCGAGTGGATCGGGCAATACAGGCCGGATGTCGTCATCTGCGGCCACATCCATCAATCGCCCTTCGTTGCCGAGGGCTCCTGGATCGACCGGCTCGGCGACACATGGGTGCTCAACGCCGGCCGCCAATATGGCGCGCCGCCCGCCTATATCGCCATTGACGCCATCCGCGACGAGGCGTTGTGGATGTCGGCGATGGGGGCGCAATCGGTGCGCCTCGACCAGCCGCTCGAAAGGCCCATTCCGGCTTTGCGCGCTCTCCCCGACTGGTTCGCGCCGCCGCCCCTTCCGGCTTTTTGAAAAGGCGTCTATCTATCAGATGGCTTTGGCGGTCCAGCTTGACCTGGGTCGAGCGCGGGTGCGACATTCTCCATGCTGCGGACCGCCTCTCGATGAGTGTAAAAAGGGGACGTCGTTTGGCGGATCACCAATCATTCTCTGGCAGTGAAGAATCGCGAGGCTCCTACGTCGACGGCCATCCGCTCGACGAGGTCCATTACATCGAAGCCAAAATCATCCTCAACGGTCTGCGCTTCACCTCGATCCAAAGCTTCCACGACTTCGGAAAACTGGTCCGCAAGGTCGCCAGGCAGCTCCATGTCGACTTCGAAACCGAGCCCTGTGAAGGCCTCCGCCCGCAGATCCGGGAGGTTCTGTTTCTCGATACGAAGGATTTCAAGCTCTACAACAACGCCTTCATCCTGCGGCGCCGTATCGCTTATGAGGATGGGTTCCCGGCCGGCGAACCCGAGATCGTCTTCAAATTCCGCCATCCCGATCTCGAAATCGCCTCGCAGCTGGACGTTCGGCCCAATATTCCGGGCGCGTGGCGCATCAAGTTCAAGGAGGAGTGGCTTCCGGAGAAGACGCGTATCGGCGGCTCGCGCTCGCTCTATTCGCACAATGTCGAGTTCAAGGTAAATCCGCTGAGTTTCAACGAGAACCTCACGGATACGGCGACGCTTATCGAGGCCTTGCCCGCCCTGCGGCCGCTACTTGTCGAGAAGAAAAGCGGCCAGCTTCAGCTCGTCAACCGCACGGCGGTCGAGGAAGTGCTCCAGCAACTCGGGACGCTCGATTTCGGCAAGGGATTGGAGGCTGCGAGCAACGTGTCGGTGTGGCGCGCGCGCGGCGACCATCGCCAGCTCGTGGGCGAGTTCTCGTTTCAGCACAAGTTTCAGCGCCGCGAGGAGCTGAGCGCCAGGGCGCTGCAGAAATGCGCCGAATTCTTCAGGCTTTTGCAGCACGAAGCGCAGGACTGGATCAGCCTCGGCACGACCAAGACGGGCGCCGTTTACCGGCTCAAGGGCAATCCGCCGCAAAGCCATGAGTGATCCCGCGCCCCAGGTTTCCATCGGCGAGATTTTTCGAGCCTTTCTCACGATCGGCGCGACGAGTCTCGGCGGCGGCGTGGTCGGCTATCTGCGCTCGAGCCTCGTCGGCTCGCTCAAATGGCTGGACGACGAGACTTTCGTCGAATTGCTGGCGATCTGCCAGTCGCTGCCGGGCCTCAACGCCTCCAACATGGCGATTCTCGTTGGCGACCGCCTTCGCGGCGGCCTGGGGGCGGCGGTCGCGCTCGTCGGCATCTGCCTGCCCGGCGGCCTCATCATGGTCGCGGCGGCCATGGCGCTGGGCTCCGGTCTTCACGACCACCCGCTCGTCAGCGCTATCCTGCGCGGAGTCTCGGCCGGCGCGGTGGGCATGGTCATCTATGTGACGACACAGCTTGGCCGCAAGACGATTCGTCGTCCGGCTGACGCCGTCTTCGCGGCGGCGACGCTGGTTTTTGTCGCCGTGCTCCATGAGTCGGTGCTGCTGGCGCTCGCCGTCGTGGCCCCGATCGCGACGCTTTGGTTCCGCCCACGGAACACTCCAGAGGATCGGCCATGAAGCAGATGGTCGCGCTCGTCGGCGTCTTCGCCTATCTGTCGCTCCTCACCATCGGCGGCGGCATGGCGGCCTTCCCCGAGATGAAGACGCTGACAGTCGGCGTCTTCCACTGGCTGACGAAGGACCAGCTCGTCCATCTCTACAGCATCGGCCAGATGGCGCCCGGCCCAAACATGATGATGATCGCCGGGATCGGCGAATGGGTCGCGGGTCCCGTCGGCGCGATCGCCGTCACCCTCGCTTTCTTCCTGCCGACCGGGTTGCTCACACTTTGGGTCGGCCGCGTCTGGGAGCATCTCGCCGGCTGGCCGTGGCGCGCATCGATCCAACGCGCCCTCGGCGTTGTCTCCATCGGCCTCCTGCTCGGCGGCGTGGTCAGCATCAGCAAGGTCGTGCTGACGGGCTGGCACTCGGCTGCGATCGCGGCGGTCGTCTTCGCAATTCTGATGGCGACCGACATGAACCCCCTGCCGTTGATGGCGGCCTCCGCCGTCGCGGGCATACTCTTCTTCCGTTAGGCTAACCGCCGTATCCGTCGCGGTTGGAAACCTGTCCCGCCCCGCTGGCCCTCTGCTGATGCATGAGGGATTCGAGAACCTCCCCGACCATTTCAAGGTGGTTTCCATAACCGGCGAACTGCCGCTTGATGTCCACGAGATAGGTCGTGGCGGCGTTGAGGCGGCGCGCGAGCAGGCGCGAGACCAGCCACGCGAGTTCGGGGCGTCCACTGAGAAAGGCGGCGCCATCCTCGGCGACATGCACGCGCGCTTCCCCCAGGGCGCGGACGGTCGCCGTATGAGGCGAGTCGAGAAGCACCGCCATTTCCCCGATGAGCGAGCCCGGCTCGTCGAGAACAGCAACGCATGTCTCGCCGCGCAACACCTCGAGTCGCCCGTCCAGCAGCGCATAGAGATGACCGGTTCTTTCGCCTTCGGGGAGCAGCGTCTCCCCGTCGGCGAGACGGCGCAGCGGGACGCCGTCGAAATGGGCGAGAATTTCACGCATAGGCTTGTCTCCGGCGCCCCCATGGGCCTTGCGCGGTTTGCAGGGTGCGCGCTCATGGCGGCTCCTGTCAAACTGTGAGGCGCCGGCGCCGTGAAGCAGCCATTTTCGTCGCGGTATTTTGTCGGGTTCGAGCTTTCCACAAGGACAGCGCAATGCTGAAACCCGGATTTCTGGCGGCGTTGGCGGCGGGCCTGCTGCTATGCGCCTGCGAGACGACCACACCCGCCCAGCAGCGCGCGGCGGACGAAGCGCGGTGCCGATCCTATGGCTTCCGGCGCGGGACGGATGGATTTTCCAAGTGCCTGCTCGACGTAGACCTCGACCGGGCCGCCGATCGTCGCGTCCAGCGCGAGGAGCTGTACCTGTCCACCGGGCCGCGCGTCGGGCCGTATTGGCGCTATTGGTGAGGCGGCGCGCGAGGGTCCCCAGGCCGTAGCCCAAAAGTGGAATTTCTGCGGAACGCCAGTCCCTTGGCAAGGTTCTTCCGTGAGAGCGCGACGGGGTGCGCCGTCGCCCGCGGAGGCTTTCGCAATGGCGATGGAGCAGGTTTCGGCATCCGCGCGGGAAGCGTCGGAGAGAGGACGAGAGGCGGCGACGCCTGCTGATATTCCGGCGCGCGGCTGGAGGGATGTGCTCGCTCGCGTCTATGAAAATATTGCCGAGCACCGCATTCTGGCCATCGCCGCCGGCGTGACGTTCTATGCCTTGCTCGCAATCTTTCCGGCGATCGCGGCCTTTGTCGCGCTGTACGGGCTCTTCGCCGATCCGGCGGCGATCAGCGCGCATCTCAATTCGCTTTCGGGCTTCATTCCCGCCGAGGGCCTGTCGATCATCGGGGAGCAAATTCATCGCGTGGCCGCGCAGGGCGCCACGAAGCTCGGCGCAACCTCGATCATCGGTCTGCTCGTGTCGCTCTGGAGCGCCAACGCCGGAATGAAGGCGATCTTCGACGCCCTCAACGTTGTGTATCAGGAAAAAGAGAAGCGCGGCTTCTTCCGGCTCAACGCCGTGACGCTCGCCTTCACGCTCTTTGGCATGGCGACGGTGGCGCTGTCGCTCGGCGTCATGGTCGCCGTGCCGCCGGCGCTTCAGGCGCTCCCTCTGCCGGGAGCCGTCGATACGGCGATCGCCTTTCTGCGCTGGCCCCTGCTTCTCGTGCTGATCGCGTTTGCCATTTCGCTCGTGTATCGGTTCGGGCCGAGCCGCGACGGACCCAAATGGCGATGGGTGAGCTGGGGCGGCGCGCTCGCCGCCTTTCTCTGGCTCGCGGCCTCGCTGCTCTTTTCGTGGTATGCGGCGAACCTCGGCAATTTCAATGAGACCTATGGCTCGTTGGGCGCGGTCATTGGCTTCATGCTATGGATGTGGGCGTCCACCATCGTGCTGCTCACCGGCGCGGAACTCAACGCCGAGATGGAGCATCAAACCGCCAAGGACACGACCGAGGGGAAGTCGCGGCCGCTCGGCAAGCGGGGAGCCGTCATGGCCGACACCATCGGACGGCCGATGAGCTAGCCCCACCAGAAGATGGCGGCGATGATCACATAAAGGCCGACGAGCGCGGCGCCGTCGACCATGTCCGCCTCGCCGTCCACCGTCACCACCGTCACCACCATCACCGACAGGAACATGGCGGCGACGAGGATGGTGGGAGTGGCGAGGGTGAAGGCCGCGCCTCCGAGCATGGCGCTCACCAGCACGAGAATCGGCACGACGACAACGGCGACCTGCAGCGCGCTCGTGAGGACCACGCTGACGGCAAGCTCGGCTTTGCCGGCCGCGGCGAGGCGCAGCCCCACGACATTCTCGATCGCGTTGCCCGCGATGGCGACCACCACAAGGCCCGTGAAGGTCTGGTTGAACCCCAGCGTATCCATCGCGGGCTCGAGCGCCTCGACGAACCAGTCCGAGACCAGCACGGCCGCCGCCGCGCAGACCAGAAGCACGCCGACCGCAGCCGGAAGCGGCCAGGCATGAGCGCGGGCGTGGGCCTCCGCCGGAACGGCGCGCTGTCCGGGTCCGAGCATCTCCTTCATCATGACGGCGAAAACCAGGAGTAGAACAACCGCGCAAACCACCGCGAGCGGCTGCTCGTGCGCGCCAGCCGGAAGATGCAGCTCGTTGGCGAGCGTCGGCAGCGACAACGCCGAGACCGCGAGCAGCAGGAGCGAGGCGATCATGCGGGGCGTCCGGTTCCCGAAGACGAGCACGCCATGCCGCCATCCGCCCACGATGAAGGCAAGGCCGAGCACGAGCAGGACATTGGCGAGAATCGAGCCGATCAGCGACGCCTGCACCACGGTGACGAGGCCGGCCTGGAGCGAGAAGATGCAGACGAACAGCTCAGGCAGGCTGCCGACCGCCGCCTGGACGAGGCCAGTGGCGGCGGGGCTCAGATGATTGCCGACCTGGTCGGTCGCTTCGCTGATGACATACGCGACGCCAGCTAGCGCCACGGCGCTCGCGAGAAAGCCCGGGATAGGCCCAGCGTGCCAGGCATGCGCCGCGCCGGCGGCGCCGACGAGCGCCGCCGAGGCCGCCATGGCCACAATGTCTTCGCGATCGATCCGCGCCACGGCGTTCCCCTTCCAAGAAGCCCGATCCGTTTCCGTTATGCGGAAATCTCCCTGATGCTTTATGAAGAAGCCGGTTCACGAGGGAATCGACATGCCCGAGCTTCTTCGCGCCAGCGTGTTTCTGTCGGCCGCCCTGCTGGGCGCGGCGCCGGCCGCCGCCGCCGGGCCGTTTCAGTGCCGGCTCATGGAAACGCAGGCCTTCCTGCCGGACTTGCAGACCTTCAGCGGCTACCGCTGGATCGAGTGCCTTGTCGTCGGCCCCGAGGTCGCCGAGGTGGAAGGCATTGCCGTGAACAATGGCAAATGCCAGAGCTTCGACTATTGGTATGCGGGCCGGAGCTTCGCCAGAGGGCAGGCGATCCATATTCCCTATGCCTGCATGACCCCTGTTAACGTGACAATTGCAGCGAACGGGCTATTTTGGCCGGTGAATCTGAGATAGGAAAAAATTCAAGGTCACGAGGATGCACATGCGCTATCTGGGCGTCGCCGTTCTCATGCTTGCGCTTTCTGGCTGCAACAGCGCAAAAAGCGTCAAGGATGAGGCGAACAGGGAATATGCCGTCAATTCCTACGAACAGTCTCTTGAAGCCTATCAGCTCTGCGTCGCCCAGCACCCGAACGATCAGCAAAGATGCAGCGCCGTGGCGCGCGTCATCGACGCCGACCGCAAGCGCTACGAGAAGCTGCCTCCAGCTTTGTGATTCCCGCGTGCCGGGCCGCCTCGACAACGCCTTGCTTTTGGCCCTCTATCTGGCCGCCGCCGCGATTCTCGCGGTGCTGATCGCCAAGGAGTTCAGCCGCGACCGTTTCGGCGATTGCATGAGTGTCGGGGCCTTCTCGCGGGAGCAATGCGAGGAGTACGCGCGCGAGTAGGCGCCCGGAGCGGGGTCGCGCAAAGCGACGCCCGAGGCTAGACTGGCTGAAAAGCAGCCATTCAGGCTCGGCGCGTTGATGACGGCAGGAGAGTCCCTTTTTGCAGACGAAACTCGATTGCCCTGCCAAAGAGGCTCCATCCAGTCTCTCGGAGCAGGAACGGCTCCTGGAGCATCAGCTCCGGTATCTTTACGCCGAGGTGCTGCAACTCAAGAAAGAGCGATACGAGATCATCTATACGGCAAGCTGGCTCATCGTGCGGCCGCTGCTGCGCCTAGAGGAGGCGCTGGCGAGATTCGCGCGGCGCCCTTTCTCCTTGGTCGCGGAGGCGGAGACGGGCCTTTCCCCGGCGCCCTCGACCGCAAAGACCCAGGCGGTCGAGCCCGGCCGCATCCTCATCGACGTGACCGGAACGGTCGAGCGCGACATGGGGACGGGGATCGAGCGGGTCGCCAAGGATCTCTCCGATGCGTTGCGCGCCGCCGATCCCGCGCAGTGCCGGCTCGTCAGATGCGACAAGGGCCGTCTTCTCGAATGCAAGGCCCCGATCGGGGCAAAGGACAGGGCAAGCGACACGCCGCTCGCCATCGAGCCCGGCGACCAATTTCTGATTCTCGCCGACGCCTGGAATTACCCGCAAGCCTATGCCGGCGTCTTCGACTCGATTCACGCCGGCGGCGGCCGGGTGATCGTCTGCGTGCACGACGTCATTCCCGAGTTGTTCCCCGCGGCCTGCCACGAAAGAACCGTCGCCCTCTTCGGCCCCTGGCTGCGCGATATTCTTCTGAACGCCGATGGCATTCTCACCGTTTCGCGCGCTTCGGGCGCCGATCTCGCCGCGCTTGTGGAGGAGAGAAGCATCCCCCACCGCCCGGGTCTCTCGATCGGCTGGTTTCACAACGCCTCCCGCTTCGAGCTGCGTCCGGACCACCAGCCGCGCGGAAAGATCGCGGAAGTCGCGCGGGCCGACGCGCCGCTCTTTCTCTGCGTCGGCACGCTGGAGCCCAGAAAGGGCCATCTCGTGGCGCTCGACGCCTTCGAGCGGCTCTGGGCCGAAGGCCATCCGGCGCGGCTCCTGTTCGTGGGGCGGCGCGGATGGTTCGATTACGGGCTTGTCGCGCGCATCACGGCGCATCCCGAACTTGGCCGCCGCCTGTTCTGGTTCGATGACGTGGACGACGCCGAGCTCGCCTTTCTCTATGCGCAAATGTCCGCGCTGGTCTGTCCCTCCTTCGCCGAAGGCTTCGGCCTGCCGGTGATCGAGGCGTCCCGCTGCGGCAAGCCGGTCTTTTGCAGTGACATTCCGGTTTTCCGGGAAGTCGGCCGGGAGGGCGCCCTCTACTTCGCGCTGAATGACGCGGCCGCTTTGGCCGACGCCATCCGGGGCTGGGAGGATGGCCGCCTGCAAGCGCATCCCGAGCGCGTCTCGGCCTCTTCCTGGGCGGACGCCGCGGAGCGCATCCGCGCCGCCATCAAAAATAACGAGTGGGACTTTCGCCTCTGCTGAAAGGGAAGCGGTTCATCGCGATGGCGCCGACGACAGAGACATTCGCCTCACGCAACATCAGTTTTTTTCGCTGGCTGAGCGCCGGCGCGGTGGTCGTGATGCACGCGACCGCGCTCCTGCTCGCCCAGTCCGATATTATGAGCGCGCCGCATAATTTCTTCGAATATTTCTGGTGGTTCGTCTCCAACAAGGAGGTCGGCCACAAAGCGGTCGTCGGCTTCTTCGTCATTTCCGGCTATCTGGTGGGCGGGGAAGTGATCAGGGGCGCAAGGAGCGGCGAAGCTTTCTACTACGGCTATTTTCTGAAGCGTTTCGCCCGCATCTATATCGTGCTTGCTCCGGCGCTCGCCTTCACCTTCCTGATCGACTCCGTCGGGGCCGGACTTTTCAGAAAGGGAGGATTTTACAACGACCCGATGTTCGCGGGCCATTTCAGCCTCGACGTTTTCGCGCTCAATCTCTTCAATCTTCAAGACATACTGACCGAGCCCTATGGCACGAACATTCCGCTCTGGTCGCTCGCGGTCGAGGTCTGGTACTACATTACATTCCCGCTGCTGCTGATGCCGATCATGACGCATCTCTCCACGCGCCTGCGGCTCTTCTGGTTCTGCCTCGCCGTCCTCGTCTGCGGCTATTTCTCGCTTGTTTCCTACCTCTTTTTCTGGGGCTATGTGATGTGGATCGCAGGGGCCCTCACGGCTGTGGCGCGTAAGCCCGTCATGCGCTCCTATTGGGCCGCGCTGGCCCTGTTCGTGATCATCATCATCCCGGTCCGCCTCCTGGTGCGTGGCCCGCTCGTGGAATCCTTTCCCTCGGCGCGCACCGCAAGCGATGTCGTCTGCGCGCTGGCCTTCACGAATGTGCTGCTCTCTGCGAGATTTTCCATCCCCCGCATCTTCGGGTCGCTGCCCTCCTTCCGGCTCGACATGCCGAATTTCACCTATTCGCTTTATCTCACGCATCTGCCCATCATCGTCTTCGTGCGCGCAGGGCTCGAAAGCGTCGCGCCGGGATGGGCGCTTCAAAACGCAACGATTGGCAATTGGCTCGTGATGTTTTGCGTGATCGCGGGCGCGGGCGTTTTCGCCTATCTCTTCTCGAGCGCGACGGAAGCGAAGACAACGTCGTTCAGAGGCTTTCTCGACCGCAAGATCGAGGGGCTCGCGCGCGTCCTGGCCCTGTTCGATGTCGGCCGCACGAGAGCCGGACGATGAGCGCGGGCGGTGACGGCGCTGCCCCGTCTGTCACAGCGTCAGCAGATAAGCGAAGAGATTGTCTTTCTCGTCGCGCGTGAGCTGAAGGCCGAGCACGAGATTGAAATACTCCACCGTATCGGCGAGGGTCGGCAAGCGGCCGTCATGTAGATAGGGCGGCGAATCCTTGACGCCGCGTAGCGTGAAGGTCTTGATCGGTCCATCCGGAACGAGAATGAGCCCGTTGACGTTCTTGCCGATATCGTAGAACCGTTCAGCCTTGAGGTCGTGCATGTTGTTGTCGAGGAACGACAGGCTCGGGATGTGACACTCGGCGCAACGGCCTTTGCCGAGGAAGATTTTTTCGCCCGCCAGTTCCTGCTGCGTGGCGCGCGCGGGATCGAGGCGGCCCATGGGATCGAGCTTGGGCGCCGGCGGAAAGTCGATGATATTCTGCATCTGCGCCATCATCGCCACTTGGTCATGCCGCTCTGGCAAATGAACGCCCTTGCGCTGCGCGCTGACCTGATCGCCATTGAAATAAGCGGTGCGCTGCTCGAATTCGCTGAAATCCTCGACCGAGCGCAAGGACCGCTTGGAGCCATGGATCTGCTGGTTGAAGAGGCCCCGCAGGCTGACAGTGTCCAGCCGGAATCGCACGGCCTGCGGCCTCAGGTCCGGCGTCTGATGGAAGGCGGCGTTGGTGTGGAAATTCGAGTGACAATCTAGGCAGGCGATGCCGAGCGACTGCTCGGCGACCTTTCGGTCTTCCGTCTGATTGAACTCCTCCTGGGGGAAGGGGGTCAGCAGCAGGCGAAGCCCTTCGATCTGCACGGGCGTCAGCAGGCCGACCATCATCTTGTAATAGTTCCTGATCGTCAGAAGCTGGCCGCGCGATACGTCGCCGAGCTCGGGACGCGTCGTGAGAAAGATTGGCGGCGGAAACTCCGGCGTCAGATGCGCGGGGAGGTCGAAATCGACATCGAAGCGTTTGAGATCGCGCCCCTCCTGACGGCTGATCTCGTCGATCTGCTCCTTTGGAATCACCTGTCCGCCGGTTGACTGCTTGACGTGCGGGAGCGGAAGGAAGCCGGCGGGGAACAGGCCCTTCTGGCGGATTTCCTCCGGCTTCATCGCAGCAAGCGCGTCCCATGTGGCGCCCTTTTGAAGCTTTACGCGAACGCCGCCCTGAACAGACTTGCGCCCGCCCGACATCATCACGCCTGGGATGGGCCTCTCGGAGAGATCGTACCGCTCCTCCAAAAAGGATCGCTGCTGCTGCATGACGCTGGCTTTGCTGGCCTCATCGTCAGCCTTCACGGCATCGAAAGGCCGCGTGGGCAGGGGCCGGTAGCTCGCATCCGGCATGGACTGCGCGAGCCCCGCCGAGGCGAAAAGAGCCACGAGGAGGGGGGAAAGCGACACGGGCAGCCGAACGAACATGGTTCTCTCCCGGAGCAGCAAAGCCAAAACGCTTCAACCGCTCGGCAGGTTCAATGTTCCCCAGCCGGGGCGATGGCGATCGTGACAAAGGGTGACTTGCCAGATCTTCGAAAGGGCGTGCTTCTATCGCTCTCAAATTTCCTCTGAAAAAGCACCAATTTGCAGAATTGGGGTGGCGGCAGAGAGTAACTATTGGTAACGAAAGAATCGGGATTGCCCGTTCGAGTGGCAGGCCGGAACGGCCGTCCTTTGTTGCGTTCGCGTCGTGCGTAAGCTCTCCAAGGCCGGCTCGGGGCATCCTGCAGAGCCTGCCTCCAACCGCGGGGGATCCGGTTAACGTGACAAACCTTGATCAGCGCCATTCCATGCGTACCTCATATTTCACAAGCGAGAGGTCTACGGAGGACGTCAGCCGTAGTCGCGCGCCGCAGCTCATCAAATTTGAGGCGCGCGGCCCTGGGGGAGGCGCCGGGCGCATGCCTCCGGCAGAGCCTGATCTCAACGATATTCGAAAATCCATCAGCATGGGCGCTACCGTCCTCAAGGATCTGGCAAATCACAACCGGACGCAGGTGCAGGCCGCAGGGAAAGCCATCAAGACTCTCGAGGCTGAACTTGAAGAGGAAAGGGGCCGGTATAAGGCGCTCAAAAGCCGACTCGATGCTGCGGAAGAACATCATCGACACATGCTGAGCGCCGCTGAGCAGAAAGTTTGCGAACTGCAGGCGACAAACAAGTTAATCACGGAAGAACTGCAAGCAAAGTCCAAGGAACTGGGGCAGCTCCGGTGGTTCCTGGAAGGGCTGGTCTCCGATGTCGAAGCGATCGAAGATGCGGTGCAGGAAGCCGGCGAAATTCTGGCGGGGCGTCGGGTTGCGGCGGAGTAAAGTTGCTCCACACGGAGAGGCGAGCCAATGCGCGAGCATTGGCCTCTCCTTCCGTGCGCCGGCCCGAGCCTTCGGACGCCGGATGACGCCAGTTGAGAAAAAATCGGGATTCCGGCTATTTTAGCGGGATGTCGCCCGAAAGGCGCTCTAAGCAAGTCTCCGAAAGAACCCGCTTATCAGGCCCCTGTAGTTTTTCAGCAAGAAAAAGTTTATCATATGCAAGTAAAAGCTCTTGAAACTATCGTTTCAGACAAATATCCGAAGTTCAAACATGAGTTTCTGGAGCTTCTGTTTGCCGTCCTGGTGGACGAGCGACCCGTATTCGGGAATGATTTGGACTCCCTTTTAGTTTACACAGCTGTTTCCCGTCTTTATCTCCGGGATGAAAGGGCCGGATTGTCATCGGAAGATCAAGAGTCGGGGCGTCGTTATACGCTGACTGCAACGAGAATCGCCGAGTCCACGAGAATTCCCAGAGAAACGGTTCGCCGGAAGCTGCGGCAACTCGAGAGCCGCGGCTTTCTCGAAAAGGGCCCCCGCGATGATTGGCGGGTCGTGGTGAAAGATGGCCAGCCGGTTATCAGGAGCGAATATTCGCATGTCTGGCAGCAGGAAATGGCGCGAATCGTGAAGTTCGTGAGGGTGCTGAAGGATCACGTTTGACGGCATCCACTGACGCCGCCACTCGCGTCATCTGCACGATTTCAATAATGCAGCGATTTCTTCGGCGGATAAGCACGCGTCCGGATGATCTCTCGCAATAGCGGTCTCGGGCATGGAAGGATTAACAGCCTCTTTGGGCTCCTGAACGACTGCCTTCCCGCCGTGCTCTTTGATGGTTCTCAGCCCCTCCGCTCCATCCTTGTCGCCTCCGCTGAGAACGATGCCGATAACGTCTTCTCCATAAACCTGGGCGGCCGAGATGAAGAGCGGATCTGCGGCAGGGCGCGTAAAGTGAATTTTTGGTCCCTGATTGAGACGAATGCGCCCCGCTTCCAGGATCATATGATGGTCCGGCGGGGCGACATAGATGTGGCCCGCTTGGATTGGTGTTCCGTCCTCGCCAAAGGATACGGTCAACCTGGAAGACCAGGAGAGTATTGTCGGCAATTCGCTGGGATGCTTGCCAAAATGTATGACCACAAAAACAGACGCCGGGCATTCTGCGGGAATCGCCGCCACGATTTGGCGGAGTGGCTGGAGCCCGCCTGCTGAGGCTGCGATTACTATGATCATGGTCATCATGCGAAACTTGGCCCTCGATAGGAAGTTCCTCGCCCTGCGCTGTTCGCGAAGGCCCTCCTCCGTCCGGAGGAGGCGAACCGAAACCGCATGATTTCGCCTCCACACGCTTGCGAGAAGAGCAGCCGCGACCGGCAGAAGCGGCCGGCTCTTTATTCACAGCACAGCAGTTGGTTCTCGACGCGTCGCTTATGTTGGAGAGTGCTCGGTGGTAAGACTATGTAAATGACGGCCCGGCAGTTCCATGGAGGGGACTTTGAGTAACGCAGCCAACGGCTTCCATGGCCCTAATCACACGCCGGTTTGCGCGTTGGGCGCCTCCGCGGGCGGCGTTGCTGCGTTGAAATCGTTTTTTACCCACGTCAAAAACGATTTGGGCTTGGCCTACGTTGTCGTCGTTCATCTCGCGCCAGATCATCCAAGCGCCCTGAGCGAGATCCTGACGATTCAAACAAAGATGCCAGTCATTCAGGTTGATTCGACTGAAAAGCTGAAGCCAGACTGCATATATGTAATTCCGCCAGACAGGGAGCTCGTAGTTAACGGTGACGATGTGACGGCGCGCCCTTTCACAGCGTCGAGATACCGCCGCTCTCCCATCGACATGCTTCTCCACTCCGTCGCCTCCGGAAGAGGCGATGGGGTCGCGGTTTTGTTGAGCGGTTCCGGCTCGGACGGGACGCTCGGCGCCCGGGCTGTGAAGGAGGCCGGCGGCGTTATCTTTGCGCAGGAGCCTTCGGAGGCCGAATATCCCCAGATGCCGGAGAGCGCCATCGCGACCGGAGTTGTCGACTTTGTCGCTCCTATCGAGCAACTCACGGAGCGGCTAGCGGAGGTGATGCAAAGCAAGGCGGCCCTTCACAGGGAAAGCAAGGAAGACGCAGAGCACCAAATTCGGCAGATTGTGGCGCTCCTGCGCCGGCGCATGGGACATGATTTCTCCAATTACAAACGACCAACCATCATGCGCCGACTCGCAAGACGCATGCAGGTGGTGCGGCAGGAAAGTCTGGACAGTTATTATCGTTATCTCCAGAACAACAAGAACGAGGTCCATGAGCTTTTCTCGGATCTTTTGATTTCAGTGACGTCCTTCTTCCGTGACCCGGCGGCATTCGCCGCGCTGGCCGACAAAGTCATCAAACCTCTATTCGACAAGCTCGATGGCGAGGCGTCGATTCGCATCTGGGTCATCGGTTGCGCGACCGGAGAAGAGGCCTATAGCCTGGGCATTCTCTTGTTGGAAGAAGCGGCGCGGCGTGGCGCGCATCCTGTCATGCAAATATTCGCCAGCGACATCGACGACGCCGCGCTCGCAGCAGCCCGCGAAGGCCGCTATCCGAAATCGATCGAGGCCGACGTCTCCCAGGAACGTCTCCGCCGTTTTTTCGTGCAAGAGGATTCGTTCTACCGCGTAAAAAAGGAGCTTCGCGATCTCATCCTGTTTGCCGCGCATAGCGCGCTCAAGGACCCACCTTTCATCAAGATCGACCTCATTTCCTGTCGCAATCTTCTCATTTATCTCCAGCGCGAACTTCAGCGTCAGCTGTACGGCCTTTTCCACTATGCGTTGAAGCCGAACGGTTATGTTTTCCTGGGTTCGGCCGAGACGATCGACGCCACGCACGAGCAGTTCAGGCCGGTGGATCGTGACGCCCGGATATACCTCGCCGCCGGCGCGCCGGACAAAGTTGCTCCGATCCTGCCGCAGCTCACCTCGGATTTTCGCTCGACCGAGTATCGCCCGCTACAGACTGGCCATGTCGAGCAGGCGATCACTGTCGGGCATGCGCACGGCGCGGCGCTGGAGCGGAGCGCGCCGCCGAGCGTTCTAGTCGACGGCTCCTTCAAGATACTCCATATCTCCGCAAACGCCGGCCGTTTCTTCAGGCCTCTGGAGGGGCCATTCAGCGCGGAGTTGCCAGCTCAAGTGCGTCCGGAGCTTCGCGTCGACCTGAAACTTGCGCTACAGCGCGCGCTCGAAAAGGGCGAGGCCTCGCTGAGCGTGCCCATTTCTGTCGCTTTCAACGGCGACGCTCATCTTGTCGCGATCCATGTGGCGCCCTCGAGGGACGGCGATCAAACGCTGACGGGCCAAGCCCTGGTTTTTTTCATGGACCTCGGCAAGGCTTCGCCCATTGAAGATTTGCCCGAGGCGGAGAACGGTAACCGGGGTGAAATCAAGCGCCTTCGTCAGGAGCTTACTGCAGCGCAAGATCGGCTCAGCGCCGGCCGGAGAGAGTATGAGCAGGCGACCCAGGACTTGCGGGCCGCGAATGAGGAGCTGCAATCCATAAATGAAGAATATCGGTCCACGGCCGAGGAGCTGGAGACGAGCAAAGAGGAGCTGCAATCTATCAATGAAGAGCTGCAAACGGTCAACGGCGAGCTTAAAAGCAAGCTGGAGGCGATTTCGACGGCCCATAACGACCTAGAGAATCTCGTGGCCGCCACGGAGATTGGCACGCTGTTCCTCGACTCCGATTTGAAGATCAAATTTTTCACGCCGCGTGTGCACGCCTATTTCAACATCAGCCAATCTGATATTGGTCGAATAATTTCCGACTTCAGCCACCGGCTCGTTTACGACGGCCTCGAGCAGGATGTCACCAGCGTCCTCGAGAGTCTGAAGCCGATAGACAGGGACATCAAGACATCCGACGGCCGTTGGGTGTCGATGCAGGTGCGGCTCTATCGGACGCTGGAAGAACAGATCGATGGCGTCGTCGTCACGTTTGCTGACATCACCAAGCTCAAGCTCGCCGAAGAGCGACTGGCGGCTGAGTTGCGCGCAATGGCCCGGCTACAGGAGCTGAGCACAAAAGTCATGGTCGCTGACCAGCTCGAGGAACCGCTTGGGACCATCCTTGACGCGATCATCGAATTGATCGGCGCGAATTTTGGCTACATACAGCTTTACGACGGCGCCGCCAAAGTCTTGAGAATTGTTGCGCATCGCGGATTTCAAAAACGTTTTCTCGACAATTTCGCGAGCGTCGGCGCTTCCTCGGGCACGGCTTGCGGCATTGCTCTCGCCAAATGCGAGCGGGTCGTATTCGAAGACGTCGAGAAAGAGCCCCTCTTCGCGCCGAACCTCGATGAGGCCAGGGTGGCGGGTTATCGGGCGGTCATATCCGCGCCGCTGTGCGCCAGTTCCGGCGGGTTGGTCGGCATGCTCGCCGTACACTTTTGTGAGCCCCACCAGTTTTCCCCTCACGAATTACGGCTCGTCGACATTTGCGCGCGGCAGGCCGCTGACGCGATCAGTGTTTATTCGCTGCAGCAAGCCTTGCGAGAAGCAGACCGCCGCAAGGATGAGTTTCTCGCCATGCTCGCCCATGAGCTGCGCAATCCCTTGACGCCGATCCACAACGCCCTCGAAGTGCTGAAACGAGCCAACCTGCCGGCTCAGGAAGTCGCGCGTTTGCACAGTCTCATCGAACGACAGGAGTCGCACCTCGTTCGTCTTGTCGATGATTTGCTCGATGTTGCGCGTATCACGCGCGGCAAGATAGAGTTGCGACGCAAGCCTGTGGAACTCAAGGACGCCATCCGTCAAGCCCTTGAGACCACCGCGCCGCTGTTCGAGGCGAAGCGGCAGGAAATCAAGGTTGCGTTACCAGACGCGCAGCTTGTCGTGGACGGCGATCTTGTGCGCCTATCCCAAGTCTTCGCCAATCTGCTCAACAACGCCTCGAAATACACGCAGGCTGAGGGCCGCATCGACATCTCGGCCCGGCGTGACGGCGATGAAGCGATCGTCAGCGTGCGCGACAACGGAATCGGCTTTACACCTGACAATCTCACCCATGCCTTCGAGCTCTTCAATCAGGGTGACAGGCCATCCGGCGAGGGGCAAGGCGGAATCGGTGTCGGGCTTGCGCTCGCTCGCGGTCTCGTTGATCTCCACGGCGGGCATATCGAAGTCTTCAGCGATGGCGGTGGAAAAGGCAGTGAATTTCGTGTTGTACTTCCACTCTCCGACAAGGAGGCGCCCGGTGCAACTCAGGTCAAGACCGGGTCTCTCCCGGCCGCGACCTCGCGGCGGGTGTTGATCGTCGATGATCAAAAGGATGTCGCTGATAGCCTCGCGATGCTCGTCCAGTCGATCGGCGGAGAGACGAGAACGGTCTTCAACGGGCCTTCGGCTCTTGCCGCCATAACCGAGTTCACCCCGGACCTGATGATCATGGACATCGGGATGGCGGGCATGGACGGCTACAAGCTCGCAAGCGAGATCAGGAAGCTGCCGGAGGGGAGGGACATAACGCTCGCCGCCCTCAGCGGTTGGGGTCAGAAGGACGTTCGCGAGCGTGCGCTCAAAGCTGGCTTCAACCACTTCTTCGTCAAGCCGATCGATATCGATGCCTTGACGAACCTTCTCAGGTCGTCGCCCGCCGCAAAACCTTGAACGGTTCTCCCAGGCTACGAGCCCCCCGCAAGAGCCCCCTGAGCCTCCCTCCCACGCCGGCAGAACGGATAAGCAGGTTCAGCTCGGCATCACCATTCGAAATGCGTTGTAAATCATAGGTCTGTTTGGATAGGTATGGCGGAAGAGGTGGGATTCGAACCCACGGTGGAGTTGCCCCCACGGCGGTTTTCAAGACCGCTGCCTTAAACCACTCGGCCACCCTTCCAAGCCTTTGATAGTCTTTGAAAAACGGCTTTTTTGGCTACTCCCGAGAAGGCCGTGTGCTACCGCTTTTGCTACCGATCGGCTCTTGCGTGTCTAGAGCCGATCTGATTGCGGCGTCAACCCGCGCCGCCGCGTCTTCCTGCATCCCCGGCATGACATGTGAATAAAGGTCCAAGGTCACGCCAACGGTCGAATGACCGATGCGCTCCTGGGCCACCTTCGGGTGCACGCCCGTCGCGAGGAGGTGGGTCGCATGGCTGAGGCGTAAATCG
Organism: Hyphomicrobiales bacterium; assembly: GCA_003963405.1. Classification (GTDB taxonomy): domain Bacteria; phylum Pseudomonadota; class Alphaproteobacteria; order Rhizobiales; family Beijerinckiaceae; genus Methylocystis. Next base: position 47,362 of record RXIY01000012.1, read on the forward strand.
TGGAACCTGATTCGTGGCAGGGCAGGGGAGAGGGCTAGGATTCGAACGAACTCATGGGTGAGGCTGTTTGGTTGCAAGGGCCCGCCGTTCTCCCGCGTCACAACGGGCGTCTGGTCAATGCCGCGATGGCCGAGGCGCAATAGCTCCTCTGCCTGCCTACGCTTATGCTGGTGCAGTTCCTCGATGACGATGGAGGGCATGGCCACTGTCCGCGCCCGGCCGCTCTTGGTTTCCTTCGTGCAGACGCCGCTGCGCGTTTGCTCGATGCTCTCGTAAACGGAAAGCTGCCCACTATCGAGATCGACCGCCTTCCATTTGAGAGCGGCGATCTCGCCGCGGCGAAGCCCGCACATGACGGCGAGCAGGACAGGGACGAACATGCGCGTCCGACGGAAATGCGCTAGCATCTCCGCCGTCTGAGCAGGATCTAGCGCCGCCATAGTTTTGCGCTCGACCTTGGGCGGGTTAACGAGATCGGCCGGGTTTCGCGAAAGCAAGTTCCACACAACCGCCTGTGCAAGCGCTTGCCTGAGAATCCTGTGGATATGCTTCACGGTCCGAGGCGCCAGGCCACCGGTTCCGTCACGCCGGCCGGATTTAAGGGCTTTGGAATAAGCGCCGGCGATCGTCTCGGGGCGCAGCTTTGTCAAAAGTGATTCGCCGAGAAGCGGGACGATGTTTTTTCGGGCTATCTCCTCATACCGCTCGAACGTCCTTGGCGCGACCTGCGAACGCTGCGCCTCCAGCCACTTTTCGAGAAATTCGGCCAGAGTCATTTTCGACGGCTCTTGATATGAGCCGTTCGCCATTTCCGTTACAAGCCGAGAGCATTCGATTTGCGCTTGGCGCTTTGTGCCGTGAAACGTGTGCCATTTGCGGCGGCGCTTGCCCGTCTCTGGATCGACTATATCCAGGACGATGGCCCACTTGCCGGGCGAGCGTTCGCGGATATGCCCTTTCACGCCATGCCTTCTTTCTTGGTAAGGCGATTGAGAAGAGACGACGAAAGTTCACGTTTCAGGCGAGGCGCTCTTTCCACAGCAACAGTGGACCTTGGTTCCGAAGACGAAATCTCATCGAGAACCCCTGCCGCAAATCCCTCTCCAATGTTCGCATTCAACCGTTCCCCCATGGCTGTGTCGTCTTTGCCATCGGCATCGATGAAACGCATTCGCGCAGGCGGCTTGATTTCCCCCTCTGGCCGGAAAGCTTCAAGGATTTTATGGGCTGCCTTCACCGCTTGATCATAGGAATAGGGATCATCGAGCCAGTTGGTGGCGTCCATTTTGAAATTTCGCGCCATCGCGGTTTCGCCCGTGGCCTTCATGGCGGCGGCCACCGTCTGCATGATCCCGTAAAGGGCGCGGGAGCCAAAGATTTCGTCCACGCGATCGAATGACGCAATGATGCGTTGCTCCGCCTCCTCGCTGATCGAACGCCCTGATTCTTTAGCTGCCTCTTCAAGCTGATCGCGCAGCCCGCCGCGTGTGCGGAAGGTCAAGTTTGTCCGCTTAACTTCCTCGGCCGGTAGCGCCGGGCGCCCGCGCTTCGCCTTGGGTTTTTCCTGTTCCATCGCGCCAAGTCCTTCGCTACATTTTTCGCATACGATAATGCGTGCGTAAAAACTTGACAACCCCTCGCTTCTGGTCCTATCTGAATACATGCGAGTAAATACGAGTGCGTTTAATCGGGTGGCCATATGTAACGCGAGAGGTTTCAATGACTGATGAAGAGATCCGCAAGGCGATCATGTCCAAGTTGACTGTGCCGGTTCCGATTGCCGCTAAAGCTTTGAATCTGAGCAAAAATGGAGGTTACGAGGCTGTTAAGCGGGGAGACATACCCTCGCTCAAGCTTGGTCCCCGTCGCATCGAGGTTCCAACGGCGCCGCTGCGCCGGATGCTCGGCGTCGAGGAGGCCGCCTGACGCCATGACCCCGAAAAAATTGAACCCGGCCGCGCGTGGGGCGGGCCGGGCTCCGGAATGTCGTTTGCTGGCGAGCTTCGACACTCCAGAGAATACCACCACCTCGTCTCTCCATGCAATGCGCGTCGCGCACCTCGCGCGCCGTTACGCCCTGCCTCCCCGTGCGGCTGGGTTGCTTGCCTCGCTCGTGTTCTCGAACACGGAGGCGGCGCGATGACGACCGATATGGAAGAGGCGATCTTCGACATGATCGCCGAAAAGGGAGATGTGTCCTTCGCAGAATTGTCTCGGCTCGAAGGCTTCCAAGGCGATTATTGTATCGAAAGAGATGAGAACGCGGTCCTCGGTTGGCATCTCTAAGCCGGCTGTGGATGCAATCATCCGGCTCATCAAAGCGGAGCGCATTCGCTACGAACTGACGGAGCCGCTGAACTACCTGATCGACGGTAAAGTTCCCAGCCTGCCGGTCGTGTCGTCACGTCCGCCATACAAGAAACCAGTCTGGATTCCCGTCGTGTTCAACGCGACCTGAAACGTCGAAGGGCGCGACCGTTCTGAGCGGCGCGCCCTTCTATTCTCGGCTCGAATTTGCGGTAAAGTTAATGCCACATGATAAAGTGGACGGCAACAGCGCTGTCTTTCGCTTGTCGCGCTTGACCAACGCCAATGACAGGCCGCTATCGAAGACAATCACATTAGAGAACGGGCAGCTCAAATCTACGGCGGCCGCCGAGATGTCCGCCGGCACAGTCGAACACCTTGAGGTGACAGGCATAGAGGCCCTTTCCGATGTCATAGAAGGCTGCCGCCCATCGCAGGCCCTCGCCCTTGGCCTTGTCATCGCGAGCAAGCGCCCGAAACTCGGCGAGCTGCGGAAGGTCGTCACCGACAAGGTTTTATCGAAGCATCCAGACGCCATCGCGCGGACGAAGGCGTTTTTCACCTTCGAATCCGGTCCCGGTTCGATGCTGCTCGATTTCGACACGAACCAAATGCCTGCCCGCGTCGCTAACCGCCTCGCAAGCCGTGGCGGCTTCCTAGGGGCGCTGATTAACGTCTTCCCGGCTATGGATAACGCCGCCCTGATCGTCCGGGCGTCGACGAGCTCCGGCATCTACAACGGCGACACCGGGGAGGCATACAAGGGCAGCAATGGGCAGCACATGCACCTTGCGGTGACGGACGCGCAGGACATCTCCCGCGCGCTGGCTGCCGCCCACCAACGGCTCATCTTGGCGGGGTATGGTTGGTGCCTTGTGTCGAAGGACGGCCGCCTGCACACCCGCTCGATCGCGGACAGCCTAGTCGGCTCTCCAGAGCGCCTTTGTTTCGAGGGGAACGCCGTCCTGATCACGCCTCTCAAACAGGATCAGGAGGCGCGGGAATGCACGATCTATAACGGCGAGCTGCTCGACACGCGCGCAGTTTTTCGCGACTTGGACGCTGACGAGCAGCGGCGGTTCAACGAGTTAATGGAGGGGTTGCGCGCAGAGCGCACCGAGGACGCCGCCAAGGCGCGCCAGAACGCGAACAAGCGCCTTGCAGACGATATGGTGCGCAAAGGCGTCAGCCGCAAAGAGGCGCAGCGGCGCGCAGAGCAGCGGGATGAAAACGAACTGCCGTCTGACATGGTCCTGGAGTTTGATGACAAGGAACTCGGCTCGGTCACCGTGGCGGAGGTTTATGCGGAGCCGAAGAAGTATATCGGAAAGACGCTCGCCGACCCGTGGGAGCCCGAATACGGCAGGTGCAAGGCGCGCATTGATCGCAACGAAAATACCAGGCGCCTCTATGCCACTTCCTATGCGCACGGATTCACAAGCTATGACCTACTGCCGCCTGAAGACGTTGAGAACGCGCTTCACCGTGAAAAGGTCGATCACCTTAAAGCGATTTTCGAGAACGCCCCGATTGATTGGGATTTGGTCACGGAATTAGCCGCCTACAACCAAGAGCGATTCGGCGGAAAAGATAGCCACGAAGAAGACGAAGACCAAGCGTCCTATGAAGCAGGGGAAGCGGAAGAAAGCGATCCTTTTTGCCAAGGCGACGAAACGGAGGAAGACGCATTAAAAGGCGTTTGGTTTCACGGCGACGCGCCGCCTGAGCCGACGCCTATGCTTATCGAACGCATTCTGCCGGCGCATGGCCTGACATTTCTCGGTGGGCAGAGCGGAGCCGCCAAAAGCTTTCTTGCGGTCGATCTTAGCGCCGCTGCGGTGTTGGGCGACGCATTCTTTGTGATGAAGGCCGAGGAACTAGTCGGCGTTATCTATATCGCCGGGGAGGGCGCAGCGACCATTTCGACGCGTTTTGCCGCTGCTATTAAGGCGCGAGAGGTGAGCGATGAAAAGCTGCCGTTTGCGCTCGTTAGAGACGTTCCTGATCTATCGAGTAAGACGGAGAGGAAGCAATTCGCCAAGCGGCTCGCGGCCGTTGCGAAGCGGATCAAGGAGACATTCGGCGTTCGCGTCGGACTCATCGTAATCGACACGCTGGGCGCTTGCTTCAGCATGAAAGACGAGAATAGCGCGGCGGAGATGAATGCGGTTTGCAAGGCGGCGGCGTCGCTAGGAACCGGCATAGGCGCGGCGACCCTTGTGCTGGCGCACTATGGCAAGAGCCAAGAGGCGGGCATTCGAGGCAGCTCTGCCATCCGCGCTGCGGCTGAGAGCGTTATCGCCGCGCTCGGGGAGCGCAAAGAGCTCGAAGGGGAGTGCACAAGGCGCCGCATCGTCTTGGTCAAGAGCCGCGACGGAGAAGAAGGCGAGACGCACCACTTCGACCTAGAGCACGTGCAGCTCGGCCATGACGCTGACGGAAAACCGTTCGGAGCAGCTCGGATCGTTCGGGCAGGGAAACCAGAGCCGGAGGCGAAGGGGACGAAGCAAGAGAGGGCGACGAAGGGCTTCGCACTCACTTATGACCGGCTCGCCGCGTCCGTCGAAGAAACGACGGACGAGGACGGTGTTCTGGGTCGCCGTGTGTCTGTCAAAGCCATAAGGGAAGCGATGCGCGGGAAATATCTTGAACTGGACGATAAAGGGAAAATAACTGCGGGTAGCCGGCAGGCGTTCAGCCGAGCGCAACGGGTTTTGGTCGACTCCGGCTGCTTTGATCAAAGCGAGGATCTGATCTGGAGGACTTTCTGCGAGTCAGCCGCTGCGTGACATGTGACACACCCTTAGGGGTGTGTGTCACGTCACGCGACGCAAGTGGGCTTGTCACGCGTGTCACGCAGAGAAAACACAACAAAGACAGATACTTACGCAAAGTGTCACGCGTGTCACGCAGCCTGTCACGCAACCATAGGATTTTTCTATGTCACGCAGCCGCTTGATAGGAACTTTCTATAGATTGCCGCTTTCCGGTTAGATTTGTAGCCATGTGCATTTGCGTTCCTCACGTTTCGCCCCGGCGGCCATGACCGGCGCGGGCTACCCGACAACTTTGCACTATGGATTCTTGACAACGGCACGCCCGATTTTAAACTCGGCATGAATAAGAAATTCGATTTGTGAATGCAGATTGCGAGGCTTCGATGAAGTTACATAAAGCATGGCTTGCGTTCGCGCTTTTTCCCTACGCCGCCACTGGATCCCTAGCTCAGACCGCGACGACGCTCCCTTTTGTTATTCCAACCCCAACGACGATCGCGAACGGTGCCGTCTATGGTAAGAACGTTGCGACGACTGTGTGGAGTTCCGCGGTGGTTTTAAATGTTTGCGCGACCGTGTGGTCGCCGGCGACGCCGCCGCCTCAACAGTCCGGGATCGGCGTCGCCACGCCTACCGTCACAATGAAACTGCTTCCTGCCGGCTCTACCGCGACGTGGAGCGGTTTCGCGGAAAGCAGATCGTTTTGCGCCAACGGCCAGACCTCTCTCGTCGTCACCTCCAACTGGAACGGCGGCTACGGCGGATTGTCTCCTAATGCCACCTATAGCGTTTCTCTCAGGCCGTGATGGCGACCTGCGCTATGGCGCATTATGCCGCCACACAAGACCGGATGCGGTCCAGGCCCTCGAGCAACGAGCGGCCGTAGGCCTCTCTGAAACGCCCTCAGATACCTGCGCATTGGGTAAGTTATGAGACGACTGATTTTTCCCGTCTTGGTCTTGGTTACGTTTTTCTGTCCTCTTGGGTCGGCGATGGCTTGGGACCCCGGAGAGCCTTTGAGTTGCCAGAACTATCCCCAGCCTCTGCCAAATTACACCCCTCCGCAGTTCGGAGGGGTGGATTTGACCATAAATGTCCCGAGCGGTGGCAAAGCCACCTTTTATTACTTTCGGGCCAGATCTGAGGTGAGCTGGATTATGATATGCGCCAGTGGAAGCGCGAACCCACTTACAATGTTCAAGTTTGCAAGCTTCGGGACGTATAATGCTAAGGGCCCATATTACATAACAAGCATTCCAAACACTCTTGGAACTCTTGTCGTGACACACGTGTCAGATCGCGACGTGAGGGAGTGGCACGACGTTTGGAACGGAGTGGTTCGAGAGGACACGGCATGGGGGAGTGTGTTTAAATGGTTTGACAGTGCTGGCCCTGGCGAACCAAACACTTACGTTTATGTGTGCGTGCAACCTTCCGCCGTAGCATGTCCATATAGGAAGCTAGATCCCCAGGACGGTGGGCATCCTTCATTCCTACCGTCACGTAAGCCTTAACTCCCCAAGCGCGCCGGGCGCTGACCCGTTCGCCAAGAGCGAGAGTGGCTGCATCTTGTAAGCTTTGATCCCCGCGGCCACTCAACCGGCTTGCCTTGCAGCCCCTAGATCATTGCCTTGACAATTCGACCCTCGCCCTGCGGAGGGTGGGGGTTTACGTCCTGCAAAAACAATTGGCGGCATCACCGGCCAAGGTCTCATCCAGAGAATCGCGCGCCCGACTAGGAAAAATGACCTAATTAAAGGAATTTGAGCCTTGTATATTTGTCAAAACGGGGTTCATTTTTGATCGGTTTTAGGAATATGGTCATAAAACGGAGAGCCAAGCGCCGAAGGCGCCCGTCAACCGCGGCGGCCGTCCGACGAAAGCGCAGCAGCTAAAGAACCTGATCGAGAACTCCCCTGAGCTGAGCAAGGGCGACGTGCGGCGCCTGCTCGGCCGCTTGGCCGTCGATCCCGACACACCGCCGCATGTCCGAGGCCAAGTCCTGCGGACGCTCCTCGGCGGCGACGGTGTGCCCGAGGAGGCTGAGGCTCAGCCTGAGAAGCACGAAATCCAATGGTATCGTCGGGGGGCGGCCGATGCTTGAGCCGCCGCCTTCGACCGTCGACGACGATGGGGACGACCTCTTTCCCGCGATCGGCGAGTTCCGCGGTGTCCGGCTTTTCGCATTCCAACCTGAGGCCAGAATTGAGCGCGTTGTGATTCCCGAGATCCGGCGCGTTTTCGGCATGACCGCGACCGGGGAGCTCCTCGCGTTCCTACACAACATCTCGCACTCACCTGAAGCGCGGATGCTCGCGGAGCGTCGCTTGCTGGAGCCCGCGGAGCAGGCCCGAGACCAACGTCGCGCGGCGCGTGTCGACGGCGTCAAGGCCCGCGCGCTGGCCGCGGGAATCGACTCCTTCCGCTGGGCCGATAGCCGGCGACACAATAGCGTGTTGCAGGTCCGCGCCCCCGGCGAGCCGCAAGCCATCCGGAGAACCGAGCCCTACCTCTCGGCCATGCTTGCAGAGAAGGAAGCGCGACGAGAAGCCGGGCGCCGACGCTATCTCGAATTTCTAGCGGCGCGCGGGAAATGAGCGACCCCCTCGCCATCATCGCGCGGCTTCGCCGCCTGGCGCCGGCCCTCAAGCGCCAGATCCAACTGAGCGCAAAAAAGCTTATCGCCGTCGTCTACACCTCCGGCGAATTGCTGGAGGAGGTGGCGCTGCTCGAAAACCATCTGACACGTGCGCTCGCATCTGAGTTTGGCTTCAAACTCGACGCCGCGATTTTCTCGGGCCTTGGGACGGCGACCCCGTTGGGGGGCTGGCGTCTCCGGCGCTTATCACGATCCCGAAGGAAAGCGGACAAGCGGCGGGCACGATCACAAAGGCCAACGTAGACTCCATGTGGAGACGCCTTTCCGCGCCCTCGCGCAAAAATGCAGTCTGGCTCATGAACGAAGACGCCATGGCGCAGATCGACGCGGGCGCCTCTTTTGGGCGTCTATGCGCCGCCTTCTGCCGGCCAGCGTTTCCCGAGGCTGAAGGGGGCTATGGTTTGCGAGATCGAGCAGGCTTCCGCGCTCGGCAGCGTCGGGGACATCGTGCTGATCGATCCGACGCAATATCTCCTGGTCGGACGACGTGAAAACGGTCATCAGCGCAGAGGTTCAATTCTTGACCCATCAGATCGCTTTTCGCTTCACAATGCGCGTTGACGGCGGCAGACGTCGGAAGGTCTCTGGATTGCGCTCGATGGCCCGCATGTAATTTGCAGGGCTCATGATCCGATCGCAGAGGTTGCGCGGAAAATCGTCGTCGCGCGTCTCGCAGATCCCCGCGACCTCCTTGTCGCGAAGCGCGACGGCGAGACGGTCGCCGTTGAAAACATTCACGAGGCCCTAGCATTGAGCCGGATTTGAATTTTACGCCGTGTCTCCGCAGTGCGCATTAGGAGTAGGATCTAAGAGGAACAATGAGACGAAAAACGAAGGCCCCGCTGGCGGCAGCCGACGAGGACCTGAAAAGGCAGAAGCTTGGCAATCTCTGCAACCCCAAGACTTACGCCGGCGAGGATGGGCTGCAAGCGCGCCGGCGGACAGAGCTGGCTCCGGTTGTCTGGACAGCTCCCCGCGGATTTTAAGTGGATCTCTGCCGGGGTTTGCTGAACGCGGGGCATTTTTGATTTTGCCGCGGCGTCGGGAGGGCGTAGCCCGACCCAAGCTGGGGCAAAATCGAAGGCGACAGTCATGCGGCCATCGCCGTTTCCTGTCTGCCGAAGTAGGCCTCGTCGGGCGTGCGGCCGTCAAGCGACGAGTGCGCGCGCCGCTCGTTGTAGAACGCCAGATACCGGCCGATCGACGCGCGCGCCTCACAGACGCTATCATAGGCGCGCAGATAGACCTCTTCGTATTTGACGGTGCGCCAAAGCCGCTCGACGAAGACATTGTCGCGCCAAGCGCCCTTGCCGTCCATGCTGATCGAGACCTTCGCATCCAGCAGCACGCCCGTGAAGTCCAGGCTGGTGAACTGGCTCCCCTGATCTGTGTTGAAAATCTCAGGCTTGCCGTGCTTCGCCAGCGCCTCTTCGAGCGCCTCAACGCAGAACGCCGCTTCCATCGTGATCGACACGCGATGCGAAAGAACGCGGCGGCTCGCCACGTCGACGACCGCTGCGAGATAGACGAAGCCTCGCCGCATGGGGATGTAGCTGATGTCCATCGCCCAGACATGATCCGGCCGGTTGATCTTCACGCCGCGCAGAAGATACGGATAGATCTTGTGGCCGGGCGCCGGCTTGCTCGTATTGGGCCGCCGGTAGATCGCCTCAATCCCCATCCGCTTCATCAGCGTCGCCACATGCCGCCGACCGATGACGACGCCCTCGTGCCGCAACAGATCGCGCAGCATCCGCGCCCCTGCGAAGGGGTGATCGAGATGCAGCTCGTCGAGCCGCCGCATCAGCTTCAGATCCTCGGCCGAGACCGGCCGAGGCTTGTAATAAACCGTGCTTCTTGAAAGGCCGAGCATCTTTGCTTGGCCTTTGATCGGGAAGGCGTGGTTGCGATCGATCATCGCTTTGCGCTCAGCAGGCCGGCTTTGCTGAGCGCGCCCTCTAAAAAATCATTGGCCAGGGTCAGCTCGCCGATCTTGGCGTGAAGCGCCTTCAGATCGACGGGGGATTCTTTAGGCTCTGCCTTCTCCTGCCCGAACACGCCCGCCGCGCCTTCCAGAAGCTGACTCTTCCAGGTTGTGATCTGGTTCGGATGGACGTCGAACTGCTGCGCCAGATCGGCCAGCGTCTTCTCGCCCTTGATCGCAGCCAAAGCCACTTTAGCCTTAAACGCCGGAGAATGCGTCCGGCGGCTCCTCTTAGTCATCGAATGCTCCTGATTCGCGGCGAGAATCCTCGCCGCCGTCAGGCAGAAAATCCACTCATGCTACTGTCCGAATTCCCGGAGTCAGCTCTGACTTACCTTGAGCGCCGAAACGTATTGTAGTGCCACAGCGCGTCGGCGGGGTTTGAGTCCACAGCAGTTATCACGTCGCGGCGCGAGCGAGAAAAAAGGCAGGGGCTTCCACGTCGTAGCCTTTGCCCGCATCACCCTCAAAAAGTGCCTCCTAGACTTCTCCAGAGGGCATAACAGCTCCAAGGATTCCTGTAGTTTTATTTATGCATCGGATTGAACGTCCCGGGATAGGGCAGGGGAATCCTGAGACCGATGGGTTGCGTTGCGGTTGCTCTGCCCCCGAGAGGACCTTGGGCTGAAGGATATGGATTTCCTGCCATCCCCGAGTCTGTAATTATTGGGGCATCCTCTATCGGCACGTTTGGGAAGGGTTGTCCGTAAGGGCCATCTCCGGGAAATGGGGGATTCGGCCTTGCGAAGGGCGTTTGGTTTCCCATGGTCGGAGGTGCCCTTTCGGGCGGGCCCGTAGGGTTATCTTTACCGCATTGCGTGAGCGGATCCGCTGATTGTGGCGCATTAGACGATGGGGTAGGTGGAGGAGTTGGAGTCGGCGTCGGAGGGGGGGCGACTGTAATGATACCGTCCGAAAGACCTGCCGTATCAAAACGACTAAGCGGATTCCCTTCGACATAGGTATAAGTATTTATGCCTCCCACCAACCCGATTGGATCGCTTTGGGAGTACCTCCCAAGCTTCGGATTGTAAGCGCGATAATAGTTATAATTGAGCCTCGTTTCCGAGTCGTAATACTGCCCCGGCAACCGAAGGTTATAAACCAGCGACCCTGTCGGCGCGTCGGTCCCGAAGGGGTCGTGATCCCATAGCCAGACCTGCGCCTTGGAGGCATTGGTGATCTGATAGGGCGCGCCGAGATGGTCGGGGGCGACGAAGAAAAACCCGCTCGCCTGAATTGTCGCGACTGGAAGATCGCCCAGCCAGACTGTTTCCTCGATGCGGGCACCGGTCGAATTATATTCGCCGATCAGATGCTCCGCTTCGTCGTAGACGAAATAGATGTTCGTCGACGGCGTAGCCGCGTCAGTTTTCGAAACTCGCTGGCCGAGGCCGTTCACGCCATAGGTCTTGATGATGGCGCCGATCTTCGAACTGACCAGCCTTCCGCGGTCGTCATAGGTGAACGCATACGACGGCGCGTCCGTCAACGTGTTTCCGGAAGCGTCGTAGGTGAACGTCTCCGTCGCAGCCCCGCCGACGCTGGCCAGCCGATTGCTGGTGGAGGGGAACGCATAGGTGAAATTGCTGGCCGTAATCCCGTTCTTCAGCGCCGCCGTCAGGCGGTTGCCCTCGGCGTCGTAGGTATAGGTCTGGCCGATCGTTCCCGCCGTGAAGCTCGTTAGCCGCGCCAGAGCGTCGTAAGCATAGGCCTTCGCCGCGCCGGCGTTGACCGCCGTCCCCGTGATCCGGTCGCCCGCGTCATAGGTTAGCGTCACGCTGCGTCCCGGCACGCTAAAGCCGGTGACGCGGTTGTTCTGGTCGATCGTGCGCGTATAGGCGTTGCCGTTGCCCTGAAGCCAACCGACCACGCCCCCAAAAGGCGCATAGGTCGCCCCGGTGAAAAGGTTCTGGGCTCCAGCCTTCGCGCTGACGACGCGTCCGGCCGCGTCATAGCCAAAGGCAATGACTGTCCCCGACGGATAGGTCACGCTCGCCACACGGCCGCCGGCGTCATAGGCGTAGCTCGTCTTCCAGCTCAGCGTTCCGATGGTCTGCAGCTTCTGGATGATGCGGCCATTCGCATCATAACTATAGGCGGTCGAGCCCGTCCCGTCCGTGATTTTCGTCAGCCGGCCGATTCCATTGGTTCCCTGATCATATTGGAATTGGACGTTTGGTCCGCCCGCGCGCGTCTCACTGATTTTCCTGTTGAGCGCGTCATAGGCATAAGTCGTCGCTTTCCCGCGCGCGTCGGTCGAAGTCAGGACATTGCCGGCCGCGTCGAAGGTGCGCGTCGTTTTCCCGGCATCGGGGCTGGTGACGCTCGTATTGTTGTCGAGAGCGTCCCATGCATAGGTCGTCGTCAGCCCCTTTGGGTCCTTGACGGAGGTCAGATG
>RXIY01000066.1 GCA_003963405.1 Hyphomicrobiales bacterium
CCTGAAGGTCGCAGGTTCAAATCCTGCCCCCGCATCCAAGGACTTCAAAAATTAGCAAAAAATCCAAAATAGACGGCGCGACCTGTGTGTGGTTGCGATGCAGCAAAAATCCTCTTGACACTTGTGCATTGCAGCATTACAAAAGAAACACGCAGCGAGATTGATCTCGCTTCGTAGCCCTCCTTGGGCGTTTCCTCCCTTGACTTGGGCCGCTGGACCTCCGGCGGCCCCTTTTTTTGCTCAGGGAGCATCAGCCGATCACATGGAAGAAAGAGCCGGAAACGTGCTCCTGTCGGAGGCCCTCGCGCATTTCGCTGTCGCTATAGGCGTCTCTGGCCATAACGAACGGTTCGCCTGATTGTCTGACGACCGAGGCGTAGTGAAATTCGTGTCCGCGTATGATTTTACCTTTCGGCCCGAGGCAATGGTCGGCAGGGAGGCGCGCAATGCGGTAGCCGAGATGAAGTTTGCGTGTCGCGAAACTGGTTTCGAGATCGAGCAGCCCGGCCATTGGATGCGCGTCGCCGGTCGCGTCGACGAGCGTGCGGCCGAGAACCATGAAACCTCCACATTCACCGTGAACGGGACGCGTTCGAGCGAAATCGCGCAGGCCAGCGAGGAAGGTCGAGGCCTGCGCGAGACGCCCCGCATGCAACTCGGGATAGCCGCCGGGTAGCCAGCACAGCTCACAGTGCTGGGGAGGCGCTTCGTCGGCTAGCGGCGAGAAAGGGAAGAGCTCGGCTCCGGCAGCCCGCCAACCGCGGGCAAGATGAGGATAAAAGAACGAAAATGCTTCATCTCGGGCGATGGCGATTCGTTGGGCGGGCGGCTTTATCGAAAAGTTCGGCGCAGGTAGCGAGGGGGCGACGGCGGCCGCTTGGGCGACTGCATCGAGATCGATGTGAGCTTCGGCGAAATCGGCAAGCGCATTCAGGCGCTCATGGAGCTGTGCGGTCTCTCCGGCCTGCACGAGTCCGAGATGACGCTCCGGCAGGCCGACCGCCTCGTTGCGGGGCAGGGCGCCGAAAAGGGGCAAACCCAAAGCGGCCACCCCGTCCGCGACCAATCGCCGGTGGCGCGCGCTGCCGATGCGATTGGCGATGACGCCCGCGATCGTCAGCCGGGGGTCGTGAGACGCCAGACCGCGAATGACGGCTGCGGCCGTCTGGGCCTGTCCCGAAACATCCTGCACGAGCAGAACCGGCCAACCCAGCATCGCGGCGATGTCCGCGCTCGCGCCCACGCCCGACGCGCCGCCCGGGGCGCCGTCGAAAAGACCCATGGCGCCTTCGGCGACGATGAGGTCTGCGCCCGCGCTCGCCAGCTCAGCGAGCGCGCCGATCGTCGGGGCGCTCATGGCCCAGGAGTCGAGGTTGAGGCTGTCGCGCCCGGTCGCGGCGGCGTGAAAGGCGGGATCGATATAATCGGGGCCGCATTTGACGGCGCTCACGCGCAGGCCGCGCCGCGTCAGCGCCCGCATGAGGCCAAGCGCCAGCGTCGTCTTGCCCGAGCCGGAGCGGGCGGCGGCAATCAGAAGACCAGGCGCCGTCACAATTCCCCTCGCGGCCGGAAGCGACGATCATAGCCCGCGTCATAAAGCGCACTTTCTCGGAAATCCTCAGCGCCAAGGGCGGGACCGACGAGGATCAGCGCGGTGCGCTCCATGGGCGTCTCGGCGGCGCGGCTCTCGATGTCTGCGAGTGCGCCCCTGACGATCTTCTCGTCGGGCCAAGAGGCGCGATAGACGAGCGCAACGGGGCACTCGGGGCCGTAGAAGGGCATGAGCTCCTCGACGACGCGCGGGAGCACATGGATCGAAAGATGAATCGCGAGCGTCGCGCCGGATTGCGCAAAGGTCGCGAGCTTTTCGCGCGCCGGCATGGCCGAGGCGCGGCCCGAGGTGCGCGTCAGGACGACGGACTGCGCGAGTTCCGGCAACGTCAGCTCGCGTTGCAGGGTGGCGGCGGCGGCGGCGAAGGCCGGGACGCCCGGCGTCATCGTATAGGGAATGCCGAGCGCGCGCAGGCGGCGCGTCTGTTCGCCGACGGCGCTCCAGATGGAGAGATCGCCCGAATGCAGCCGCGCCACCTCGAGGCCGGCTTCATGGGCCGCTGTCATTTCCGCGATGATGTCGTCGAGCGACAGGGGCGCCGTATCGACGATGCGCGCGCCCTTCGGGCAATGCGCCAGAACGCCCGCCGGCACGAGAGACCCCGCATAGAGACACACCGGGCAGCGCGCGATGAGATCGCGGCCGCGCAGCGTCAGGAGATCAGCCGCGCCGGGGCCGGCGCCGATGAAATGGACGGTCATTGTTCATCCTCTTCGCCGATGGCCAGCGCGCAGGCGACGGTGGGCGTCGCGACGCGGGGCGCGAGCAACCGGCTGTTGGGTCCGGCCCCGACGAGCGCGGCGGCTTCGGCGACGCTGCCCACGCCGAACATGGCCTGCACCCGCGGGGAGTGGGTGGGCGCCGCGCCCCTTCGCGCCTTGAGCGCCTCCAGCGGCAGGAAAAGGAGGCCGACGCCGAGCGTCTGGGCCGCTTCATGCAGCCCCGCTTCGTCGGCTTTGCTTTCGAGCGTGCAGAGTGTCACGCGCGAGAGCGGCGCCCCGTGCCGCGATGCGACTTCGCGCACGAGATCGACGATCGGTTGGGCGGCGACGCCCCGGCGCGCGCCGAGACCGGCGGCGTATCGCACGCTCATGGCTTCACCACGCGCCATTGCAGCACGCCCATGCCGGGATCGAGCGCGTGAAAGCGGCCGACCGGGCGCGCCCGCGCGATTTGCAGATGGATGAGATCGCCGCCTTTTTGCTCGAAGGTTTGCGCGAGCAGCGTCTGCGTTTCGAGCGTCACGGCGTTGACGACGAGGCGGCCGGACGACGGAAGCGCGCGCCAGGCGGCCTTCAGCGTCTCGGCGTTGGCGCCGCCGCCGATGAAGATGGCGTCGGGCGTTTGCAAAGTCTCCAGCGCCTGTGGCGCGGCGCCGGTGACGATCGCGAGATCGGGGACGCCGAGCGCATGCGCGTTGCGCGCGATGCGCGTCGCGCGGAGGGCGTCGCGTTCGATGGCGATGGCGCGATTGGCGGAATCGCAGAGCATCCATTCGATGCAGACGGAGCCCGAGCCTGCGCCAATGTCCCAGAGCGTCTCTCCCTTGCGCGGCGTGAGCGCGGAAAGCGTGACGGCGCGAATCTCGCGCTTGGTCAGCTGGCCGTCGTTTTCGAACCAGTCGTCGGGCAGGCCCGGCGCGCGCGGGACGATGCGCGCGCTTGCGTCGGCGACGACCTCGATGGCGACCGTGTTGAGCGCCGCAATGTCGCCGAGAGAAAAAGCGTCGGCGCGCGTCTCGCGGATGCGCTCCTGCGGGCCGTCGAGCCGTTCGAGAACGATGAGCCGCGAGGCGCCCATGCCGTTTGCCGCCAGATGCGCGGCGATGCGCGCGGGCGTGGTTTCGTCCCAGGAGAGCGCCATGATGCGCGCGCGCGGCTGCAGATGCGGCGCGATGCGCTCGAAGGCGCGCCCGTGCAGGGAGACGAGCGCGCAATCCTGCTGGCTCCAGCCGAGCCGCGCGGCGGCGAGCGAGAACGCCGAAGGCGCGGGAACGACGAAGATTTCGTCTCCCGGAACATGCCGGCTGATGAGCTCGCCGACGCCATAGAAGAAGGGATCGCCCGAGGCGAGCACGACAGTCGGTCGGCCGCGTTGGGCCATGAGGCGCGGAATGGCCTCCATGAGCGGCGAGGGCCAGGGAAGCTTTTCGGCGCGCACGTCGCCGATGAGCGACAGATGCCGCGCGCCGCCGACGATGAGCGTGGCATTGGCGACGAGCGCGCGCGCGGCGGGCGTCAAAGCCTCGAGGCCGCCTTCGCCGATGCCGATGATGGAGAGCCATTTCTCCATTCTAGAGCGCCTTTCGCGAGCTATAGACCCAGTCGCGCGCGCCCTCCCGCGCGATGCGCTTCGTGCCGCTCGCGCCGATGAGGACGAGCGTCGACATGTCGACTTGCGTCGGGTCGACCTCGTCGAGCCGGGTGAAGAGGATGTCTTCCTTCTCACGTCCAACGGATTTCGCGAGGGCGACGAAGGTCTCGCCGGGAAGGAAGCGCCGCAGCAGGGCGAAGGCATCCGCGATGCGCGTCGGGCGGGCGCGCGAGGCCGGATTGTAAAGTGCGATGACGAAGTCGCCGCGCGCGGCGTGCTCCAGTCGCTTCTCGATGATGTCCCAGGGCTTGAGATTATCGGAAAGCGAGATGGCGCAGAAATCATGGCCGAGGGGCGCGCCGAGCCGCGCGGCGGCGGCCTGCATGGCCGAAACGCCGGGCAACACGCGAATGTCGAGATCGCGCCATTCGAGCGGCCCATGATCCACCGCCTCGAACACGGCCGCCGCCATGGCGAAGACGCCGGGATCGCCGCCTGAAACCACCGCGACGATGCGGCCCGCCTGCGTGCGGATCAGCGCCTCGCGCGCGCGGTCGAGTTCGACGCGATTGTCGCTTGCAAGCCGCGTCTGTCCTTCGCGCACGGGGACGCGGGCGACATAAGGCTCGTAGCCGATGATGTCCTGCGCTTCGGCAAGCGCCGCGCGCGCTTCGCTTGTGAGGAAGCGTTCGTCAGAGGGACCGAGGCCCACGATGTAAAGTCGGCCGCTCACGGACGCCGGCCCTGTCCCGGCACGAGCGCCATGGAGAAATAGGGCGCGACGTCGTCGTGCTTCTCGGCGAAGGGCATGATCTTCTCGCCCGCCATGGCGCCCCGTTCGACATAGACGGCGCGATCGATGACGCCAGCGCGCCGCATGGCGCGGCGCAGCTTCGCGAAGTTGCCGCCGAGCTTCATCACGACGGCGGCGTCGGTCTTGGCGAGGCGTTCGGCGAGCGTGTCTTCGTCGAGCGTCGCGGGCAGAACGGTGAGAATGTCGTCGCCCCATGTCATGGGCTGGCGCGCCGCCGCGAAACATCCGGACATGCCGGAAACGCCTGCGCAGATCTCGACGCGGAAACGGCGTTCGAGACGGGTGAACATATGCATGAAGGAGCCGTAAAGGAGGGGATCGCCCTCGCAGAGCAAGGTCACATCCTGCCCGCGCTCGAGCAGCGCGCCGATGCGCGCGGCGCTCTCTTCGTAGAAGCCCGCGAGCGCAGCCACATAGGCGGGGTCGTCGAAGGGGATTTCGGTCGTGACCGGATAGAGAAGCGGCAGTTCCTCGCAGTCTTTCGGGAAGTAGCGTTCGGCGATGCCGCGGGCGTGGCTCGCGCGGCCGCGCTTCGCGAAATAGGCGAGCGTCGTGGCTTGCCCGATGAGACGCGCGGCCTTCACCGTCACGAGCTCCGGGTCGCCGGGGCCGAGCCCGACGCCGATCAACGCGCCGAGCGTGGCGGCGCGCTCCTTCGATGTCGCCGGATGCGCGTTCATTCTTTCTCGCTCGCGAGCGCATTGACGGCGGCGGCGGCCATTGCGCTGCCGCCCTTGCGGCCCTTGACGATCGCGTAAGGCGCGCGCCCGTCGGCCGCAAGCGCGTCCTTCGATTCCGCCGCGCCGACGAAGCCGACCGGCATGCCGATCACGGCCGCGGGGCGGACGCCCTCGTCGAGCATTTCGAGCAGGCGAAAGAGCGCCGTCGGCGCATTGCCGATCGCGACGACGGCGCCGTCGAGCCGGTTGCGCCACAACTCCATGGCCGCGGCGCTGCGCGTATTTCCGAGCTCCGCGGCAAGCGCCGCGACAGTGGGCTCGGCCAGCGTGCAGACCACGGGATTTTGCGCGGGCAGGCGCGCGCGGGTCACGCCATGCGCGACCATATTGGCGTCGCAGAGAATGGGCGCGCCCCGGCGCAGCGCGGCTTTCGCCTCCGAGACGAAAGTCTCGGAAAATTCTATATCGTCGGCGAGCTCGACCATGCCGCAGGCGTGGATCATGCGCACGGCGACCTTTTCCTGCTCCGGCGTGAAGCGGGCGAGATTGGCTTCGGCGCGAATGATCGCGAAGGAGCGTTCATAGATCGCCGCGCCGTCGCGAATATAGGTCAAAGCGTCGGACATTGGTTTTCCTCTGCGCGCGCGGCGAGCGCGCTTTTTGCGGCGTCGATGGCGAGCCCGGTCAGACTGGGAGCGTCGCTCGCGCGACCGTTCACGACCAGATCGAAAAGCCCATTGTTCGCAACAAGCGTCACGGCCGCGCGCCTCGGCCGCGCGCAGCCTTTGGCGCAGCCGGAGAGATGGAGGCCGACGCCATCTTTCCCCGCAAGCTTTTGCGCGAGCGGTGCGAGTTGCGCAAGATGCGCCCGTGTCGCGCCCTGGGCCTGCGGACATTCCGGCGCGCCGGGGCAGGCCACGACGGCGAGGCGGGGATCATTCGCCGAGACGATGAGATCGTGTTCTTGCGCCTCCGCGACGATGCGCTGCGCGGCGTCAGGCGTCGCGGTCGGAATGAGAAAGGCGCGCCAGGGCGTGAGCCGCACTTCGGCGAGCCCCTCCTTCTCGGCGAGCGCCGCGAGACGCGCAAGCTGCGCCGCACGCCAGCGGCCGAACGGCGCGGCGACGCCGGCATAGCAGACGCCTTGGGAGAAAGCGCCGAGAACGGCGGGACTGGCCTGCGTGGCGCGCGCATGAGGCGTCGTGACGAGTCCAGCCTGTCTCATCACCGCCTCGGCGCCGATCGCGGCCACGAGGCGGCGCATGCGGCGCAGCTCGAACGCGCCGTCGCGCAGCGTTACAAAGGCGCGCGCAAGGGCGAGCGCGGCCGGAACGGCTTCCGCAAGAGAGACGACGGCCGCGCCATCGTCGCAGCCCGCGAGGCTCAGGGCCACGCTTTTGGCGCCGGCGGCTTCGATACGTATATCCGCGCCCACATCGCCAAGCGTCGGCGCGCCGCCGTCGTCGACCGCAAGGAAGAACTTCGCCGGAAGGGCGCCGAGCTCCGGCTCGTCCTGCACCGCCTGCGCAAGTTCGGCGGCGAGGGCATTGGCGTCGAAGGCGCCGCCATCGAGGCCGGCGAGCGGCGAGGCGACGATATTGGTCACGCGCTCGGCCGCCGCGTCTCGCGCCAGTAGCCCGGCGCTATCGAGGCCCGCGCGCGCCTCGCCGAGCGCGTCCTCGCGCACGCCGCGCAACTGTAATTGCGCCCGCTGCGACAGATCGACGAGGCCATTGCCGCATTCCGTGGAGACAGCGGCAAGAGCGGCGAGCTGCGCGGCGCCGATGCGCGAGCCGATGACCTTGGCGCGCATGAGCAACCCGTCATTGCTCCGCATGGGCGCAAAGGCCCCCGGACACCAGCCCTTCACCTCGGGGGCGCCCGATGGGCGGAGCGCGGTCTCAGGCGCGTGCGGCATCGACGCCTCCGACATCGGCCAGAAGATCGCGCACGCTGTTGCGGCCCGTGCGCCAGAGCCCGCGCGCGAGCGCATCGTTGAAGGCGCGCGCCATCGCCTCCATGGCGCGGGGATTCTCGCGCGCCAGAAATTCTCGCACCTCGTCGTCCCCGAGCGTCGCGCTAAAAGCGAGGTCGTATTGCGCGTCGGTGACGAGGCCGCTCGTCGCCGCGAAGGCGTGGAGATTGTCGATCGCCTCGGCGATCTCGGCGCCGCCGCGATGGCCATGGCGCATCTGGCCCTCGAGCCAACGCGGATTGCAGAGCCGCATGCGCAGCACGCGCGCGATTTCGTCCTTCAATGGCCGTGCGCGCAACGTCTCGGGCCGCGTCGCGTCGAGATGCACCAGAGCCGCCGCGCCGCCCAGCATCCGGTTCGCTGCGGCGAAGCCGCCTTCATAATCGACGAAGGCGGGGCCGGTCAGAACGTCGACTTCCGCCATGTCCTGCACATGCACGTGAACGTCGGCGCGCGCGACCTGCGCGCTGAACGCGTCGAGCGCCGGCGCGCTGTCGCCCGCGCGGTCGAGCGCATGGCCGCCAGAGGCGAGAAAGGCGCGGGCGAGATCCTCGCGCGAAGCCCATTCGCCGCGCACCACCTTGTCGCCGACGCCGAGGCCATAGGCTCCCTGCGCCGCGCCGAAGACGCGGGTGAGTTCCGAAGCCTCCTTCAGCGGATTGAAGTCCGCGTCTTCGTCCAATGCGGCGACGGCGCGCACGGCGTCGTCGAAGAGTGCAATGAGGCCGGGAAACATGTCGCGGAAAAGCCCCGAGACATGGAGCGTCACATCGACGCGCGGGACGTCGAGCCGGGCTTGCGGCAGGATTTCGAACCCGATGACGCGCGCGCTCGCATCGTCCCAGCGCGGCGCGACGCCCATCAAGGCGAGCGCCTGCGCGACATCCTCGCCGCCGGTGCGAATGGTGGCGCTGCCCCAGAGATCGAGCATGATCGCGCGCGGGAATTCGCCGTGCGTCTGAGCATGGGCGGTCATGATCTCGCGCGCGGCGCGGCGGCCGATCTCATAGGCCGTCCGCGTGGGCGCGTGGCGCGGGTCGATGCAATAAAGATTGCGGCCGGTGGGCATCACGTCGGCGCGGCCGCGCGAGGGCGCGCCGGCGGGGCCGGGCTCCACGAAACGGCCCGCGAGCGCCGCGATCAACGCCTTTCGCTCGGAGGCGGCGCAGGCGTTGCGCGCCGGGTCGGCGTCGGCGCGGCCGAACACATGCAAGCCGTCGCCGATGCGCAGCTCCTTCAGATCGCACATCCAGGCGTCGAGCCGCGCCAGCGTCTCCGCGAGATCGGTCTCGCGCGTGACGCCGCATTCCTCAGCGAGCCCGATGCGCTCGGCTTCATCCAGAATGGCTCCCGCGATCAACTTGGCCCGGCGCGGATCGAGCGCGGCGGCGGAGGCGTATTCATCGAGGAGCGTCTCGATCGTCTGCGCCTTGTCGTAAAGGTCGGCCGTCATGAGCGGCGGCGTGAGATGGCCGATGACGACGGCGCTCGTGCGGCGCTTGGCCTGCGCGGCCTCGCCCGGATCGTTGACGATGAAGGGGTAGACGAGCGGCGTCGGCCCGAGGACTGCCTCCGGCGCGCAGCCTTGCGACAGCATCACGGATTTGCCCGGCAGCCATTCGAGCGTGCCATGCGCGCCGAGGTGAATCAGCGCGTCGATCTCGCGGACGTGACGCAGCCAGAGATAGAAGGCGACATAGGCGTGGCGCGGCGCCCGCTGCATGTCGTGATAGGTTTCGTAACGCTCTCCGCGCGCGCCGCGATCCGGTTGCAGGGCGACGACGAGAGCGCCGGCCGTGACGCAGGAGAAGCGGAAGGCGCCGTTTACGACCGCCGGATCGTCCTCGGCCGCGCCCCACGTCTCCTCCACGGCCCGGATGAAATCGGTGGGCAGGGCCGCGTGGAGGCGGCCGTAATCGGCGAGCGGGAAATCGACGCAACAGGCGCCGTCTTCGAGCGTGCGGACGAGCGAGCGCCCGTCTCCTGCGCGCGCAAGCGAGGCGTCGCCGAGCCTGTAACCCGCAATTTGCAACGCCGAGACGATTTCGCTGGCGCTCGCTTCGGCGTCCAGCCCGATGGCGTAACCGCCGCGTCCGCGACGCGCGGGATAATCGGAAAGGACGAGCGCGAGGCTTTTCTCGGCGTTGGGCTTGCGGCGCAGCCGCGCCCAGTTGGCTGCGAGATCGGCGACGAAGGCGATGCGCGTCGGTTCGGGCGCATGGCGCGGCTCGTCGAACTCGGCGGCGCTACGCGCGGCGATTTCCTTGAAGGAGATGGCGCGGGTGAAGATGCGGCCGTCGACTTCCGGCAGCACGACATTCATCGCCAGATCGGCCCCATTGGCGCCGCGCGCGGAAGCGGTCCAGGCGTCGCGCGTCGAGGTCGCGAGCGCGACCTGCAAGACAGGCGCGTCGGCGCGGTCGAGCACGCCGCCGCCGTCGCGCCGCGCCGAGAAGGCGGTGGCGTTGAGGATGACGTCGGGCGCGAAGCGATCCAGCGATTGCGCGACGAAGGCTTCGCTCTCGGGCTCCTTCAGGCTCGCGACATAGGTCGCCTCGACGCAGAAGCCGCGTGCGCGCAAAGCCTCGGCGAGCGCCGCGATCGGCGCGACATCGTCCGCGAGATAGAGCGAGCGGTAGAAGAGGATCGCAGCGCGCGGCGCATCCGCGGGCGCCTCGCGGCAAGCGGCCTCGAAGCGGCCGGCGCTCGCGACGGGGACGCTCTCGCGCCAGACGGCGGGGCGCCCGGAGAGTGTGGACGCATAGACGAGAAAGGATCGAAGATTATCCGGCCCGCCATCCTGGAAGTAACGCCAGATGCGCGCGAGCGCCGCGTCGTCCAGCGTCGACGCATTGGAGAGGCGCATGTCGGCGACCGTGTCGCCAGGCACGATCGCGAGCGCGAGGCCTCTGCGCCGCGCGAGCGCCTCGAGCTGCTCGACGCCATAGGCCCAGTAATCCTTGCCGCCGAGCAGGCGCACCACGACGAGCTTCGCATGGCGCGCGACCGAGTCGAGATAGAGATCGACGGAGTAGGGGTGCTTCAGCTGTGCGAGCTGTGCGCAGCGCAGGCTCGGTAGCGCCGCGCGCGCTTCATCATGCAGGCGCGCGACCAGACGCAGCTCCGAATCCGAGAAGGAAAGGAAAACAATGTCGGCCGGAGACTGGCCGAGATCCGTCGTCGCGCCGGCGTCATCGAGACTGTGAAGATCGCGCGGGAGAAGATGCATGGCGCGTCACGGCTGGGCCAGCGCGGCGATGATGGCGTCGCGGTCGAGCCCCTTTTCGCCGATGACGACGAGACGGCTGGCGCGATTCTCTCCCGGCTTCCAGGCGCGATCGAAATGATGCTGGATGCGCGCGCCGACGCCCTGCACGAGGAGCCGCATCGGCTTGCCGGCGACCTCGACGAAGCCCTTTACGCGCAACACGTCGTGATCGCGTGCGACGGCGCCCAGTTTCTCGGCGAGCGCCGCCGGTTCGGAGATGGCCGGCAGGCTCACGACGAAACTGTCGAAATCGTCGTGGTCGTGATCAGGCTCGGCGTCGTGGTGTGAGGGACGGTTGTCGAGATCGCTCTCCGCGGCCGCCGCGAGGCCGAGCAGAACCAGCGGATCGACCCGACCCTGGCGCGCGCGCACGAGTTTGACGGCCGCGCGGGCGCCCGAGGAGAGCTGCGCCGCGACGTCGCGCTCTTCCGTTTCGTCGAGCAGATCGGTCTTGTTGAGGATGACGAGATCGGCGCAGGCGAGCTGATCCTCGAAGACTTCTTCCAGAGGATTGTCGTGGTCGATCGTCTCCGTGGCGGCGCGCTCCTCGGCGATCGCGTCGGGATCGTCGGCGAAGCGGCCTTCCGCGACAGCTTTCCCGTCGATCACCGCGATCACGCCGTCGACGGTCAGCCGCGAGCGGATGGCCGGCCAGTCGAAAGCCTTCACCAGCGGCTTCGGCAAGGCGAGACCGGACGTTTCGATGATGATGTGGTCCGGTCGCTTCTCATGCGCGAGCAGCGCCTCGATCGCCGGCACGAAATCGTCGGCGACCGTGCAGCACAGGCAGCCATTGGCGAGTTCGACGATGTTTTCTTCCGGGCAGTTCTCGACGCCGCAGGCGCGCAGGATCTCGCCGTCGACGCCCACATCGCCGAACTCGTTGATGACGAGGGCGAGGCGCCGGTCGCCGGCGTTCTCCAGCACATGGCGGATCAGCGTGGTTTTCCCCGCGCCGAGAAAGCCGGTGACGATGGTTGCGGGAATTTTCTGCGCGCTCATGCCGCCTCCGTTTCGTCGCGTGACGCCAGCCGCCAGACAAGGCCGGCGAGCGCGCCGGCGAGCACCCAGCACGCCGCCTGCACGGCGAGCGAGGCGGCGGCGAAGCGCGCGGCGAGTTCGGCGGGAACCGTGCTCTCCGGCGCCGCCGGCGTGGGCCAGAAGAAATGCGGCGCAACGAGCAGCGCGGCGCCGAAGGCGCGGGCGGCGACGGACTCGCCGCGCAAAAGCGCGAATAGTCCGACCCCGGTCGACGCGGCCGTCGCCAGCCACCAGAGCTGACGGCCGGCGAGATCGGTCTCGGCCGCGCCCGGAAGCTGCGGGGCGAGGCCGAGGCTCGTCGCGAGCCCGGTCGCGGCGAAGGCGCAGGCGCCCCAGAGCGCGGCGCGGCGCGGGCCGATGGCGTCGCCGGAAAAGAGCATGCCGGCGAGCAGGATCAGCGCATAGCCGGTGGAGACGGCGATCGTCGCGACGCTTGTCGCCGCCGTCCGGCGCAGGCCCTCGAAGGCGGGCGCGGCCTGTTCCGCGGCGTCATGCGCATGCTGCGCCGCCTCATAGACCTCGGCGGCGAGGATGAGGGGAGTCGTGGTGACATGCTGCAGGGCCGCGACGGCGAGGCCCGCAACAATGCCGGCGACGAGGCCGGCCGCCAGAAGGCGCGCGATCACGGGTCGCGTGGCGCGGCGGCTAGTGGCAGGGGAAGGAAAGCGCGTGGCGCGAATCATGCGCCGCGTCGTGGACGCCCTCGGAATTGGCGAAACCCGCGCCATAGACCAGGCCGAGGCCGAGGAGGAAGGCGACGAAAGCCGCCTTGAGGGTGTCGGCCTTCGAGGTCGAAAGCGAGCGGACGGCGGCGGTGTTCGTGTTCATCGAGCGTCTCCCTGCCGCCCCACCGGCGGCGAAATATTGTGACAGGCGACAAGGCGTCGCCGCGACGGCAGGTCTCCTGGCTTCCGGGTCCACCATCCGCGCCGCCTTCCCAAGCTCTGGAGCTCAGTGGCCGATGGCGCGGCCTTCCCGGATACAGTTGCGGGGGCAGCCGCGGCTTTGGGCGTGCCCGCACCGCGTTCCCTCTTCGCCTTCTTGCGAAGGACCGTCGCAATCAGTCATATGCGCAGGCGCCATAGACGTCAAATGGGAGCCTGCCTTGACCGAAGAAGAAAGCGACGCGGCGCGCCGCCACCGCGCAAAGATGGAAAAGCGCAAGGCCGTTCAGGACGCGGAGGTCGCCGGCAAGACCATCGCGCAGAAGGGCCTGCTGATGGTCCATACAGGTCCGGGCAAGGGGAAATCGACCGCGGCCTTCGGCCTCGCCTTGCGGGCGCTCGGCCATGGCTGGAAGGTCGGCGTCGTGCAGTTCGGCAAGGGCCAGTGGCGCAGCGGCGAGCGCGAAATGCTGGAAAAGCTCGGCGCCGTTTCCTGGCATACGCTCGGAGAGGGCTTTACCTGGGAGACCCAGGATCGCGCGCGAGACGAAGCCGCCGCCCGCCGCGCCTGGGAGACAGCCTGCGAACTGATGGATGATCCCGAGATCCGCCTGCTGGTGCTCGATGAATTGAATATTTCGCTGCGCTACGACCATCTGCCGATGGATGAGGTTCTCGCCAGGCTCGCCGCGCGCCGCGCCGATCTTCATGTCGTCGTCACAGGGAGAAATGCGAAGCCGGAACTTGTCGCGGCAGCCGATCTCGTCACCGAAATGACTCTGGTGAAGCATCACTTTTCGGCTGGCGTGAAAGCGCAGGAGGGAATCGAATTCTGATCGACGTCAGCCCTGGCGCGTCTGCTGCAATTTCTCGGTAGCTGCTGTCCATGTGTCGGCGATCGACCGTTTGACCGAAGCGACTGCGCGCCACAGCGCCGCCGCCGCCTTGACGGGCGGCGTGACGAGCATTCCCAGAGCGGAGTGCGGGTCGACGCTTTCCTCGTCCGCGCCATAGACGAGCCGTGGGTTTTTTTCCGGAGGGATTTCAAGCGTTCCGAACATCCAGTCCCACACCGCGAGCACGCTGCCGAGGTTGCGATTGAAATGCTGAGGGTCCTTGGAGTGGTGAATTTGATGATGCGCCGGGCTCAGGACGAAATGGCCCCAGAGGCCTCGGAACGGAATCCAGAATTCGGAATGCTGGAGATGTCCGATCGTCCAGAGGAAAATGATGAAAAGGACATTCTTCCCCTCCACGGAGAAGAACTCGGCTTTCTGCCCGTAGAGATATTCGAGCACGCCGGACGCGGCGCCGATGAACAGGGCAAGCATATAGCCGAAAACGACGCTGTCGATGGGATGGTTTCTGTAGTTCGTCAACGGCGTAAGGACGTCGGCAGTGTGGTGGAGCTTGTGAAGCTCCCACAAGAATGGAACCCTATGCTTGAGATAGTGGTCCAGATAATAGCCGATCTCATAGGCAAGAAAGAGAACAACGGTCGAGACAGCCTTCATCTTGAAGTCGCAGCACTCGACAGGCTCGGCCGGGCCGAACGCGCTGTTGAGCATCGCGTGCACGCCAGTCGAGACGGTATTCAATGAAACGACCAGCGCGCCGACGACGACCGGCATGAAAACCACGCTCAGAACGAAAAGCTTGATGTCCGCGTGAACAGAGGCGCGCGTCAGAATTTTCTTGGCAAGAACGGCCCGCGCGATGACCCTCGGAAAAACCCGGCCCCGCCGTTTTTTCTGGCGGTAGCCCAATGCAAGGAGCGCGACGCCAAAAGAGGTCGCCAAAGAATAGACCGATAGGACCGAGCCCGCCGAAAATAATTCGTTCCCGACCCTGTGAAGGGAAACGTGGAGGGCGGCGTTGAGGTCCATCTTGTGTTGTTGCGTCCGAAGGAGGCGGCGCTCGCAGACTTGCTCCGCCGCAGATGATGCCGCCCTTTATAGCCCCGATTTACCCATCGGGCGAGGGTTCGAGCGGGCGAGTTGCGGTTCAGGCGTTCTCGGTTCTCGAGCAATTTGAAGAACCGGCGTTCCGTCGTCGGCAGAGCGACGATGTGGGTTCAAAAAGCAGAAGCCGACGCCCGATCAAGTCGATAGCGTCGGCTCCAGATCGGCCTCGCCGTAAGACGGCGGACCGCCCTTGCGCGAGGACGAAGCCGGGGAGGCCACCCCGGCAAGTCCTCAGGCAGGGGTATTACTGAATCATGCGGGCGGTCGAGCCGGTGCCGGCGGTGCCGAACTGCTCGCGGTTGTTGCCCGTGCCGTTGGAGCCTTCCGGAGAGATCCAGTCCGGAACCCAAGTGAGAGCCACGACAACGAAGCCGATGAAAGCAGCAGCCCAGATCAGCATCTTGCCGAGGTCGCCGGAGCTATGAACGTTGACGGCCATGCGTTTTCCCCCTGTTGTTTTTTTACCAGAATGCTTGCCGCATCGAGGTAACCCTAGCTCGATTCAAAACGCTTGGCAATGCGCCTGACATAGCTATTTTTGGACGCTCAAAAGTGGCACGTATGCGTGTAAAAACAATGATGTAATGTGCGACAACTGGTCGCGGCTCAAATAATTTTTGCGGCGGAAAAACGAAAGTCTTCGAGCTCCCGAGGCCTTTCCCCGCGCCTCCGCCGGCGGGGGGTCCGCGACTGTTGTGGCCAGCCTATTGCTCCCTGCGAGCGCTTCGCCTATAAGCGCGCGCATTCCACAGGCGAGGATTTCGTGGCGTCTGATCAAAGACGTCGCTTCCGGTGGCCGGTTCCCGGCTTTCCCAACCTTCGCCGAGGCTCAACCGGAGAAAAGAACCATGGCGCTTCCTGATTTCAACATGCGTGGCCTTCTCGAGGCGGGCGCTCATTTCGGTCACCAGTCGCATCGCTGGAACCCGAAGATGGCCCCCTATATCTTTGGCGCGCGCAACAACATCCATATCATCGACCTCGCCCAGACGGTGCCGCTGCTACATCAGGCGCTGAAGCTCGTCTCCGACACCGTGTCCAAGGGCGGCCGCGTTCTCTTCGTCGGCACCAAGCGTCAGGCGCAGGATCAGATCGCGGACGCCGCCAGGCGCAGCGCGCAATATTACATCAACTCCCGCTGGCTCGGCGGCACGCTGACCAACTGGAAGACGATTTCCGCCTCCATCAACCGGCTGCGCAAGCTGGACGAGCAGCTCTCGGCGGGCGCCCAGGGCGTCACGAAGAAGGAGCGCCTGCTCCTGACCCGCGAGCGCGACAAGCTGGAAAAGGCGCTCGGCGGCATCAAGGACATGGGCGGCACGCCCGACCTGATCTTCGTCATCGACACCAATAAGGAGCAGCTCGCGATCAAGGAGGCGAATCGCCTCAAGATTCCGGTGGTTGCGATCCTCGACACCAATTGCGACCCGGACGGGGTGAGCTACCCGATCCCCGGCAATGACGACGCCGGCCGCGCCATCGCCCTCTATTGCGATCTGATCGCCAAGGCGGCGATCGACGGTATTTCCCGCAGCCAGGGCGCCTTGGGCGTGGATCTGGGAGCCGCCGAGACGCCGGAGGCCGAGCCGGCCGTCGCGAGCGAAGCCGGCGCGTATGCGTCGACGGAAGCTTTCGAGCTTCTTGCCGCGCCGCGCGGCGCGCCCGACGATCTTGCGAAGCTCAACGGCGTTGGGCCGCAGCTCGTCAAGAAGCTCAATGACGCCGGCATCTTCCATTATTGGCAGATTGCCGCGATGACGCCGGCCGATAGCGAAAAGATGGACGCCGAACTCAAGCTCAACGGCCGTATCGCCCGTGATGGCTGGGTCGATCAGGCGCGCGCGCTTCTCTCCGCTTAAAGCCGGACTGTCATTTCCTGATCCGACATCGGGCGCCGGCTCTTTCCTGAGCCGGCGCCCGTCGCAATAAACGCACCCGAGAGCCGGGAGGCCGCGCGGCGCGCGCTCCCAAACAGGAGGATTTCAACATGGCCACGATAACCGCCGCCCTTGTCAAGGAACTGCGCGAGAGCACCGGCGCCGGCATGATGGACTGCAAGGCGGCGCTGACCGCGACCGAGGGCGAATTCGAGGCCGCGATCGACTGGCTGCGCAAGAAGGGCCTCTCCAAGGCCGCCAAGAAGGCCGACCGCGTCGCGGCCGAGGGTTTGGTCGCGGCGCTGACCGGAGACAAGACCGGCGTCGTCGTGGAGGTGAACTCCGAAACGGACTTCGTCTCCCGTAACGCCGACTTCCAGACGCTCGTCAAGAATATCGCTGAAGTCGCGTTGACGACCGGCAAGACCGACGCGGAGGAACTTGGCGCGCAGGCCTATCCGGGCGGCGGCACGGTGGCCGAGAACATCACCAGCTCCATCGCCACCATCGGGGAGAACCTCACGCTGCGCCGCGCGGCCGCTCTCATCGTGGGCGAGGGCGTGGTCGGCCGCTACGTGCACGGCCAGGTCGTCGACGGGCAGGGCAAGATCGCCGTGATCGTCGCGCTGGAGTCGACGGGCGACAAGGAAGTCCTCGCCAAGCTCGCCCGCGAGATCGCCATGCATGTCGCCTCGGCCAATCCGCAGGCGATGGACGCCTCGGGCCTCGATCCTGCCGTGGTCGAGCGCGAAGCCAATCTGCTGCGCGAGAAGAACGCCGGCAAGCCGGAGAACGTGCTGGCCAAGATCGTCGAATCCGGCGTCAAGACCTTCGCCAAGGAAGTCTGCCTGCTGGACCAGGTCTCGAACCACCCCGAGCACGCCGGCAAGACCGTGGCCCAGGCCGTGAAGGAGCTCGAGGGCAAGGCCGGCGCGCCGATCGCCATCAAGGGCTTCATCCGCTATGCGCTGGGCGAAGGCATCGAAAAGCAGACGAGCGACTTCGCGGCGGAAGTCGCTGCGGCCGCGAAAGGCTGAAATAACGAAGTTCCGCTTAGTCGAGGCAAGGTTTCAAGGGCCGGGGCGCACGCTCCGGCCTTTTCGTTTGGCCCAGCCCCGGCAGAGCGCTTGAAACATTTATGATTCCCCCGCGTTTCGCCGGATTGGCGGGGCGGCGGGAGGGTCGCGATGCCTGCGCATGAACAGTCGATAGAAGAAACCATCCGGGAAAATGTCGCGGTCAACGGGATAGAAAGCGCGCCGGCGGCTCCTCCCGCCATGCGGCCGTCGGACGGCCTGCGCGACCCGCGCGAGCTTTATCCCAAGCCGCCCTTCGATAAGCAGCCCCAGCCCTGGCCCGGCCTCGCGTGCAAGATGAACCCGCGCCCCGACCATGGCGAGAGGAGCTATCGCGGCTCCGGGCGGCTCGCCGGTCGCCGGGCGCTGATCACGGGCGGCGACTCGGGAATCGGCCGCGCCGCGGCGATCGCTTTCGCCCGCGAGGGCGCTGACGTCGCCATAAATTATCTGCCGGACGAGGAGCCGGATGCGCGGGAGGTCGCGGAGTTGATCAACGACGCCGGCGGCAAGGCGGCGATGCTTCCCGGCGACATACGCGAGGAGGCATTCTGCAAGCGCATGGTGGAAGACGCCGTCAACGAACTTGGCGGTCTCGACATCCTCGTCAACAACGCCGCCCGCCAGCACGTCCACGAATCCATCCTGGAAATCACGACCGAAGACCTGGATTGGACCTTCCGCACCAATCTCTACGCGCTGTTCTGGATCACCAAGGCGGCGATTCCCCACATGCCGCCCGGCTCGACCATCATCAACACCACGTCGATCAACGCCTACCAGCCCTCGCAGCATCTCCTCGACTATGCGGTGACCAAGGCCGGCATCCTGAACTTCACCTGGGGGCTCGCCAAGCAGCTCACGTCAAAAGGGATTCGCGTCAACGCCGTCGCGCCGGGTCCCTTCTGGACGCCGTTGCAGCCTTCCGGCGGGCAGACGCAGGAGCATCTGACCGAATTCGGCGGCGACACGCCGCTCGGCCGCCCCGGCCAGCCGGCGGAAATCGCCCCGCTCTACGTGCTGCTGGCGTCGACCGAGTCGAGCTACGCCACGGGCCAGGTCTTTGGCGCGACAGGGGGCGAGGTCGGGCCGTGACCCCGGCGCGCGCACTTGCGAAGGCGGCGCATGGTCCGTATGTAAAGCGCGCCCCGCCCAAGCAAGACAGCGAGATACGCCATGCCCGACTACGCTTCGAAGCGATACAAACGCGTGGTCGTGAAGCTTTCGGGCGAGGCGCTCCAGGGTTCTTCTCCTCATGGGCTGGACGCCGTCACGCTGGAGCGAATCGCAAAGGATCTGGCGACCGCCTCGGAGAACGGCCACGAGATCGCGGTCGTTGTCGGCGGGGGGAATTTCTTTCGGGGGATCAAGGGCGCCGAGACGGGAATCGAGCGCGCTCGCGCCGATTCGATCGGCATGCTCGCCACGGTTATGAACGGTTTGGCGCTGGAGCAGGCGGTGGAGGGGCAGGGGCGCCAGGCGCGCTGCCTTTCGGCCGTGCCGATGCCTTCCCTGTGCGAATCATTCTCGCGCCGCGCCGCGCTCCACCATCTCGCCAAGGGCCGCGTCGTGATCGCCGCCGGCGGCACGGGAAATCCCTTCTTCACCACGGACACGGGCGCCGTGCTGCGCGCGGCGGAGCTCTCCGCCGACGCTGTCTTGAAGGCGACTCAGGTCGATGGCGTTTATACGGCGGATCCCAAGCGCGATCCGTCGGCGCGCCGTTACGAGCGCTTGACCCACGACGAGGCCATCGCGCAAAATCTCGCGGTGATGGATACGGCGGCTTTCGCGCTGGCGCGCGAAAACCGGATTCCAATCATTGTTTTTTCAATTGGGGAGCTCGGGGCGATCGCCTCGGTTCTTTCTGGCGGCGGGCGTTCGACTCTCGTCGCCCCATAGGGACGGAACGCTTTCTCCGCGCGTCGGCTTCGAAAACATGCCATAAGGGGCCCCTTGCTTCGCGCACGCCGGCCTCCGATGGGTTCGGGTCGCAAAAAGAATCGCCCTCGTGCGTGCGCCCTTGCGGCGGCGGGGGAGCCAAACAGGTTTGGAGATCATGACGGACAAATTCGACCTCGCGGATTTGAAGCGCCGCATGCAGGGCGCCATCGCGACGCTGAAACACGAGTTTGGCGGCCTGCGCACCGGGCGGGCCTCGGCGAGCCTGCTCGATCCCGTGCATGTCGACGCTTATGGCCAGGTTTCTCCACTCAATCAGGTCGCCACGGTGAGCGTGCCGGAGCCGCGCATGATCGCGGTGCAGGTATGGGACAAGGCCTTGGTGATCGCCGTCGACAAGGCGATCCGTGAAGCGAATCTGGGCCTCCAGCCGACTGTCGAGGGACAGATTCTGCGCATCCGTATGCCGGAGCTCAACGAACAGCGCCGCAAGGAGCTGGTCAAGGTCGCTCACAAATACGCTGAGGAGGCGCGCGTCGCGGTGCGGCACGTGCGCCGCGACGGGATCGATATCCTCAAGAAGCTTCTGAAGGATCACGCCATCCCGGAGGACGACGAAAAGCGGCACGAGACGGAGGTCCAGAAGGCGACCGACGAGTCGGTGAAGGAGATCGACGCCGCGCTGGCCGCCAAGGAAAAGGAAATCATGCAGGTCTGACGACGGCTCGGGCGCGCCCATAGTGGCCGGGCCAGGGTTTTCCGGAAGAGTTTTTCCCGCGAACTGGAACGTGAGAATGGCGGAAACCGAGATTCTCGACATGGCGGCGACCGCCGTCGCCGTTCCGGCGGCTCCGCGGCACGTTGCGCTCATCATGGACGGCAACGGCCGCTGGGCCGCGGCCCGAGGCCTGCCGCGCTTCGAGGGCCACCGGCGCGGGGTCGAGGCCGTGCGCCGGGCGGTGCGCGCCGCGATCGACCTCAAGATTTCCTATTTGACGATCTATTCCTTCTCGGCCGAGAACTGGTCGCGCCCGCGCGAAGAGGTGCAGAGCCTGCTCGGCCTGCTGCACCGCTTCATCCGCAACGATCTCGCGGACCTACACGCAAACAATGTCCGCGTTCGCGTGATTGGCGCGCGTGAGGACCTTGCTCCTGAAATTTCCGATCTCCTCAGGGAGGCCGAACAGGTCACCCAAGCCAATGCCGGTCTGACGCTGGTCGTGGCCTTCAATTACGGGGCCCGCCAGGAGATTGCGGCCGCCGCGCGCGCGCTCGCTCAGATGGTCGCCGAGGGGCGATTGTCGCCGCAAGAGATCGACGCCGACGCCATTTCCGCGCAGCTCGACACGGCGGACATACCCGACCCCGATCTGATCATCCGCACCTCGGGCGAACAGCGTCTGTCCAATTTCCTTTTGTGGCAGGCGGCCTACGCCGAATTCGTGTTTCTGCCGATCCACTGGCCGGACTTCGACCGTGCGGCCATGTCGGCGGCGCTCGAGGAATACGCGCACAGGGAGAGGCGATTCGGGCGGGTCGAGTCGCCGCGGCGCAACGCCAGGACCGCGTCACGATGAGGCCCAAAGCATGAGCGCCACGCCAAAGAGCGCAGGCGCCGGAGCCGGCGGGTTCGCCGACCTCGGTCCGCGCGTGATTTCCGCTCTCGTCATGGTCGCGGCGGCGCTGGCGGCTCTCTATCTCGGGGGCGACGTGTTCGCCTCTTTCTGGATCGTCGCCGGCTTCGCGATCAACTGGGAGTGGCAGGGCCTCATCGGCGGCGCCCGCCGGCGCTGGCGCGTCGCGGCGGGAGGCGTCGCCGTCGCGGCCGCCGCCGCTTTTGGCCAGACCGGCCTTGTCGGCCCGGCGGCGCTCTCGCTCGGCGTTCTTGCCTTTGTTGCGGCGCTGCTCGCGGGGCCGGAGCGCAGGCTATGGGCGGCGGCCGGCGTCTTCTACGCCGGCGCGCCCATCTTTTCGGTCTGCTGGCTGAGGCAGTCGCCCGACCATGGACTCCTCGCCATCGCCTTTCTTTTCGCCATCGTCTGGGGCACGGATGTTTTTGCCTATTTTGGCGGCAGGCTGATCGGCGGGCCGAAGCTGTGGCCGCGCGTTTCCGCCGGCAAGACCTGGTCGGGCACGATCACCGGCGTCGTGAGCGGGGCGGCCCTGGGGCTCGCGACGGCCTGGTTCGGCGGCGGTCCGGCTCTCGCGGGCGGGAAGACCTTTCTCGTCGCTCTGCTGGCGGCGGCCGTCTCGCAAATGGGCGATCTTGCCGAATCTTCGGTGAAGCGGCGGTTCGGGGTCAAGGACTCGAGCCGGATCATCCCCGGCCATGGCGGGGTGATGGACCGGCTGGACGGTTTCATCTTCGCCAGCATTCTGGCGGCGGCAATCAGCGTCGTGGGCGGCAAGCCATCCGCGGCGGATAATCTGTTTCTCTGGTGATGAAGGGCATGGGTTTGAGCAACGGACAGGCGAACGGGCGCGCGCGGCCGCCGCGCCGCATCGTTCTTCTCGGCGCGACGGGCTCCATCGGACGCTCCACTGTCGATCTTCTGGAGCGTGATCCGGAGCGTTTCTCGGTCTCGGCGGTGGCGGGGGGGCGTGACGCTGCGGCGCTCGCCGAGATCGCACGGCGCGTCGGGGCCGAGTTCGCCGCAATCCGGGACGAAAACGCCTATGCGGCGCTCAAGGAAGCGCTTTCCGGCACGAATATTCAGGTCGCCGCCGGCCGCGACGCCGTGATCGAGGCGGCTGTGCGGGACGCGGATCTGGTGGTCTCGGCCATTGTCGGGGCTGCGGGCGTGGAGCCCACTCATGCGGCGATATCTCTGGGGCGGGCGGTGGCGCTCGCCAACAAGGAATGCCTGGTTTGCGCCGGCGCGCCCTTCATGCGTACGGCCAACCGGACGGGGTCGCAGCTTCTCCCGGTCGACAGTGAGCACAACGCCATATTCCAGGCGCTCGGCGGGGAGGACCCCTCTCGGATCGAGCGCATGATCGTCACCGCCTCGGGCGGCCCGTTCCGAACCTGGAGCCGTGAGCGCATCGCCTCTGCGACCGTCGACGAGGCGCTCAATCACCCGAATTGGGCGATGGGCCCCAAGGTGACGGTCGATTCCGCAGGCCTGATGAACAAGGGCCTCGAGTTGATAGAGGCCCATCATCTTTTCCGCGTGCCGGCCGAGAAGCTCGAGGTGGTGGTGCATCCGCAGTCCATCGTGCACGGGCTCGTCGCCTTCGCGGACGGCTCTGTCACGGCGGGCCTCGCGCCCCCGGACATGCGCGTGCCTATTGCCCATTGTCTCGCCTACCCTGAGCGTCTGACGACGCCGGCGCGGCGACTGGATTTCGCGCAGATCGGGTCGCTGACCTTCGAGGCCCCTGATTTCGATCGCTTCCCGGCGCTGAGGCTCGCGCTCGACGCGCTGGCGCAGGGCGGGGGGCTCGCGACTGTCCTGAACGCTGCGAACGAAATCGCCGTCGAGGCGTTCCTCGATCGCCGCATCCCCTTTTCTGGCATCGCGAAACACGTTGCCGAGGCCTGCGACGCCGCGTTGCGGGACGGCTATGCGAGGGAGCCCGAGAGCGTGGAAGAAGCCCTTGGCGTTGACCATATTGTCAGGGAAAGGTCGCGGAGGGGCTTGGCCGTGGACGCGCCGTCGGGCATGTTAACGCTTCAGTAACCAGACCGCGCCCCCGCGGTTCTGGCGGCGTGAAGCGTTGGAGGGGACAAAGTGCTGGCCATGTTGACAACTTTCGCGACCTACGTCGTCCCATTCGTCATCGTTCTCAGCGTTGTCGTCTTCTTTCATGAATTCGGCCATTTCATCGTCGGTCGCTGGTGCGGGGTGAAGGTCGACGCGTTTTCCATCGGCTTCGGACCCGAGCTCTTCGCGCGGGTCGATCGCCATGGCACGCGGTGGCGGGTCGCCGCCATTCCGCTCGGCGGCTATGTAAAATTTCATGGCGACGCGAATGCGGCGAGCGGGCCAGACCCGGACGCGGTCGCGGCCATGCCGGCGGCTGAGCGCGCTGTGACCTTCGCGGCGCAGCCGGTCTGGAAGCGGGCGGCGATCGTCTTTGCCGGGCCCTTCGCCAACTTCATCCTCGCCATAGCGATTTTCGCGGGCATTTTCAGTTACTACGGGCGGACGGCGCTCGTGCCCCGCGTCGGTTCTGTGGTTGCGGGCGGCGCGGGCGAGAAAGCCGGCTTCAAGGCGGGCGATCTCGTGCTGACGATCGACGGCGCCCCTATTCCAACCTTCGCCAAGTTGCAGGAGATCGTCTCGAGCTCCGCCGACGCCCGGCTGCTCATCGTCGTACGGCGTGGAGACGCGGACGTAACCCTCGAAGCGACGCCGGCCTGGCGCGAGGTCGAGAGTGCGGTGGGCAAGGTTCGCATCGGCATGCTGGGCCTGAAGGCGTCGACAGCTCCGGCCGATGTGCGCGAGGAGCGTTTCGGACCGCTGGGGTCCGTCGTGGCCGCAGTCGAGGAGACCTGGCAGGTTGTCCATCGCACGGGCTCCTACCTTGGCGGCTTGATCAGCGGGCGGGAGAGCGCCGAACAGTTGTCCGGTCCGATCGGCATCGCCCAGATTTCGGGCCATATGGCTCAGGCCGCGCCCAAGGTGGGACTCGGGCCCTTTCTCAATCTCATCGCCATTCTGTCGGTCTCGGTCGGCCTTCTCAACCTGATGCCGGTTCCCCTGCTGGATGGCGGGCACTTGCTGTTTTTCGGCATTGAGGCGATCCGCGGCCAGGCGCTCAACGAGCGCGCGCAGGAAGTCGCCTTCCGGCTCGGTCTCGCAATGGTCGGCACGTTGATGATCTTCTCGACCTACAATGACATCGCCAGGCTCATCCAGCGGTTCGCCGGCGGGGCGTCCTGAGACCCGTGACCCTTTTGGGGCGAATCCGTGGCGGCAAGCCGCGGGTTCGCTTTTTCGGCGGCGAGATGCCCGCCTGTTAACGATCCTCTCACCATGAATCGTGGCTTTGCGGCCACGCCTTCGACAAATTGCTGGAAGAGATTTTATTCTGCGTTTGCAGGGTAGGTTAAACCCTGTAGAAGATTCGATGGGCCTATGGCGCCGTTCGCCATTTGCATATCATTGTAATCATGCCGCGCTCCGGGCGGCGGAAGTTGCGACGAGGACCTGCTTTACATGCGATCCATCTGCGGCATTTGGAAATCTTCGTCATTGCTCGCCGCGCTGCTGGCGGCGCTGGTCGTCCTGTCCACGCCCGCCGCCGCCGCGATCATCGTGCAGGGCAACGCCCGCGCCGACGCCGAGACCATCCGCTCCTATTTCACCGGCTCGAGCCCTGAAGAGGTGGAGAAGGGTCTGGAGGCGCTTCGCGACAGCGGCCGCTTTGCGACGGTCTCTGCGACCCGGAAGGGTAATGACGTGATCGTCCGCGTCACCGAGGGCAATCAGATCAATCGCGTGGTCATCGAGGGCAACAGCAAGGTCAAGACCGAGAACCTGCAGCCCGAACTGCGCACGCGGGCCCATGGCGCGTTCAGCCAGCAGGTGGCCGAGGCGGACGTGGCGCGTCTGATGGAGATCTATCGCCGGGCTGGCCGCGCGGCCGCCAAGGTCTCCTATCGCACCGTCGAGCTGCCCAATGGCCGCATCGACGTCGTCTTCACGGTCGCCGAGGGAGACAAGACCGGCGTCAAGGAGATTCGTTTCGTCGGCAACAATGTCTACTCCAACCGTCGCCTGGTCGGCCTGATGGAGACGACGGAGATGAATCTCCTGTCGTTCCTGAAGACCAGCGACGTTTACGATCCCGACCGCATCGCGTCGGATCTCGAGCTCGTGCGCCGCTTTTATCTGAAGAACGGCTACGCCGACTTCCGCGTGGTGAGTTCGGACGCGCAGTTCGATCCGGCTCTGGGCGGCTATGTCATCACCATCGTCGTCGAGGAAGGTCCGCAGTATCATGTGTCTTCCGTCGACGTGGAATCGCACTTGCCCGATATCGACGGCGCCGCGCTGAATGGTCTGCTGCGCCTGTCGCCCGGCGATGTCTATAATGGCGACGCCGTCGAGAAATCGGTCGAGGCGTTGACGCGTGAAGCGGCCAAGAAAGGTTACGCCTTCACCCAGGCGCGTCCGCGTGGCGAGCGCAACCCCGCCGCCCAGACGGTGTCGATCCACTTCGTCCTGGACGAGGGGCCGCGCGTCTATATCGAGCGCATCAACATTCACGGCAACACGCGCACCCGCGACTATGTGATTCGTCGTGAATTCGACCTCGGCGAGGGCGACGCCTACAACCGCGTGCTCATCGATCGCGCGGAACGCCGGCTGAACGGCCTCGGCTATTTCAAGAAGGTCAAGATCACCAACGAGCCGGGGTCCGCGCCGGACCGCGTGGTGCTCAATGTGGACGTCGAGGATCAGCCCACCGGCAACTTCGGCGTCTCGGGCGGCTATTCGACCAATCAGGGCTTCATCGCGGAAGTCTCGGTCTCGGAGAGCAACTTCATGGGCCGCGGTCAGGCTGTCCGTCTGTCGGTGCAGGCGGGCCAGATCGCGCGCGGCGTGAACTTCAGCTTCACCGAGCCCTATTTCCTCGACCAGCGCATCTCCGCCGGCTTCGATGTCTTCGCGCGCCGGCAGGACGCCTACAGCTACTCGATCTATTCGTCGACCTCGGTTGGCGGCACGATCCGCTTCGGCGTTCCGATCACGGACGAACTGAGCTTCTCCCCGCGCTATTCGCTCTATCAGACGACGATCTCGATCCCGAATTCGATCAGCAAGCCGTACAACGACTGTACTGTTCCCACGGCGATCACGCCCGGGCCCTCGCCGTTCTTCCCCTATGATCAGGGCTATCCGAACCTGCAGGTCAACTGCTTGTCGAATGGCGAAGCGTCGCTGGCGATCAAGGAATCGGAAGGCACGATCACGACCTCGTCGATCGGCTATTCGCTGAATTACGCCACGATCGACAATTTCATGAACCCGCACAATGGCTGGATGGTCAACTTCAGCCAGGACGCGGCGGGTCTCGGCGGCTATTCGCGTTACCTGCGCACGACGGGCGATATGCGCTACTTCCACGAAGTCCCCTATCTGGATGACGTGGTCGGCATCGCGCGTCTGCAGGGCGGCAACCTCACGCCGTTCGGCGGTTATACGCCCCGCATCCAGGACAACTTCAACCTCGGCCCGAGCCTCGTTCGCGGCTTCGCGCCCGGCGGCATCGGCCCGCGCGACTCCAATCTGTTCACGACCTGGAACGCGCGCGCCGGCAACTCTCTGGGCGGCACCGACTATGTCGGCGGTTCGCTCGAGGTGCAGTTCCCGTTGTGGGGCGTGCCGAAGGATCTTGGCCTGAGGGGCGCGCTTTTCGCCGACGCCGGCAGCCTCTGGAACTTCCAGGGCCGCACCAATTACAGCAACAATTTACCCACCATCCCGGGCGTGACCTGTCTGGCGGCCTACACGCCGGAAGCCGGTTTCGGCCAGGGCACCTGCGTGGTGCCGGCGTCGAACGGCTTCCGCATCCGTTCGTCGGTCGGCGCCTCGATCCTGTGGAATTCTCCGATGGGCCCGATCCGCTTCGACTACGCCGTCGTCACGTCCAAGGCGAATTCGGACATCACGCAGAACTTCCGCTTCTCGGGCGGCACCAACTTCTGATAGTTGCATGGGCTCGCCGGGCGACATCCGCCCGGCGAGCCCTTTTTGCGTCCAGAGACGGCGAGCGACCCGAATGAGTGTTGCAGCCTTTTTCCATGTGTCGCGGCCCTTCTCCGTCGCCGAGATCGCCGAGGCGACCGGCGCGGCGATCAGGGAAGCGCGCGCCGCCGGCGCGCCGCCGCCCGTCATCACCGGCGTCGCGCCGCTCGCGGCCGGGCATCATGGCGACCTCTGCTTCTTCTTTTCCCCGCGCTACCTCGAGGCGCTGGCCTCCTGCCGGGCGACCGCCTGTTTTCTGAACCCCCGCCACGCCCATCTTCTGCCGGATCGCATCATCGGCCTTCTCGTGGACGATCCCCAGCGCGCGATGACGCTCGCCGCCTCTCGTCTCTTCCCGGAGGCGCTTCGGCCGGGGTCCCTGTTTCGGGGCGGGGGCGTCTCGCCGAGCGCCATCGTCCATCCGGAGGCGCGGCTGGAGCCGGGCGTCACCGTCGACCCCTGCGCCGTGATCGGTCCCGGCGCCGAAATCGGCGCGGGCACGATCATCGGACCGCAGGCCGTCATCGGCCCCGATGTGCGCATTGGCCGCGACTGTTCCATCGGCGCGCAGGCGAGCGTGATCTGTTCGCTGATCGGCGACCGGGTGATCATCCATCCCGGCGCGCGGCTAGGGCAGGACGGCTTCGGCTTCGCGCGCGGGGAAAATGGCTGGCTCAAGACGCCGCAGCTCGGCAGAGTGATCGTGCAGGACGATGTGGAGATCGGCGCCAACACGACGATCGACCGCGGCGCGACGCGCGACACGATCATCGGCGAGGGCGCGAAGATCGATAATCTCGTGCAGATCGGCCACAATGTCGTCATCGGCCGCTTTTGCGCGATCGTCGCCCAGACGGGGATCGCCGGCTCCTGCGAAATCGGCGACCATGTGGCGATCGGCGGCCAGGCGGCGATCGGCGGCCATTTGAAGATCGGCGAGGGCGCCTCCATCGCCGCGAAATCCGGGGTCATGCGCAACGTGCCGGCGGGCGCGCGCCATGGCGGCTCGCCCGCCCGGCCTCTGCGGCGTTATTTGCGCGGAGAGGCCCTGCTCGATCGCATGGCCCGGCGCGACAAGGGCGACGAGGCGATATAAAAGAGCCCCCACGAGGGCGGCGGACGCTCGTGAACAAGGGGGACGATTCATGTCAGAGACTGATGCCGGCGCAACGCTTGAGAGCGCGGATATTCTGGAAATCATGCGCCTCCTGCCGCATCGCTATCCATTCCTGCTCGTCGATCGCATCACGAATATTCGCGGCGACGAGTCCTGCGTCGGCGTCAAGAACGTGACGATCAACGAACCCCAGTTCATGGGCCATTTTCCCGAGCGTCCGGTGATGCCGGGCGTGCTGCTGGTCGAGGCCATGGCGCAGACGGCGGGCGTCATCGTCATGCGCGCGCAGGGGCAGAGCGAGCGGCCCAAGCTCGTTTATTTCATGACGATCGACGGCGCGAAATTCCGCAAGCCGGTGACGCCCGGCGACCGCGTCGAATTCCACATGACCAAGACGGCACAGAAGCGAAACATCTGGTGGTATCAGGGTCGCGCGATGGTCGACGGCGCGCTCGTCTGCGAGGCGCAGATCAGCGCGATGATGGGCGTCTGACACGCACTCGCATGACGGCGTCGGTGCATCCAAGCGCAATCGTCGAACCGGGCGCGCGGCTCGGCGAGGGCGTCGTGGTCGGCCCCTTCTGCCATATCGGCGCATCGGTCGAGATCGGGGCCGGCGGCGTGCTGCACTCGCATGTGGCGGTCGCCGGACGCACGCGCATCGGCCCCGGCGCGCGCATTTTTCCCTTCGCGTCGATCGGCGCGCCGTCGCAGGATCTCAAGGCGGCGCTGCGCGAAGGCCTGGTCGTCATCGGCGCGGATTGCATCATTCGGGAGGGCGTCACCATCAACGCGGGCGCGGACGCCGGCGCCCGCATCGGCGACCGATGCGCGTTCCTGGCTTATTCCCATGTCGCGCATGACTGCCGCATCGGCTCGGATGTGGTGCTCGCCAATCAGGCGCTGCTGGGCGGCCATGTCGAGATCGGCGACCATGC
Source organism: Hyphomicrobiales bacterium (assembly GCA_003963405.1). Taxonomy (GTDB): domain Bacteria; phylum Pseudomonadota; class Alphaproteobacteria; order Rhizobiales; family Beijerinckiaceae; genus Methylocystis. Next base: position 29,162 of record RXIY01000066.1, read on the forward strand.
GTCGGTCGGCGGCGGCGCGGCGATCCATCAGAATGTGCGCATCGGCGCCCACGCATTCGTGGGCGGCCTCGCGGGCGTCGAAGGCGACGTCATTCCCTTCGGTCTCGCGGGGGGTAATCGCGCGCATCTATTCGGTCTCAATCTGGTGGGCTTACGGCGGCGCGGCTTTTCCGCCGAGCGCATCGCGCATTTGAAAGCCGCTTATCGGAAGCTCTTCGGAAAGGAAGACGCGCGAGCCTTGCGCCAGCGACTCGAAGAGGTGGCCGCGACATATTCCGGCGATGCGGATGCCATGCAGATCTTGGATTTTCTGCGGGCGCCGGCGCAACGTCCGCTCTGCGCGCCACGCCCGCGCCCGCAGAACGCGTGACGTGCATCTTCCTCATCGCGGGCGAGGCCTCGGGCGACGCTCTCGGAGCCGCGCTCATGCGCGCCCTGCGCGAGCGATCGCCCGCCATTCGCTTCGCGGGCGTTGGCGGCGAGGCCATGGCGGGGGAGGGGCTCGTCTCGATCTTCCCCATGACCGACATTGCGGTGATGGGGCTGACGCCCGTTCTCGCGCGCCTGCCGAAGCTGGTCGCCCGTATCGCCGGAGCGGCCCGCGCGGCCATAGCTGCAAGACCCGATTGCCTCGTCATCATCGACTCGCCTGACTTCACCCATCGGGTCGCGCGCAAGGTTCGGCGAGCGCTGCCGGATCTCCCCATCGTCGATTATGTGAGCCCGACCGTCTGGGCCTGGCGCCCGGGACGCGCGCGGGCCATGTGCGCCTATGTCGATTGCGTGCTGGCCCTCTTGCCCTTCGAACCCGAGGCGCATCGACGCCTCGGCGGCCCCCGCTGCGTCTATGTCGGTCATCCGCTCGTCGAGCGCCTCGGAGAGTTCGCGCCCGCGCCTCAAGGCAAGCGGCCGCTGCTTCTCGTCCTCCCCGGCTCGCGACGCGCCGAGATCGCGCGCATGACGCCGCTTTACGGCGAGGCGCTCGCATTGCTCCTGCGCGCGCGAAACGATCTCGATGTCGCCATCCCCGTCGCGCCGGACATGGACGCGCCCTTGCGTGAGGCGTTGCGCGGCTGGCCGCTCGAACCCCGGCTTTTGTCGCAAGCCGAAAAATTCCCGGCCTTCCGGCAGGCGCGCGCCGCGCTCGCCACGTCGGGGGCGGCGACGCTGGAGCTGGCGCTCACCGCGGTCCCGATGGCGGTCGCCTATCGCGTTTCGGGTCCGGAGTCGCTGCTGCGCTTTCTCGTGACGGCGCCCTCCATCGTGCTGCCCAATCTCGTCATCGGCGAAAACGCAGTTCCGGAATACATACAGGAGGCCGCGACGCCTCGCGCGCTCGCCGACGCGCTGGCGCCGCTTCTCGACGAGACGGCTGCGCGCGCCGCGCAGCTTGCCGCATTCCGGCGCGTGCGCGCCCGGTTGCTCGAGGCCGGCTGGCGCCCCAGCGCGCGCGCCGCCGAGGTCGTCCTCGATTATGCGGCGCGCGGGCGCGGCTGACGCCGTCTGCGAGCGGTGGACGGCAAAGCCTTTCCGCTTGTATCTTTATGCGCCGCACTCATAATCGCCTCAAAGTTTCAAAGGGCGACGCCGCGTCGTCCGGGTGAAAGGGAGACGCGTTGAGCGCCGTGGCGAGGAAAATCTATTTCACCCGCAAGTCCCTGCACGCGATCATCGAGGCGCATGAGGCGCAGGGCGAGGGCGGACTGAAGCGCGCGCTCGGCTGGGCGTCGCTCATGTCGCTCGGCATCGGCGGCATCATCGGCGCGGGCATTTTCGTGCTCACGGGCACTGCGGCCGCGAATTACGCCGGGCCGGGCGTGATGATTTCCTTCATCCTCTCGGGCGTGGCCTGCGCCTTCGTCGCGCTCTGCTACGCAGAACTCGCCGCGCTCATTCCCGTCTCGGGCAGCACCTACACCTATACCTACATCACCATGGGCGAGATTTTCGCCTGGATCATCGGCTGGAACCTCATTCTCGAATATGCGGCGGGCGCGGCGACGGTCGCGGTCGGCTGGGCCGGATATTTCAATCGTGTGCTGCATGGTTTGGGCATCCATGCGCCAGAGGCGCTCACGACCGCCTATTTCGCGCCGCTCGCCAGCAATCCGTCAGCGCATGGGCTTTTCAACGCGCCGGCGGCGGGCGTCATCTTGCTGCTGACGGCGCTCCTTGTGCGCGGCACGTCGGAATCGAGCCTCTTCAACAACATCATCGTCGCCATCAAGGTCACCGTGGTTCTGATGGTGATCTTCTTCGGCGCCGCGCATGTCGACGCGGCCAACTGGACGCCGCTCATCCCTGAGAATACGGGCGAGTTCGGCGTCTATGGCTGGAGCGGCGTCGCGCGCGGCGCCTCGGTCGTGTTCTTCGCCTATGTCGGCTTCGATTCGGTCTCGACCGCCGCGCAGGAGGCACATACGCCGCAGCGCGACATCCCCATCGGAATCATCGGTTCGCTCATCGTCTGCACGATTCTTTATGTCGCGGTCGCGGCGGTGGCGACGGGCGTCGTCAACTATAGAGAACTCGGCGTGCCGGACCCGATGGCGCTCGTCATGGACCGCACCGGCATCGCCTGGCTCGCCTGGGTCGTGAAGTTCGGCGCGCTCGCCGGGCTCACCACGGCGATTCTGGTGCTGCTCTACGGGCAGACGCGCATTTTCTTCACCATGGCGCAGGACGGGCTGCTGCCGGCGGTTTTCGGCAGGCTGCACGAACGCTACCGCACGCCGGCGGTGAGTCAGATTCTCGTCGGCGTCGTCGTGGCGCTCGCGGCGGGGCTTTTCCCCATCGACATTCTCGGCGAGATGGTGAGCATCGGCACGCTCGCCGCTTTCGCGCTCGTCTGCATCGCGGTGATCAATCTGCGCCGGATGCATCCCGAGATGCATCGTCCCTTCCGCGCGCCCGGCATTCCTGTGATGCCGCTGCTCGGCATTCTGTCCTGTCTGGCGCTGATGGTGGCGCTGCCGCTCGACACATGGTTGCGGCTGCTGATCTGGACGGCGCTCGGCATCGCCATTTACATGGGCTACGGGATTCGGCACGCGAGACGCTAGAGCCTTTCAGATCCGACGGACTAAGGATCGAGCTCCAGCTTCTCGGCTTCGTCACGCTTTCCGCCGCCGAACCGGCTCCCACTTCGGCGGAAAGCGCTTTCGCGCGAGGAGGCGCCATGACCGCGCCGCTCATCGTCTGGTTTCGCAACGACCTGCGCCTCGACGACAATCCGGCGCTTCGCGCCGCCGCCGACAGGGGCGCCCCGATCGTCGCGCTTTATGCGCTGGACGACGAGAGCGCCGGCGACTGGCGCATGGGCGCGGCGAGCCGCTGGTGGCTGCATCATTCGCTCGCGGCGCTCGCGGAAGATCTGTCGCGTCTCGGGCTTCCGCTCACGCTGCGGCGCGGGCGCGCGGAATTCGTGCTCGAAGGCCTGATCGAGGAGACGGGCGCGCGGGCCGTCTACTGGAACCGGCTCTATGAGCCCTGGGCGATGCGGCGCGACAGTGAGATCAAGGCGTCCTTGCGCGCGCGCGGGCTGACGGCGGAAAGCTTCAATGGCGCGCTGCTTTTCGAACCCGCGCTGATGCGCAACAAATCGGGCGAGCCCTTCAAGGTTTTCTCGCCTTTCTGGCGCGCCTGTCTCGCTTCGGGCGGGCCTGCGGTGCCGCTGCCCGCGCCTGAACGGCTCGAGGCCGCGCCGGCGCCGGAGAGCGACGCGCTCGACGACTGGGTACTCCTGCCGACAAAACCCGACTGGGCCGGCGGACTGCGCGAGACGTGGCGCGTCGGAGAGGCGCCCGCGCGGGCGCGGCTCGCCGAATTCGCCCGAAGCCGCGCGCAGGAATACAAGACCGCGCGCGATTTCATGGCGGAGGAGGGCGTCTCCCGGCTTTCGCCGCATCTGCATTTTGGCGAGGTCTCGCCGCGTCGCGTCTGGGCCGAGGTGACGCGCGAGGCGGGGGAGGCGGGGCTCCCCTATCTTCGCGAACTCGGATGGCGGGAGTTCTGCCATCATCTGCTCGTCGCGTCGCCCGACATGCCCGAGCGCCCGCTCGACCGGCGCTTCGACGATTTTCCCTGGCGCGACGATCCGGCGGCGCTGGCGGCCTGGACGAAAGGCCGCACCGGCTATCCGCTGGTCGACGCCGCCATGCGCGAATTATGGCTTACGGGCTACATGCACAATCGCGCGCGCATGGTCGCCGCGAGCTTCCTCGTCAAACATCTGCTCATTCCCTGGCAGGTCGGCGAGCGCTGGTTCTGGGACACGCTCGTCGACGCCGATCTCGCCAACAACAGCGGCGGCTGGCAATGGGTCGCGGGCTGCGGCGCCGACGCCGCGCCTTATTTTCGCGTGTTCAATCCCGTGCTACAGGGCGAGAAATTCGATCCCGATGGCGCTTATGTGCGTCGCTACGTTCCTGAACTCGCAAAGCTCGACGCGCGCTACATCCACCGGCCCTGGGAGGCGCCGACGGAGATATTGCGCAAGGCGGGCGTGCGGTTGGGCGAGACCTATCCGCATCCCGTCGTCGACCATGCCGAGGGGCGCGCGCGGGCGTTGGCTGTCTTTGAGGAGCTGCGGGGGAACAGGGATTCATGACCTACCGCCTGCCCCGGCTTGCCTTGCCGCGCGCGGAATGACAAACCCGCTGGCGTAGGCCACCCATCGGACGCACATGCCCCCGGACATCAGACCCTTCGAAGAAATACGCATGCTCTTCGCCGCCCTGCCGGGGCCGAGCCTGGAGAGCGTCGCGGGCGTACGGGCGCGCGACGCCGAATTGACCAAGCCGCCGGGCGCGCTCGGCCGACTGGAGGACATTGTCGAATGGCTCGCCGCCTGGCAGGGCGCGTCCGAGCCGAAGATCGAGCGGCCTCTGGTGGCGGTCTATGCGGGCAATCACGGGGTCGTCGCGCAGGGCGTCTCGGCCTTTCCGGCGAGCGTCACCGCGCAGATGGTCGAAAATTTCCGCAGCGGCGGCGCCGCCATCAACCAGATTTGCAAGGCGCATGGCGTCGGGCTCAAGGTCTATGAGCTCGCGCTCGAGCGCCCGACGCAGGACTTCACAGCGGCGCCGGCAATGGACGAGCGCGAGGCGGCCGCGACCTTCGCCTATGGCTTCGAGGCGATCGAAGGCGGGATCGACCTGCTGGCGCCCGGCGAAATGGGCATCGGCAATACGACGAGCGCGGCGGCGATTTACGCGGCGCTCTACGGCGGCCCGGCGTCGCGCTGGACCGGGCGCGGGACGGGCGTGGACGACGCGGGGCTTTCGCGCAAGAACGCCGCCATCGAAAAGGCGCTGGCGCTTCATGGGCCGCATCTTTCCGATCCGCTGGAGATCATGCGCCGCCTCGGCGGGCGCGAAATCGCCGCCATGATGGGCGCGATCACGGCGGCGCGGCTCAACCGCGTGCCGGTGGCGCTCGACGGCTATGTGGCCTGCGCGGCGGCGGCGCTGCTGCACGCCATGGCGCCCGACGCCATCGACCATTGCATCGCGGGCCATGTGTCGGCCGAAGGCGCGCACCGGGACGTGCTGGAGCGGCTCGGCAAGAAGCCGCTGCTCGATCTCGGCATGCGGCTCGGGGAAGGCTCCGGGGCTGGCCTCGCCATCGCGCTGATCAAGACCGCGCTCGCCTGCCATCGGGGCATGGCGACTTTCGCCAGCGCGGGCGTGAGCGAAAAAAGCGACTAGACCCAGGCCGCCGCGCGGGAGCCCTTTTCCATGAACCCGGACCTTCTGTCCGCCCCTGTTTCCATGCTGTTTGCGGCGATCGCCGGCGCGGCCCTCGTCGCGCTTCTCGCCATCGCCCGCGCGCGACGCCATCCCGCCCTTTACCTCACGGACGCCGCGGCGGCGGCGGGTCTCCTTGATCTCTTCTCGGCCAGCGCCTTTGGCTGGACCCTGGCGCCGCGCGAAATGCTGTTTGCGCTCTATGCGGCCGTCTTCTCGGGGGTCTCGGCGCTCACGCTGTCGCGCATGGCGAGAGACGCCGCCATCGGCTTCCCGGTGCGGACCATTCTGATCCGGCAAGGCGCGATGGCCTATATCTTTGCGCCTGTCGGCTTCTGGCGGCCGCTCGTTTCGCTTCTGCTGATGTGCTATTTCCTGTTCGAGGCGATGGGCTGGCTGAGGGGAAGCGAGGCGCCCATTCCGCAGACCGGGGAGAAGGACTTTCGTCCCCCGCTCTTTCCGCCCCGGCGCATCCGTGGCCCGCGCGAATTCGCCCTTGCGGGGCTCAGCGCAGCCTTTGTCTATGTGTTCGCCATGGGCGTAAACAGGCTTCCTGACGCGCCGCCGCCCGAGCCGCCGCGTCAGGAGGAGGCATCCGTCAGCGAGGAGCCGGCGACGGCCGCGCCGGTCGAAGAGGCGAGGGCGCCCGAGGCGGGGCAAACCTACACGGCCGTTGCGGGCGAGACGCTCAAATCCATCGCCAAAAAACTCTACGGCGATCCCGCCAAATGGCGCGCTCTCGCCGCCGCCAATCCCGGCCTCAGGGCGAAAGCGAAGTTGAAGGCGGGGCAGACGGTCAATTTGCCGGAGCCGCCGACGATCAACCGATGATGTCAGCCGGAACGATGGTCTCGCGCTCGGTCATCAGATAATCGAGCCGCTCGTCATGCGGTTCGGTGGGAACGCGGTCCGCCTCCTGGCAGGAATAGGCGACCCCGATCGCAGCGACGGGCTTCGTCGCCCGCAATCCGGAAAGCGTGGCGTCGTAGATGCCGCCGCCATAGCCGAGCCGAAAGCCCCGCCGGTCGAAGGCGGCGAGCGGGGAGAAGAGAATGTCTGGGTCGCGCGCGGTCTTGTCCTCCGCGGGCTCCGAAAGGCCGAATGGTCCCTTCACCAGATCGTCGCCCGGCGCGAAGTCGCGAAACACCAGCGGATGCCTCACCTTGTGCATGACGGGCAGGACCACGCGATAGCCCTGCGCGGCGAGGGCGTCGATCAGCGGGCGGGTGTTGAGCTCGCTGCGAATCGGCCAGTAGACCGAGACGACGGGCATGGAAAGACCGGCGTCGGCTACGATTTTCGCGACGAGAACCACCCCCCGCTCGGCTACGGCCGCCGCTGCGGCATGAGCTTCATTCGGCGCCACGAGGTCGCGGCGCGCCAGCGAACGCCGGCGCAGGTCGGTTTTCGGATCGGTCATGGGAAACGGGCCGGGAGAAGAGCAGCGGGAAAGCGCGGGCCACGTGAGCCGTGGGACATCGATCCCGGGAACCTACAACGTAGGTGGGCGCCATGTAGCCAAGCCCACGGGCAAGGCCAGGGACAGCTCCCTTAAGGATCGATAAGGCCCCGGGGAATAAAGTCCTGCACGCACCCCGCAGCGCCGCATTCGTATTTTAGCGCAGCGCCGCGCGCGGCGCCAGTCGCCTTCAGGCGTATTCCGGCTCCGCCGGCGCTTCCTCGGCCTGCGCGGCGATATCGACCGGCAGGCGTTTAATGCGGATAAGCGTGAAGAGGCCGAAGGGCGGGAGCAGGCGGCGCTCGACGAGCTGCATGTCCGCGCGCTGGTCGATCCAGTCGCCGATGATCGACCAGGGGAATTGCGGGCGCCATCCGAGCCTGGGGGCGACATGCCGATCGAGCCACGTCTCGAGAATGGCGAAAGGATCGTCCTTGCGGCTGACATGGTTGACGAGGACGATTTCGCCGCCGACGCGCACCACGCGGGCCAGCTCGTCGAGCATGGCCTCGGGCTCCGGCGCGACGGTGAGCACATAGGGTGCCACGACGCAGGCGAAGGAGCCGTCCGCGAAGGCCATGCGCGTCGCGTCCATCTTGGAGAGACCGGCGACATGGCGCAGCGATTCGCGATCGACCCGCTGGGCGGCGCGGCGCAGCATCGGCTCGGAGAGGTCGACGCCGTAAACCTCCGTGTGGGGCTCGAACATCGGCAATTCGAGGCCGGTGCCGACGCCCACGTCGAGAATGGGGCCGTCCGCCCTGGAGGCGGCGGCGGCGGCGGCGCGGCGTCCCGGCTTCAGCACGGCGGTGAAGGTCAGATCATAGATGGGAGCCCAGCGCGCATAAGCCGCCTCGACGTCGCAATTGTCGAGCGTCTCGGCATCGCGGGTGTAATCTCTGGCTTCGCTCATCTGGGCGCCCCTCGCGCGGTTACGGCGCGCGGCGTCGGCGCCATGACTGAAATTGTCTGTTTTGCAGGCTCGACAGCCGAGATGAAGCCGCCGCCCAGCACGCGGGCGGCGTCGTCGCCTCGGTCGTAAAAAACGCAGGCCTGGCCCGGCGACACTCCGAATTCGCCGGCGGCAAACACGACCGTCGCCTCATTCCCCTCGCGCGCAATGAGCCGCGCCGGAACGGGCGGGCGGGTGGAGCGGACACGGGCCATGATGTCGATCCCCTGCGGCGGCAGTTTCGAGAACGCGCCGGGACCGATCCAGTTCACATCGCGCAGCGCGAGGGCGCGTGTTTCGAGCGCCTCGCGCGGGCCGACCACGACCTGCGCCTTGGCGGCGTCGAGGCGGACGACGAACAGCGGCTGCGCGTCGCGGCCCGCGACGGCTGCGCCCAGTCCAAGCCCACGGCGCTGGCCGATGGTGTAATGAACCACGCCCGCATGGCGGCCGAGCACGCGGCCGTCGACATGCACGATCTCGCCGGGCACCACCGCCTCCGGCGCGAGGCGCTGCACAACGTCGGTGTAGCGGCCGCTCGGCACGAAGCAGATGTCCTGGCTGTCGGGCTTTTCGGCGACCTCCAGAGAGAAGCGGCGGGCCATCTCGCGCACTTCCGTCTTGGCGTAGTCGCCCAGCGGAAAGCGCAGCATTCGGAGTTGCTCGCGGGTCGTCGCAAACAGGAAATAGCTCTGGTCGCGGCTGGCGTCCTTGGCGCGGTAGAGGGCGCGGCCGCCCTCGCCGTCGTCGCGCGAGGAGATGTAATGTCCCGTGGCCAGGAAATGCGCGCCGAGATCCTTCGCCGTCTCGAAGAGATCGGCGAATTTGATGAACTGGTTGCAGGCGATGCAGGGGACCGGGGTCTCGCCGCTCGCATAGGAGGCGGCGAATTCGTCGATCACTTTCTCCCGGAACTGCCGTTCGTAATCGAGCACGAAATGCGGAATGCCGAGGCGGGCCGCGACGGCGCGGGCGTCCTGGATGTCCTGACCGGCGCAGCAGGCGCCCTTGCGGTGGGTCGCCGCGCCGTGGTCATAGAGCTGAAGCGTGACGCCGACGACGTCGTAGCCCTGTTCCTTGAGCAGGGCCGCCACGACGCTCGAATCCACGCCGCCGGACATGGCCACGACAACGCGCGTCTCTCCCGGGGACGCCGGCAGGGTCGGCAGTTCGTCCGAAGCAAGGGTGCAGAGCGTCATAATTTCGAGGAGGATACGCGTTCGAGTGGCACAGGCCGACTATCCCGCCCCGCGGTGGGCTGGCGCCGGAATACTGACATTTAGAGCATTATGCGTCTGAGACGCAATCGCGTCGGACGAGATGGCGGCGGGACGCCGCTCGGGTCATATTGATCCCCCGGCCGCATGGCTGCTAAGACGCCGCGAGCTGTAGAGGGGTGTGGGGACAAGTCCATGGGCGCAATGAAACTTCTGGCGGGCAACTCGAACCGGGCGCTCGCGGAGGCGATTGCAGCGCATCTTAATGTGCCGCTCTGCCGCGCCCATGTGCGGCGCTTCGCCGATCAGGAAATCTGGGTCGAGGTTCTGGAGAACGTCCGCGGGCAGGACACTTTCGTCATCCAGTCGACATCCTTCCCGGCCAACGACCACATGATGGAGCTGCTCATCATGACCGACGCGCTGCGCCGCGCGTCGGCCCGCCGCATCACGGCGGTGATTCCCTATTTCGGCTACGCCCGGCAGGATCGCAAACAGGGGCCGCGCACGCCGATCTCGGCCAAGCTCGTCGCCAATCTCATCTCCCGCGCCGGCGCCGACCGCGTGCTGACCGTGGACCTGCACGCCGGCCAGGTACAGGGCTTCTTCGATATTCCGACCGACAATCTCTTCGCCGCGCCGGTCATGGTCTCCGACATCAAAGCCCATCGGCTGCTCAGGAATGTCATGGTGGTCTCTCCGGATGTGGGCGGCGTGGTGCGCGCCCGGGCGCTCGCCAAGCGCATCGACGCCCCGCTCGCCATCGTCGACAAACGCCGCGAGCGCGCGGGCGAATCCGAGGTGATGAACATCATCGGCGACGTGCGCGGCCACAACTGCATCCTCGTCGACGACATCGTGGATTCGGGCGGCACGCTCTGCAATGCGGCCGAGGCGCTGCTCGCCGCCGGCGCGGAGTCGGTTCACGCCTATATCACCCATGGCGTGCTGTCCGGCGCGGCGGTGGATCGCATCGCCGCCTCCAAGCTCAAGGAGCTGGTGATCACCGACACGATCCGCGAGACGGAAGCGGTGAAGGCCGCGCACAATATCCGCGTGATCCCCATCGGCCCGCTGATCGGCGAGGCGATCGCCCGCACCGCGCGCGAGGAAAGCGTCTCCAGCCTGTTCGACTGACGCCTCGGGAGAGAAGGGGGGGCTACGCGCCCCCTTCGCGCCTCAGAGCCAACCCCGCGCCTTCATCGCCGCGACGATCTGTCTCGCGACGAGCGTCGCGCCGTGCTTGTTCACGTGATTGTCGTCGGCAAAGAGCGGCAGGCCGTCCCGTTCGAGAATGCATCGTCCCGAAACGGGGCCGTTGCAGAAAAGCTCGGCGGGCCGGACGCGCAGAAGCGCGGGGTTCTCGCCGAGCATGTCGAGCTGCTCGACGACGGCGGCGGTGCGTTCCCTGAAAAAGGCATAGCTGACGCTGAAGGGCGCATCGCTGGTCGCGCCGTATAATCTGCTGCGCGCGACATAGGGGGCGACGTCCCGCCCGGCTTCCGGCAGGGGGTAAACCAGAGTGACGTTCCTGCCCATGGCGAGCAGCGTCTCGATGCTCTCTCTGAAGATGGCGCCGACCGTCGCAACCCGGCCGCTGTCTTCGTAATAATCGAGGCCCTTGGACGCGGGCAGGGCGAGGAGAAACTTCTTTCCGCCTTCTTTTACGCCGCCTTCGCCATTGTCGTAGCCGAAGCCGTCGAAATAGACCGGCCAGCGGGCGACGAGGATGATGTCCTTCAGCTCCTCGTGCCGCTTCAGGTAATCGAAGACCAGTCGGTTGTATTCGGGGCAGAGCTGCCGCTCGATTTCGGCGAAATGGACGCCGAGGATCGGCGGGCACCCCGAGAAGCTGAATTGCTGAAGCGCAACCCGCGCGTCGTTCAACTGCTCGGCAAGGTCATTCGCGAGAGCGGCGCTGTGGCTGTCTCCCCAGATGACGACCCTTCTGCCGCGCCCCTCATTGTAGAGGCACGATTTCTCCGGCGGCACGAAGGTGAGCACATCGCCGAAACATTCGCTCGCGCGCGGGACGCGATAGTCGAGCTCCGAGGCGAGGGCCGCCATTTCGGGCGAATATCTGCCCGGCAGGCCGCCCGTCGCGGCGGTCACGGCTGCAAAGGCGAGCAGCGACAGGGCCGCAAGCCCGGCGTTGGCGAATATGGCCCGTCTCGAAAAGCGGCGGATGTCCCGGAAAGGGGTTTCGACGTAGCGCCAGGTCAGAACGGCGAGCGCGGCGGTCAAGGCGAGCAGGAGCAGGCTTTCCGTCGCCGTCGGAACCGCTTGCAGGCGCAAGCGGGCGAAAGCGAGCACCGGCTGATGCCAGAGATAGAGGCTGTAACTGACGAGTCCGATGCCGACCGGAAGAGGGTGAGACAGGATTCGGGCGCCCGGCGTTCCCTTCACCGCGAAGACGAGGACCAGACCGGCGCCGATGACCGGGACGAGCGCATAAAGAGAGGGAAAAGGCGTGGTCTTGCCGAAGAGAAAGACCGCAGCAAGAATGAGGCCGAGGCCCAGAATCGACAGGACGCTATCGAGCGCCGGGCGTCGTTTCATGGAGACGAAGGACGCGAGCGCGCCCGCCGCCAGCTCCCAGACGCGCGTCGGCGCGAGATAGAAGTCGAAGAAGGGATCGATGCGCGATTCGTGCTGGCAGAGCGCGAGGCTGAGAACGAAACACACCCCGATCGCCGAGATGACCGCGGCGCGCCCGTATTTCCACGTCGCCAGCAGCGCCAATGGGAACAGGATGTAAAACTGCTCCTCGATCGCGAGGCTCCATGTGTGCAGCAGCGGCTTGAGTTCCGAGGCCGTGTCGAAATAGCCGCTCTGGCTCCAGAAAAAGAAGTTGGAGACGAAGAGGCTGGCGGCCGCGACGCTTTTCGAAAGCTCGTCGAACTCACGCGGTAGCATCCAGAACCAGCCGAACAGGATGCAGGCGGCCATCACCAGAACGAGCGCCGGCAGGATGCGCCGGGCTCTGCGCTCGTAGAAGCGGGCGAATGAAAAAGTCCCTTCCGCCATTTCCGAGCAGATGATGGTGGTGATCAGATAGCCTGAAATGACGAAAAAGACGTCGACCCCAACGAAGCCGCCCCGGAAGAGGTCGAACCCCGCATGAAAAAATACAACGGGCACAACCGCGATGGCGCGAAGGCCGTCAATCTCGGCTCGATATCTCATTCAGGCTTGCCCGGCTCCTCGAAGTTAAAGCAAAGCTTACGCTAATCAGCTGCTGGCTGTGCGATATCCGGCCTGAAAGGCGCCGCCGTCAACACCGGGCTGGCGCGCGCCGGGGCTTGCCGCCGCGTGGAACGGATGCAAAAAGAAGCCGTGCTCCTCTCCGTCTCCGCCCGCGAACCCGTTCCCGCCCGTTTCAACCTCGCCCGCTACTGCCTGGCCGAGAATGCTCAGGCGCGGCCTGACGCAACAGCCCTCACCGTCGTCGGCGACGCCGGGGCGCAGCGCTGGACGCATGCGGCGCTCGATCTGAAGGTTCGTCGCCTCGGGGCGGGTCTAGCGTCGCTCGGACTGGAGCCGGGCGCGCGCGTCATGATTCGCATGGGGAACGAGGCGAATGCCGCGCTTCTCTATTTCGCCTCCATCGCAGCGGGCTTCGTGCCGCTTCTGGCCTCATCCCAGCTCACCTTCGAGGAGGCCGATTTCCTGTTGCGGGATTGCGGGGCCTCGGCGCTGGCGCTCGGCGCGGCCTTCGAGCACGAGACGCATGGCGGGGATTTCGCCGTGCTGCGCGGGGCCGACATCGAGCGCCTTGCGGATTGCGCGCCGCTCGACGATTACGCCGACACCGCCGCCGACGATCCGGCTTATCTCGTCTATACCTCCGGCACCACGAGCCGGCCGAAGGGCGTGCTCCATGCCCATCGCGCCGCCTGGGGACGCCGGCCCATGCGCGCCCATTGGACGGGACTCGGTCCGGGCGATGTGATGCTCCATGCCGGGGCCATCAACTGGACCTATACTCTGGGCGTCGGCATCGTCGATCCGCTCTCGGCGGGCGGTTCGGCCGTTCTTTACAACGGCCATCCCGACCCGAACGTCTGGCCCCGCCTCATCGCCGAGCATCGCGCGACCGTCTTCGCCGCCGTGCCGGGCGTTTACCGGCAGATGCTGAAATACGCCGCGCCGGAGAAGGCCGATCTCTCCAGCCTGCGCCATGGCCTGTCCGCCGGGGCGGCGCTGGCCCCAAGCCTGCTGGCCGAATGGCGCGCACGCACGGGCAAGGAGATCTATGAAGCTTTCGGCATGAGCGAATGCTCGACCTTCATTTCCAGCGGCCCGACGACGCCGGTGCATCCGGGCTCGCCGGGGCGTCCGCAGCCGGGCAGGGTGGTGGCGGCGCTGCCGCAGGACGGCGGCGAGACGCCGCTTCCGCAAGGCGAAACCGGCGTCCTCGCCGTGCGGCGCGACGAGCCGGGGCTGATGCTCGGCTACTGGAACCGGCCCGAGGAGGAGCGCGAGGCGTTTCGCGGCGACTGGTTCGTCTCGGGCGACCTCGTGGCCTTCGACGCCGAGGGCTACATGCACCATCACGGCCGGGCCGACGAGGTGATGAACGCCGGGGGCTTTCGCGTCTCGCCGGCCGAGGTCGAGAAATGCCTCGCCGCTTTCGACCATGTGGCCGAAGCCGCCGCGGCCGAGCGCCCCGGCCGGGACGCCGATACGACCATCATCAAGGCCTATGTGGTGATGCGCGACGGGGCGGCGCAGGACGAGGCGGCGATTCTCGCTCATTGTCAGGAGCATCTCGCCGCCTACAAGCGCCCCCGCGCGGTGGTCTTCCTCGACGCCTTGCCGCGCAACGCCAATGGCAAGCTCAACCGGCGCGCTCTTCCATAAGGTCCGGCTCCCCCTCCAAAGCTGACGCGAAGATGAACGGCGCGGACATGCGCCGTTCAGGCGCGCGGCTCCATTATCGCGTCATGAGGCTTGACCCGACGGAAAGCCTCTCACGAATGGAGCCTCCCATGCGCCTGCATATTCGAGTGATCGCCGCGACCGCCGCCCTGGCGGCCGTTCTGGGAGCCGGCGTCGCTCCCGCCGCCGCCGACGACTGGGACGACGGCTATCGCGGCTGGGGCCATCATCATGGATGGGGCGATGACGATTGGGGGCGCCGGGGCTGGGGCTATGGCCGCGGCTGGGGCTACGGCTCCGGCTATCGCCGCGGCTGGGACAATGGCGGCGCCGCCGCTGCGGCGCTCGGCGGTTTTGCGCTCGGCGCCGCGGCCGGCGCGGTCGCCCGGCCGGGATATTACGGCGGGTGTTACGTCACCCGGCGCCCTGTCGTCGATTACTGGGGAAATGTCGTGAGTTACCGCAGCGTCGAGGTCTGCGACTAGGCAGCGCCGTCGCGCTTTGCGCCCAGGCTTTCCGCCGCCTCCTCCCCGCCCCTCTCGCTGGCGGCGGACAGCGAGCCTCCCGGAGCGATCCGGGAGGCTTTCTTTTATGGAACGGGCTTGCTTTATGGAATGGGCTTGAAGGCGAGCGCGGATTTGCCGCCTTCCTTGGCGTCCCGGCGCCAGAGGCCTGCGTCGTCCTTTTCGAAATGCGCCTTGTGGCCCTTGCGGGCTGTCAAGGCGAGACGGCCGTGATCCATGGCCCATTTCACCGGGTCGAAGACGACGATGCCATTGTCCCGGCATGCGGGGGCGAGTTGCGCCTTGCCGCCGCCGAAGAGCGTCAGCATGCAGCCCGTGTCCTTGTCGTCGCGCAACACGGAGTAGCGTCCCGTGACCTCGCCGGCCGCGAAAGCGCCCGCCATCGGCAGGAGAACGACGAGCACGGCCGCGGGCAGGCCGAGACGTTTCAGCTTTCCCGCGCCGGAAATGGATGTCGACATCGACTATTGCTCCAGGAACAGGAGAGGAATCGTTGCAGGTCTGCTCTTTTACCATGGGCAGGCGAAGTTACCATGGTCAGGACCGGCTGCGTCGTCAGCCCGGGATCGGGCATCCCGAGCGGGCGCGGTAATGTGTAGCAGTGCGAAAAGGGCGTCTGCGCGATAAGCTTGCGCAAAGTCAAAATACAAGAGGAATTGGAGCGTATGGACCCGGCCTCTCTCGCCCTCGCCGAACGTTCGGCGCCGCGTTACACGAGCTATCCGACAGCGCCGCATTTCTCGAAGACGATCGGCGACGCCGAGATGCGCGACTGGCTCGCCGCGCTCGACCCGCACGCCTCCCTCTCGCTCTATTTCCATGTGCCCTTCTGCCGGGAAATCTGCGCCTATTGCGGTTGTCACACCAAGGCCATGCGCCAGGAGGCGCCGCTCACTGCTTATAAAGAGACGCTGTTGCGCGAAGTGGAGATGACGGCGCAGGCGACCCTCGCGCGCGGCGTTTCCAGCATCCACTGGGGCGGGGGCACGCCGAGCATTCTCGGCCCGGCGCGCTTCCGCGAGATCGTGTCGCGCCTGCGCGACCTCTTCGATTTCTCGCCCGAGATCGAGCACGCCATCGAACTCGATCCGCGCCTGCTCGACGCGCCCATGGCCGAGGCGCTGGCCGAGGCGGGAATCACCCGCGCCTCTTTCGGCGTGCAGGATCTCAATGACCATGTGCAGGCGGCGGCGGGCCGCGTGCAGCCCTTCGAGGTGGTCGCCCGCGCGGCCGGCCTGCTGCGCGCGGTGGGCATTACCGCGCTCAATCTCGATCTCATGTACGGGCTGCCCAGCCAGAGCGTCGAGGACGCAGCGCGCACGGCCGCGATGGCGGCCTCTTTGGAGCCGCATCGGCTCGCGGTTTTCGGCTACGCCCATGTGCCCTGGTTCAAGGCCAATCAGAAACTCATCGACGCCGCCGCTTTGCCCGGCGCGGCCGAGCGTCTGGCGCAGGCGTCAGCCGTGCGCAGCACGCTCGAACGCGCGGGCTTCGAAGCGATCGGCCTCGACCATTTCGCCCGGCCAGAGGATCCGCTCGCGGTCGCGGCGCGGGAAGGGCGGATGCGGCGTAATTTCCAGGGCTATACGATCGATCAGGCGACCGCGCTGCTGCCGTTCGGCGTCTCGGCCATCGGCCGCCTGCCGCAGGGCTTCGTCGGCAATGCGACGGACCTCGCCGGCTGGCGCCGCGCAATCGAAGCGGATCGCTTCCCCGTCACGCGCGGCCTCGCCTTCTCCTTCGAGGACCTCGCGCGCGGCGACGTCATCGAGCGGCTGATGTGCGATTTCGCGGTCGATTACGGCGTGATCGCGCAGGAGCATGGTTTTGCGGCGGACGCCTTTGACGAGGCGGGCCCGCAATTGCGCCGGCTCGAAAGCGACGGCGTCGTCGAGCTTACGGGCCGTCGCCTCGCCGTGACCGAGCGCGGCCGGCCGTTCGTTCGCCTTGCCGCCGCGGCCTTCGACGCCTATCTGGAGGGGTCTGCGGCGCGCCATTCGGCGGCGGTCTGAGACGGGCGGCGGGGGGCCATCGGAGGCACGGGCATGACGCCGTCGACGCTTTATCTCGCCAAGCTCATGGGCGCCTATTCGCTCTTCGCCGCGGCGTGGCTCATGTTTCGCCGGGAGGCGGCGCTGGCGCTCATCGACCGCATCTCCAACGATCCTGTTTTCGAGTCGGTCATCGGGACGCTGCGGCTCGTCCTGGGCCTCGCCATCATTGTCGGCCACAACCGCTGGGGCGGTTTTGTCGAGGCGCTGGTGTCGCTCATCGGCTGGCTCGCCTTTTTCAGCGGGCTTGCGACCATGTTCCTGCCCACAGGGACGCTGCGCCGCGCCATCGTCTGGATGCGCTTCAAGGAAAAGCTGCCGCTTTACGCGCTGCTTTCCTCGCTTCTCGGCGCGGCGCTCTTTATCGGCGGCGTCGTCGCGTGAACCTGGCGACTGCGGAAGAGGCGGTCCCCGAGGTGATGGCCCTCGGCCGCAGGCTCCTCGATGAAACGCTTCCCCGCGACGCGCGCCAAAGCGCGTTGAAGACGCGTCTTTCGGCCTATGCGGGGGACGAAGGCTTTCTCGGGCCGGGCGACGAGGCTGGCTGGGTCTCCTGCGTGCTCGCCTTCGCGTCGCTCAGTTGCGGCAATTTCGGCATCGGGGCGCTGATCGCCGACGCCGCCGGGCGCGTCTTCGCCTCGGGGCACAATGAAATCTGCACGCCGCGCTTTCGCAGCGACGCCCATGCGGAGATGGTCGTCATCTCGGAATTCGAGACGCGATGGCCGAACGCCAGCAAGAGCGGGCTCGCACTCTACACGTCCCTCGAGCCGTGCCCCATGTGCTACACGCGCATCCTGATCTCGGGGCTCACGCGCGTCTTCTGGGTCGCCGATGACGAGGCCGGCGGCATGGCCCGGCGCGCCCATCTGATGCCCGACTATTGGCGCGCGATGGAAGGCCGCTGCCGCTTCGAGCGCGCCGAGACGCGCGCGCCGCTGCGTGCGCTCGCATTGGACATTCTCAATTACAATCTCGACGATCTGGGCTCGACGGTCGAGCTGAGGCCGCTCCCGGGCGTCTCCTCCGCCCGGCGGGGCTGAACTCGCCGCCCTTTGTCTGGTTTCGCCCTGTCCCGCAAGCCGGCGCCGCTTACTCTGACCGAGAAGCGCCGAGATCGGGCGCGATCAGGGAGAAACGAAAAATGGAAGCCAGAGAGCTTTTCCGCAATCCGCGCTTCGTCGCGCTTTGGATCGGCGTTTGGGCCGGTATGCTGCTCGCGGTGGAAAACATCGCCACCAAGATCAGCCTGCTGATGCAGCTCGGCCAATAGCGGCCTTCGTTTTCCGCCGACCTTGTGACCGGCGGCGGCGTCCGGCATCGTGCTGTTCCCGATTCGATCTATCTTTGGGACACGATGCCCGTCTGGACGCCCGAACAGGACAATGCGCTGAGCGCCGTCGCCCGCTGGCTTGCGACGCCGCGCGGGCCGCAGGTGTTCCGGCTGTTCGGCTATGCGGGCACAGGCAAGTCGACGCTGGCGCTGCATCTCGCCGAGCATGTCGAGGGCGACGTGGCCTTCGCCGCCTTCACCGGCAAGGCCGCGCTCGTGATGCGCTCCAAGGGCTGCAAGGACGCGCGCACCATCCACAGCCTGATCTATCGCGCGACGGATTCGGAGACGGAGGAGCCGTCCTTCGTCCTGAATGACGACAGCGACGCCGCCCATGCCAAGCTGATCGTCATCGACGAATGTTCGATGGTCGACGAGGAGCTCGGCCGCGATCTCCTTTCCTTCGGCAAGAAGGTGCTGGTGCTGGGCGATCCGGCGCAATTGCCGCCGGTGAAGGGCGGTGGCTTCTTCACCGAGGCGGAGCCGGATGTGATGCTGACGCATGTGCACCGGCAGGCCTCCGACAATCCGATCATCCGCCTCTCCATGACGATCCGCGAGGGCGGGGCGCTGACGCGCGGCGCCTATGGCGACACGCGCATCGTCGGGCGCGAGGGGCTCGACCCCACGCTCGTCACCGGCGCCGATCAGGTGCTCGTCGGGCTCAACCGGACGCGGCGCGCCTATAACGGCCGTCTGCGCGAATTGCGCGGTTTTACCGGCGCCTTTCCGCACTCGGGCGAGAAGCTCGTCTGCCTGCGCAACAATCGCAAGAAGGGCTTGCTCAATGGCGCGCTTTTCACAGTAAAGAGCGCCGGGGCGCTCAGGCGCGGCAAGATCAGAATGCTCGTCACGCCGGAAGAAGGCGAGGCGGGCAAGTTCCAGCGCGTCTCGATCATTCCGCAATTCTTCGAGGGCGGAGAGGGCGAAATCCCTTACGCGCTGCGCAAGGATTCGGACGAATTCGATTTCGGCTATGCGCTCACCGTGCACAAGGCGCAGGGCTCGCAATGGGACGACGTGACGCTCTTCGACGAGTCCTTCGCCTTCCGCGAACATCGCGCGCGCTGGCTCTATACAGGCGTGACGCGCGCCGCGAAGAAGCTGACGCTGGTGATGTGAGCCCGGCGCTTGTTCATTCCTGTGAGAGGGTCCAAGATGGCCGGGTTTTGCAGGCCCGGAGGTTTTCATGTCCGATATTGACGCCGCTTTCGTTCCGACCCTGTGGAAACTCGAACCGCAACAGACCCTGGGTCTGGCTTTGTCCGGCGGCGGCTTTCGCGCGTCCTTCTTCCATATTGGCGTGCTCGCGCGATTGGCCGAGCTCGATCTGCTGCGGCGCGTCACCACGCTGTCGACGGTCTCGGGCGGATCGATTGTCGGAGTCTATTACTATCTCAAGGTCAAGGAACTGCTGGAAGGCCGGCGAAAGGATGCGGCTGCGCCGACCTCACAGGCTTATGTGGACATCGTGCAGGAGATCGAGAAGGAATTTCTCGCGGCCGTGCAGACCAACGTCCGAATGCGCGCGCTGCTCGATCCTGTCGCGAATGCGAAGATGATTTTCTCCGACAATTACTCGCGCAGCGACCGTATGTCGGAAATCTATGACGAGGCCTTCTACGCACGCTTCGCGCCTTCCGGCCAATCGCGCGTGGCGCTCACGGACCTGCTGATAACGCCCCAGGGCATGGCGCCCGGCTTCGACGTGCGCGCATATAACAAGACTGCAGACTACAAAATCCCGATCCTCAAGATCAACGCGACCTCCCTGAACTCCGGGGCGCGCTGGACCTTCACCGCGACCGATCTCGGCGAAGAGCCGCCGGAGCCGAGAATCGACACGATCAAACTGCAGGACCGGATCACATATCGAACTGCGACCCTGGAACAGAAAAAGAAGCTGTCCCAGATCGGCGTGGCGGGGGCCGTCGCCTCATCGGCCTGCGTTCCCGCGATCTTCACGCCCTTTTCGATCCACGACCTCTATCCCGCTCAGCCGGGAGCGAAGGAGTTCGTCGTGGAGCTCGTGGACGGCGGCGTCTATGATAACCAGGGCGTCGAGGCGCTCACCGCCGAAAATTGCGACTTTATCATCTGCAGTGACGCCTCCGGGCAACTGGAAGAGAACCGCACGCCCGACAGCAAATCACTGCCAGTGGCGGCGCGCGCCAACAGCATCTCGATGAATCGCGTGCGAACCGATTGCTATGGCCGCCTGTGCGCCAAGCCTGGCGATGGGAAGTTCGCCTTCTTCCATCTGCGCGACGCTTTCGCCGGCAACGCGAATTATCCGCCCTTGCCCGGACCGGTTGGGGAGTGCGGCCCGACGCCCAATGACGGGCACATCTACGCGCTTTCCAACATAAGGACGGATCTCGACGCCTTTTCCGATACGGAAGCCCTGACCCTCATGTATGACGGCTATTGCCTGAGCGATTATTTCCTCCAACGCGCGCGGGCGAACGCCGATCTAGGCCTTCCGGGACCTGGCGGCGCGCCGCGCGCGCCCTGGCGTTTTCTCGATATCCGCCCGGTCATCGAAAAGGCGAAAGGACCGCTGCGCGTCCAGCTCGACTACGGCAAATATCTTTTTTTCAAAGCCTTTTTTGCCGATCGTCCCACCGCTGTGCGCGTCACCGCCGTGTTCGCCTTGCTGGGGCTCGTCGCGGCCTTGACTCAATGGGACCGGATGGCCGCGCTCTATGACTTCGTCGTGCATGATCTTTTATTTTTGTTGCTGCCCCTCGGAATTTTGGCGGCCCTCGTCTATGCGATCGCCAAGGCGCTGGACGATGCGCCGATCGTGCTCGCCGTCGCCGATTGGTTCCGGCAGTTCAGAAAGGCCGACAACGTCGTTCTGATCGCCCTCTTCTTCCTTCCAGGCCTTGTCGGAAGCGTCGTCGCCCTCGCCAGTCTCTATGTCTACTATCCGATATTTCTGCGCGCCGGGCGGCGTCCGTGAGCAGCGCGGCGGAGCGTGATGCAGGCAAGGGCGGCGTCGAGATGCGCCGCCTCTCCGACGGCGCGGTGTATCGTTTCCTTCCGGAGCCATCGGCGGGCGACGGCCATCCGCGCTACAAACGGGCGGACAAGGACATCTGGATCATGCGCCGGCCGGCGTTCGGCTGGGTCGTCTGGGATGCGGGTGAGCAAGCCCTGATGGGCCGGCCCTGGGAGATCGCGCCCGAGGATCAGGGCGCGACGCCGCCAGAGGGCGTCTGGGTGAGCCGCAAGGGCGCCCATTCCTTCGTCTATGAACTCGCCTTCGTCGGCGGCTAGACGTTTTATCGGCTCCAGGAATCGATGGCGTCGGCGAAGACCCGCTCGCCCGACGCGCCCTTTTCCATATTGATGGTCGCCGCGCGGCCATCGGCGAATTGCAGCGGCAGGTCGAGCACCGCGAGCGAGCGCATCAACTGAATGTTGCGCGCCTCGCGTTCGCCCCGCATCAGGCCGATGAGGAAATTGTT
This sequence comes from Hyphomicrobiales bacterium, assembly GCA_003963405.1. GTDB lineage: Bacteria > Pseudomonadota > Alphaproteobacteria > Rhizobiales > Beijerinckiaceae > Methylocystis. The sequence goes on from RXIY01000066.1 coordinate 50,799, forward strand.
CTCGGTAATGGGCACGGGAATGCCCATCACCTTTTCGCCCGCCTGTGCGTCGGCGCGACGCATCTGAATCGGTCCGATGGCCTTTACGTTCCCGAGGGGACTCCCAGGCTGGGGCTTGAAGGAAATCGTGATCGTATGCGAGGCCGACAGCGCCGTGTCCATGTTCTTCTGGAACAGCAGAGTCATTTTCAGCTTGGCGTCCGGGACGTCGACATCGCCGCGAATCGCGGAAGAGACTGGCTGGCCCGGTCCGCCGCCGACATTTTCGAGCCGCCAGACCACCGACGCATTGTAGATGCGCTCGACCTTTTCAGGCTCCTGAAGCGAGGCGACCCAAAGCTCGGCCTTCTGCGCCACCGGAACGGACGTGACCCGCTTGGGTCCCGACGTCGTCGCGCCGCCTTCGACGCGGTCGCCGAATTTCCCGGCTTCCGCGCCCGCGGTCGCTGTCTCGGCCGGTTTCAGCTTGGCGAGATCCTCCGGCCGTTCGCGCAGATACCAGGCGAGCACGCCGACGACGGTCAGGAGTGCGATCAGCACGCCGCCGAGCGCCAGCATGCGCGCGGGCGGCCGCTGCGATCTCGGCGGGCGGGGGAGGGGCGCGGCGGGGCGCTGCGCTTCGCGCGGCGCGCCGGCGGGCGCGGTTTCGGCAAGCGTGTCGCGCCAGGCGTCTTCGGCGCTGCGCGCCGGGGGCATGGCGTCCGCGGACGATCCGGACGCCGTCGCGGCCTCGATGATGCGCGCGGGCGGCGCCTCGACGGCGGAAGGCTTCGAGGGGGCGGGTTTCGCCGGCGCCGGGGCGGCGGTTGCGGGCTTCGCGGCCGCCTGTCTGTCAGCCGCTTGCCTGTCAGCCGCCTGCCTGTCGGCGCCTGGCCGGGGCGGCGTCGGCGCGGGTCCGGCCGCCGCTCTGGAGGTTGCCGCGGCTCTTGCGGCGACGGACGCAGGCTCGCGTACTTGCGGGCCCTTGCTGGCGAGTTCGAGTTCCAGGCGGGCGATGGCTTCTTCCAGCGCGCGCCCTTCGGCGGCGATGTCGGCCTCTGGGACCGGGGGCTGAATGCTCCGCAACTGGCTTTGCAGCGCCTTCCGCGCGCGGCCATAGACCGCCTGTCTCGTATCCGGCCTTTGCTGAGGAAGAGCGGATATGGCGCGGGAGATCAGCGAATAATAATCAGCCATGGCGGGTTAAGAGCATTTCCCAATGAGTGCGTCAATCCTGCCCCCCTTGCAAAACCGCGGAAAACCGGGGATTTCTGCGACCTTGCGCCTCGTATTGGACGCGGGCTGCGTTCCCTCACGCTGGAGAGTAAAAATGTCATTTTTCGCTTTGCTGGCGCGTGGCCTGCAAGCGGGTTTCGCCGCTGTGTTCGCCGCCGCATTGCTCGCGCCGGCGCCCGCGCGCGCCATCAGCATGGACAAATCCTCCACCATCCGCGACCAGTGCGAGATCTCCATCGGACCCGACCTCATCGGAATCGTGTCCTACATGCCGGATCGCTCGCGCGATCGATTCTGCGGCGAGTTTCCGGCGACGGGGCGCATCATTCTGACCATAGATCTGATCGCTGAGCGGTTGCGCGAGCTTCCCCTCGAAGTGCGCATCGTCAGGGAGCCAAAGGGCCCGCTCAGCGAAGAGGACGACCTTGCGCCTTATACCGTCGCCTATGTCGCGCCGCGCCTCTATCCCGGCGGCGCCGTGCCGGTGGAGCACGTTTTCGACGAGAGCGGCGATTACGCGGCCTTCATCACGGTGACGGAGAATTCGGGGACAAAACGCACAAAGCGCTTCGGATTTACGGTCGGGGGGCCGCTGCAATTCTATGCGACGGCGATTCTCGCGGGGGTGTTCCTGAGCGGCGCGGCCTTCCTCTACTGGCGGCACGCCAGCGACTTGCGGCGCGTCACTCGGGCGCGGAAGTGAGGCGCGCCGGCGCCGGCGGGGGCGCCGCGATCAGCCAGTAGATCGCGCCCGTCAGCGCGCCGGTGAGAAAGAACAGCAGGGCGATGCGTCCCTCGGCGTCGGTCATGGCTCGCGTCGGATCGAGCCCTCTCGCCGCGCGCGCGATCCAGGGGGAGGCCCCGGCGAGCAGGCCGCTGACGCCCGAATACCAGACGAGAGACCGCGCGCCCGCTGCTTCGCCGACGAGGGCGGCGACGGCGAGGGGCGCGGCGCTGGTGGCGACGATCGCGGCCCAGATGACGAAGCCGATCGCCGAGACGGCCTGCGCCGGGTCGCCATCCGCAAGCGCCTCGTCGAAGGCGGCGAAAAGCCCCGCCATGACGGACGCCAGCCCCAGTTCGCGGGTGGCGGGATCGAAGAGAGCGGAAATGACGAGAAACATCGCGCCGGTCCCGGCGGCGATGAGATAGCCGAAGATCATCACGACGATCCGGCGCAGCATGGGCTTTTCTCCGGGGCGAGCCTTTCTCCGGGCGAGCCTTTCGAGCGCGACGGTCTTTCGCGGCGGGGCGCGCTCTGGTCTAAGGCTCCAGCACCGTATCCCAATAGAGATAATCGAGCCAGCTGTCGTGCAGATAGTTGGGCGGGAACAGGCGGCCGTTGCGATGCAGATCGACGATGGTCGGCTGGAAAGGTTTCTGCGCGGGGGTCATATGCGCATCGAGCGGCAGGCGGTCGCCCTTGCGCAGATTGCAGGGCGAGCAGGCGGCGACCACGTTCTCCCATGTCGTGGCCCCGCCCTTGGAGCGCGGAATCACGTGATCGAAGGTCAGTTCGTCGTGCGCGCCGCAATATTGGCAGGTGAATCGGTCGCGCAGGAAGACGTTAAAACGAGTAAAGGCCGGCTGACGGGCCGGCCTTACATATTCTTTCAGCGATACGACCGAGGGCAGGCGCATCTCGAAGCTCGGACTTTTGACCACTTTGTCATATTCCGAGACGATGTTGACCCGATCCAGGAAAACCGCCTTGATCGCGTCCTGCCAGCCCCACAGCGACAGCGGATAATAGCTGAGGGGCCTGTAATCCGCGTTGAGCACCAGCGCGGGACAAGCCTGAGGCGAGACGTTTTGTGTTCTGAAGTGAGCGGTCACCCTGCCAGCCTCTCGGTTGCGAGAAGGGCCTGAATGGACCGCGCCAAGGTCCATGCGGCCTTTTGCGACGATATATAGTTTACAGGTAGTACGACGCGCTTGTGAAGGCGTCTGAGCCGATCGCGACGCCGGGCGCGGCCAGCGCCAGCCATTCTGAAGGGCGGCGGCGAGGCATTCCGGCGCTCATGCAGAAAAATCTCTTAAATTCAGTTGGTTGTGTATGTCTCCCGACGCGCTGGCCGGCCCCCTGTCCGACCGGCGCCCCGTTTGCAACAGTCATGTCCGAGACTGCGAGGGCGCGGCCTGCTGGTTCTTTTTGGGTCGCTCGCCTTGCAAGGCTTCCGTTTCTCGCCTCCGCTTCCCGCACCGCGGGAGGCCGGCGGCGAGGGCGGCGGCAGGCCGAAGCTCGCGCGTTACTGCTTGCCTCCGGCCTGCCGCCTGCGGCTTACTGAAAGAGGTGATTCGACTCCTCCATACCGCCGACTGGCATCTGGGCGCCGCCTTGCAGGGATGGTCGCGGGAGCCCGAGCATCGGGCCGCGCTGGCCCAGCTCGTGGCGCTGGCGAAGGCGCGCGACGTGGACGCCGTCATCGTCGCGGGCGACATTTTCGACAGTCTCAATCCCTCCGCCGAGGCGCAGCGTCTGCTTTACGACACGCTGCGCGACCTGCGCGCCGCCTGTCCGCGCGCGGCCATCGCGCTTCTTGCCGGCAATCACGACCCCGCCGGGCGTCTCGAGGCGCCGCGCGCCCTGTTCGAGATGGCGGGCGTGCAATCCATCGGCGTGGTGGCGCGGCGCGAGGGGGCGCTCGACGCCGGGCGGCACCTGATCCCGATCCGCGCCGCTTCCGGCGACATCGGCGCCTATCTCCTCGCGCTGCCCTATCCGCGCGCCGCCGATCTGCCGGTGGCGGGGGCGGATGTCGTCGGCTCCTCCGTGGTCTGGGGCGTCCGCGCGCTTTACCGCGAGGCCGCAGCCGCCGCGCGAGCCGAAATCGACGCCGCGCCGCTCGTCCTCACGGGCCATCTGCATGTCGCCGGGGGGCTGGAGTCCGAGGGCGCAGAGCGGCGGATTCTGGTGGGTGGCGAGCACGCCGCGCCGCCGGACATCTTCCCGGCCGACGCCGCTTATGTGGCGCTCGGCCATCTGCATCGGCCGCAAAGCGTCGGCCGCGATACGATCCGCTACAGCGGCGCGCTCATCCCCATGTCGAAAACCGAGATCGGCTATCGCCATGGCGCGACAATCGTCGAGATTGACGCGGCCGGGGTGGCGACGGCCGAGCATGTTCCGTTCGAGCGCAGCGTCCCGCATCTGCGCCTGCCGGCGGCGGGCGCGCTCGCCGTGAGCGAAATCGAGCCGGCGCTTTCGGCGCTGGCGCTCGATCTGCAAACGCCGCACGACGCGCGGCCCTTCCTGCATCTGGCGGTGCGCGTCGAGGGTCCCGCGGCCGGGCTCAAATCGGACGTTGACGCTCTTTGCGAGAAATTTCCCGTCCGGCTGGTGTCGCTCGCTGTCGAGCGGCCGCAGGCGCCTGACGTGGCCGCCGCCGCGCCGCCGCGGCTTGCCGAGCGCGAGCCTGTCGATCTCTTTCGCGAGGCTTTCGAGGCGACCCATCGCGCGCCGCCGTCCGAGGCGCATTTGCGCTGTTTCGGCGAGCTCGCGGAGGAGGGCTGATTGCGCATCCTTGCGATCCGGGGCGAGAATCTCGCCAGCCTCGCCGCGCCCTTCGCGCTCGAGTTCGAGCGCGAGCCGCTGCGCTCGGCCGGCCTCTTCGCGATCGCCGGGGAGACGGGCGCGGGCAA
>RXIY01000043.1 GCA_003963405.1 Hyphomicrobiales bacterium
GCCGGCTGTCGCCATTCTCCATGAACTCAACAAAACGATAGACGTGCGCCTAATCAGCTTCTTCGATTTTGCCGGCCTCGCTGGGACACTTACTTGGCTGGGGCTGTTCGACCGGCTTGCCTGGTTCGATCAGCTGTCCTGGCCGATGCTGTTCTTCGGCTTTTTTATTGCCCTCTTCTTTGCCCCGCTTGCGAGCCTGGCCATGCACGGGCTCTCTGGAGCGAAGCTTATTCGCGCCGCCGAGGAACTGGCGTTGTTGCGCACCGTAGCGGGCTCTTACGGCATCTCGTTGCTCGCTGTCGTACAGTTCCGGCGGCTACCGTTCCACCAGCTCGACCTCGCCGATCATCTCGGGGGGCGGCGGTTCGCATCACTGGATCTTTTCGCGCAGACGACCGCGAAACTTGAAGCTGCGGGTCTAAGCTCCTCGACGGCGATGCGCCGGCTTGCAAACCTCATACGTGAGCAATCGGCCCTGCTCGCGTTGAACGACGTGTTTCTGGTCGGTGCTGTCGTCTTCGTGTTGCTGGCCGTCCTCCTCTGGTTCGCACATCCAACCATGATCGCCTTCTGGCGGCGTGGGGATGCGGCGCATCTCCGAGCGGAGGAGCTCATGGAATCGCCATGACGTGGAGCTAGGGCGCCATCGCGTGGGCCACTTTTTGCAGCGCCGCCCGCGGGCTGTGATCACCGCCTCCCCCGGTTAAGCTCTGTTTGTTACGAACGACGTCAAAGACGGACAAAGGCTTCGGCTGCCGGGATCGCGGTAGCAGGGTAGCCGCAACTATGGACGATTGATCTTCTCCAGCGTCTTGAAGAGGCGAGAGCATCCGGTGGGGCGGGATCCGATTAAAAAAATTGCTGCTCGAAGGTAAGAACCTCGCATGCAAAAGCATCTAAAGGGCGACGTCACGAGAAAGATCGTCATGCATGCAGGATAAATGACCAGGTTCAATACCACGTCGCGCGATTTTTGAGGCTCACGTTAACGCGAAGGCGTCAAGTTGAGCGAGACGTGGCAGGAAACTCGGTAACGGAATTGACGATGCCTTCAGTCGCTCGATCCCAAGCAAGGTCAAAGGAGACGCATCGATGAAATATCTACTTCTAACGCTGCTGATCCTATCCACTACGGCGCAACTTGCCGTCGCGTCGCCTCGGCATGAATTCGCTAAGCGTTCCCAATTGCATGCATCGGCCGTCTTGCCCTCCACGCAGCATGTCCGAGCGAATGTTAGCCAGTCGGAACGCCTGAGACAGCCGCGAGACGGAGCGGCATTAATTCCGATCGCGAATCAAGACATGCGAGGACTTCTTTTCGTGCTTGCCGGATTGGCCGGCCCCGCAGCGTTTTTGTTCGCAACGCCATAGCGCTGTAGCTATGGCCAGCCATCGACTTCATGCGTTTCGAAAGTCGAAGTGCATTGAGCGTCTTAAGTCGATGATCAAGAATTGCGCCATCGACCCCCAAATACCTCACGATGGCGCGATAACGGGGGCGCGGCGTTACTCGCGCCCCCGCCCGCCCTTAACCTGAAGGGTTGTCCGAAGCGCATGAGCGTAAGAAATCGAGGACACAAAGATGCGATATCGGCGATATTTCGAGGCGGCCGTCTCCCGTCTGAAGGACGAACGCCGCTATCGTGTCTTCGTCCATCTCGAACGCGACGTTGAGAGCTTTCCGCTCGCCCGCTGGCATCGCGACGACGGCTCCGTTCAGGACGTGACCGTCTGGTGCTCGAACGATTATCTCGGCATGGGCCAGCACCCCGAGGCGATCTCCGCCATGGTCGAGACCGCGAGCAGGGTCGGCGCCGGCGCCGGCGGCACGCGCAATATTTCCGGCACGAGCCACGCAATCGTCGAACTCGAGCGCGAACTCGCCGATCTCCATGGCAAGGAGGCGGCGCTCGTCTTCACCTCCGGCTGGATCTCCAATCTCGCGGCGATCTCGACGATCGCCGATCTGCTGCCGAACTGCCTGATCCTGTCCGACGCCTCCAATCACAATTCCATGATCGAGGGCGTGAAGCGGTCGCGGGCTGAGCGCAAGGTCTTCCGCCACAACGATCTCGCCCATCTCGAAGAGCTTCTGATCGAAGCCGGCGACCGGCCGAAGCTGATCGTCTTCGAGAGCCTGTATTCGATGAACGGCAACATCGCGCCGGTCAAAGAGATCGCCGATCTCGCCGAGCGTTACGGCGCCATGACCTATGTCGACGAGGTCCATGCGGTCGGCATGTATGGCCCGCGCGGCGCCGGCATTTGCGAGCGAGACGGCGTGATGGACCGCATCCACGTGATCGAAGGAACGCTCGCCAAGGGCTTCGGCGCCATGGGCGGCTATGTCGCCGGCGACGCCCTGGTCATCGACGCGATCCGCTCCTATGCGGGCGCTTTCATCTTCTCGACGGCGCTGCCGCCGCCGGTGGCCGCCGCCGCCTGCGCCTCCGTGCGGCTGCTGAAGCGCCGCCCCGATCTGCGCGCCGCCCATCAGCGCGCGGCGCATATCACCAAACATGCGCTCGCCGCCGGCGGCCTGCCGGTGCTCGAAAACGGTTCGCATATCGTGCCGGTGATGGTGCGCGACGCCGAACTCTGCAAGGCCGCGAGCGACCTGCTGCTGACGCGCCACCACATCTACATTCAGCCGATCAATTATCCGACGGTCGCCAAGGGCTCCGAGCGCCTGCGCGTGACGCCGACGCCGCGCCACACCCAGGAGCATATCGCCCATCTCGTCGAGGCGATGGTCGACGTCTGGCACACGCTCGGCATCCCCTTCGTCGAACCGCCGTCGCATCTGCATGTCGACGAAAAGAGCAGGGAACACTGCACCTATCCGGAGATCAAACTCGCGGCGCAGTAGCGGAAGAAGGCGAGGGCGTAGTGTCTACGATGTCGCCGCCCATACCGTGCAATGTGGGCAACAACAAACGGAATCGTTGGTGGGGCGCCGCGGTTTCTCACCTCACGTGAGAGGCGCGGTTTATTGGGGCTGACCGGACCTTGTCATTGGCCGGTCGGCTCATTCTGGGAATTGCCGCTGAAAAATCCACTACCCATGATGGCATGGGTCTATTGTTTGACGCCCAGATGGGCCTCCGATAAAGGGCCACCGTGACGGTCTCGAAACCAGACGTTTCATGTGAGAAGGAAAGAATCATATCGGCCGGCCGCTAGTTGCGATGAGAAGCCAAATGAGACTTGCGCCTGCCCGGTTCAGCTTTGTAAATTCCAGCAACTATCGACAGCCGGGGGCTTCGCCTCCCGGGTGCAGACTAGAGATAATCCGGCGTCCTTTGCCCATTGTCGATGGCTTACAAGGGACCCAGCGTATGGCTGATCGTCAAATCCAGGGGCGTCGGTGGCGACAAAATCCAACACTGAGTGGCTAGCGGCTCTGCGCCAGACGGGGCAGACTCAGGAAAACGCCGTCCAGGAGCTGCGGCAATTGTTGCGCCGCGCCATTTTCAATTTCCTGTCCCGCAAACACGCCGCCAACGCCGCCGGCCTTGACTATGACTATGAGGATCTGGCGGAAGACTGCGCACAGGAGTCCGCGCTCCTCATTCAGGCAAAGCTGGACCAATTCCGTGGCGACAGCCAATTCACGACATGGGCCTATGCGATCGCTGTTCGCGTCACCCTTAATGAACTGCGCCGGCGCCGTTGGCGCGCGACGGCAGTCGAAGCAGCGCGTCTTGGCGATGCCATGCCGCATTGGCCGATTGACAATCCCGGGCCTGAGCGAAGCCTCGAGCAGCAACAAGCTTGGACGATACTGAACGAGCTGATCGAAACCGCGCTGACTCCCTTGCAACGCAAGGCGTTGATCGCGCATGCCTTCCACGAAATGCCCCTCGATCTCGTCGCCGAATGGCTGGGCACCAATCGAAATAGCCTCTATAAGCTTATCCACGATGCGCGCAAGCGGCTCCAGGCGGCCCTCCTCTCAAGGGGCGTCACACATCGCGAGCTCATCGCTATTTTTGATACGCCTCGGCCCGAGCGGCCCTATTTTGAAGACGGTAAGAAATCTTATTTCAAAGCGTCTAATGGTTAGCGACGAGAATCCCGCATGAAACGGAAAGAGTTCGGACGGCTGATCGACACCATCTTCGCGGCGAACGCCGGCGAAGAGTTGTCGTGCAGCGATTATTTCGAGCGATTGCCGCGTTACGCCGAGCTCGAGGTTGCCGGCGAGGACGCCGCGGCGCGCCTTCCCGACGTGCGCCATCATATGCATCAGTGTCCCGAGTGCGAAGAAGTGTACCTCGGTCTCCTCGAAGTCGTTCTGTCTGAAAAAAAATCCGACGCCTCCAGGTAAGAATCCTCCCTGACGCGCCTCTAAAGGAGCGTTCGAAGAAAATTGGCCGCCGTCGAAACGCGGGTGGCCTGAGGGAGGGATACGCATGTCTAGTCTTTACGAGCGTCTCGGTGGCGAAAAGGCGGTGGACGCCGCAGTCGATCTTTTTTATCGCACGGTTCTCGCCGACGGGCGCATCGCACGCTTCTTCGAAGGCGTGAATATGGAAGACCAGCTCGCAAAGCAAAAATCCTTTTTGACCATGGCGTTCGGCGGACCAAACAAATACACGGGCAAAGACATGCGGAAAGCCCATGAGAAGCTCGTCGCCAAGGGTTTGAACGATTCACATGTCGATGCAGTGGTCGAAGACCTGTCGAGAACGCTACGACAGCTCGGCGTCGGCGAAAAAGATGTGCAAGAAGTCGCAGCGCTGGCCAATTCCGTTCGCAACGACGTGTTGAACCGCTGAGGCCCGAGCAAATGACGCTGCTGACTTATCGAGAAGCAGCCATCGAGATCGAGCCGGGGGAGGACGTCCTTTCCGCGCTGCTACGCGCTGAAATCGACGCGCCTCACTCCTGCCGATCCGGGGTCTGCCAGAGTTGCCTGCATCGCGTGGTCGAAGGCAATCCGCCGATCGCAGCGCAGAAGGGGCTTAGCGACGCTCAGAAGGCGCTGGGTTATTTCTTGCCCTGCGTCTGCGTGCCCGATACGCCTCTAACCATCGTCCCGGCCCAAGAAGCCGGAATGCGATCGGAGGCTGTCGTACACTCGATCGTTCGCCTTTCTCGCGACGTGGTGCGGCTGCGGCTGGAGCATGACTCGGACTTTGCCTATCGTCCCGGTCAGTTCCTGGAGCTCATCACCGACGACGGACTTGGACGGCACTACTCAATCGCGAGTCTGCCGGAGGACGATCCCTTCGTCGAGCTCCATATTCGTCTTCATCCGGGTGGGAGGATGAGCAGATTCGTTTCTGACGAGCTTGCGCATGGCCGTCGGCTTCATATCGCCGGTCCTCTCGGAACGTGCACATATGAAGGCGTCGACCCGGATCAGCCGATGGCGTTGATTGGTTCGGGTACGGGGCTTGCGCCCCTGATCGGCGTGCTGCGAGACGCTCTGAGGCGCGGACATCGTGGTCCAATCCGGCTGTATCACGGAGCGCGAGAGCGCGAAGGATTGTACCTGCATCGTCATCTAGAGGAGCTGACGGAGAGGCACGCGAACCTCCATTATGTCCCGCGCGTCCTCAACGATCCTGGTGGTCAAGGCGGCGACGTGGCGGTGGCGGCGCTGGAGCATGAAAACGAGCTCTCCCAAACGGCGTTCTTCCTCTGTGGGGGCGAAAAGTTGGTAGGCCGCCTCAAACGCGATCTCTTTATGAAGGGCGCCAGCCTCAAGCAAATGCGTTCCGACACGTTTCTTCCTGCGGGATCAGGTCGTTGAGAATTCTCGACATGCCGTCACACTGGTTCGGGCGATGGTTCGGCGGCCCATATCTCCGTCGACGCCGTGTGGATCGTCTGCTTCGTGTTCATGACGGCAGCGCTGCTTGCAAATCGCGTGCGAAAGATTTTTTCCCTTGTCGAACAAGCAGGGTAACCACCAGCTCTATTCAACATCATCTCAACGAACGCTCCACGGACGACTCCCGAACTGCCGAGGTCGTCGAGTTCGGGGATTGCCGTATCCGCATCGTCGTATCGCGGCTCTATGCTGCGATTGCCTCCGGATTAGCTATCGGGGCTATTGGGGCCCTGGCGTTAGCAGCCGACCAACCCTGGCTCTTCCCCAGCCTTGGGCCGACCGTTTTTATACAGGCTGTCACGCCGCACGAACCTGGCGCAAGGATCTGGAATACAATCGTCGGCCACGCAATGGGCCTAGGGGCTGGGCTTGTGGCGTTGTTTGCATTCGGCGCTCAGTACACACCGGCGGTCATGAGCGGTGAGATTCTATCAATGCAGCGGGCGGCGGCAACGGCTCTTGCGGTCTCTGTAACGGTTGGCCTGCAATCGGTTTTGAATGCTCAGCATCCTCCTGCCGCGGCGACTACCATGCTTGTCACGCTCGGCGGCCTGAAACCGAACTGGAACACGGTCTCTATCGTTACAGTCGGTGTTCTATTCGCTTCCGTTGTCGGCTTGTTCGTTAGAATATGCCATCCCGCCATCTCTCGAAAAGACCAGAGTTGACGACATCTATGACGCAGAAGCAATCGCCGCCCAATTTCATATAAACGGAAGCGAGTCGGGTGCAGACGATGAGAATGGATAAAATGATTGTCAGCCCAAAGGTGAACGTCGCCGCGTCCTACAAACCTCTTCCCTCGAAAAAATTCGAAAGGGGGAATTGCCAGCCTTCCCAAAACACGAACTGGGCGCGAGTTTGTCTAACGTCGCCTTGGGCCATACATGTCCCAGAAAGCTTAAATACGGGAGGCGGCCACTGCGAGGCGGCCTCCCCTGGTTGGCAAATCAAAGCGTTGCCGAGCGTCCACGAATGGCGTCTCGAATTTCTTCGAGTAATAGTTCGCTTCGCGGCGGCGAAGGAGGAGCGGCTGGAGCCTGCCTCTTCAGCCTTTCGAACTGTCGGATAACGATAAAGAGGACAAAAGCGACGATAAGGAAATTGACAGTGATCGTTATAAATTGTCCGTAGCCGATCGTCGCGCCGAGTTTCTTGGCTTCGTCATATGTCATGTCGGAATGCGCCGCGGGCGAAAACGAGTAATAATAGTTGGAGAAGTCCAACCCGCCCGTCAGCTTGCCGATGATCGGCATGATGATGTCGTCAACGAGCGAGGAGACGATCTTACCAAAGGCGGCGCCAATGATGACGCCGACCGCGAGATCGACGACGTTGCCTCGCATGACGAAATTCTTGAAATCCTGTAGCATGCTGGTCTCCCAAGATATCCTGAAGCCGAAGCCAGAGGGTGCGCCGCGTGTCCCGCTCTTACAACGAGTGCCGCGCTAGCGGACACGAAAGAAGAGAACAGGGCCACGCCCGCGGATTCTGTGCCGACGCGTAGGGCGGCGCAAACGTCGATTTTTTGCAAAGATCATCCCTAAAAGCCGAAGCCGAGGGCCTTTCCCGCGGGATCTCAAACGCAAACGGGCGCTCCTCCCAGAACTTCACAAAACGGAAGGGTTCGGTCAAATCAGGACGCTTTTCGTCTGCGGGCCAAAATCAAGGGGACCGCGGAATGTCAGACGCCAGGATAGCTTCTCGATTGGGTGGCCAACATCGCCCATTGCAGACGGCATTCGTCGTCGGAAAGTTGGGCGCGCCCGTGCATGCCCGGAAAGGCAGGTCCGTGGAAAGGAATGAGCCGTAACCGTAAGCGACCTGCTGAGACAGAGCGTTGAAAATTTGAAGGCGTCGGGCTGGAGCTTCCAATCCTCTTTCCACCGATAGCCGACGCGCGCGTTGAGGACTTTTCAGAAATCCATCCTCCGTGAACGCGCGCGGCGGAATGTAGCGGTAATTAAAATTGCCAAACCACCTCCGTCGCCTCACCCAATCCCACGACTGCAGTGGCGATGATGGCGTCGCATTGACCGGATACTTGTCGGGCGCATTGCTCATCCCGCCTCGGCCGCCTTTGCAGCGCTCCTGAACGGGGGCCGGGTTCAGAGTTTGACGCTTTCGATAGAGTGGAGAACGCGCTGTCGCTCACGGGCGCCGCCGAGGTAGCTGGAATACAAAAGCAAGCACAAGCGCTGCTGCAGCTATCGTGAATGGAACGGCGGCGCCTCCGGCAGACTCGCCCTCATGAGGGCGCCGCTTCCGATCCCACGAAGGCGATCTTGCCGCACGGCAGACGGAAGGTCGTCTCCGCCATTCGGTGGGATCATCTAATCACTGTCCCCGTGATGTCGCTTGGCTCGCCCCAGCTTGCCGCCGCCAGAGCCTGACCTACGTAATCTGCCAAGTTCAAACTTAGGGAGGCGCTCATGGCTAACTCGAAGCGAGGCTTTGCTTCTATGGACCCGGAGAAACAGCGCGAGATTGCCCGTAAGGGCGGGCAGAGCGTGCCGAATGAAAAGCGCAGCTTCTCGCAGAACCCTGAACTCGCGGCGCGCGCCGGGCGAAAGGGCGGACAGAGTGTCGACCCGACTAAACGGAGCTTTGCCAAGAACCATGCTCTTGCATCAGAAGCGGGTCGCAAAGGCGGGCATGCGTCGCACGGTTCGCACAGAGCTTGATACGCATTCGGCCTGTGCGCGGGCCAGCGCGCTCAGGCCGCTTAACCTGATAAAGAGGCGACAATCAGCCGGATGGTTATTGCGCTCCGTAGTTGGCGTGGCAAGCTTTGCCGCGTACACTATATTCCAGAGACATATGCGAATGCGAATGTTCCACTCTAAGCAGCTCGTCCTCGTCCCGGATGACATGCAAGAAGCCTTCGATCTTCCTGGTCGACCGCGAGATTGGAACGCGGATTTCGATCAAAACGGCCTCGCGCTGCTAACCGCGGCGTGGGTCGCGCGCCTGAACTGCGCATCGCCCCAAACTGCATTGGACGTCGCAAGAGTCCAAGCCGCTCAATAATCAGGCGCGTTGAATTGCGGCGACGATAGTTAACAAGGCTGCACCTAACTTCTCGGACAACGCCAAATCAGACACGATGGCATTCGTGTCCCGGTCTCTTGCTTTTCCTTCAATTGAGACAGTGAGGGACGCCGCCTCAATGAGGCTGGAGGACATTGTGGCGAGGGTTTCCCGAAGTTGGGCGTCTGCATGGACCGCGCGCGACGAGGTGTTGATCAGAGCTACGGGCTTTTGGTGAAATTCAATGCTGCCGACGAGCCAGTCGAGTGCGTTTTTCAAGGAGCCGGGAACGCCATGCGCGTATTCCGGGGAGCAGATGACTACTCCGTCGCTTCGACCGACGTTTTCGCGTAGCTCACCAACTTCGCGGGGAAGAAGATGAGGAGCATCGGCGCGATCAAAATCGGGATTGAAATGCGGCAGGCTTGCAAGCCGATCGTAGAGAACAAAATCGATGTCGGGAGGCGCGAGCGCTCCCATTGCCTTTAGCGTCGCTGTGTTGGTAGACGCGCTTCGCAAGCTGCCAGAAATCGCCAATAATCGCATGGCCGTCGCTATGCGTCACTTGCAAAAGATCGAGCCGTGGCGGCGGCTCCGACCTCCAGCGGCGTCGGGTCGGACCAAAAGCGAGACGAGAACTTGCTCGCATCGACCCTATAGGGACGATTCCAAAGAAACCGCATCTCGGCCATTTCGCGGAGTAGAGGGGAGCCCAGCCCAAGGACTGGCAGGAGCGCTAGCGGCAAAGCAAAAACGCTTGGCGCATGACCGAGCGCCTGGGCGCCGAGGGATAGAATTTCGCGCGGCGTGCGCGTCGGCGCGCAAGGGAGGTGCCAAGCGTGGCCATAAGCGTCGTCCGGCGCATCGAGCAGGGTGACGACGCCACGTGCGACATCCGGGACATAAGCAAAATCATGCTGCGTGTCTGGCGGCGCCAGCAAAAAGGCGCGTTTCTTATCCGCGATTGCGCCGAAGGCGTTCGCGCCCAAATGAGATAAAGTAACGCCGGGTCCATAATAATCTGAGGCGCGTAGAGCCGCTACCCGAGCTTGTCCGGCTTCCGCCGCCGCCATCCATATGCGGGTCGCCTCGACGCGAACGGCCGGCTTCACGCCGAAAGGAACAAGGGGCATATCCTCCCGCAAGGGCGCGTCTTGTGAACCGTACATGTAAAGATTATCGACAAAAACCATACGCGCTCGCGTCCGCTCGCAGGCGTTGATAAAATTGGTCATTGCGCGCGGCCAGGCGACGCGCCAAAAATCCCCGTCGTAGGGAAATCCCACCGCGACGACGATTTGCTGCGCGCCTTCTGTAGTCCATCCCACAGCTTCGGCGTCGAGGACGTCGCAAGCCGTGAAACTGGCGCCTTGAGGTAGATCAGGCGGCGTGTGGCGCTGCGCAACGCGAACGGAGGCCCCTCGTGCGAGAAGCCGCCGCGTCGTCTCCCTTCCCACCGGGCCGAAACCAAAGATAGTAATATCAGTGCTCATCTGCCTCTACTTTCAGCCTTACGATATTAACGTGGCGCGCGCTGCCTCGTGGGCGGAGGCTGCGACCCCGCGCCCACCGATTCTGAGCTAACCGACCCGGTAAAAACTCAAAATCCGGACGGCAACGATTGGTCTCTTCCCCAGCGAGATGCTGTGCGAGCGTATCGCCGCGCCTTGCATATCCAAAATGCATTGTTATGATCCACGCTATGCGTGAAACGAATTTAGCTGGCGTCGATCTCAATCTTTTACCGGCGCTCGACGCCTTGCTGCGGCGGCGCAACGTCACGCGCGCCGCCGAAGACGTCGGCCTCAGCCAACCGGCTATGAGTCGCGCGCTCGCGCGGTTGCGGGACCTGCTCGGGGACCCGCTCCTCGTTCGCACGCGCGAAGGGTTTGCGTTGACTCCGAAAGCGCAAGTGCTGGCGCCGCGTGTTATCGCAGCGCTCGACGGCCTGAAGCCAGTATTTAATCCCACGCCTTTCGATCCCGCAAAAGAGCGCCGGGTTTTGCGCGTCGCCGCAGCCGACACGCAGTCGATCTTGCTCGGCCCAGCGATCATGAGACGGCTGTCGCGCGAGGCGCCCCTGGTCGAC
>RXIY01000122.1 GCA_003963405.1 Hyphomicrobiales bacterium
CTGCCCGCCGGACGTGTAGGCGTTGCTGGCGCTCTTGACCGTCCCTTGCGTCGAGTTGATGAGCCCGAGGATCAGTTGGGCTGTATTCGAAGAATTGACATAGGCCTTGTCGCTCGGAAGCGCGCCTTGCAACCCCGACAGTGTTTTGACGAGATTCAGCCCATTGATCAGCGACGAGATGATTTGCTGAGAATCGCCGCCCAGTCCAGCGAAAGACAGCGGCCCCCCTGAAATGACAGAGCCGAGCGACGGCGCGCTCCCCATCGAAAAGCCGCCGCCAAGCGCCATTTGCGCGAGCGGCCCCTGCGCCAGCGACGAGCGGTCGCCGGTTACGGCCTGCAGCGTCTTCTGCACATTGGAAAGAATATCCTGGTCGGTCGAGAGGATTTGCTTGGTGTTGGTCGCCGTCTGCTGTGACTGGGAGAGATTGGCGGCGTCGATCACCGGAACCTGGGCATGGACGCCGCGAACGAGGAAAAGATTCGCAAGGCAGAAAGCCAATATCGCCCGTTTCATGCAAAGTCCTTTTTCTAATGCGACGATGCGCGTTCGAGATAAACGATGACGTTTCCGAGTGAATCGGTGACGCGGCGCTCCACGCAGCCGCCATCGAGCAGCGACTGGCAGAACTGGCTCGAGGCCAGGATGCAGGGACTATTCGCCGTGCCGCCGCCGCGGTAGCCAGCGCCGCAAATCGCATTGGTGGGGAGAAGCCCGCTTCCCGAGGAGAAGGACGTAAAACTCATGCCGCGCGCGGCCTGGCTCGCCTGCGACACGCGCATCATATTGATCGCGTTATAAGCGCTGACGAACAGATTGGCGGTTGCGAGCACCTGGTTCCAGCTGACGCCATTCTGCGTCCCGCCGGAGGAATTCTGGTCGTAGCCGGCCATGATCGTCGGCGATCCGCCGATGAGGCCGGAGGCGCTCCGATAGGTCGGCCCGTTACTGACGATCGTCGCCTGCGTCGCCGTATTGCCCGCGACGACGTTCCCCGCAACCGACCCGAAATCTTGTATCGCCAGCGTCGACCCCGTCGCGTTCGCCGTGCGCGCCGGCGGCATTTGCGGGTCATAGCTCCGAACGGCGGCGGCGCCCGCGGACGCATCGGGCGTCGCGGTGTTGTTCTGCACCGCGCCCTTCTGGCCGGTGTGGGTCGCGCAATCGATCCCCTTCTGTCCGTCGCGCTGCTTTTGTTGCACCGGGACGAGGGTGGTCGTCAGCGCCGAGGTCTGAATCTTTTGCGTGAGCTGCTCGGCGTCCTCGACCGGAATATCGGCGAGGACGGCGGTCGCTGAGCCGAGAAGAAAAGCTGACGTGAGGAGGACGCGCATCAGGCCGTCCTCCCCATGAAAATCGGGAGCCAAGCCTCGGGCGCGCTCCCGACCTTCCCCATTAACGAATAGAGCTCGGAAACCGTCTCGGCGCGCCCGGAGAGCACCTTGATGAACTCCGGCATGCCGCCGAGGTCCAATTTGGCGATGACCGAATCCTGCCCGTGTTTGATCAGAAAGGACCGCGCCTCCGGGACCGTCTCCCGGATCCAGCGCATTTCCCGGTCGGAAAGCTGGAAGGCCCTGCGGTAGCTTTCGTCATCCGCCTTGGCGTTGGCGAAGAACACATTGGTCGCGGTCTGCTCAATCAAAGTGTTTGCGGCCTTGGAGCGCACGATGTCGGCGGCGCTTTGGGTACCAAAGCCGATGATGCCGTTCTGCTTGCGCAGGGTCTTGAGCTTGTCCTTGATAAAATACGAGAAAATCTCGTCGTCGAGCAACCGCCAGCCCTCGTCTAGGAAGATCATGATCGGCGTCCCGTCGATCAACTCCTCGATGCGATGAAAAATATAGAGCAGCGCCGCCGTGCGGATTGTCGGATTGTCGAGGACCCGCGTCATGTCGAAGCCGAAGATCTCGTTAAGCGAGAAGCGGTCCTCGGGGTTATTAAAGAGCCAGCCATTCTGGTCCTTGCGGATCCACGGCTCCAGGCGCGAGGCGAGGTCGCCCTCGCTCGCCTGAATGCGCCCGCGCAGCAGCGATTGGAACGCCGGAAGGTTCCGCCCCTCGCGTGGGCCGGAGACGACTGTCTTGATTGCGTTGCGGATGACCTGCTCTTCCGTGGCCGAGAGATCCGTGTCCGCGCCGCCCTTGGGCCGCAGCAGGAAGGAATAGAGCCGGTAGAGAAACTCCCGCGTCTCGCCGCCGTCGGGCAACATGAGCGGGTTGAAGCCGGTGGGGGTTCCAGGCTCCAGCACTTCATATTGGCCGCCGAGCGCACGGATGAAAATTTCCGCGCCGCGGTCCTTGTCGACGAAGACGAGCTTCGGCCGTGGCGTTAGCCGCTGGGCTTGCGCCGCAATGAAGGAAAGCCACACGGTCTTCCCCGAGCCCGAGGGTCCGACGACCGTGAAATTTCCGAGATCCGCGACATGGAAATTGTAGAAATAAGCGGTCTGCGACGCCGTCTGGAACACCGAGATCGCGGGGCCCCAGTGGTTCCCTGTGGGCGAGCCGCTGGGAAAATTGTGCAAGGAGACGAAGCCCGCGAGATTCTTCGAGCTGATGATGGAGTTCCGGGCGATATAGGGAAAGTTTCCGGGCCACTGCGCCCAGAAGGCCGGCTCCATATTGAGGTCTTCGCGCACCCAGATCACGGAGCGGTCGGTGAGCGCGGCGCCTGCCGCCGTGACCGCGGCGTCGACCTCCTGAATGCTCTTACCCAACGCCAGCACCGTCATATGGTGCTCTCCATAAAGGGCCTCGGAGGCGAGCAGCTCGTCCCGCGCGTCGTTCAAATGCTCGGCGACAATCGACCCCGCCTCGTCCGACATGTCGACCTGGCGCGCGACGCGGTCGATATGGGATTGGGCGACCGGGCGGTCGATGATCGCGAAAGACTGCGTGACGATGAACTCGTGCGGGATGGTCAGGAGATTGTCGAGAAAACCGGGCCCAGTCTGCGCCGGATATTCTCTCACCGACAGCGCCGCGCCAAAGCGGGTTTCGCTCGCCGATGCGCCGCGGATTTCGAGCGCATTCTTGCCGAAGAACACGCGCTTCGTCGCCAGCGCCTGGTCGAGCGACATTCTGGGAAGATGCAACGGCCTCGGGATGGCGCCATTGCCGAGCTGCAGCAGGAATTCGAGCGGCTCCGAGAACCAGACCCCTGCACGCTCGACGACCTTGAGAAGGCGCGGACGATAGGCAGACATGGCGGAAAGGACCGCCGTCGTGACGTCCCGTAGTTCGGCTTGCGCCTCTTGCCGGTCGAAGGAGTCGCCGTCGTCGGTCTTCTTGCCCAGGACCGTCTGCATCAGCGCTTCAAAGGTTCCGGCGTGACCTTGCAGGGGCCTGCGGACGATCGTGAGGTAGAGGTCGTTGACGAACATCCGCCGCTTCGAAAGCGCCGTGTGATAGCGCTCGTCGAGCTCCCGGCAGAAGGCGTTATCGAAACTCGACGGGATTGTCGGTTCGATCTCGCGCCGGATGATATGCGAATAAAGCGCGAAGCGGCTGTTGCCCAGCGTGCGCACGAGGTCGTTGCGGCCGAGCATGCGGACGTTGATGCTGGACCAGTCCGCCGTCTGGAACGAGAAGCCTTCCAGCTTGATGAAATTCATCAAGAGGCCGGACCTGGATTTGACGATAAAGTCGTCGACGTGGCGCAGATACGGCAGATGCGACGAGACGGGGCGTTCCCGCCGCGACACCGCGCCAAAGCTCATCTGGTCCTGCAGCGCCCGCAGCATCAAGCCCCTCAAATCTTATAGGAGTCGCAACCCCAGAATTCTCGGGAACGCGGCGGGCACTTGGAGGATCTCACGAACAGGACCTCGAAGATCCGGTCGTCCCTCAAGGTCATGACGTAGCCGAAGAGATGGAAAGGGACGATCCAAAGGAGGTTGAACAGGTTGTGGGTGGCAAGAAAGATCACCGAGGTCACGACCATCTCGAACATGAAATACATGTAGGGGACGCCGACGACGGTCGGGGCCCGGGTCAACGCTTTAACGAGCGGGACGATCATGGGCTTCTCGAGATCGGCGTTGCTCATTGTCATCCGCCGGCGGATGACTGGAAGAACTGAACGATTTGTGTCGAGCCGAAGACCAGCACGATGCCGAAGATGATGGAGCCGGCGATGCCCCAGGTCATACGACCCGCCCAAGCGAGGAAGCCCGCGGCGATGACGGCGAGAATGGCGAGTGACGTCGAAATCGGCCCCGTGAGGGTCTGCACAAGCGTTTGCAGCGTCGATTGCACGGGGGAAAGCGTGCCGCCCGTCGCAAAGGCGGGAGAGCTCATGACGAGCAACGCCTGCGCGCCAAGCACGTAAATTTTGCGCGGGCCAATGTTCTTAAAATGCCTCATTCCTGTTCACCATTCTGTTCGACGTTCCAAACGAAGCCCGAGCGCCAATTGCGGTCCTTGGCGCTTTCCTGCTGCTGCACCGCGGGGAGAGGGCCGCGATCATCGCGGGTCCTTCCGCTAATCTTGGGCCAGTCATAGAAGTCGTTCACGACCGCGGCGACGAAGCTCACAGTTTCCGGAAACGGCGGGATGCCGCCATGCGCGAGAAGCGCCTTCTCGCCAGCGTTGTAAGCCGCGAGGATGAAGAGCGGATTCCGATAGCGGCTGTGCAAGTCGCGCAGAAACCGGACCCCGCCTCTGACGTTGTCGGCGGGGTCGCAGATATTGACGCCGTAATGTTTTGCGGTTTCGGGCTCGAGCTGCATGAGCCCGACGGCCCCACGCGGCGAAACCGCATCGCTCTGAAAGTTTGATTCAGCGCGCGCCACTGCCAGGACAAACTCAGGGTAGAACTTTTCATCGCGGGCGATTTTCTCGACGAGGTCGCGCGCGGCGCTGGCCGGCATCGGCCCGGGTCCCAGGCAACTCTCGGTCTTCTTCGCGCCGCCTTCGGTCGCGCGCTCGACCGCTTCGCCCGCGAGAGCTTGCGACGCAGCGCCTAAAGCGAAGAGAATTCCGAGAGCGGCGCCGCGCATCTTGCCTCTGTGTTCTAGTAAAATACATACTAAACGAACTCGGGCCAACGGCGCAAGCGCCCCGACACGGAATTTTTCACCGACGCCCGGAGCTTCCGGCGGGATCTCGGCTATGGAATGCTGGCTGTGTCGACGGGTCCCGAGGGACAAATGGTTGAAAAGGCTATTATAGGCAGTGACTTAGAGCGCACTAGGAATCTGTATGGCGGTTCGATCGAGATTGACCCGTTTTTGCGCGGGCGCGGAGGTTCCCTGTCTGTAAAGCGGGCGGCGGGTCTATGCTAAAATATAGTCTGGAGCGTCCAAGTGATCCCTCTTTTGGGCCGCGAGCGTTCTTGGCTCTACGAGTCACGCCTTCGCGTCGCGCTTGCTCTCATTCCTTGGTGGCCAGAGTAGTTGTGAGGACGCCGATTTTGCGCCATTCTTAAATGAGTACGAGTTCTGAGAGGTCGCCCATGACGAACGACGCCATTGCTCAACTCTCAATCCTCACGGAAGCGTTGACGGAGATTGTCGACTTGGCGACAACGCGATCAAGTTCGGTCGCTCTGTCGAATGATGTGCTCGATCGAATGGGCGAAATCGCTGCGGGAGCGCTCACAGCCGCCGCAACCTACGGGCAGTTGCCGCCGTTTCCGATGGAGATCGATCTCCGGAGGGAGACCCTAAATTAGCGTCGCTTGATCGCTGGAGCAGGCTTCTAGCTTTCTTCGATTAGCGTAGTTGAGGAGGCGTCGAGTTGGGCGTTAACATGCACCGCTAGCCAAACTGTCGGCTGGGTCGCATCGGTCCATTCGACCCGATGACGGCGGCGCGCTGGGATTTCCACATAGTCCCCTGGACGCAGAATGCGTGGAGCATCCTCCCCCTCGAACAGCAATCCCGCTGAGCCGCTCAGCAGAACAACCCATTCGGTCTGCTCCTGGTCGCACCAGAAGCCAGGCGGACTCGCTTGGCCAGTCGAGACGATGCGTTCAATCCGCGCGCTGGGGAACTCGGCCAGGACCGTGAACTCCTCCTCGGCCAGACGCTGCGGGATCTTCGCGAACAGATTGCCAGCGACGACCATCGCGTTCCTCTTTGTGACGACATTCCTTACGTCTTCATGCACCCCGTGGCCCGCCAAATGGAAGTTGTCACGCCTTCCGGTGATCATCAGCGCAAGGCCATCGATCGCTGCGACGACGGTTGACGATGAGTGATACAGGGGGCCGCAAACTTCCATGCGCGACTGCTCGCGCGTGATTTTCTCCCGGCAGGCGCCGATCGCCGATAAGAGACGCTCGCGATCGACGAAGCGATCCGACCGGCGGTTCGGTTTTCGGGGCATGGACAGGGCCTCTGTTGTTCTGTATTCGTTCTTATATGAGCGCGGCGGCGTGGAGAAGGCTGAAAATGGGGTTGAGGGCTTGGAAACGAATTGGCGGCTGCGTGGTCCTGGCGTTTGCGGCGCTCGGTCTCCTCCCCGTGTTCGCGCCGCCAGCCAGCGCCGGGGAGGTGGAAATCCACTATGCGCCTTCCGAGAACCTCGAACACGTGGATGTCGGTCTGCTGCGCTCGGCGCATACAAAGATTGACATGGCGGCTTATTCCCTGACCGATTGGCCGGTCATCGACGCTCTAATTGACGCTCGCAGGCGTGGCGTCGCCGTCCGCATCGTCCTCGATCCGAGCCAGCAGCATGCCTTCGACCGACTCCGCGAAATCGCAGGTAGCATCCGCATGAAGGCGCCAGGGCCCTATATGCATCTCAAATCCTATGCGATCGACGGCCGGATCCTGCGCTCGGGGTCGGCAAACTTGTCAGCCTCGGGCCTGAAACAGCAGGACAATGATATCCTTGTCGTTCGTGAGCCTTCTGCAGCCAACGCCTTCGAGGCTCGCTTCGAGCAAATATGGGCGGGCGCCAATCCGCTGCCGCCTCCCGGCAATCAGTTTGCGAATCCCGCGCCTGCCGCCGCGCCGAAGACGGAAACGGCGATGCCTGAGAGCTGCCTGATCAAGGGCAATATCAGCCGCAGCGGCGAGCGTATCTATCATGTGCCGGGAGATCGCACATACGCTCGCGTGCGGATGGACAAGGGGCGGGACAAGCGCTGGTTCTGTACCGAGGAGCAGGCGGTCGCAGCCGGCTGGCGGAAAGCTTCGACTTGGTAACTTCTACCAAACCCCGGGTGCGAACCGATATTTTGTCCGTTCTGCATAGGGCGCATATTCGGGGAACCGATCCGCCAGCGTCCGCTCCTCGAGTATTGCGCGTACCGCCAACAGCATCACCAATGGCGGAACGAAAGCGAGCCCGTAGAACGAGCCGAGCAGCAGCGGCGTCCCTAGCAAGAAGAAAATCGCCGCGCCATACATTGGGTGGCGTACGATAGCGTACGGACCCGTCGTTACGATCCGTTGGCCTCGCTCCTTCTGGACTTTGACGACGGGTGCGGCGAAGGAGTTCTCCGCCAAGACGCGCCAAATGATTGCGTAGGACGCCAGGATGCTTACGGCCCCAGCGGCCTCGGCCCAAACTGGCATGTGGATTGTCCGCCACTGAGTTACGTCGAGACTCATGACGACGAAAGACGCCAAGTAAAGCGCAAAGAACAGCGACAGGATGACCTTGTCCCACGCCGGCTGGCCGGCTTGAAAGGGCGAGGCCAAACGTTCCCTCAAAAGGCCGGGATCGTGACGAGCGAACCATAGCCCCGCGGCCGCGCCGATCCCTCCAATGATGATTAAGTAGACCCAAGCTTCCGGCCACGCGATCGTGCCGGCCGGCAGGAAAAGGAGCGCGGCAATGGCGGCGAGCCAGATGGATGTCTGGAAGAAAAGTCGAGTCAGCATGATTGCAAATCCAAAAGGGGCATGCCGCGATCGGGGAAGGACCACGGGGCGCCCCTGCACCTACCGCCGGTCGGTATTGCGCAACAACGGCGGAGGCTTAAGGTTTGTGACCACCACTTCTCGCCGATCCCGCATGAGCCACAGTCATAGGTCCCCACGTCCTTCCGCCGCCGAGCCTTTACGTGTTCCCCGCGACGATTCCGGCACCGCGCAACAATCCAAGCCCCTCCGCACAGGCGATCGGCGACGTACAGATTCTCACGGCCTTTAACGATTGCTTTGGCTGTAGGCCCGAAGAGATCAGCGCCGTGACTTTCGAGGTTCGGCATCGTGGCGCCGAGACGGTCCGCACCACGCGGATACATCGCGCCGGCATTCTGGAGCGGGAGTCGACCGCAACGGCTATCCAACGCGCCTGAATGTCGCGTGGCAGGGGCCTTTGCACGCCCCTTTCCTTGCCCCACGCCATGCGGCGCGGGTAATTGCAGCCCTAATCCTTCAGAAAAGCGGTACGCGTTGCGGCATTGAGGCAGCTCTGTACGGCGAGATTGGCCTGACTGACGCGCCTTCGCATAGCCTCCAATCGGTTGCACGCATCAGCGAACCTCTCTTGTACGGAGAGATCAGCAGGGATCGGAATTTCAATTTCTCCCAGCTGTTGATAGTAGAGCCGAAAGCGAACAGACCCCTTGGTTTTTTGATTGATCGCGTGCCTCCCCGCTTCGCTCCGGAGATAATGATAGACGTAGTCCGGGCTAAGCCCGTCCGTGCAAAAGAAGACAACATAATCTGGGCTCGTTATCCCGCCCGGATCATCTCTTTTGATAAAACCGATCGACCCGATGTTTATGCGCATGGGATTGTAAGCAAGGTAGCCAGCCCTCAGAATCTTGTACCGTTCGGGGCTTTTCCCAATTGCTGTCTTCGGCTCGCAGATGCCTTCTTCTGCGGAGACACCCAGCAACTTTGTCTTCGAACTATAAACCCCTCCGATCCTCTGGTCGGACTCAAACGTGAACTCGCTCAAAGGACGCAAAGGAGCGGCTTTCACGGCCTCTATCGCTTCGGCCATTTCAGTGCTGATCGATTCAGCTTCTGCGGCCAAATCCTGGAATTGTCTGGCGAGAATCTGGATGTTCCCAGAATCGCTGAGGTCGGCCAATTCAAGGCGAGGGTTTTTGATGTCGAGATTTACATCCTCACCAAGCTCGTTTCGATCGACAAGCCAAGATCTGGCGCTTTCACGTCGGGCTTCGATTAGCTCTTGTAGCGGTGCTAATACTTCAAAAGGGAGAGGCTTCGTCTTGCTTAATGTATACCCTTCTGGCAGCTCTGGCTCGCAGTAGAATATTTTTGCTGTGGGTCCGCCGCGTTCGAAAAAAATGAGATTGGTCTTGATGTCGGTGTAAGGCGCAAAAACGTTATGCGGCAGGCGGACGACAGCTTTGATCTGGAAATCGTCAAGGAGGGCCATCCGTAGACGCCTGGCAACGCCTGGCGCCGAGAGCAGGCCATTCGGCACAACGACCGCTGCACGAGCGGGACGACCGCCTTTGGTCGGGCTGCGATGAAGTTTCCTCATGATCAGCTGAACGAAAAGCAGAGCTGTCTCGGCTGTTTGGCGATCTTCGGGGAAGTTCCCCTGAATGCCCTTCTCTTCCTCCCCGCCGAACGGCGGATTGGTCACGATCACATCGACGCGTTCTTTTTCGCCGATTTCCGAAAGCTTGAATCGGAGCGCGTTCTCCGGGTCGATATGGGGCGCGTCTAGTCCATGCAGCAGGAGGTTCATTTGGCAGAGGAGATATGGAAGCGACTTAGGCTCACAACCAAAGATCGACTCTTCTTGCAGTAGCTTCCGATGCGCGACGGTCTTCACCTGCTCGCTCAGGTGATTGAAGGTCTCGACCAGGAAGCCGCCAGTCCCCGAAGCCGGATCAAGAACTGTCTCGCCTAGGCGTGGATCGATCACCTGCACCATAAAGCGCACGACGGGTCGGGGGGTGTAGAACTCTCCAGAGTCTCCGGCAGCATCGCGCATTTCCCTCAGCATGGTCTCGTAGAGTGTTCCGAGCGTGTGCAACTCTTCGCTTGAG
Organism: Hyphomicrobiales bacterium; assembly: GCA_003963405.1. Lineage (GTDB taxonomy): Bacteria > Pseudomonadota > Alphaproteobacteria > Rhizobiales > Beijerinckiaceae > Methylocystis. The sequence goes on from RXIY01000122.1 coordinate 9,937, forward strand.
GTGAAATGAATTCCGGAGACCTTGTTGATGACGTCGCGCAGTAGATAACCACTTTTCATACGGTTATCGACGCCGCGGAATACGGTCGCGATGACTTCTCGACGGTCATCCCCATTGGAGCTTGTCAACTGTCGCAGATAAGCAAAGAGCCCCGATCCCCTCGTTCCGTCAGGCCGAATCACTTCGTCCTGGTTGATGAAGGCCAGCAACTCACCGCCCGTAATACCCTGTGGATTAGCAGCCCAATCTCGCCAGCGATAAGGCGGTTCGATCGCGGGGCGGAATTTCGTGCCCGCCAGTGCAGCCTCCTCTTCGCGCTGCATCTCAAGATCGTCCATGAATTTCAGGAACATGATCCACGTCAGCAGCGGCAAACGATCGAGGTCGCCATTCAGCCCCTTGTCCTTGCGCATGATTTTGCGGGCGGATTGGAGAAGGCTGCCGAGGGCCTGAGCTGTGGTCGGGGTGACGTTGTTGGGCGTTTTCTTCTTAGGCGGCATAGAGTTCATTCTGAAGTTCGGTTACCGCGGACCGCAGTTGCTCGACGCCGCCAAAGAGACTGACGATTTCGGCGATCTGGCCATGGTTGGAAATGGGCGGAATTCGGAGCACGTCGGGTAGCGCAAACTGCGCATCGCCGTGCTCCGCATATTTTTCAAGCAGCTCTTCTAGTGTCCCGTCTCTCAAATATCGACTATTATTTCCCTGCGAGTGATTTGCAGGAAGTCTTGCTAAGATGGCACGGCCAATCAAGCGGATACAG
>RXIY01000111.1 GCA_003963405.1 Hyphomicrobiales bacterium
CGGCGGGGGAAGGACCGGCGGGCCCTTGCGGGAGGGGAGATCGGCGGCGAGCGCAGAACCAGCGGTCAGCGCGAGCGCGGCGACGGAAAGAGCGATCTTCTTCATTCAAGCCTCTTTGAACAAAATTCTGTCGGAACCGCGCCCAAGCGCACGCCCCCAACCTTTTTTGGCCAGGCCTGGCCGGAGAAACGATTCTTCCCCCCGCTCAGCCATGACCCTATCCATCAGTAAGGCGACTGCACAGTCAACGAAATCTGACGAACAGACATAAGCTTAGCCGCAGTTTGATTACATTGTGTTGCGAAAAGGGCACAAAAAATTCGGGTGGTTTTTTGGGGGCGGGCACGCCGGCTTTTGAGCCGCCCCACGATGCCGCGAGCGCCTGAAAGCTACGCTTGAATATATTAGCTTCGTCTCATATATGGTCGTCATGCCCAACATGTCGGGAAAGGCGCACGGGTCGCTATGGATCAGACGAACAAACGCGTGAAATATGGTTTCGATGAATTCAAACTCGGCGACGCCTGGCGCTATTACAGCGTCTCGCTCAACCGCATCCGCAGCGCGGCCCAGATGTTTGGCCTGCGCCACGGGATGAAATTCAAGGTGCGGCAGCGTGGCAAGTCCGTCCTTGTCGAGCGCCTCGTCTGAAGGCCGCGACACACTCTTCCTCCCCAGACTTGGCTCGGTGCAATCCGGGCCATTTTTTCGCCCTCGGAGCGCCTCGGTTCGACGTTCGCGAGCCGGGCGTTTGCGGACCGTCGCCGCTGGAAGCGCCCGCTGACTTCAAACGAGTAAATGAACCGCAGTTCGCCTATTCTTTGTCATCCGTTCCGCTCGGGTCGGAAGCAGTCGGATCCCTGCGAGCCTGTTCGCGAGGCTAAAACCAGCGCATTACAATAGCGCCGCGCCTGGCGCGATACTTGCAAATTGATGGCGCACCACGTTTCGCGTGGTCGACTCAACGACGGGTCAAAAACAGCAACGCCGCTGTTCCAGACGTTCCGCGCCGCGCGCGGGACATCTGGACAGCGGCTTTTTTGTTTTGGGCTCGTGCGGGCGCTAGGGCGGCTGATCATGAAAACAGGACAGAATATTCGACACGCAATTATCACTTCTGCGATGGCGCTGGGCGCAACGGTTTTTCCCTTTGGCTTCTCGAGCGCCGGCGCAGCGGAGATCACGAAAAAGCCGGCGGCGTCCGCGCCGGCGGCCGTTCCGACTCCTCCCCCTCCGCCGCCCGCGCCGTTGGGCGTCTTTGGCGTCGATATGCCCGCCCCGGGAAAGCTGATTTTGTCCATCACGCCCGTTTTCGCCAATCTGTCGGGCATCAAGATGGGCACGCGAACGGTCTGGAACGAATATATCGTTTCAACCGTGCCCTTTTTCCTGAACCCGAGACAGACGGTGCGCATCGTTCCTCAGAACATTGCGCTTGCGACGCAAATCCTGGGTCTCAATTATGGCGTTACGAAAGACTTCGCAGTGGTTTTCACGGCCGGCATGGTCGAGCGCAATCTCGAGGCGTTGACCTTCAAGGGGACATCCGGAATCATCCCGCTTGGCTGGAGCTACCCGTCAACAGCAGGCCTCGCGGATTTCACCCTGTCCGGCGTCTATCGCATCTATCAGGATGAGATCCATCGCATCCAGATCAATGTCGGTCTCGCATTTCCAACCGGCGTCAACAACGCCACCTTCTCGGATTTCCTGCTGCCGAACGGCCTGCGCGGCAATATACGCGCTTTCTATGGGATGCAGCCTGGCGCGGGCACGTTCGACGCCATGCCGGGCATCGTTTATGCCGGCAATCTGGGGCCGTGGTCCTGGGGTCTCTCATATCGGGCGAGACTGCCCCTCGCCGCCAACCGGCAGGGGTATCGCTGGGGCGATCTGCACGAGTTCAACGGTTGGGCCGGTTACACATGGACGCCAGGGCTGACGACGACTTTCCGGGCGAGCGGCGTCGCGCAAGGCCCCATCAGTGGCCTCGATCCAGAAATCCGCGGCGCCGCCGTGCCCGCCAATCCGCTTTTTTATGGCGGTCAGCGCATCGAACTCTTCGGCGGCGCGGTAATCAGCGGCAAGTTCATCGGCTTCGAGAACACGACGCTCGCGGTCGAGGCGGGCCTCCCTGTCTATCAGAATCTCAACGGGCCTCAGATCATGAAGAACTGGCAGGCCGGCATGTCGCTGCGATTCAAAATCTGAGCGCCGGGCGCGCCTGCAAATTGATCAGCCTTTAACGCAGACCAGAAGACGAGCGCCTGCTCGACAGGCGCTCGAGGAAATGAATCAGCTCGGCGACCGGCCGATAGAACTCCTGCGGAATCATCTTGTCGATCTCCACGACGTCGTACATCGCGCGCGCGAGCTCCTTGCGCTCCAGCACCGGCACGCCATGCTGCTCGGCGACCTCGCGGATTTTGAGCGCGACCAAGTCCTTGCCCTTCGCCAGCACCATCGGCGCGCCGCCTTCCTCGCGGACATAGCGCAGCGCGATGGCGAAATGCGTGGGGTTGGCGATGATGAAGCTCGCATCGGGAACGGCGGCGAGCATGCGGCGGCGCGAGCGATCCATCGCAAGAGAGCGCATGCGCGCCTTGACCAGCGGATCGCCCTCGGACTGCTTGAACTCTTCCTTCAATTCCTGACGGCTCATGCGCAGATCGCGGCGCCATTTGAAGCGCGTCCAGAAGAAATCGGCGAGCGCCATGAGCGACACGGCGATCGCCACGACGCTGACGAGATGGATGACGAGCCGCAGCGTTATCGAGGGAAGGCTCGCGGGCTCCATGCCCATGGCGTCGGCATAGAGAGAACGATCCCCGGAGGCGACGATCGCCATGGCGCCGCCCATGATCGCGATTTTGACCGCGGATTTGGCCGGCTCCAGCGCCGAGGCGAGACTGAAGAGGCGGCCGAGGCCCGCCATCGGAGAAATCCGCGCGACATCGGGCATGATGCGGTCCAGCACGAGGCGCGGAGCGCCTTGCACGAAGGCGCCTGCGAGGCCCGACAGCACGAGCACGAGAAGCAACGGCGTCAGGAAGCCGGCGAGCTCCATGGCGACGGCCTCGAGATAACGGGACGCGTCGCCATCCGAATGCAGGCGCAAGGCGCCGCAATTCGCCAGAAGAAGCTGTAACGATCGAGAAAGCTGCGCGACGCTCGAACTCGCGAGAAACGCGAGCGCGCCGAGAAGCCCCAGGACGCCGAAGGCGGTCGAGACGTCGCGCGAAACCGGCGTATTGCCCTGTTCGAGCGCATCGCCGATCTTTTTCTCTGTGGCCTCTTCCGTTTTGGAGTCGGCGTCTTCGCCTTGCGACACTTACGCCGCCTCGCCGCGTCTTTCGGCCACAAGATCGATGAGCCCCTGGCTCGAAAGCCGCAATGTCAGATTGGCGATCTCGCGCTGCGCCGTCACGACCTCCTTTTTCGGCGGATCGGCGGCCGACGCCAGCTCCGACTCGACCATGCGCCTCGTGCGCGCGGAAAGACAGGGAAGCACCGCCTCGCGCACGGAGGCGTCGCTGCCGCGCAGCGCCAGGATCAGCCGATCGATCTGCACCTGATCGAAGATGATCATGCGAGCGCGCTCGCTCAAGCCGACAATATCCTCGAAGGAGAAGATCATCGACTTGAGCTGCTCGGCGAGGACAGGCTCGGAGCGCGCGATGCCCTCGATGATTTCGACGATGTGTTCCCGCTCGAGCTGATTGACGATGCCCGCAACACGCGCGCTCACCTCATTCGTCGAGGGCGCGCTCGCCGCCGCGAAGAGATCCTCCTGCAACGCCTCCTCGACGATATGCAGCACATGCTCGGAGACAGGCTTCGAGACGAGCATCCGCCGCATGGCCTCCGCGCGCAGCGCGCCCGGCAGCAGCGCAAGCACGCGGGCGGCGACCGCCGGATCGACGCGGGACAGGAGGATCACGACCGTCTGCGGATGTTCGGCCCCGAGATAATTGGCCAGCACCTGGTCCGACAGGCCGCCGACACGGCGCCAGAGGAATTTGTTCGATCTCCCCCGCAGCTCGGACATGATGTCGGCGACCTGCTCATCCGGCAGGGCGCTCGCGAGCAATTCCTCCGCGACGGATTCACCGCCGAGAAGATCCGGCTGCCCGTTGCTGATCTCGTCGATGAGACCGTTGCAAATCTCTTCCAGCGCCGCCGACGGCACGATGTCGAGAGTCGCGGCGACCCGCGCGATCTGCTTGAGCTCGCCATGGTCGAAATGTTTGAGCACCCGGCTGGACGCTTCGCGATCGAGCGCGAGCAGCACAGCGGCGATCTTTTCAGGGCCGCCGAGTGGGCGGCCAGCGTCCGGGAGGGGGTGGATCGTCATGCCGGTTGTCTAAAGCCTAGCGCGGTTGCTCACTCTGCGGTTCGCAAATTTCGGTCAGGGAAACGCCGAAGCGGGCGCCGTCTTCCTCGACGACGACAACTTCGCCGCGCGCGATGGTGCGGCCATTGACCACCACATCCACGGGGTCGCCGACGCGGTGATCGAGCGGCACGACGGCGCCGCGCCCGAGTTTCAGGAGATTGGACACGGGCAGCGTCGCCGAGCCCACGACGACCTGCAAAACGACCGGAATTCGCAGGATGGAGTCGATCCGCCGGGAGCTGACCTTCGGCTCATCCTCCCCGACGCCGGCGAGCGGCATGTCGTTCGAAGACAAAGACGGCCCCAGCCCGTCGCTTTCCAGTTCGTCGTTCATCGCCGCTCCTCTCAGCCTATGTCTCAAACGCCCAGAATGTTTTCTATGTAAGATTCACGCTCGTCGGAAAATTCTTCGAGCCTCACCGTGTACATGTTGTCCTTCTGGCCGAGCGTGCACCAGAAGAGCGTCCGCCCCTCCGCGACGACACGGATCGGATCGGTAGGCGCGATCGGCAGACGCAGCACGTCGCCGACTTCGAGACGCGAAACGTCGCCGAGCGTAAAGCCGCGCGCTTCGAGACGCACTTCCGCCTTCACCTCCGTGCGCACGACGTTCTGATAGAGATTTTCCGACCATTTCTCGTCCGTCGCCTTGCCTTCGGCGCCCGGAAGCCGCGACAGCGCCGTGCGGAACGGATCGAGCGCGCTGCGCGGCATGGCGATCAGTATCTGGCCGGCGTGTTCGCCGTAACGCACCGTCATGCGAACGAAAGCGGCGACGGTCGCCTTGGGCCCGAGCGCGAAAAAGCCCGAACCCTCGAGCGACGGCTCGCGCTCATAGGTCAATTTGGCGAGGCGCGAAAAGCTCTCCGCAAATCCGGAAACCAGTTTCGTGACGCAATAGCCGATGATGCGGTCTTCGATGCGGGTCGGCGGCCTGTCGAGGCTCGCGTCGATGACGCCCGAACCGAGCAGAAGCTCGAAGGCCAGGCAACGAAACACGCCGTCGACGGCGATCGCGACGCGCGAGTCGTTTTCCTGGCTTTTGAAGACAAATATCTTGCCGAGCGCCCCGTATTTTTCGGCGAGTTCGTGCACCCGGCTGCCTTCGAAATTTTCCGTCGTAATGACGAGGCCGCTCGCGTAGCGGCTGAGAAAACGGGCGAAGCCTGCGCCCGTTTCCTCGAAGATGGCGGTGAGCGCGGGCATGCGATCGATCGTCGCATCCCCGACGAGCACGAGCTGCTCCTCGCCGTCCGCTTCTTTCAAGGCTTCTTTCAGGATCATGCCGCCTCAGCCGCCGCAGCGCCGCCGTTGATGGTTTCGTTTTCCACTTCGTCGATCGACGGACGATCATGCGCCGGTATCGACTTGCGGCCATGTTCGATGGCGACCTGCGGCAGCGCGCCGTTCATGAAGGCGAGCAGGGTCTGCTTGATGATGAGGAAAACATGGCACTCCTTGCTGCGGGCGACCTTCACCTTGTAGGCGAGCGGGGTCATGATGCCATAGGAGACGAAGATGCCGGCGAATGTGCCGACCATGGCGGCGCCGATGAGGCCGCCCAGCAATTCCGGCGACTGATCCAGCGCGCCCATCGCCTTGATGACGCCGAGCACCGCGGCCACGATGCCGAGCGCCGGGAGGCCGTCGCCGATGGCGGTGAGCGCATGATAGGGCTTCAGCTTGTCGTGCTTGATCGAGGAAATCTCCTCGTCTATTTTATGGCATCAAATCACTGAATTCTTATCATTTTCCGGGATACCGCAGCAGCTCGGTCAGCCAGTTGATCCGCCAAAAAGGAAAACGCCCCGCCAGTTCATCGGGGACGCTCGGCATTATCCGTTTTTAACCTTTTCGATGTGCCATGGTCCGGCAGCGCCGGATCGTCGAGCCCACGTGGTCGCCTGGCTAACCCGATGCTGAGCCCCGGCGCTGCTCATGGCCAACGCAAAAACGCCCCGCCGATACATCCACGGTCGGGGCGTTCTGTTTTGGCAAGGGCACTTCGTCAGGCGGCCTTTAGCTGATCCGCCGAGGTTTTGCCGCTGCGTCGGTCTGCCATCAGCTCGTAACTGACCTTCTGGCCTTCGTGCAGTCCAGGCAAACCCGCGCGCTCAACGGCACTGATATGGACGAAGACATCAGCCCCGCCATCGTCAGGTTGGATAAAGCCAAATCCTTTTTGGGCGTTGAACCATTTCACGGTGCCAGTAGCCATTTGTATCTCCAAGCAAGGTCATAGAGGCCAGCGTGCGCGCGGGCAGGTCGATCGATATTTTGGAGATGGCGTCGGGGGCTCTCGAAAGAAGCCGTTGCGAAGTCGTCAGGCCGAAAATCGATGCCAGAGACATAGAGGCTTGCGCCGGAAAAGCAAAACACCCGCGCCTGTCCATCCGAGGTCGCGGGCGTTCTTGCGCCGGTGCCTGGCAAGGGCCGGCTTGATGGGAGCCTAAGCGATTGATTCCGCGTAGGCAAGACTAGGACGCAAGGGCGGCCCTCTGCTCATCCCATGTGCGGCGCAGTTTGGCCGCCTGCCACGCCGTTGCCAAGCAGCGGCCGAAGGTCCAGCCGAGGGCGAGGCGCTGGCCATCCCGGTAACGTTTCCAGGCGTCGGCCATGATCGCGCGGTCGAACTTCGCCTTGTTCATGCGCTCGCTTTCACGCTCGCCCGAGAACGTCGATAGCGTTCCGGAGCGCTGCGGAGAGCGGTTCGTCACCGCCTCTGCGCTCCAAGTGCGTGGCCAAAAACCGCAAATGCGCGAGCGCGCCGGCTTGGGTCACTGGGCGGGAGTCGAAGATCGCGTCCTCGGCGGAGGATAATTCGAGGGCCAGCGCGTCCGCCTGTGCTTTTTCGGCTGCGTGGTGCCGGGTCTCAAGGATCGCCCACTTTTGCAGAAGGGCGAAGAAATCGTCGTCCATAGCTCTACCTCAAACTCAGTCTCACAAATCATTCTGCGACTTGGGGCAATGGCGGCGGAGCGATAGCGGGGAACCACCAGCCGCCCTTCGCGCTTTGCGGCGGACTCTTTCCCCGTGTCGCTCGATAGTGCCGGTCCCACGCTGCCCACGATGCGGAACCGTAGGGAACCCACGTCAACGCGGGCTGCGTCCCAGTCTGTGCTCTGGCGCACTGCGGGCGAGAAACCGTCGCAGCATCGCGCCAGCGGCCCTCGTTGAGCCAGCGCCGCGCCGACATCGTATATCTCGGCGGCTGGCCTTCTCTGGCCCGCGCATAGGCCTCGGCCCCGGCAATGATCGTCTCTGGGCGGGCGCGCTCCAAGGCGCGCCCCCAGGCCTCGCGTGCGGCCTGTAGGTCATGGGGCTCGTCCCTCACGGGATAGGCGGCCATGAACCGGTCGAAGTGGTCTGCTTGGCTTTCTGAGAGAGGCATTCGGCTTCCCCAGCGTCGTTTTTTTCAATCTGTTTTTCCGGTCTCGCCTTCCCCTGTCGGATGGTGAGGGGCGGCGAGGCGCACTTCGCCCTTGCGGGGCGAGGCGCTCGATCCTGTCGGCTGGAGCCGGGGCAGGCTTCGACGCTCTGGCGTGGCGGGTTTCCCTTTCGGGAGCGGGCCGGGGTCATCCGGTCGGCCCTGCCGCTGCTTCATCATGACGGCGGGAAAGGCAGGCCACGCCAGCGACATTGCCTTTCCGTCCCGGTCCTATTCGGCCGGGGTCCTTATGTGTTCAGTCCGCAGCGCCTCGCCGGCCGGTCATGTTCCCGGCGCATCGTCCCTATTGGCGGGAATGGCTGTAGGCGAACTGTGAGTGCGAGGGAGGGGCGGGAGGGCTATGGTGAACGCACTCGGCATGGCCCCTCCCTCCATCCAGCCTTGCGGCTGAACTGCTATCGTTCGGGCGGGTCGGTGATCCCGGCGAAGGTGAAGAGGTCCAGCCTTTCTTCCTCGCTGTCCGCGTCCTCGTCCGGCTCGCAGTTCTCGTCGTTGGCCTCCAGCTCATCGAGAAGTTCGATCAAGCTGTCGGCAAAATCAGAGAAGCCGGGGAGACCGCGGAACTCGATTGGAAGGTCTCCCAGGGCCTCGAGGGCGCGCTTCAGGCGCGCCTCGAGGTCGGGGTCCGGCTCCATGAAGGTCCGGGGGTCGCCCTTGTGGCGGGGAAGCTCGATGAGGCTCATGGCGAACGGCGCTCTCCCCCGCGGGCGTCCACCAGCTCGTCGTGCATCGCTTCCAGCGTTGCCAAAAGGTTGTCCGTTAGAAGCTCGATGGCCGACCGATCGTCCGCGCCCATTTCGAGACCGCGATGGGCGAGCACAAGCGCGCGGCTTTGTGAGATGGCGATGGATAGGCGATCGAGAAGGGTCGGTTCGGTATCAGCCATGGAGCCCTCCCTTCACATGGATGGCGGCAAGGTCGTGGCGAACCTCTACGGCCGTGAAGGCCAGCCAGAGGGTCGCAAAAGGGGCGAGGGCGACAAGGGTAGCGGCTGTTTTCCAAGGCATTGGGCATAGCTCCGCCGTGCGCGGAAAACAGGTGTCTCCGCGTCGGAATCGTGATACGGTTTCAGTCCAATAAGCTGACGCTAGCACCACTTTTCCAGCTCATCAAGCTGAAAACGGTAGAGAGAAACGAATGAATGGAATTCAATGCCGCATGGCTAGGGCGGCGCTCGGGATGACGGTGAAAGAATTAGCCGCGCAGGCCGAGGTCGCTACCGACACGGTTGTGAGGTTTGAAGGCGGCCAGGAATTGAAGGGGCGCACCGTCGCCGCTATTCGCGCAGCGCTCGAAGATGCGGGCGTCATCTTCGTGGACGAGAATGGCGAAGGGCCAGGGGTGCGGCTCAAGAAGATCAGGCAGGACAATGCGGCCCCGACAATCCCGCTTGAAGATCTCAACGCCGAGAACGACGAATAAGCTCTTCGCTATTCGAGACAGGGCATCCTCCGAAGGGAGCCGGCATGAATCAGGATTTGATCGACGGGGCCATCCGCGCGGCAACTCGAATAGCCGCCGATCGCGCGATAGACCTCGACCAAGCCGCGCTGATGCGCGCTGTGCTCGCAGTCACAGGAACAAGTAACGGGCAAGATGATCCTGAGGAAATTGCCGAGGATGCCTTGGAGCTAATGGGCAAGGGCCTCGGTCCCTCATCCTCTCGGCGGGGACGCAGACCGTTTTAGCGGCCGGGGTCGAGTTTATCTCGGAGAATGGCGGGGGTGCCGTGGTGAGGCTGAGGAAGCCGCCACTGCCTTGATGGAGAGCTGCGCCGTCTCATGGCCGCGCCGAAGCGTCGCTCGATTTGAAGGCCTGTCATCCTAAATGAGGCGGTGAGGCTTCACCACTTCAGGAGGGCTCGTGCACATGACTCGAGAGCAGGCCTTCTGGCGCATCCTTTCGATAGGCGTCGCCGCGATGTTGGCGCTCGGATTCATTGGGGCGGACCTTTTGGCCGCGGCGACGGCGCTAGGGTAGCCAGCCATCGCGCGGTCAACGAGGCATTCCTTCAGGCCCTCGCATATGCCGAGCGCTGGTCGTTGTCTGAATTGACGACCGGGTCGGGCATTCCCGCCTGCCACGCGCCCAGCCAGGGACATTGGCGATGGTTAGGGCGAGAGCGGCAATCGGACTGACGGCCCGGAGCCGAAGGGTTCAAAACGGTTCGGGCCATCAGTCTAAACGGCAAAGCGAAGGTTGTGGAACTCGCCTCGCACAACCGCAATGTTAAGAGCCACGTTTACGGGCACTAGATGTGGCTTCTGATCAGGTTGTTCCGAGAAGGGCCTGAGCGGGCGGTCGTCGGTTGAGGGCCGAATGTGGCCGGCGCTCGTTATACCACGAGAGCCATCGAGCGAGATCGGCGACGCGTGTGTCGGACGATTTGAAGGGAATGGCGTAGGCCCATTCGCGCAGCATGGTCTGGATGAAGCGCTCGGCCTTGCCATTGGTTTTCGGCGTGTAAGGCCGTGTGCGGATGTGGCGTATGGCCAGCATCCGCAGGGCTTTGCGGAAGAGCTTGGCGACATAGCCCGAGCCGTTGTCGGTCATGACGCGCTCGACCTCTACGCCGCGCGCCCTGAACCAACGAAGCGCCCGGACGAGAAAGCCCGTCGTCGATTGCCTTTTCTCGTCGGGCAAGACTTCGACATAGGCGAGCCGCGTGGCGTCGTCGATCGCCACATGCAGGCAGTCGTAGCCCATGCCCTTGCTACTGCCGCGCCGGTCCCCGGTGATGCGGTGGCCGACGCCATCGAAGCGGGCGAGTTTCTTGATGTCGAGATGCAGCAACTCGCCGGGC
>RXIY01000008.1 GCA_003963405.1 Hyphomicrobiales bacterium
GCAAGCGCCCGGTGCGAGAGGACACGAGCGCCTCGTCGCCCCAGCCGCCCCGCGGCTCGGCGGTGCCCACAACCGGCCAGAAGCCCGAGCCCGATGTCGGCGGCCTCTCGCCGAATCCGGTCTAAAGGAAATGAAGCCCGGCGGTTACGCCGGGCTTCGTTTTTGTGAGAACGTCCGCCTGCCGCGTTCTCGATCGCTTACGTCATCAGGCTCCGGCCATGAGAGCCTCGACGGTTTCGGCGGGCCGGCAGAGAGCCGCCCTGTCGCCGAAGACGACGATCGGACGCTCGATGAGAATCGGATGCGTCTCGATGGCGTCGAAAATCTGTTCATCAGTAAGCGCCGGATCGTCCAGGCCCAGCTCCTCGTAGGGCGTTCCACGTTTGCGCAATATCTCGCGCACATTCTTTCCCATCTTTTCGAGCAGCGCCTTCAGCGTTTTCCTGTCCGGCGGCGTTTTCAGATATTCCACGATCCGCGGGGCGCGTCCCGCCTCCTGCAGCGCAGCCAAAACTTTGCGGGACGTGCCGCAGGCCGGGTTGTGGTAAATGACGACTTCCATTTTTTTGCCCTTTTGACGCGGAATCTGTCTGATGTGTGAAATGGTTGCCTGACCATGTAAAATATGGTCGACGACTCTGGAAGATTTCAGTCCGCCACGCGGGCGACTTTGCGGTTTGCGAGAGGGATATAATCGATGGCCCGTCATTATTTTGGAACGGATGGCATTCGCGGCCTGGCTAATGTCAAGATTACGCCGGAGCTCGCCATGAAGGTCGGCCAGGCCGCGGGGCTGACTTTCCAGCGGGGCGAGGGCCGCCATCGGGTGGTCATCGGCAAGGACACGCGACTCTCCGGTTATATGATCGAATATGCTCTGGTCGCAGGCTTCGCCTCCGTGGGCATGGATACGCTGCTGCTCGGCCCGATGCCCACCCCGGCCGTGGCGATGCTGACGCGCTCGATGCGGGCGGATGTCGGCGTGATGATCTCTGCTTCGCACAATTCCTTCGAGGACAATGGCATCAAGCTCTTCGGACCGGACGGCCACAAGCTCTCCGACGACATCGAGGCCGATATTGAGCGGCTGCTCGACAGCGACATCACCCGCAAGCTCGCAGGCGCGACCCAGCTTGGCCGGGCGCGCCGCATCGACGACGTTCGCGCGCGGTATATCGAATTCGCCAAACATACCCTTCCCCGCAATCTGAGCTTCGAGGGGTTGCGGGTCGTCATCGACTGCGCAAACGGCGCGGCTTACAAGGTAGCGCCTGAGGCGCTCTGGGAGCTCGGCGCCGAGGTTATCGCGATCGGCGTCGATCCGGATGGCTTCAACATCAACCGCGACGTGGGATCGACGTCGCCGCAGGCCCTGCGCGCCAAGGTGCGTGAATTGCGCGCCGACGTGGGCATCGCGCTCGACGGGGACGCCGACCGCGTGATCCTGGTCGACGAGACCGGCGCCGTTATCGACGGCGATCAGGTCATGGCCGTGGTCGCCCAAAGCTGGCGCGACCAGGGCCTGCTGGCGAAGCCCGGGCTCGTCGCGACCATTATGTCGAATCTCGGCCTCGAAAGGCACCTGCACAAGCTGGGCCTGACTCTGGAGCGCACAGCCGTCGGCGACCGCTATGTCATCGAGCGGATGCGCGAAGCGGGCTACAATATCGGCGGTGAGCAATCCGGCCATGTCATCCTGTCGGATTATTCGACGACAGGCGACGGACTCGTTACCGCCATGCAGGTGCTCGCCGAGGTCAAACGCCGGAACAGGCGGGTGAGCGAAGTCTGCCATTGTTTCGACCCGCTGCCGCAAGTTCTCAAGAGCGTTCGCGCTCAAAAACAGATGCTTGAGAAGAACTCGGTCGCGGTCGCCATCGACTCCGCCCGCGAGAAGCTCGGCGCCAGCGGCCGGCTGATCGTCCGCCCGTCGGGAACGGAGCCGGTCATCCGCGTCATGGCCGAAGGCGACGACCGGGAGCTGGTCGAGACGCTCGTTGCGCAGGTCTGCACTGCGCTGAAGGACTCGGCTGAAGCTGCCTGATTTTACGCTGGCGCTTTGGCGGGGCCGCGCCCCCGCCGAAGCGCCAAGAGCGTAAAGCGCCGGACAACAAACAAGGTAACCGCTTGTCTTTCAAGCGGTAAGGTTAACCCAGCCTTAAGTCTTCCCCGTCAATCTCGAGCTTGACCATAAGCTCGGAGCCGCCCGACTGCCGGCCCGTTGACAAAGAGGGGAAGTCACATGGGCCGAATCGCCCTTTATTTGACGGCCGCGTTCGTTGCCGGCCTCGGCGCCAGCGCACAGGCCGCCGATCTTCTGCCGCCGCCCTTGCCGCCCCCTCCTGCTCCGCCGCCGCCGGATTTCAGCGGCTGGTATCTGCGCGGCGACGTGGGCGTCGCCGCCAATCAGATCAGCGGTGTGAGTTCGACCTTCACCAACCCGGCCGTCGCCGTCCCCGCGCCGATGTTCAACGCCTATTCGATCGGCGACGCCGCGTTCGCGGGCGGCGGCGTCGGCTACCAGTTCAACAACTGGTTCCGCTTCGACCTGACCGGCGAATATCGCACCGCCGCGCAATACAGCGCGATCCAGAGCTACAGCGACATCTGGAGCGCGCCGGGCGCCTCGTCCTGCGGCGTCAACGCCCGCTGCTACGATCTCTACCACGGCCAGCAGAGCGCCGCGGTGTTTCTCGGCAACGCCTATTTCGATCTTGGCACGTGGTACGGGATCACGCCCTTCGTCGGGGGCGGCATCGGCTTCGCGACCAACTGGCAACAGAATCTTTACGACGTTTCGGCGCAACCCGCCGGCGGCTTCGGATTCGCGGCCAACCGCACGCAGACCAATTTCGCCTGGCAGGTCGGCGCGGGCCTCGCCTACAATGTCACGCCCAATCTGAAGCTCGAAGTCGCTTACCGCTATCTCGACATGGGCAAGTTCGACACCAACACCATCCATTGCATGGGCGTGACGGTTTGCCCCGGCGAGGTGCAGCATTTCAATCTCGCCTCGAACGACGTGCGAGTGGGCTTCCGCTATGTGGTCCCCACGCTGGTCCCGCCGCCCCCGCCCCCGCCGCTGATGCGCCAATACTGAAGACGGGCGGCAAAACCTCCGGCCACAGGGCAGCTACTTCGGCTTGCCCTTCACCGTCCGCGTTCCGGGCCGGCCGCCAGACGACCGGCCGGCCGGGCGCGGCGGCGCGACGCGGCCGAGCGGGCGGGCTTCGCCGCCGCCGAAATTATGCGGCCCCATATCCGCGTCGGTGGGCTTGCGGGCACGCGTCGAGAGACCCGCGCCCTCGTCCCCGCCGCGGCCCTCCCCCGCCCTGCGGGACAGGGACATGCGCAGCATGGGGCTCGCCTCGGCCAGAAGCTCCGCCTTTTGCAGGCGCTGGATTTCATCGCGCAGCCGCGCCGCCTCTTCGAAAGCGAGATCGGCGGCGGCCTCCTTCATGCGCTTTTCGAGATCGGCGATCGTCGCCGCGAGATTGTGGCCGGGCGCAATGTCGTAGCCGGTGTCGACCGTGACATGGTCCTGCTCGGCGACGCTGCCAAGAATGTCGGCGATGCCCCGCTTGATCGACGCCGGCGTGATATTATGCTCGAGATTATAGGCCTGCTGCTTGGCGCGGCGACGCTCGGTCTCGTCCATGGCGCGCTTCATCGAGCCGGTGATGTGATCCGCATAAAGGATCACGCGCCCGTCGACATTGCGCGCCGCGCGGCCGATCGTTTGCACGAGCGAGGTTTCGGAACGCAGGAAGCCTTCCTTGTCGGCGTCGAGAATGGCGACGAGCCCGCATTCGGGAATGTCCAGGCCCTCGCGCAGCAGATTGATGCCGACGAGCGCATCGAAGGCGCCGAGTCTCAGGTCGCGAATGATCTCGATGCGCTCCAGCGTGTCGATGTCTGAATGCATGTAGCGCACGCGTACGCCGCTCTCGTGAAGATATTCGGTCAAATCCTCGGCCATGCGCTTGGTGAGGACGGTAATCAGCGTGCGATAGCCAATCTGTGAGGTCGCTCGCACTTCGTCGAGGAGATCGTCGACCTGCGTGCGGGCGGGGCGCACTTCGACCGGCGGATCGATCAGCCCCGTCGGGCGGATGACCTGCTCGACGAAGACGCCGCCCGTCTGCTCCAGCTCCCAATTTCCGGGCGTCGCGGAGACGCTGATCGTCTGCGGCCGCATGGCGTCCCATTCCTCGAAGCGTAAGGGGCGATTGTCCATGCAGGACGGCAGACGGAAGCCATATTCGGCGAGCGTCGCCTTGCGGCGGAAGTCGCCTCGATACATGCCGCCGATCTGCGGAATCGAGACATGACTTTCATCCGCGAAGACGAGCGCATTGTCAGGCAGATATTCGAACAGCGTCGGCGGCGGCTCGCCGGGCCGGCGGCCCGTCAGATAGCGCGAGTAATTTTCGATCCCTGCGCAGGACCCCGTCGCCTCCATCATTTCAATGTCGAAACGCGTGCGCTGTTCGAGCCTTTGCGCCTCCAGCAGGCGCCCCGTGCGGTTCAGTTCGTCGAGCCGATGCTTCAGCTCTTCCTTGATGGCCTTTATGGATTGCAGCAGCGTCGGGCGGGGCGTGACATAGTGCGAGTTTGCATAGATCTTCACAAACTCCAGATCGACCGTCTTCTTGCCCGTCAGCGGATCGAACTCCGAGATGGATTCCACCTCGTCGCCGAAGAAGGAGATCCGCCAGGCCCGGTCTTCGTAATGCGCAGGAAACACGTCGACCGTATCGCCGCGCACACGAAACGTGCCGCGGGTGAAATCCGCGCTGATCCGCTTGTAATGCAATGCGACGAGATCGGTGACGAGCTGCCGCTGCTCCAGCTTCTCGCCGAGCTGAACGGAGAAGGTCATGGCCGTATAGGTCTCGACCGAGCCGATGCCGTAGATGCAGGAGACCGATGCAACGATGATCACGTCGTCACGTTCCAGCAGCGCGCGCGTGGCCGCGTGGCGCATGCGGTCGATCTGCTCGTTCACCGAGGATTCCTTCTCGATGTAGGTGTCGGAGCGCGGCACATAGGCTTCCGGCTGATAATAATCGTAATAAGAGACGAAATATTCGACGGCGTTGTTGGGGAAGAAGCTCTTGAACTCGCCGTAAAGCTGCGCCGCCAGCGTCTTGTTCGGCGCGAGAATCAGCGCCGGGCGCTGGGTGCGGGCTATGACGCTCGCCATGGTGAAGGTCTTGCCCGAGCCGGTGACGCCAAGCAGCACCTGATCCCGCTCCTGCGCGGCGATGCCCTTCGCAAGCTCGGCGATCGCCGCCGGCTGATCGCCCTTGGGCGTGTAGTCGGAAACGAGCTCGAATTTGACGCCGCCCTCGGATTTCTCCGGCCGCTCCGGACGGTGCGGAGCCCAGGGCTTGCGGTCGCGCAGGTTTGGATCGCCGAGCCGCAGCAGCTCGGCAAGCGAGTCGGCCGTGGCCTGAACGCCGCCGCCCTGCGGCGGCAGCTCGCCGAGCACCCATTTCGAAATTTCGTCCCCTTCGAGAGGAACGCCATCCACCTCATAGCCCGCCTGCCCCATATCCTCGAAACCGGGCGCCAACGCCGGATTGAGCAACTGGGCGAGGTGCGGAGCCAGCGGCGCGACTTCGGGCTTGGAGGCCTTGGCGCGGGTCGGCCGCGCGGGGTCTTTCTTCGATTTTTCGGGAGACTTCGCCATGGCGGCAATATGGGGTTTTCGTTGGGCTTATGGAAGCATGGTCTCCCGCTTCCTGTTCGTTGCCAGCGTCGGAAAAGACCAGGCCAATGGCCGGCTCCAGCGGAAACGTAAGCGAGCTGCGGAGCGGACGGCTCCGCCTTTGCATTTGACGGCAAGATGACGCAAACTCGGCGTCTTGCCTGCGGAGAATTCGAGCAGATGGACAACCGGCCGGGTCTGACCACGCTTCTTTCGGATACGCTCGTGTTGACGATGGCGGTGAACGCCGTCATCGCGGTTCGGCTGGCCAAGATCGCAGTGGGCGCCGTCGACCCGAAGCACGAAGGAACCCTGATGGTCGCCGAGAAGATCGACGCGGCGACCGAGGCGACCTTTGCAGCGGCCCGCAGTTTCGTCGCCGGAGAGCCGCATCATGCGGCTGGTCGCGCCGTCGCCGTTTACAAGCGGCGCGTCGAGCGCAATCTAAGGCGACTGACGAGCCGCTGACGACGCCGGCTTTCCCTGTGTCGCAGTCTTCGCCGTCTTCGCCGACTGGCTGCGCCGCCACATCACCAGACCGCCGAACCCCATCGCCGCGGCCAGCGCGCCTGTGGCCATCGCCTGCTCATAGCTCTCGCCGACAGCGAAATAATACTGGCCGACATATTCCTTCGCGCCATCGTCGCTCGTCGCGCGCACGAGCGCGATATATTCGCCCTCCTTGCCGAAGTCGTAAGTGAAGCTCGTCGTGCCGCGTTCCTGAAGATATTTCTTTGGCGGCAGGGCCGTGACGGTCGTGGCCTCAAGATCGTCGCGCCAATCCTTCTGATCGATGTTCCTGAGCACCCGAACCTCGATATTCATGTCTCGAAGCTCGTTGCTCCTGGCGTCGAGAATGATCATGGTCTTGCCAAGCTCGGGCACGCGCTGGCAGAAGATTTCGTCGGTCTTGTTTTCCTGAAATGCGCTGAACATCATTTGCGTCGGCCCGACGCTCATGACGCAGAAGCGCGGATGCTCGGCCCTGATCTGGGCCTGAGCGGCCGTGGCGGCGCAGACCGCCAGCGAGGCAAACAATGTTTTTCCGAGCATCAGACGCTCCCGAGGCTGAAAGCATCCAGATCGCCGCGACGGGGATGCGAGCTTTGAGGGTGCGCCCGGAGTTGATCTTTGGCAAAGAATGATCCTTGCCAAAGGACGGACGAATTCCGCCAGCGGGGGCCCTACTCCGCCTCGGCCTCCTCGCGCTCGGCCTCGAGCAGCTTGGCGCGCGCCTCGGCCGCCTCACGCTGGCGGTTCCACATGCCGGCGTAGTGCCCGCCGAGCGCGAGCAGCTCGGCGTGGCGGCCGCGCTCGATGATGCGTCCGTGGTCGAGGAACAGGATTTCGTCGGCGTCAACCACGGTCGAAAGCCGATGAGCGATGACGAGCGTCGTGCGGCCCCGCGCCACGCGCCGCAGCGCCTCCTGAATTTCGTGCTCGGTGAAACTGTCGAGCGCCGAGGTCGCCTCGTCGAGGATGAGGATCGGCGGGCCTTTGAGAATGGTGCGGGCGATGGCCACGCGCTGCTTCTCGCCGCCCGAAAGCTTCAGCCCGCGCTCGCCCACCTGCGCCTCATAGCCGCCCGGCACGCTCTGGATGAACTTGTCGATCTGGGCGAGACGCGCCGCCTCGCGCACCTCCTCGTCGGCCGCATCCCAACGCCCGTAGCGGATATTGTAGCCGATCGAGTCGTTGAACAGCACCGTATCCTGCGGCACCATGCCGATGGCGGCGCGCAGGCTCGTCTGCGTCACCTCCAGAATGTTCTGTCCGTCGATTGTGATGCGCCCGCCCTGCGGCTCGTAGAAGCGGAACATCAGCCGCGAGATCGTCGATTTGCCGGCGCCCGAAGGCCCGACGATGGCGATCGTCTGGCCGGGCGCCGCCTCGAAGCTCACGCCTCGCAAAATCGGCCGGTCGGGCTCGTAGTGGAATTGCACATCGTCGAATATGACGCGACCTTGCTTGACGACGAGCGGCTTTGCGCCCGGCCTGTCGGCGATCTCCGGGCTGCGCGACAGGATCGAGAACATGGTCTCGATGTCGATGATCGCCTGACGAACCTCGCGGTAAAAAGTGCCCATGAAATTCAGGGGCTGGGCGAGCTGGATCATCATGGCGTTGATGAGCACGAAATCGCCCACCGTATTGCGTCCCGCGCGAATGCCATAGACGCACATGACCATCATGGTCGTGACGCCGATGATGTAAATCACCGTCTGGCCGGCGTTGAGGATGGCGAGCGAGATATAGGAATGCGTGCTGGCCTTCTCGTAAAAGGCCATGGATTTGTCGTAACGCTCCGCCTCGCGCCGCTCGGCGCCGAAATATTTCACGGTCTCATAATTGAGCAGGCTGTCGATCGCCTTCTGGTTGGCGTCCGTGTCGCTCTCGTTCATCTGGCGGCGGATCGCGATACGCCAGTTGGTGGCGAGGGTCGTATATGCGAAATAGGCGCCGAGCGTGAGGATGAGAACGACGCCGTAACGCCAGTCGAACTGATAGACGAAGACGCCCAGCACCAGCACCATCTCGATCAGCGTCGGGGCGCCCGTCGACATGACGAGGCGGGACAGGGTCTCGATGGCGTTGCGGCCACGCTCCAGAACACGGGTCAGCCCGCCCGTCTTGCGGCTGATGTGAAAGCGCAGCGACAATTCGTGCATATGGACGAAGAGGTCCGTCGCCAGCCGCCTCACGGCGTGCATGGCCACCGCCGCGAAAATGCCGTCGCGCGCCTGCATGAGGATCACCGCGACAATGCGGATCGCGCCCATGAGGAGAGTAAAGCCGACCGCCCCCGCGCCCAAAACCGGCAAGGCCGCTGCTCCGCTTTCCCCCAGCGCATCGGTCGCCCATTTGAATGCATAGGGCGTCATGGCGTTGAAGAGCTTGCTGACAATCAGCAGCGCGAAGACGACAGCGACGCGCAGCTCCAGATCACGCCGGCCGCGCGGCCAGATATAGGGCCACAGCCGGCGAATTGTTCCAAGGAGCGAGGCTTCGGAAAGGGAAGCGTCCTGCGGATCGGGCGCATGGTGCGCGCCTGACGCGCGTTGGCCAATTCTGAGCATTCGGAGTCCAGTGATGAATGGAAGCCTCGGCGAAGGCGGCAAGAGCGTCATATAAGCCCTTTAACTCTTTCGCGCACCCCGCTTGACCGGCGGGCCGATGGCGCCAGTTGACGGAAGAAATCTATGCAGAAGATCAAGAACGTTTGCGTCTACTGTGGCTCCGCCGAGGGAGACGACCTGCGCTACGCCGCCGCGGCGGAATCTTTTGGGCGCATACTGGCGAAGGCCGACGTGGGACTCGTCTTTGGCGGCGGCTCCTGCGGGCTGATGGGGATCACGGCCCGCGCCGCTCTCAACGCCGGCGGGCGCGTCACCGGCATCATCCCCAATTTTCTGGAAGAGCGCGAACTGGCCATGCAGGGCATGACCGATCTGATCGTTGTCGATCATATGCATACGCGAAAGCGGCTGATGTTCGAGAAATCGGACGCCTTCGTCGCGCTGCCCGGGGGCGTCGGCACGCTCGAGGAGCTCACTGAACAGCTCACCTGGATTCAGCTCGGGCGCCACACCAAGCCGCTCGTGATCGCCGATATCGGCGGCTTTTGGCGCCCACTGCTCACGCTCTTCGCCCATATGCACAATTCGGGCTTCATCCGGGAAGGATATGAGGTGCGCTATCTCGTCGCCGAGCGGGTCGAGGACATTCTGCCGATGATCCAGACGACCGCGCGCCGCATGCCGCAAGTCGAGGAGACGGCGATCACCGAGCGGATGTGAGGGGGATGGCCCCACCCGTCACGCTTCGCGGGCCGGGTGGGGGCGACGCGCTTACGTGGCCCCGGACATCAGCAGCTTGTAATCGATCGCATCGACGAGGGCCTCGAAGGAAGCGTCGATGACATTGGCGGAAACGCCCACCGTCGACCAGCGATTGCCCTCGCCATCGGCGCATTCGACGAGCACGCGCGTCACGGCGTCCGTGCCGCCCTGGAAGACGCGCACGCGGTAATCGACGAGGCGCACGTCCTCGATGAATTTCTGATAGGCGCCCAAATCCTTGCGCAGCGCGAGGTCCAGCGCGTTCACAGGGCCGTTGCCCTCGGCCGCCGAAATCCGGCTCTCGCCGTGAACTCTCACCTTCACGATGGCCTCGGCGCCGAGATCCTCGAAGCCGCCGTTTTTTGCGAAGCGGCGGTCGACCGCGACGCTGTAGCGTTCAATGTCGAAGAAATGCGGCGCTTCCCCCAGCACGCGCTTGGCGAGCAGGAAGAAGGAGGCGTCGGCGCCCTCATAGGCGTAGCCCTGCGCTTCTTTTTCCTTCACCTCGTCGAGCAGCCGGCCGAGTCTCGGATCGTCCTTTTCGAGCTGGACGCCGAGCCGAGTGAGTTCGGAAATGATGTTCGACCGCCCCGCCTGATCCGAAACCAGCACGCGGCGCATGTTGCCGACGCTCTCCGGCGGCACATGCTCATAGGTGCGCGGATCGGTGAGCACGGCGGAGGCATGGATCCCCGCCTTGGTAGCGAAGGCGCTCGCGCCGACATAGGGCGCATGGCGGTTCGGCGCCCGATTGAGCAATTCATCGAGCGCATGGCTGATGCGCGTCAGATGCGTGAGCTTCTCGCGGCTGACGCCGATCTCGAAACGCGCGGCGAATTCCTCCTTGAGCAGCAAGGTGGGGATGATCGTCGTGAGATTGGCGTTGCCGCAGCGTTCGCCGAGACCGTTCAGCGTGCCCTGTATCTGCCGCGCGCCCGCGCGCAGGGCGGCGAGCGAATTGGCGACCGCCTGCCCCGTGTCGTCATGGCAATGCACGCCGACATGAACGCCAGGAATGACCTTCACGACCTCCGCGACAATGCGCTCGACCTCATGCGGCAGCGTCCCGCCATTGGTGTCGCAGAGCACAACCCAGCGCGCGCCAGCCTCATAAGCCGCCCGCGCGCAGGCGAGCGCATAATCCGGATTGGCCTTGAATCCGTCGAAGAAATGCTCGCAATCGACCGCGGCCTCCTTCCGTTTCGCCACAGCGGCTTTTACGGATTGCGTAATGCCCTGAAGGTTGTCTTCTTCCGTGGAGCGTAAGGCGACCTTGACCTGATAATCCCAGCTCTTTGCGACAAAAGTCACGGCGTCCGCCGCGCTGTCGAGAAGCGCCGCGACGCCCGGATCGTTCTCCACGGAACGGCCCTGCCGGCGCGTCATGCCGAAGGCGCAGAAGCGGGCGCGCAGTTTCGGCCGGCCCGCGAAGAATTCCGTATCGAGCGGATTGGCGCCGGGATAACCGCCTTCGACATAATCGACGCCGAGATCGTCGAGCATGGCGGCGATCAGCCGCTTGTCCTCGAGCGAGAAATCGACGCCCGTCGTCTGCGCGCCGTCGCGCAGCGTCGTGTCGTAAAGCGTGACGCGTTCCCTGGTCATCAATGCGGTCTCCCGGCGGCGGGCGCCGCCAGTTCCTTGGTCATCGTCGTATTGCCGAGCCATTCGCCGGCGATGGTTACAGTATTGCGGCTTTGCGCGACATAGCCGCGCGCGGCGAAGAAATCGCGCGCCGAGTCCGCGGCCTCGACCGTCAGCTTTTCCGTTCCACGCGCCGTTGCGAGCTTTTCGATGGCGTCCGCGAGCGCGCCGCCCACACCCTGCCCCGCAAGGTCGGGCCTCACATAGAGCATGTCGAACGTCTTGTTGTCCTTCAGCGAGGCAAAGCCCGCGATTTCGCCGCCGACAAGCGCGACAATGGTGAGGGCGCCCGCAAGCCGCGCCGCGAAAGCCGCTTCGTCATCGGCCGCCGAGGCCCAGGCCTCGCGCTGATCCGCGTCGTAATCCTCGGCCGTCAGCTCGTCCACGCCCGCGCGGAACAAAGCGGCGAGCGTGGGCGCGTCGGCCGGGAGAAAGGGACGAAGTCCGGGCGCCGCCATCAGACGACCTCGAAGGCGCGCAGCAGATGCCACGCGGCGAACGCCGCCAGCGCCAGCACGAAAAGCTTCAAGAGGAGATAGACCGCCCAATGGCGCTTGAACGGCAGCGTTCTCTTCCAGTCGTCGGACATGGTTTCTCCCTGTCTTACCCCACCCGTCGCGCTTCGCGGGCTGCGCTCCCCGTAAAGGGGAGGGATGAGCCTGCATCGGCGCCGCCAATCATCCCGAAGACCAACTTTTCAGGAACAGAGGCAATCTGAGGGCGCGACTCCCTCCCCCTCGCGGGGAGGGTGGCCCGCGAAGCGGGTCGGGTGGGGGCCAGCGCCGTCACCGCTTCATCTTCCACGTCGTCGTGCCGTCCTTGTTGTCCTTGAGCGCGACGCCGAGGCCTGCGAGTTCGTCACGGATACGGTCGGACTCTGCCCAGTTCTTCGCGGCGCGCGCGGCAAGGCGCGCGGCGATGAGGCTCTCGACTTTCTCTTTCAGGCCGGGATCTACCGTGACCTCGTTCCATGAAGGATCGAGTATCCCTCCGAGGCCGAGCAACTCGATGCAGAACCGCAGCGAGTCGAGCGCGGCGCCGGCGACGAAGCTCTCCGGCTCCGCGTCCGCGACGCTGGCCAAAGCGTGCATTTCCGCTTCGGCTTTCGAGAAGTTCAGATCGTCCACGAGCGCCTCGATGAACGGAGGATGCTCGTTGCTCGACGCGGCGCGCGCGGCGACGCGCCATTTCTCCAGCGTTTTCTCCGATTCCTCCAGCGCCTTCGCGGTCCAGTCGATCGGCTGCCGGTAATGCGTGCGCAGCATGGCGAGGCGCAGCACTTCGCCCGGCCATTTGCGGCCGCCGAATTTTTCCGTGTGCAGCAATTCGTGGATCGTCACGAAATTCCCCAGGCTCTTGGACATCTTCTCGCCCTCGACCTGGAGAAAGCCGTTGTGCATCCAGTAATTCGCCATCACGTCGCGGCCGAAGGCGCAGCAGCTCTGCGCGATCTCGTTCTCGTGATGCGGAAAAACGAGATCGATGCCGCCGCCGTGAATGTCGAAGGTCTCGCCCAGATGCGCCCAGGACATCGCCGAGCATTCGATATGCCAGCCCGGACGCCCCCTGCCCCATGGGCTCTCCCAGCCGGGCTCGCTCTCCTTCGAGGGCTTCCACAGCACGAAATCCATGTCGCCGCGCTTGTAGGGCGCGACATCGACGCGGGCGCCGGCGAGCATCTCGTCGAGGGAGCGGCGCGAGAGGCGGCCATAGCCGGGCATGGACGGCACGTCGAACAGGACATGCCCATCCGCCGCATAGGCGTGGCCCGCCGCGATCAGCTTCTCGATGATCGCGATCATCTGCGGGATATGTTCGGTGGCGCGGGGTTGCTCCGTCGGCTCCAGACAGCCGAGCGCGCGCACGTCTTCCTGAAAGACCCTGTTGGTCTCTTCCGTCAGTTCGCGAATCGTGATTCCGCGCTCGGCGGCGCGGGCGTTGATCTTGTCGTCGACGTCCGTGATGTTGCGGACATAGGCCACATGCGCGGCGCCGTAGACATGCCGCAGCAGCCGGTAGAGCACGTCGAAGACGATGAGCGGCCGGGCGTTGCCGATATGAGCGAAATCATAGACCGTCGGGCCGCAGACATACATGCGCACATTGGACGCGTCGATCGGCTGGAAAGCCTCCTTCGTTCGCGTGAGCGTATTGTAGATCTTGAGCGCAGGCGTCGACATGCAATCCCCTCGGGCCAGCCTGGCCGGCCCGTTTCATGTCGTTTGGGGCGTGTTCTCAGCGACGACGTGACGGCTCCGGCCAGCGATGGTCGCTAGCTGATGATGATCCGGCCGCAAATTCGGCGGGCGAGCGTCAGGTTGAGCCACATGGCGGGACCATGCGCCCGGCGCGCCGCCCCGTCAAGCGCGTTGTGACGGCGCCGCATTCCGGCGGAATCATGGCCGTTTAACGCATATTTTACCCTGTCCCGCTATCTCTTTTCGACTGCCGCCTCTCCCTCCGGCGGCGCAGAGCGAGCGCCTCAATGTTCATTCTGTCGTCGAAGATCGAAAGCTTCCCCTGGTCCCGTATCGCCGCGCCGCTCGTCGCCGGCGCGCTCGCATCGCTGGTTCTGAACGCCAAGGCCGAAGCCGCGCCCGAAACTTTCGTCGTCGCGGACGATGGTTACGGCGTCATGGAATGCCTCAGGGACAAGGCCGATTGCGGCCGGATCGTCGCCGACGCCTGGTGCGAATCGCACGGCCACGGTCCCGCCCAGGCCTATGGCCGCGCCGACGACATGACGGCCGCCATACCGGCCGCGTCGCGCCAGCCGCAAGCGGCCGACGCAATGGTCATCTCCTGCGCCGACTGAACGGGCTACTTCAACCAGTCCTTGCAATGCCCCGGCTCCGAGCCGCCCCAAGGCTGGATCGGAACCGCGGCTGTCGAATTCTCCGGCGAGCCTTCGATCAGCCTGTCGGAGTAAATCATGTAAATCAGCATGTTGCGCTTCGTGTCGCAGCCGCGCACGATATGCATCTGCTTCCACATGAGCGACCGCCGCTCGCTGAGCACGAGATCGCCCTGGCTGAATTTCTCGTTTTCCTTGCGAAGCTTGATCGGGCCGTATTGATTGCAGGCGAGCGAAACTTCCGAGGTCTGCTCCGCCACGCCGAACATGCCGGCGACGCCGCCCTTTTCATGGGCCGTGTAGGCGCAGGCGACGTTTTCGATCAGCGGGTCGTCGACCACATAGGTTGCGAGCTTGTCATTGGGCGTCAGCAGTTTGAAGTCCGTGGATTTGCGGAAGATCAGGTCCGGTCCTTCCTGCGCCGCGGCCGCCCCGACGCCCAGCGCCGCTCCCAAGGCAATGGTGAGAAGAGAAAGAATTTTTGAAGAAGACTTCATCGTGCCGATCTCCATTGGCGTCCGCGCCCGGATATGGGCGTAGACTGGCGCCAAGGGAAGGGTCGAGCGGAAAAAAGCGCGGCCGTAAGACCGGCGCCCGGCGCCCTCTCGCCTTGTTGAGGACAAGAAACGCTGGAGAATCCCATCCGGTTGATCCGCGGCGCGATCAGCGCCAAGAATGGTCAGCGTCGGCGGCGCGGCAAGGCGCGCAGGCGCCCGCCGCCGGGACTCGCATCGTCGAGTGAAGCGGATCGCGGTTCGCGTGAGACAACAGGAAGCTGGCAGCCCGTCCGATCGCCTCGGACTTAAAAAGGGGCCAGCCGGAGCATTTGATGAGGCCGAACCCGGGGCCAGGCGCCCTCCGCAAGATTCTCGCCGCCGCGTCCGGCGCCGCCTTATTAGGTGCGCTGACGGCCGCGCCGGCCGCCCGCGCCGAGAGCCCGCACTGTCTCGACCTGCGCGGGCAGATCGCCAAGGCGGGCGCCGAAGGCATGGCGGCGCGCTATCGCGCCATGGCCGCCAAGCAACGCACAGAATTCAGCCGCCTCGCGGCCAAGGGTCAGGCCATGGGCTGCGACCGCCAGACCTTTCTGTTTTTCGGCGATCCGCCGCCGCCCCAGTGCAACGCCATCAACGGGCGTCTGAGCGCCCTGCGCGGCAGCATTGCGGCCTATGAGCAGGCGGCCGCCGACGACAGCCAGCGTCAGGCGCTGATGGCCCGCTACGAGGTCGAGTGCCGCAATCCCCGCATCGCCGCCCGCGAGCCCGATCCGGGCAGCTTTTTCGAGGAATTGTTCGGCGTTCGCCCGCCCGATCAGGCGACCGGCCTGCGCGAGGCGCCCATCAATCCGGAGGACGGGCCGCCGCCGGACGACGAGACTTTCAACCAGGACACGCGGCGGATGGGCGGGCCGATGGCGATCTGCGTCCGCAGCTGCGACGGCGGCTTCTTCCCCATCACCTACAGCGCGAGACAGTCTCAGCTCGACGACCTCGACGCGCTCTGCAAGGCCATGTGTCCCGGCGCCGAGGCGAAGCTCTACACTCAGTCGCAGTGGAAGGGCCTCGAGTCGGCGGTCTCGGTCGATGGCGAGTCCTACGCCGACCATCCCAATGCGCGGAAGTTCGAGACGAGCTACGACGCCTCCTGCGGCTGCAAACCACCCGGAAAGAGCTGGACGGAGGCGCTGGCCGAGGCCGAGGGCATTCTCGCCGAACGCAACAAAAAGGACCAGATGGTGACGGCCGAACAGGCGGAGCAAATGTCCCGGCCAATCCTCCCCGGCGATCCGCGCGCCAGACAGCCTCTCGGTCCGGCGCAGGCGGCGATTGCCGAGCCCCTCCCCGAACTGCGCAGCGGGGCCGGCGCGCCGGAGGTGTTCAAGGAGGTCGTCGGCCCGGACGGCGTCAAGCGCCGCGTGCGAGTCGTGGCGCCGATGCTGTAGCGCCGCCGGCGAAATCTCAGCTTTGCGCCGGCAGATGCGCCTTCACCGTCTCGACGAGTTGCTTGATCGAGAAGGGCTTGGGCAGGAAACCGAACTCTCCCTCGGGCAGATTCTTGGCGAAGGCTTCCTCCGCGTAGCCGGACACGAAAATGACTTTGGCCGTCACACCGCGCTTGCGCAGCTCGGCGTACATCGCCGGTCCGTCCATCTCCGGCATGACCACGTCTGAAACAATGAGGTCGATCTTGCCGCCGACCTCCTCCACGACCTCCAGCGCCTCGAGGCCGGTAGTCGCTTCGAGGACGGTGAAGCCGCGGGTCTTGAGAGAACGCGCGCCGATCGAGCGCACGGCGTCCTCGTCCTCGACCAGAAGAATGACGCCCTGCCCGGTGTAATCGCCCTGGGGCTTGGCCTCCGTCTCCTTCTTCGGCGTCTCCTTTTCCTCGGGGATGTAGCGCGGCAGGAAAATGCGGAAGGTCGTTCCCTTGCCGAGTTCGCTCGTTGCGAAGATGAAGCCGCCCGACTGCTTGACGATGCCGAAGACGGTTGAAAGACCGAGACCGGTGCCCTTGCCCACTTCCTTGGTCGTAAAAAAGGGCTCGAAGATCTTTTCGATCACCTCGGGGGGGATGCCCGCGCCATTGTCCTCGACTTCGACCAGCACATAGTCGGCGGGGAGCAGATAGGGTTCATTGAAGCTCGCGCATTCCGCCTTTGTCACATTGCGGGTGCGGATCTGCATGAGGCCGCCCGACTCCGGCATGGCGTCGCGGGCGTTGGCCAGCAGGTTGATGATGACCTGCTCGAACTGCGTGAGATCGGCCTTCACGTACCAGAGGTCGCGGCCGTGCCGCAATTCGAGCTCGTTCTTCTCGCCGACGACGCGCAACAGCAGCAATTGCAGTTCCGACAGCGCGTCGCCGAGCTGGAGCACCTGCGGCCGCAGCGTCTGACGTCGGGAGAAAGCGAGCAACTGGCGCGTCAGTCCGGCCGCGCGCTCGGCCGTCGCCTTGATCTGGCGGATGTCCTTGAAGCTCGGGTCGGTCGGCCGATGGCTCGAGAGCAGGAAATCGGAATAGCCGATGATCGCCGTCAACATATTGTTGAAATCATGCGCGATGCCGCCCGCGAGCTGGCCGACCGCGTTCATCTTCTGCGACTGGGCGAATTCTTCCTGAAGCTTGCGCTGCTCGCTGGTGTCGAGCGCATAGATGGTCGCGCCCTTCTGGCCGCTGTCCTCGGCGGGAGAGACGAAGAAGCGCGCCGAACGCGGGCCGGCGCCCTCCTCGAAGGAGACATTCACGGGCTTCGCGTCGCCCTTGCCGTCGATTGCATCCTCGATCGCCTTCCGCAGCGCCTCGGCGTCGCGCTCGCCGAGCCCCGCGAGCAGCGACCAACCCTCCCGCGCCGCGCCCACCTTCAGCGCCCGCGGCAAAAGCTTGGCGAAGGCGGCGTTGGAATCGAGCACGCGGCCCTCGACGTCGAGCGTCGCGATGGCCATGGGCGTCGAATTGAAGAAACGCGCGAAACGCACTTCAGCGGCGCGCAACCCCTCTTCGGATTTCTCGCCCGCAGCGCGATTGAGCACCAAAGTCCGCGACGCGCCGGCGGCGCCGTCCTGGCCGAAGGCGACCTGATGCAGCAGCCGCACCGGCAGCGGACGGCCATCGCGGCAGCGCAGATCCAGGTCGATCTGATCGGTGCGCACCTCGCCCGGCGCGCCCGACACCGCCGCCAGCAGCGCCGCCCCATTATTGGCCACGATGGAGGCGAGCGTGGCGCCTCCCGAGCCGACCTGAGTGAGATCGTAGCCGAGCCAGTTGGCAAGCGTCTTGTTCATGTAAGGCACAGCGCCGTCGGGCGCGGCCGAGAAGAAGCCTGCCGGCGCGTGATCGAGAAAGTCGATCGCGTGCTGCAACTCCTGAAAGACGCCCTCCTGCCGCTGGCGCTCGCCCGTCACATCCGCCACGCGCCACAGCGACGCCCGCGGCCCCGACTGCGGCAGCGGCCGCACCTGAATGCGGTACCAGCCGACCGGCGCCCCGCCCGTGAGCGGCGGCGAAAGGCGCAACTCCTCGACATGCGGGGTGCCGGCCCGGGCCGCCTGGGCAAGGCGGTAGATCGCCTCGGAGACCTCAGGCGGCCCGGAGAACAATCGCTCGACAACCTGGAGGCTCGAGGCGTCGCGGGCGCCGCAAAGGTCCATATAGGCGTCGTTGGCGTAAGCGATCTGCCTGTCGCCCATGGTGACGAGCAGGCCCTCCGTCGTGGACTCGGCGATGAGCCGGGTGACGTCGTTGCGCGCGACGCGGGGCGAGAAATGGATCAGCCCGACCGCATAGGCGAAGAGGAAGAAGACCCCCGCCACCGCGAAGAGGGCGAGCGAGAGCATGACGAGGCGCGGAGCCATTGTCGCGGGCGCAAGGAAATAGGCGCCGAGAACGGCGAGAATCGCGAGAGCGAGAGCGAGCACCAGCCAGGCGCTGCCCGGCCGCTCGTTTCGGTCAAATGCAGACGACGCCGTCCTGTCGGTCATACTGAACGCCCCGGATCCCCGCGCCCGGAGCTTGGCGATCCGGACGATTCGATTCTGCATGCCAGAATATGGTTAATGAAGGCGATCGTCGAAAAAGCCCGCGCCGCGCTCGATTTGCGAAACCGCGCGGCGCGTGGAATCGGTCGAAAGAATGGCCGCCGGCCGGCAAGATGGCAACGACTCATGGGGTATTTCGCGTCAAATTAACCAATGATTAACCTTTTGGCGCAGGGTTGCCAGAAATACTGTTAGATTGGCAACGTAAACGCGCGTTCGAAGAGAGACCCGCACTTCATGCAAGACAGATTCTCACAGCTGCTCCCAATACTTGGGGCAATCGTGGCGTTCCTCATCGCCGCGCTCCTCGTCCTCTACATCATCCGTCTGCTCTTCGGGCGCAGAATCCGTTCGGCGAGCGCCAAAAAGGGCCCGCGGCGGCTGGACGTGATCGACGTTTTCGATCTCGATCGCGAACGTCAGCTCGTCATCGTGCGACGCGACGACACAGAGCATCTGCTGCTGATCGGCGGGCCGAACGACCTTCTCGTCGAAGGCTCGATTTCGCCCTCGGAGGCGATGGCCGCGCGCACGGTCCGGGAGGCGCGGCCCGCGCAGGCTCCTGCTCCGGCCTGGCCGCCAGGCCCCTCGGTCGAACCAGCGGCGCCCGGCCCCGCGCCGAAGCCCGCCGCCGTCCCCGGTCCTGGTCCTGGTCCGGCGCCCAAACCCGCCGCCGCCGGCCCGCTCAACCTGCCGCCGGATCTCTTTGCGCCCGCGCCGAGCAAGCAGCCGGCCCCGCCGGAGCCCGCGCCCGTCCCGCCACCCGCGGCGAGCGCCCCGCCGCCGCCAGCCCCGCCCCCGCCAGCGCCGCCGTTTCAGCGTCCCGCTGCGCCGCCGCCTCGTCCGGCCGCGCCCCGCCCCGCGACGCCGCCATTCCTCGCCCGGACGCAGCGGATGATCCAGCCCAAGGGGGACACGCCGCCGCCGTCGTCCGCGCCTGCGCCCAGCTCGCCCACAGCAGCCCCGCCCGCGGCCGCGAGACCCCCGGCGCCGCCCGCCGCGCCGCCACCGTCTCCGCCGGGCCCTCCGGCTCCGGCGGCCGCTCCCCCGCCCGCGCCGGCAGATGTCGATCCGCTGGAGTCGCTGGAAGCGGAAATGGCCCGCCTGCTCGGCCGCCCCGAGAAGGAATAAAAAAGAAAGGGCGTCGCGGTGCTGGCGACGCCCTTTTCTTTCTGATTGCTGTAATCGCCGACCCGATCAGTCGTCGCGATAAACTTTCTCCCGCCGCTCATGGCGCTCTTGCGCCTCGATCGAGAGCGTCGCGATTGGCCGCGCGTCGAGCCGCTTCAACGAAATGGGCTCCCCCGTCTCTTCGCAATAGCCATAGGTGCCGTCCTCGAGCCGGCCGAGCGCGGCTTCGATCTTGGCGATAAGCTTTCTCTGGCGGTCGCGGGCGCGCAATTCGATCGCCCGGTCTGTTTCCGAGGAGGCCCGGTCCGCGAGGTCAGGATGATTTTCGTTTTCGTTCTGGAGCGCCGCGAGCGTCTCGCGGCTTTCGTGCAAAATATCTTCTTTCCAAGCAAGCAGCTTGCGCCGGAAATATTCCCGCTGCCGGTCGCACATGAAAGGTTCGTCTTCCGACGGTTTGTAGGTCTCGTCCAGATCCACCGTCATTGCCGCTATTCTCCCATGGGGCTATAGGCGGCGCCTATATAGACGGGCCGCGTGTCAGATACAATCGAAGTATGTGGCGAAGCTGGCTTGAAACCGACCGATTTCCGGTTCCGCCGTCGTGCGGCGCCTATCGGCTCCCGATCACGCTCGGACCATCGCCTTGCGAAGGTTTTCATCGACCTTGTCCAGGAAGCCGGTTGTCGACAGCCATTTTTGATGATGGCCGACGAGCAGCGCCAAATCTTTGGTCATGCAGCCCGATTCGACGGTCTTTACGCAGACCTCCTCCAGCGTCTTCGAGAAGCGCGCCAGTTCGGCGTTGTCGTCGAGCTTGGCGCGATGGGCGAGTCCTCGCGTCCAGGCAAAAATCGACGCGATGGAATTGGTGGAGGTCTCGTGGCCTTTCTGGTGCTCGCGATAATGGCGCGTCACCGTGCCATGGGCCGCTTCCGCCTCCACGGTCTTGCCGTCGGGCGTCATCAGCACGCTCGTCATGAGGCCCAGCGAACCAAAGCCCTGAGCGACAATGTCGGACTGCACGTCGCCGTCGTAGTTCTTGCAGGCCCAGATATATCCGCCAGACCATTTGAGCGCCGACGCCACCATGTCGTCGATGAGGCGATGCTCGTACCAAAGGCCGAGCGCCTCGAACTGCGATTTGAACTCCCTGTCGTACGCCTCCTGGAAGATGTCCTTGAAGCGGCCGTCATAGGCCTTGAGAATCGTGTTCTTCGTCGAGAGATAGACGGGAAATTTGCGCTGGAGGCCGTAATTGAAAGTGGCGCGCGCGAATTCGAGGATGGACTCGTCAAGATTGTACATCGCCATGGCGACGCCGGCGCCGGGGAATTTGAAGACTTCCTTCTCGATGACCTGCCCGTCCTCGCCCTCGAATTTGATGGTGAGACGGCCCTTGCCCGGAACCTTGAAATCGGTGGCGCGATACTGATCGCCATAGGCGTGGCGGCCAACGACGATGGGCTGCGTCCAATGCGGCACGAGGCGCGGGACGTTGTTGCAGATGATGGGCTCTCGGAAGATGACGCCGCCGAGGATGTTGCGGATCGTGCCGTTGGGCGACTTCCACATTTCCTTCAGGTTGAATTCCTTCACCCGCGCTTCGTCGGGCGTGATGGTGGCGCATTTGACGCCCACCCCGTGCTTCTTGATGGCGTTGGCCGCGTCGATCGTCACCTGATCGTTGGTCGCGTCGCGGTTTTGAATCGAAAGATCATAATAGAGAAGATCGATGTCGAGGTAGGGCCGGATCAGCTTGTCCTTGATGAAGGCCCAGATGATGCGGGTCATTTCATCGCCATCGAGTTCGACGACGGGATTGGCCACTTTGATCTTCTGCATGACTGATCGATCCCCGGACTACGCGCGCGCCTTATAGCCCCGCCCCGGCGCCAGGGAAAGCGCCGTCCGGCCGCTGCAGATCCGCAGGATGGAGCCTGAAGCATCAAGGGCGCCATGGCGGCTCGAGAGCCCCCAAAGCTAGAGCGTGACAATTAGTGGCAATTTCGGCACAGACAGGCGGAAAGTGACAATAGTACGCAAAACCACATTGCCCTCACGCTCCGGCGAGATTTTATTCATTTTCCGAACCTGTTTCGACGATGCTCAATATTTGGTTACAAAGGCAGAAACCGATGAGGAAGATTGTCTCACTTACCGCCTCCGCGGCAATTCTCGCCAATGCTGCGTTTCCCGCAGCGGCGCAACCGCTTCTTCCTTTTCTGCCGACGGCGACATGGACGGGCTTCTACGCTGGCCTGAACGCTGGCTATTCCATCGGAACAAATGATTCGA
Organism: Hyphomicrobiales bacterium; assembly: GCA_003963405.1. GTDB lineage: Bacteria > Pseudomonadota > Alphaproteobacteria > Rhizobiales > Beijerinckiaceae > Methylocystis. The sequence goes on from RXIY01000008.1 coordinate 22,012, forward strand.
TTCGTAATGCAGCCTATGGCTCGCCGGGAGCTTTCGCCGTGCCCGGCGGCGGATGCGGCGGAGGGGGCGGCGGCGGCGGCGGTGGCGGAGGCGGAGGGGGCGGCTCTGGCGGCGGGGGCGGGTCTGGCGGTGGTGGCGGCAGCCATGGCGGCGGCAGCGGCCTCCTTTCACAAATCGCCACGATAACCCAGACGATCGGCAATACGTCGAGCGGCGGAACGGCCGGTAACCAGGGGTCGATCATTCAAATTCAGGCCCCGGTGGGCTCGGGAGGCCACAAGCCCCCGCCGCCGCCTCCGCCACCGCCTCCCCCGCCGCCGCCGCCGCCTCCGCCACCGCCGCCTCCGCCGCCTCCGCCGCCACCGCCTCCGCCATGTCCGGGCATACTCCCCAATGCCGCGGCCATGTCGCAGCTGGCTACTCTGGCGAATACACAGTCGGGCGTCGTGGGCGGCGGCCAGTTCGGCTACAACTTCCAGGTCGGGCCGAATTGGGTGATCGGCTTCGAAACCGACATCCAGGGTTCGGGCTCTCGTGGAGCGTCATCGGGCGGCGGCGGCGGCGCCGTCGGAGGAGGCGCCGCGCAGCAAGTCGCGATTGGCGGCATGTCCGTCAGCGCCGGGCTGGATTACATCGGCACGGCCCGCGCCCGTGTGGGCTATCTGCTGAGCCCGGCCATGCTGGTCTATTTGACCGGCGGCCTGACCTATGGCGGCGCCTACGCGAACGTGACGACGAACGCCAATGTCGGATGGAGGATCGGCTCTCTGGGCTTCAGCCAGACCTATTTCGGCGGCGGCCAGCAGAGCCAGACTCTCGCCGGCTGGAACGTCGGCGGCGGCGTGGAATGGATGGTCGCGCCGGGCTGGTCGCTGAAAGCTGAATCGATCTACTGGAACCTCGGCAATCTGAACACGCCGACGGCCAGCTTCGGTTCGGCAGGCGGCGTCGCCGGCGCGGTGTTCGGCGCCACGCAGGTGAATTACCAGGGCGTGATGGCGCGCGTCGGCGTCAATTATCACACGAGCTGGCTGCCGGGACTCTGACGGCGGCGAACAGCGAAAGCCCGGCCATTTGGCCGGGCTTTTTTTTATTGCCCGCGCTTATTGCCCGCGCGAGTTGCGACGGATCATCTCCTCGACCAAAAAAACTCGAGTTTTTCGATGATCTGCGCCGCCGGGCTTTCCGTGAAGGCTGCGGTCAAGAACGGCGTATAGGTCTGATCGAAGGCCCTGTTGGCGTCGTCCCGCAGGGCTTTGAAACCGCCTATGTCCGGCTTCGCGCCGATCGCAAAAAGCATCCACTGATAGCAGAGGTCCCCGGTCTCGGTGATGTGATACGAGCCGGTGGCGCTCCGGATGTTGAAATAATTGGCGATGAGTACGGCGTCCCTCTTCCGCGCATTCGGGATTTGAATTGGCGAATTGACGTGAATACCCAGTTTGCGGCGACTCTCATTCACGGTCAGAGTATAAACAAACGGCTCCCCATGCCGGATATAGATCGTCGTCACGAAATCGGAGCCGCTCTCCGGATCGTGCTGAATACGATCCTGCCACCCCCATGAAAAAATCGTATCCTGCAAAACATCTCTCATGGGCGTTGGCTCTCTTCCACGCGCATGCCCATCCGCAGGCGATTTGAGGCACGACGTGGACGCCATAATTTCCAACTCCATCCGAACGCGACTGCAAAATGAAAACCGCGCCCGAAAGGCGTTTCCCTTTATGCTTTTTTGGCGCGATTAAGAATGTTCTCTACAAATATTAACAGTCTGTAACAGGGCCGGTAAGCACGAGGGGGATCCTCTAAAAATGGCTCCGGGCAATGCGCCGACCCGGCGTCAACGCAGCGCGTCTCGTAACGGCGCGCGGAGAACTTCGATGAGCAACGCCGCGGCGACGCCGAGTCCGGAGACGAATATGAAGAACGGCGCGCCGCCCAGGCTCGCCCATAAACTTCCGATCCAGCCCGCGAGAAGATTTCCGAGAAACATTGAAGTAAACCAGACGCCCATCAGCGCCGAGCGCGAGCCGGCGGGCGCAAGGTGAGAGACGAGCGACAGGGTGATCGGAGAGAAATGCAGTTCGGCTAACGTAATGACGACAAAATAAGCCAGGAGCCACAGCCAGCTCGCCTTGCCGCCAGCGCTCAAGGACGCCGCGACAGCCATGATCGCATAGCTGAGTGAGACGCCGAGACAGCCCATGGAGAGCTTCCACATCGCCGAGGGCTCGCGACCGCGCCGGGCGAGACGTCCCCACAGGGCGACGAGCGGCGGGGTGAAGAGAAAGATCATCAGCGGGTTGAACGCCTGAAACCAGGTCACCGGAATTTCCGCCCGCCAGCCAAAGAGCTCGACGCCGCGGTCGGTGCGCTCTGCGGCCCAGACCGCGATCGTGTTCCCCTGCTGTTCAAAAGCCGCCCAGAACAGGGCGGAAGGCAGAAAAAGGAGCAGAATGCCCAGGACGGCGCGGCGGAACTGACGCCGCGACGCCCGCGTCGCCTCTGTGCGTGGCGCAGAAGCCTCTGGCAATCTTGGAAGACCGTAGAGATAGGTCGCGAGTCCGATCGCCATGCCGACGCCGGCGCTGGCGAAGCCATAATGCCAGCCGACCGCCTCGCCGAGCGTGCCGCAGACGAGCGGCGCGAAGAAAGCGCCGACATTGATTCCGACGTAGAAGATCGAATAGCCGCGGTCACGGCGCGGGTCGTCGCTGGCGTAGAGCTCGCCGACCTGAGTGGAGATATTGGGTTTGAACGCCCCGCAGCCGAACGCGATGAGCGACAGAGCGATAAGAAAAAACGGTTCATAGGCCATCATGAAATGGCCGGCGACCATCATGGCCGCGCCGAGCGCGACGGTCCGCGCCCGGCCCAGCAGGCGGTCGGCGACGAAACCCCCGAGAATCGGCGTCAGATAGACCAGGCCCGTATAGAGACCGTAGATCTGCGAGGCGAAGGGCTGCGGCCCGAGCGGACCGGACAGGGATTCGAGCGCGTTTTTCAGCGCCGCGAGCCCCAGCGCCCGCTCCATGCGCCCCGGCTCGAGGAGATAATCGACCATGTACAGGACGAGAAGCGCGCGCATCCCATAATAGGAGAATCGCTCCCACATCTCCGATCCGAAGAGTATCGCGAGCCCCGGCGGATGTCCGGCAAATACATTCAACTTCATTGTCTTACGTTCATATTCTCAGCAGGGAGCCCAATCCGCCCTCCGCGTCGGTTGCGCTCGCCGGGCGAGGTCGATAAGAGGGTTGTTCCCTTGTCGCAGAGACAAAGCAATGGCCGGTCACGAGACTCTCAAATCCAATCGCAAAGTCGAATTGGGGTCGAACAGGAATTTCGGCCTCGTCTTTTCCGGCGTCTTCGCGTTTCTGGCCTTCTGGCCGATGATCCGTCACGGCGAAGCCGTCCGCTGGTGGGCGCTCGGTCTTTCCGCCGCATTTCTCGGCGTTGCGCTCGTCGCGGATCATCTTCTCGCGCCGCTCAACAAGCTCTGGTTCCGTTTCGGCCTCCTGCTCCATTCGGTCGTCGCGCCGCTGGTCATGGGGTTCCTGTTCTACGGCGCAGTGACGCCGGTCGCTTTCGTCCTCCGCGCGATGGGCAAGGATATTCTGCGCCTCTCCCGCGGCGACGAGAAAAGCTACTGGATCGAGCGCGCCCCGCCCGGCCCCGCGAAAAATTCGATGGGCCAGCAATTCTGATGCTCCTGGAGGCAGACATGTCGTCGTTCTTGAAGGAATTCCTGGCCTATCTCCGCACGCGCAAGAAGTTCTGGCTGGTGCCGCTCTTCGTGCTGTTCCTGCTCTTTGGCGCGCTGTTCTTCCTCGGCCAGGGCTCCGTCGTCGCGCCCTTCATCTACACGCTGTTCTAAAGAGCCCCTCATGCTGATCCTCGGCGTCTCGGCCTTCTATCATGATAGCGCCGCCGCGCTTCTGCGCGACGGCGAGATCGTCGCTGCGGCGCAGGAGGAGCGTTTCACGCGCATCAAGCACGACTCCGCCTTCCCGGAGAACGCCGTTCGCTACTGCCTCGAGGCGGCGGGCGCGAGCGGCGCGGATGTGGACCATGTCGTGTTCTACGAGAAGCCTTTCGTGAAATTCGAACGGCTTCTCGAAACCTATCTCGCCTTTGCGCCGAAGGGCTTCGAATCCTTCCGCAAGGCCATGCCGCTGTGGATCGGCGAGAAGATCTTCCAGAAGGACATTCTTCTGGAGGCGTTTGGCCGCGTCGATCCGGCGCTTGCAGAGGGCGAGAAGCTGCTCTTCTCGGAGCATCACTTCTCACACGCCGCTTCGGCCTTCTACCCGTCGCCCTTCGAGCGCGCGCTCGTGCTCACCATGGACGGCGTCGGCGAATGGACGACGACCTCGGTCGCGCTCGGCAATGGCTCGAATCTCCAGATCGTCAAGGAAATCCATTTCCCCCATTCACTCGGCCTGCTCTATTCGGCGCTGACCTATTACACCGGCTTCAAGGTCAATTCGGGCGAATATAAAGTCATGGGCCTCGCCCCTTATGGCGAACCCAAATATGCAAAAATGATGCTCGACGAACTGATCGACGTGAAGGCGGACGGATCCTTCCGCCTCAATCTCGATTACTTCGACTATTGCACGGCGCTGAAGATGACGAACGACAAGTTCGATCAACTCTTCGGCGCGCCCGCGCGCAAGCCCGAGGACCGGCTCGAACAACGCCACATGGATCTCGCCGCCTCCGTGCAGGCCGTGACGGAAGACGTGGTGTTGCGCCTGACGCGCGCGCTTGCCGCCGAAACGGGCGAAAAGAACCTCTGCCTCGCCGGCGGCGTCGCGCTCAATTGCGTGGCCAATGGCAAGGTGCTTCGCGACAAGAGCTTCGAGAATATCTTCATTCAGCCGGCGGCTGGCGATGCAGGGGGCGCGCTCGGCGCCGCGCTCGCCGCCTATTATCACCAGAAGGAACAGCCGCGCCGCGTCACGCCCGGCAAGGACGCAATGAAGGGCTCCTATCTCGGCCCGACCTATGCGCAGTCCGACATAGAGAGCCGCCTGCGCTCGGTGGGCGCGCGCTTTACGGTGGTCGATGACGCGGGGGTGATCGAGGAAACCGCGCAGGCGCTCGTCGCCGGGCAGGCCGTGGGCTGGCATCAGGGGCGCATGGAATTCGGACCGCGCGCGCTGGGCGGACGCTCGATCCTGGGCGACCCGCGCTCGCCGACGATGCAGAAGGCGCTCAATCTCAAGGTCAAGTTCCGCGAGAGCTTCCGCCCCTTCGCGCCGTCCGTGCTGCGCGAGCGCGTCTCGGACTGGTTCGAGATCGACTGCGATTCGCCCTACATGCTGCTCGTCGCCAATGTGAAGCCCGAGCACTGCCGACCCATGTCGGCGGAGGAGCAGGCGCTCTTCGGCATCGACAAGCTCAACGTGCCGCGCTCCGACATTCCGGCCGTGACGCATGTGGATTATTCGGCGCGCATCCAGACGGTGCACGCCGACACGAATCCGCGCTACCACCAACTGCTGACGCGTTTCGAGGAGCTGACCGGCTGCCCGGTGCTGATCAATACGAGCTTCAACGTGCGCGGCGAGCCGATCGTCTCGACGCCGGAAGACGCGTTCCGCTGCTTCATGGGCTCGGACATCGAGTTCCTCGCGGTCGGCAACTGCATTCTGCGCAAGGCCGATCAGGACGCGTCGCTCGCGCTCGATTACAAGAACGCCTTCGAGCTGGACTAACCGCGACGGCCTCGTGGCATGGCGTTCGGATCGGCCGGCGGGACAAGCCCCGGTCGTGATGCGCACAGGACGACCCGGCGCGCGCTTGTCTCCGCGACTTGCGCCGCCGCCACGACCTAAAACACCCCGGCCTCCAGCCCCGCCGCCATCGCCATGCCGACGTCGCGGCACTGGTCGATGAACTCGGGCCGCCACGCGCCCCGGCAGATCAGCGGCTCCTGGACGGTGCGCCAGCGCAGGCCCGTGACGATGGTTTCGACGCCGCGCCGCGTGCCGGTTCCGTCGCTGCCGGCGCGGATGCAGAGCGCATAGGGAAGGCCCTGCGTGCGTTCGAGGCAGGGGTAATAGCAGCGATCAAAGAAATCTTTCATCGCGCCGCTCATATAGCCAAGATTTTCGGGCGTCAGCAGGATGACGCCGTCCGCCGCCAGAACGTCGTCCGCCCCCGTCTCGAAGGGGCTCAGCGCGCGCACCTCCACCCCTTCTATCTCAGGCGCGCGGGCGCCGGCGAGCAGCGCGTCGCGCATGGCTTGCGTATTGGGCGACGGCGCGTGCGCGATGACGAGAAGGCGCTTCCCGCTCACGCTGATCCCGCGTCATCTTGGATGAAACTCCGGAACGCTGACCGCGCCCACCCAGACCGCCGCGCCGACGACGACGAGCAGCAGCAGGATGAAACTATAGGCCAGCACGGAATAAACTGACGCCTTCCAGAGAGAATCGGCAAGGAAAGCCCCATAATTCTTGAAGTTGTCCCTCTCAGGCTGTCCAGTCATGACGTCGCCTCGGCTATTTGCAAGAAGGGACGCGCGCCCCTTTCTTCCATTAAGCTACCGCGCCCCGTCAGAGAGGCCAGTCCGGTTCAGGCTCCCGAGGCCCCTCGTGTTGACAAGGGAGGATGCAGCCATCATCCAAGCCACGGGCAAAGGAGCCGCTTCGGGACACTCTCAAATGGCCAACAAAATCTTCATCGACGGCGACGCCGGGACCACGGGCCTCGAGATCCGCGAGCGCCTCGCCGGCCGGCGCGACATCGAGATCGTCGCCATCCCGGCCGAGAAGCGCAAGGATATCGAGGCCAAGTGCGAAGTGCTGGCCTCAGTGGACGTCGCCATCCTCTGCCTGCCGGACGACGCGGCGAAAGAGACGGTCGCGCTTTGCGACGCGCTCGGGGACAAAGCCCCGCGCCTGCTCGACGCCTCGACCGCGCATCGCGTCGCGCCAGCTTGGGTCTATGGCTTCCCGGAGCTCTGCGCCGGTCAGGCCGAGGCGATCGCCAAGGCCGCGCGCGTCGCCAATGTCGGCTGCTATGCGACCGGCGCCATCGCCCTTTTGCGCCCCCTCGTCGACGCCGGCCTGATCGCGCCCGATCAGCCGCTCACCATCAACGCCGTCTCCGGCTATTCGGGCGGCGGCCGGCAGATGATAGAGGCTTACGAAAAAGGCGCGGCGCCCGCCTTTGAGCTCTATGCGCTGGGGCTGGAGCACAAGCACCTGCCCGAGATCATGGCCTATGCGAGGCTTGCGGCGCGGCCGCTCTTCGCGCCCTCGGTCGGCAATTTTCGGCAGGGAATGCTGGTCTCGATCCCGCTCCATCTCGACTCCCTGCCCGGCAAGCCCAAGGCGGCCGATCTGGAGGCCGCCTGTCGCCGCCATTACGCGGGGGCGAAGCATGTTCGCGTCATGGAGGCGCCGGCGAGCGGGCGCATCGACGCGCTCGCCCTCAATGGCTCGGACGATATGGAAATCTTCGTCTTTTCGAATGAAGCCCGCCGCCACGCCGTGCTCGTCGCCCGCCTCGACAATCTCGGCAAGGGCGCGTCCGGCGCGGCGGTGCAGAATCTGGACCTGATGATCGGGGCTGGAGCCTGAGCCCCGTCAGTCCGTATAGGCGGTGACGCCGGCCGGCAGCTTGGCGGCAACGTCGTTGTAGCGGCTGGTGCGCTTGTCCATCATCGCCTCGAAGGCTTCATGGACCTCGCTCACCGTGCGGTCCTTGAGTCGCCGCCCATGCTGCTCGTAGAAGATCGGCTTGTTGGCGCGGGCGGGCTTCGGCAGGAGCGCCGCGGCCGACATCTCGGGCGAGTCGACCATCGCCCTCATGAACTTCTCTGTGTCGTCCGGCCCGAGGAAGTGGATCAGGTAGGTTTCGCCCGCCGTCAGCGGGCGGCCAACCTTCTCCGCGATCTTGGCGCTGTCCTTTTTCAGCATCTCGGCAGCCAGCGCCGCGGAAAGATAAGGATCGTTGCGCAGGTTGAGAATCTTCGCGCGTTGCTGGCGGGGCGCCGCCTCTTCCGAGATCGCCTTCGCCTCTTCCGCGCGGCCGTAGCGATGGCCAAAGTCCCTGAGCGCCTTCAGCCAGGTCTTCTCGACGAACTGAAACAGGCCGCTCGCGGAGGACGTACGCGCCTTGGCGGTGGTGTGGAAGTTAGATTCCTTGTCGGCGATCGCCATGAGCAGCGCCGGGTCCATCTCCGTCTTGTTCGCCGCCTGGACGACGCGCTCGACGATCGACTGGTGCACGGTTACCGGCCCGAAACGCATTACGCCGAGCGCGTCGGCGCCCTCGTCCTTGCCGAACAGCCGATGCGCCCAGGTGAGCGCCGCCTGTTCGAGCGAGAAATCGCTGTCGAGCGCCGACTCGTCCTCAGCGCGAGCCGCCTCCAACAAGGGCGCGCCGACAGGGCGCAGCTTGGGCACGCGGCTCAGCTTTTCATAATAGGGAGTGTCGCTGCGCTGGATGGTGAGGCTCAGGGCCGCAAGCGTCGACAGAACGGCGCCCACGCAAACGGTCCGGAGAAGGAGATAGAAAGAGCGACTGGCGCGCATCAGCGCCCAGCGGTCGCCCAGACTCATTCTGCGCGCGGACTCATTGGCAGGCTGCATTCGATCCGTCATGCGGCGCATAAGCTCCCTTGCTCCGCGAAATGCGGCTCAATCAAGAGCTTACGCGCATGGAACGGCGAAAGAGCGACGCAGACGGCCACGTCCGCGCCACATTGCGGATGGCCGAAACAATCAATAAACTTTTGAAAACAAGGTAAATATTAACTTAATGGACGAGGACTCCCGCCCTCGGCCACATTTGCGCCACAGGCCGCCCGGCCTCGAAGCATCAAAGCGATACCTTCGACAGAAGACTCTGAATCAGGTGATAGTCCGGCCCGGCGACGGGAGTCGTGCGCGACAGGAAATCCACCGGCTTGCCGTCCTCCAGGCCATAGTCCGCGACTCGGGTAACCTTGCGGGATTTGTCGAAATAGACCGCCAGGACGCGTTGGTCCGTGATCTTCTGCGGCATGAAGGCAAGAGAGCGTTCGAGGCGCTGGCTGACGTAATACCAGGCGTCGCCGCCGATGGTGGACGTCGTCGAGGGCGTGCCCAGCGCCTGGATGACCTGCGGCGCCGCCATGCCGGGCTTCACCTGCTCGGCCTTGCGCGTGTCGATGACTGCGCCGCGATTGATGACGCCCTCGTAACCGAGGCAGCCCGCGAGCGACGCCGCAAGGCAAACGGCCGCCGCGGCTCTCACCGCCGCCGCGCCTGAAAAGGAAATGCGCAAGGCCCGCCCCGCCATCATATTCTCCAAGCTATGGCGCAACGCGCGAAAGAGCGCGCGTCCGACGTGATGCTATCGGGCTTGCCTAGCCTTCGATGGACGCGAAAGCAAGCCGGTCGTCTTCCCAGGGACGGCTCGCCAGGGACGGTTCGCGAGGGACGGCTGGCGCGCGGGCGCCGTTGCCCGTATCTAGATTCGAACGGAACCGGCCGAGGAGTAGAGACGATGACGGACAAAAGACCTGGCGGCGAGGGGGCCGCGCGGGGCGCGCCGCCGCTTTCCCGTCCGCTCCTGCTCGCGGAGATCCCGCCAGAGGGGCTCGAGATCGAGATCGCCGCGTCCGAAACGGAGCGCGACGCGCTCGCGAGGCTCAACGCCATCCCCGCCATCCTTTCGCTCACGGCCGATCTGCGCGCGCGGCGCTGGCGTGGCGACGGCATGGAAGTCTCGGGCGCGTTGCGCGCCCGGGTCCGGCAGACCTGCGTGCTCACGCTGGAGGATTTCGAGGCTGACGTCTTCGAGCCGATCGACGTGCGTTTCGCGCCGCCGCAGGAGGCGCCGCGTCCGCGCTCGAGGCGCCACGAGCCAGAGCCCGAGACGCTGGATCACGATGCGCTCGGCGAGGATCCGCCGGATGAGCTCATCGGCGGCGCCGTCGATCTCGGCGGCGTGGTCGCTGAATTCCTGACGCTGGCGCTCGACCCTTATCCTCACAAGCCCGGCGCGGAGTTCGCGGAGCCGGCGCCCGAGAGCGGCGCCGATGTCGTATCGCCCTTCGCCCAGCTTCGGCCCGCGCGCGGCAAGCCGCCGGCGGAGGGCTGATCCCTCGTCGACTCCGCGTGGCACTTGCGCCCAAGCGCCGCAAATGGCAATCACGCGCGCGGAACAGGCGCCTTGGCGCAGCGCCCGGCCGGCCGAGCAGGCCGACGCGCGCATCTCTTGAAAAATGACAGGCCCAGGCCCGCGCCCCTGAAGGCGCAGCGGCAAGAGCGGCGGCGTTGGGGAGACGGCACGGGAATGGCGGAGAAAGTTCGGATCGCGGTCGACGCGATGGGCGGCGATTTCGGCCCGTCTGTAACGGTTCCCGGCTGCGCTCTCGCCCTCGATCGCAAGCCCGACAGCCGCTTTCTTATCATCGGCGACGAGAAGGCGATTCGCGCCGAACTCGCAAAACACCCCCGTCTCGCAGTGGCTGCGGACGTTCGCCATTCCGACGTGTCGATCCGCATGGACGACAAGCCGAGCCAGGCCTTGCGCTATGGCCGCCGGGTCTCCTCCATGTGGATGGCGATCGAGGCGGTCAAGAGGGGCGAGGCCGACGCCGCGGTTTCGGCGGGCAATACCGGCGCGCTGATGGCGATGTCGAAAATCTGCCTGCGCACCATGCCAGGGGTCGACCGTCCCGCGCTCGCCTGCCTGTGGCCGACGCTTCGCGGCCACTCGATCGTGCTCGATGTCGGCGCCTCGATCGGGGCCAACGCCAGCCATCTCGTCGATCTCGCCATCATGGGCTCGGCCATGGCGCGGGTGATTCTCGAGCTGGAGCGCCCGACCGTCGGCCTGCTCAACGTCGGCACGGAGGAGATCAAGGGCGTCGAGGAAGTGAAGGCCGCCGCCGCCACGCTGCGCGAGTCGAACCTTCCCGGCCTCGATTATGCCGGCTTCGTCGAGGGCGACGGCATCGGCATGGGCGCCGTGGACGTCGTCGTGACGGAAGGCTTCACCGGCAACATCACGCTGAAGACCGCCGAAGGCACCGCCAAGCAGATCGCCGCCTATCTGCGCGCGGCCATGGGCGGTTCGCTGCTTGCAAAGCTCGGCTATCTCCTTGCCCGAGGCGCCTTCGCCGAACTCAAGGGCAAGATGGACACGCGCTCGATCAATGGTGGGGTCTTCCTCGGCCTCGAAGGCGTCGTGATCAAGAGTCACGGCGGAACCGACCATGTCGGCTTCGCCCGCGCGGTCGAGATCGGCCACGACATGGCCAAGAGCGACCTCATGAACCGCATCCGCGACACGGTCGCGCTGGCGCATCGCTTGGGAAGCGGTTCGACCTCCACAGACACTCCCCCGCAGGAAGCCGCCCAGTGACGACGGAACATTCCCTTTTGCGCTCCGTCGTTCTCGGCGTGGGCTCCTATCTCCCTGCCAGAACGCTGACGAATGATGATCTCGCGCGGATGGTGGACACGAGCGACGACTGGATTTTCCAGCGCACGGGCATCAAGGAGCGCCACATCGCCGCGCCGGGCGAAACGACCTCCATGCTCGGCGAGAAAGCCGCCCGCGCGGCGCTCGAGAGCGCCGGCCTTGAGCCGAACGACATCGACCTCATCATCGTCGGCACGTCGACGCCCGACTGGACCTTTCCGTCCACGGCGACGCAGATACAGGCGGCGCTCGGAATAACCCATGGCGTCGCTTTCGACCTTCAGGCCGTCTGCTCGGGTTTCGTGTTCGCGGTGACGACGGCCGACAAATTTCTACGCTCCGGCTCGCACAAGCGCGCGCTGGTGATCGGCGCCGAAACCTTCTCGCGCATCATAGACTGGGAGGACCGCACAACCTGCGTTCTCTTCGGCGACGGCGCCGGCGCCATGGTGCTGGAGGCGCGCCCCTCCACCGGCGCCATGGACGAGCGCGGCGTCCTCACGACCCATTTGCGCTCGGACGGACGCCATCGCGCGAAGCTTCACGTCGACGGCGGCCCCTCGGCGACCCAGACCGTCGGTCATCTCCGCATGGAGGGCAAGGAAGTCTTCAAATTCGCGGTCGGCAAGGTGACCGACGTCGTCGCCGACGCCTTTGCGGCGACCGGGATCACTCCAGAGCAGATCAACTGGTTCGTGCCTCATCAGGCCAACCGGCGCATCATCGACATGTCGGCGCAAAAACTCGGCATCGCTCCCGAGAAAGTCGTCGCCACGGTGCACCTTCACGGAAACACCTCCGCGGCCAGCGTTCCGCTCGCCCTTTCCGTGGCCGTGGCGGATGGCCGCATCAAAAAGGGCGACCTCGTAATGTTAGAGGCCGTTGGAGGTGGTTTCACCTGGGGCTCAGCGCTAATCCGTTGGTAAGCTTGAGCATTTGCACCTCGCCGAGACAAGGGCGCCAAAGGCAACAGCCTGATTCTGTTACGATTCGTTGCTTCTTTCCTTTATTGCCAAGCTTGCATTTGATCCAATTCTGAAAAAATCTGCGGCTTGACGGCAGGAGACCCGACCAAAGGCGCGGGTTTCCGCCAGGCTGCGGAAGCAACAGGTTTTTTTGCCCGGTCGAGGGCCGGCCAACGTCGTTGCTTCAGGAAAGTTGTTTCTCTGATTGTAGGGCTGAACAATGGCTCAGGCTGAATCCCATTCTTCCGTTTCATCTCTTGCCGCCCAGGACGAAGAAATCAAAACCCTGACGCGCGCCGACCTCGCCGAAGCGCTGCACCGGCGCACCGGCTTCGCCAGGGGGGACGCGGCGAGATACGTCGAGATGGTTCTGGAGGAGATTTTCGACGCCATTACGTCACGCGACGACGTCAAGCTGTCGTCTTTCGGAGCCTTTCAGATTCGCGCCAAACGCGAACGGCAGGGCCGCAATCCCAAGACCGGCGAGGGAGCGAAAATCACCGCCCGGCTGGTGGTGACATTCAGGCCCTCCAACGTCTTGCGCGCCCGAGTGAACAACAAAGCCGCGGACGCCGAAAGGCGCGAGGGCGACGGCGCCTTGAAGGGTGACGGCCAGGCGACCGGCGGCCAGGCGATCGGCGCCACTGCGGCTGGCTCGCGCGCTTATGGCTCGCGCCGCGGCGACGAACTGCACAGCGACGGCGCGACGCGCTGACCCTGCCCACCTCGCCAGCCGCCCCTTGACAAGGCGCGCTGGCGATGCGCCAAGCGCGCATGGCCAAACCCCGCTCCTCTTTCGTCTGCCAGAACTGCGGCGCCGTCGCGTCGCGCTGGCAGGGTCGCTGCGAAGCCTGCGGCGAATGGAACGCCATCGTCGAGGAAAGCGACCCCGGCCCGGCCGCCGTGCGCGCGACCCGCGGCAGGGCCTTCGAACTCGAGGGCCTCGCGGGATCCGATAAGCCGGCGGCGCGCATCGTCACTGGCATAGATGAATTCGACCGGGTCACCGGCGGCGGCTTCGTGCCCGGCTCGGTGCTGCTCCTCGGGGGCGAGCCCGGCATCGGCAAATCCACGCTTCTCATACAGGCCTGCGCCGCGCTGGCGCGGCGCGGCGCCCGCGTGATCTACATTTCTGGCGAGGAGGCCGTGGCGCAGGTTCGGCTGCGCGCCGGCCGTCTCGATTTGTCCGACGCTGCGGTCGAGCTCGCCTCGGCGACGCAGGTGGAGGACATTCTCGCCACCTGCGCCACGGGCAAGCGCGCGGCGCTGATCATCATCGACTCGATCCAGACCATGCACACGGAGGTCGCGCCCTCGGCGCCGGGCACTGTGACGCAGGTGCGGGCCAGCGCCCAGGCGCTGCTGCGCTACGCCAAGACGAGCGGCTCGACGATCATCCTCGTGGGTCACGTCACCAAGGATGGGCAGGTCGCGGGACCGCGCGTCGTCGAGCACATGGTTGACGCCGTCCTGTCCTTCGAGGGAGACGCCGCGCATCACTTCCGCATGCTGCGCGCCTCGAAGAACCGCTTCGGCGCGACCGGGGAGATCGGCGTTTTCGAAATGACGGGGCGCGGCCTCGCAGAGGTTGCGAACCCTTCCGCGCTGTTCCTCGCGGGACGCGACGCCTCGGCGCCGGGCGCCGCCGTTTTCGCCGGGATGGAAGGTCAGCGGCCGATGCTGATCGAGATTCAGGCGCTCGTCGCGCCGACCTCGCTCGGCACGCCGCGCCGCGCCGTCGTCGGCTTCGACCAGAGCCGGCTGTCGATGATTCTCGCCGTTCTCGAAGCCCATGGCGGCCTCAAGCTCGGCATGCATGATGTCTACCTCAATGTCGCCGGCGGGCTGCGCGCCGACGAACCGGCCGGCGACCTCGCCGCCGCGGCGGCGCTGGTTTCGTCCCTCACCGGCGCGGTGCTGCCCGCCGATCAGGCGTTTTTTGGCGAGATCGGGCTCTCGGGGGCGATCCGGCCAGTGATCCACGCCGGCATGCGGCTGCGCGAGGCGGCGAAGCTCGGCTTCCATCAGGCAGTGCTCGCGCAAGCTCAGCAGATCAACGAAGATGACCGGCGCATCGGTTTGAAGCTGCGGCCCTGCGCCGATGTGGGCCAGCTGGTGGCGGCCATCGCCCAGACCGCGCCCCGGTCGCGCGGCGGCGCGTGAGGCGATTTAACCTTTATGCTTTCCGCCGGCGGCTGAGTTGCGCTAGAAGCATGCGGTCACGACCGCCGGGGCGAGACCCCGCCGAGGTCCGGAAGCGACGGCGCTTTGCAGAATGCCGCGACGGGGCGCGCCCCGCGCGACGGCCTTTGGGCATTTGCCCGGAATCACGAGCGTCACGGCGACAAGGAAGAGGACTGCGATGCCGTCATACCTTGATCTGGCAGTTATTATCATCGTGCTGATCTCGGGCATGCTCGCCCTGCTGCGCGGCTTTACGCGCGAAGTGCTGGCGATTGCGTCCTGGGTGGCGGCGGCCGCTGCGGCCTATTATCTCCACCCCATGGCCCTGCCCTATTTGAAGCCATACATCTCGAAGGACGAGATCGCGCTCGCGGCGTCGGTCGCGGCGGTGTTCTTCGTGGCGCTGGTCATCGTGTCGCTGTTCACGGTGAAGCTCTCCGACCTGATCCTCGACTCCAAGATCGGGGCGCTGGATCGGTCGCTCGGCTTCGTCTTCGGCGCGGTGCGCGGGCTGCTGCTCGCCATCGTCGCCTTCGTCTTCTACAGCTGGCTGGTCCCGGACGCCAATCAGCCCGAATGGGTGCGCAACGCCCGCGCCAAGCCGATCCTCAATGCCGGCGGCGACAAGCTGCGCGAAATGCTGCCCGACGACATCGACACGATCATCGCCAAGATCAAGGCCAAGAAGGGCGGTCATCATCCGGCGGAGGAGACGCCGCCGTCGGAGGCGGAGCCCGAGAAGGCCGAGATGCCGGCGCCCGACAAGGAGCCGGCGGGAGAAAAGCAGTAAGCGCAACCGCGCGGGCGGCTTGCGATTGGCGGGCAGACAGGCAAAGCTGACGCTTGCGGCGGCGGGCGCGAGGCATGGGAGACGACGGATGACCGAATCGACGCATCATCAACACCTTCCCAGCCAGCTGGAGACGACCGACGATCTCGACGGCGACAGGCTGCGTGAATATTGCGGCGTGTTCGGCGTCTTCGATCTGCCGGACGCCGCCGCGATCACCGCGCTCGGCCTGCATGCGCTTCAGCATCGCGGCCAGGAGGCCGCCGGCATCGTGAGCTTCGACTCCGGCCGCTTCCACGGCGAACGCCGGCTCGGCCTCGTCGGAGACCATTTCTCCAAGGAAAGCACGATCAAGCGCCTGCCCGGTTCGGCGGCGATCGGCCATGTGCGCTACGCCACGACCGGCGAGACCATGCTGCGCAACGTCCAGCCGCTTTTCGCCGAGCTGAACACCGGCGGCTTCGCCGTCGCGCACAATGGCAATCTCACCAACGCCCAGGCGCTGCGCCGCGATCTCATCAAGGAAGGCGCGATCTTCCAGTCCACCTCCGACACGGAGGTGATTCTTCATCTTGTGGCGAGGAGCCGCAAGACGCAGCTCATCGACCGGTTCATCGAGGCGCTGCGCACCATCGAGGGCGCCTATTCGCTGGTCGCGCTGACGAACAAGAAGCTGATCGGCGCCCGCGATCCGCTCGGCATCCGCCCGCTCGTCATCGGCGAGCTCGACGGCAAATATATTCTCGCTTCGGAGACATGCGCCCTCGACATCATCGGCGCGCGCTTCGTCCGCGACGTGAGGAACGGCGAAATCGTCGTCATTTCGGATAGCGGAATCGAGAGCCTGGAGCCCTTCCCGCCGCAGGCGATGCGCCCCTGCATCTTCGAATATATCTACTTCGCCCGGCCCGACTCCGTCGTGCATGGCCGCCCGGTCTATGAGGTGCGCAAGGCCATGGGCCGCGAGCTCGCGCGCGAGAAGCCCATTGCCGCCGACGTGGTGGTGCCGGTGCCGGACTCCGGCGTGCCGGCGGCGCTCGGCTATTCCCAGCAATCGGGCATCCCCTTCGAACTCGGCATCATCCGCAACCATTATGTCGGCCGCACCTTCATCCAGCCGACGCAATCGGTGCGCGAGGTCGGCGTGCGCATGAAGCACAGCGCCAATCGTTGCGTCGTCGAAGGCAAGCGCGTCATCCTCATCGACGACTCCATCGTGCGCGGCACCACCTCGGTCAAAATCGTGCAGATGATGCGCGACGCGGGCGCGACGGAGGTGCATTTCCTCATCTCGTCGCCGCCGATCACCCATCCGGATTATTACGGCATCGACACCCCGCAGAAGGACAAGCTCCTCGCCGCGACGCATACGCTCGAGGAAATGCGCGCCTATGTTGGCTGTGATTCGCTGGCGTTCCTCTCGGTTGACGGCATTTACCGCGCCATGGGCTATCCCGGCCGGGACAACGCCCGCCCGCAATTCACCGACCACTGCTTCACCGGGGATTATCCCACCTCGCTGACTGACCTCGTGGAAGAGAACCGCGCGCAAGTCTCGCTGCTTGCAGAGGCAAGCTGAGAAAACGCGCCCGAGGGACGGAACGCTCGATATTGTCTACATCCCGCATCGCCCTAGTCACCGGCGCGTCGCGCGGCATTGGCCGCGCCATCGCTCTCGAACTCGCGCGCAATGGCGTCCATGTCGTCGCGCTCGCGCGCACGCAGGGCGCGCTCGAGGAACTCGATGACGAGATTCGCGCGATGGGCGCGGAGGCGACCCTCGTTCCTTGCGACGTGACGGATTTCGACGCGCTCGACCGGCTCGGCGCGGCGCTGTTCCAAAGATGGGGGAAGCTCGACGTCTTCGTCGGCAACGCTGGCGTGCTCGGTCCCCTATCGCCGCTGGCGCATGTCGATGTGAAGGACTGGAACCGCGTCATGGCGGTCAATGTCACCGCCAACTGGCGCCTTATCCGCTCGCTCGATCCTCTGCTGCGCGCTTCGGGCGCCGGACGGGTGGTTTTCGTGACGTCGAGCGCCGCCTACAAGGCGCAACCCTATTGGGGACCTTACGCCGTCTCGAAGGCGGCGTTGGAGGCCATGGCGCGCACCTATGCGGCCGAGACAAGGGACACGGGCGTGACGGTCATGATCGCCAACCCTGGCCGGATGCGGACGCGCATGCGCGCGCAGGCCATGCCGGGCGAAAATCCGGCGACCGTGCCTGCCCCCGAGGATTTCGCAAAAAAATGCCTCCCGCTCCTTGCGGCCGAATGGGCCGAGAGCGGGAGGCTCTATGATTTTCCCACGGACCGGCTGATGGAATTTCACCGGCCGGCGTGAGCGGCGCGGGGCCGCGCCCCGCGCCCGCGCCATCAATGATGATGATGGCGGCGATGCTTCCGGACGACCGGCGCCGGGGGCGGCGGCGGCGGCACATAGGTCAGCGTCAGGCTTTCGACGCCCGCGTTCCAGCCGAGACCCGAGCCCGCTTCGATATTGAAAGGCTGCAGGGAGAAGGTGTTGTCGGAGCCGCCGACCAGCATCGCGCCGCCGCCGCCCACGCCGATCTTGGCCGACACATTCGGGCCCATGTAATTGCCGGCGAGCGCGCCGGGGCCAACCTGGCCCGTCGCCGCGACGACGCCCCACGCCAGTTCGCCCTGGCCGTTGATCGAAATGTTCGGGCCGACCTTGGTCAGCGTGCCGGTGTAGTGCGACGGCGTCGCGCCTTCCGCATCGTCCGAATAGGTGCAGTCAATCTGCTGGTTCTCGATGAGAACGCTCAGGCCGTTGCCGAGCAGGCGGCACTGAAGGGTGCCGACCCGGTCGCCAGCGGAAGCGGCGGCGGGAGCCATGAGCGCCAAAACGCAGGCGCCGCCCAAAATGTGACCCAGCTTGAAACGGGTGGACATTGAAACTCCTCCTCTTTTTCCCTTCGGGCTCAAGGGCCCTTTTCGCGATCGCAGGTGAATCTGAAACTGCGACGCATGGGACGCCCTTATAGGACATCCAACGAGATCGCTACAGTGTTAGCCCGCGAAGAATGCGCTTGCCTTGCGCCCGCGCACGTCGCGGCGCGGCGGAACATCGAGAATCGCCAGCTTGCCCAAGCTCTTGCCGAGAGGCCGCCAATAACCGATCTTGTCGGAGCGTCCTTGGCGCGCCTTACAATGCGGCACTCGGACGCGGCGGGGAGAGGAGACTCATGAGCGCGAAACTTCCTGTTTTGTATCAGGCGGGCCTCTCCGGCTCGGACCGAGAATCGCTCCGGGCCGCTGTGGCGGCGCTGGAGAGGCAGAGTTTCGCCAGCCGGATCGCGCGCCTCACAGGACGGCAGGTGGGGCTGTTCGGCCAGTCCCTGCCCCCGGAGCTCCATCAGGCGGCGCTGAACGCCGCGCAACGGGCGCTCTCGGTCGCCCTCAATGTCGCGCTGTCCAGTCTCGAAGGCGCGCCCAGGGGCGATACGACCCGCTTCCATCGCCGTCTTGCGGCCTTCGCCGGCGGCGTGGGCGGCGCCGTCGGGCTTGCCGGCCTGCCCATCGAACTGCCGCTGTCGACGACGATCATGCTGCGCTCGATCGCCGACATCGCCCGCAACGAGGGCGAGAACCTGCGCGAGCCTGAGACGGGTCTCGCCTGCCTCGAGGTCTTCGCGCTGGGCGGGCACGCGGGAGACAATGTGCTCGAGGGCGGCTATCTCGCCATTCGCGGCCTGCTCGCGAAATCCGTGAGCGACGCCGCGCGCTTCGTCGCCGCGCGCGGCATGGCGCAGGAGAGCGCGCCCGCGCTGGCGCGCTTCCTGAGCCAGCTTTCTTCGCGCTTCGGCATGGTCGTCTCGCAGAAAGCGGCGGCGCAGGCGGCTCCGGTTGTGGGCGCCTTGAGCGGCGCGGCGATCAATCTGGCCTTCACCGAGCATTTTCAGACGCTGGCGCGTGGGCATTTCACCATGCGCCGGCTGGAACGGGTCTATGATCCCGTGATGGTGCGCGCGGAATATGCCCGCATCGCCCGCGAGGAAGGCTATTGGGAGGCCCCGGCAGGGGCCTGATCATCGCGTCGCGGCGGCCAGCAGGTCCGGAACCTGGCCCATCTCGCCGATCACCGCCTCGTTCTCTTCGAGCAGAACGACCTCGGAGGCGGCGAAACCGCGCTGGAATTCGCTGTCCTTCGCGATCGTGTCGTCGATCGGCTGGTTGAAATCCTCGGCGCGGTTCGCAAGGCGTCTCCAGCGCAGCGATTCTCCCGGCCGCGCGCCCTTCATGTAATGCCAATAGTCGATCTGCGCTCCGCAGGGGGCGTCCGCCAGATCGATGAGCGCCTCGATGAGAAAGCTGCCGCCGACGGCGAAGAGCCGGGGCGGCTTATCGCAAGCGCGGGCGCTCCTGCCGGTGACGGCCGCCGAAGGATAACGCCAGTCCGACCACAGGAGATTGAGGAGCCTGAGCAGATCGATGTCGGCGCCCGCCGCCTCGTCGCGCTTCCGCCAGTCGAAATCGTAGGGGGGAAGCGCCGTGGCCTTGCCCTTGTTCAGCCGCTGCGTGAATGCGCGTGTCGCAATCGCCGCGCCAAGTACATTCCAATGCGTGCCGCCGGGCGGAAAGAGGTCGATCGCATAATCCGGCGCAGCCGCACGCGAGAGAGACGCCCCGTCGATATAGGCGACGCCGCGCGCATCGAGCGCCGCGAGATACGGCGCGAGCTTATCGGTCGAACCGCGCGCCATAGCGGGGCAACTGATCTTCTCGGGAAGATAGCGGCTGTACAAAGGCGCTTTCGACGGCGAAATCAGATAGACGAACGCCTTCCCTTTCGCCCCGGCGGCGTCCTGTATGCCCCGAATCCGCGACGCCCAGGCGTCAACGGCGGCCGGATCGGGCGCAGCCCCGCGCGCGCAGAACTCGTCGATGTAGTATTTTTCGAAGAGATGCCGCTCGCGCCCGACGACGATATCAGGCGCCCCCGAAACGCCGAGGACGGAAAAGAGAAACTGGTTTCTGATCCGCACCGCCAGGGGAAACACCGGCTGGAGTTGCCCAACGGACGATGAGACGGCCTTCTGCGTCTCGCCCGCCAGAAAGGCGCTGACGCTCCAGGGCGCCGGCTGCGGCGGGACGACGCCCCATAGAGGCTGGGAGCTTCGAATGCGCAGCTTCGGCCAGTCGGTCGAGACGGCGAGATTCCAGGCGTTGACCAGCAGCAGCGCGAAGAGAAAACCTGCACAGCCGAGAATCGGCAGGCGTTGGACAAAGAGAAGGCGGGCGCGCGTCATGGCCTAGAACCGGAAGTAGATGAAGGGCTTGAAGGGCTCGGCCAGCCCCTTGGCCAGCGCCGCCAGAAAGAGCAGCGCCAGCGCGCTGTTGGCGAGGAAGGCGTGGCGACGCGCGAGCGCCAGCCAGTCGATCCCCTTCTCCACGCCGAGGCGCTGCAAGATGCAGACGCCGCCCGCGACGAACGCCATCGCGACGACTTGCGGAGGGGCCACGACGGCCGCGTCGCCCGCGGCCCAGGGGCGCATCATGACGGACAGGAAAGCGCTCGCCTGCGCCATCGACGCGGCGCGAAACACCGCCCACCCGACCATGACGACGAGCAGGGTCACGATATTTGCGAGCCAGTCCGGCAGTCGCTTCAGTCGGTCGAGCAGGAACAGCCGGTCGAGAACGAGAAAGGCGCCGTTGTAAACGCCCCAGAAGACAAAGGGCCAGGCGGCCCCATGCCAGACGCCCGACGCGAGAAAGCAGATCCACAGATTGAGATAGGTGCGAACTTCGCCCTTCCGGTTTCCGCCCAGCGGAAAATAGAGATACTCGCGAATCCAGCCCGTGAGCGACATGTGCCAGCGCCGCCAGAAATCGGTGACGCTGGTGGCGATGTAGGGCATGTTGAAATTCTCGAGCAGGCGGAAGCCGAACATGCGCGCGAGTCCGATCGCCATGTCCGAATAGCTCGAAAAATCGAAATAGATTTGCAGCGTGAAGAAAGCGACGCCCATCCAGGCGCCGGCGAAGCCGAGAGACGCCGCGTCGCGGGCGAAGAGGGCGTCCGCGCCGCTCGCCATCACATCGGCGATCAGGACCTTTTTGACGACCCCTAGCATGAAGCGCGAAAAGCCGTTGACGAAATCGTCCATGCCAGCGCGCGGACAGGCTTCGAACTGCCCCACGATGTCGTGATATTTGATGATCGGCCCGGCGAGCAGCTTGGGGAAGAAGAAGACGTAAAGCGCATAAAGCAGCGGCCCCCGCGCCGGCGCCGTCACGCCGCGATAGACGTCCACGAGATAAGTGATCTTCTCGAAGACGATGAAACTGACGCCGATGGGCAGAGCAATCGCCGGAATGTTGAGCCCTGGCAGGGTCAGCGCGCGCAACAGCGCGTCGAGGTTGAGCGCGAGAAAACCCGTGTATTTGTAGTAGACGAGAATGGCCACATTGGCCGCGACGCCAAAGGCGAGCCAGCGCCGGGCCGCCTCCTGCGCGCCCTTTTCCCCGCTCGCCGCGTCGTGAACGGCCAGATCGCCCGCGCCGCGCGCCTGCGCGGCGACAAATCCTGCGGCGGGTTGCGGCGCGGCGCGGGCCTTGAGCATAGAGATCCGACGCGCCACGTAGAGATCCATCGCGACCGAGGCGAAGACTACGAAAATAAAAGCCGGCTCCCGCCAGCTGTAGAAGATGATGCTGGCGACGAGCAGCAGTAGCGCGCGCATATGGGGCCGCGCGCCAAGCAGGACGTAGGCGAGATAAACCGCCGGTCCAAATATGAACAGGAACAGCGGTTCGTAGAACAGCATTCAGGACTCTGAGGTTGCGTCGGGGCAAGCCGCCGGCGGACGTCCGGCTTCTACCAAATGCCGGCACGGAGCGGAACCCTGAGCCTCATCGAACCGGCGCGCCGTCTTGCGCACAGGCTTTCCAGCCCCTATCACCCTGCCCCATGGCCGACGATTTCTCCCCCAAATCCGACTTTTTGCGCGTGCTCATGCAGCGCGGCTTCGTTCACCAGTGTTCGGACTTCGCCGGGCTCGACGAAAAGGCCGCCGCCGGCGGGCTCGCCGCCTATATCGGCTTCGACTGCACGGCCCCCTCGCTGCATGTCGGCTCGCTGCTGCCGATCATGATGCTGGCCTGGCTTCAGCGGACGGGCGGCCGGCCGCTGCCGCTCATGGGTGGCGGCACCACCCGCGTCGGCGATCCTTCCGGCAAGGACGAGAGCCGCAAGCTGCTGACGGTCGAGCAGATCGACTCGAACAAGGCCTCGATCCGCCGCGTCTTCGAGCGGTTTCTGACCTTCGGCGACGGCCCCGCCGACGCGCTGATGCTCGACAACGCCGAATGGCTCGCGGGGCTGAATTACATCGAGTTCCTGCGCGACGTGGGCCGGCATTTCTCGGTCAACCGCATGCTCACCATGGACTCCGTAAAGCTGAGACTCGAGCGCGAGCACGAGCTCTCCTTCATCGAGTTCAATTACATGTGCTTGCAGGCCTACGACTTCGTCGAGGTCAACCGCCGCCACGGCGCGCTGCTGCAAATGGGCGGCTCCGACCAGTGGGGCAATATCGTCACCGGTCTCGACCTCGGGCGGCGCATGGGAACGCCGCAGCTCTACGCCCTGACCTCGCCGCTCCTCACCACCGCGTCGGGCGCCAAAATGGGCAAGACGGCGGCGGGCGCGGTCTGGCTCAACGCCGAGATGCTGTCGCCCTATGATTACTGGCAATATTGGCGCAACACCGAGGACGCCGACGTCGCCCGCTTCCTGAAGCTCTTCACCTTTCTCCCGATGGAGGAGATCGCGCGGCTTACGGCGCTTCAGGGCGCGGAAATCAACGAGGCGAAGAAGACCCTCGCCACCGAGGCGACGGCGCTGGTTCATGGCCGCGACGCGGCCGAACAGGCTGCCGAGACGGCGCGGGCGACCTTCGAGGAGGGCGCCCTGGCGCTGTCCTTGCCAAAGGTCGCCATTTCCGCCGAGGAGATCGCCGCCGGCCTCGGCGTGCTGTCGGCCTTCGTCAAGGCGGGGCTCGTCGCCTCGACGGGCGAAGCGCGCCGCCAGATCAAGGGCGGCGGCCTGCGCGTCAACGACGCCGTGGTGACGGACGAGCGCGGGACTCTCTCCGAAAAGGACTTCGAGAAGGACGGCGTCGCGAAACTTTCCCTCGGCAAGAAGAAGCACGTCCTGCTGGAGCGCTGTTAAGACGCCTTCGCCGGCGTGGCTCCGACGCCGTCAAGATGCACCCGCCGCGCCTCCAGCGCCGGGCCGGACTCCCACTGCCAATACCGGCGCGACACGCCCGAGGGATCGCGTGGGCGGCCCTCCGCCTCGCGCTCGTGCTGCCACGCCATGTCATAGGGGGCCGCCGATTCCGCCGCGAAATAGGCGGGCTTCTTGCCGTGATGGGCGGGGCCGGCGGCGTGAATCGTGCAGGTCGGACGCACCGGATCGAGATGGTTCAGGACCACCGGCTCGTCCTGAACGCGGACCTCGGTCACCTGCTGGATGAACCAATATTCCGCCGTATCCGCCGGCGCGCCATTTCGGCGCCTGCGGCTGGCGATCCGCGCCGCGACCAGCGGGAACTGTCTTTCGACCCGGTCATGGGAGACGACTCGCGTCGGCCCATAAAGCGTCGTCGCCGAGCGCGTGGTGTGATCGTCGTAAATCAGCAAGGCGGAGTGCGGATTGGACCAGAGCTTCGCCGCATGCCCATGCACGGCGTTGCCGGTAAAATAGGGGATGAGCACAAAGGTCCGCCTGCCCTTCTGAGCCACGAAGCCGGCGAGGCCAATGTCGCCGTTGCGCGGCGAAACGCCCGGCAGGCCAGACGCCGAAACCGTCGCCTGGAAGATTTCGAATTGCGCCCCGACCAGCAGGTCGAGCGGCAGGCTCGGCGACCAGGCGTGCGGCCAGGCGGCGCGCGCGGGCGCCGGCGCGGCCGGGCGCTTGACGAAGAGATTTTGCGAACACTGCGTAAAGGCTTCCTCGACGCCGCCGACGAGAAAGCGGAGCTCGGCGTTCATTCGGTCCGCGGCCCGGCGCCAGGGTTCGAGTTCGTCCGCCGCCAGCGCATAGTCATGGAGGAGCTCGTCGGGCGTGAGCGCCTCGACGCCAAAGAGCGTGACATGCAGCCCCATCGCGTCCGGGTCGTAAGGGTGGAGCGCGAGAATGGCGAGTTTGCCGCTCTCCAGCGCCGCCTGCGCCACCTCGAGCGAAGCGCCGAGTGCGCCGCGCCGCCGGGCGCGAACGCGGCTTTCGGCGCTGCGCATCGCCTCCCCGGCCATCAGGCGCCGGTA
This sequence comes from Hyphomicrobiales bacterium, assembly GCA_003963405.1. Taxonomy (GTDB): domain Bacteria; phylum Pseudomonadota; class Alphaproteobacteria; order Rhizobiales; family Beijerinckiaceae; genus Methylocystis. The sequence continues at coordinate 46,683 of RXIY01000008.1, forward strand.
AGAGGCAGGCGCCGGGCCGCGCCCGGAAAGCCAGCGTTCGAGCCGCGCCTGTTCGCCAGCCTGACCAAGCTTCGGCAGGAAGAGCGGCGTCGCGACCGTCTGGTGGTCCAGAACGAGGATTGGCCCCGCGCCGTGGATTGATTCCGACGCCGCCATGACCACCTCGCGCCGCCGCCCCCACAAGCCTCCGCGTGGCCTGGGCCCGGCGCCGAGAATGGCGAGCGTCGCCGTCTGGGCGAAAACGCCCATGGTCGGGTTGAGATATTGGCGATACTGGCGGCGATAGAAATTGTCCGCCCCTTTGGCGACCACGGCCGTCTTTTCGCGATCCGCCCCGGCGAGCTGCGCGCCGATCGCATATTGCAGGACATGCTCGGCCGCCGGGCCCGGCGCCTCCGGGCGGCGCAGCCATTTTTCCGCGAGGCGCTCACGCAGGGCCGGCGGCGCGGCGCAGGCGAGGCGATGGAGCAGCGTATAGGCGCGGGAGATTTTGTAGGGGTCGGACGGACTCGCCCGCAAGACCTCCAGAGAGCCGCCCGGAGCTCGGACGAGACGGGAAACCGCATCGACCCCAGCATGATAAACAGTAAAGTTCATGATCTATATCTTGGCGGTGAATAATTCTGATCAACACCGAAAAGGAAATCATAGAGTCCACAGAAATAAAAGCGGAGCCGTTACAACGGCGTTGCCAGAGCTTTATTGGCGGCCACTGTCCGGCAGCCGGGTCGTTCCGTCGAGGACGCCCATGATCTTGCGGATCATCCCCGGCGCGATGGCCGAAAGCGGGTTGACGTTCACGACCGGAGACGAGAGCGATCCCGTGAGTCTGTAGCTCAGCGCAAAAATGCCCTCGTGCTGGCCGCCGGCGATCACGAAGCCGAGCACCGGGATGTTCGAGAGCAGGCTGTTCAGCGCATAGGCCGGCACATAAGAGCCCGCGAGGTCGAGGCGGTCGCGGGGGAAGTCGATGAAGCCGTCGAAGGTCATGCCGATTTCCGGCCCCGACATCACGCCTTCGCGCACCGAGAGGCGCCCCCCGGACCAGGTGAAGCCCGACTGCAATCGACCGATACGCACGGAGTCGGGATCGAATCGAATGTTGCCTCGATCGTCCGCGCGCTGCACGCCGCCCTGCGCCATCAGCTGGCGAATCGTCGGCTCGCCCTTGAGGAAGAAGTCGCGGACGCGAATCATGCCCTCGGCGCCGTTCTGGCCGAGCTCGACATTGGCGTTCAGCACGCCGCTTTCCATCTTCCGGTAGATATCGACGAAAGCCAGAAGCGAGCCAGCGTCATTGGTCGAGATCTCTATCATCGGATTGCTGTTCTGGCCGCGCGACAGCGCCACCGCCAGTTGCTCGCGGCCGAACGAGCCCGTGAGCGACACGAAGCGCGGCCGCCCCCCTTTGCTCGAAAGCCTGAAATCCACATTGGAGAGAATTTGCTTTCCATGGCCGGTGACGATCGGGGACTTGAACTCGAGGTCGATGTCGTCGCCCGAGCTTTTCCCGACGCCCGAGAGCGGCTTGTCGGCCCCCGAGCGAATGAGCGAGCCGAGCATCGGCCGAGCGTCCCAGTTCGAGCCGCGGGCGACGACCTTGATCGCGTCTCCGACGCGCGAAATGTCGAGCCGCATGTCGTCGCCCGGCGAGAGCCGCACCGGCGCCAGCCGCGCGCCGCGCAGCGCGCCTTCCTTCGACAGTTCGATCAATCCCTGCGCCTGTGCGGAGCCAGCCTCGAAGCTGAACTGGTCGAGCGCGATGCCGTCGCCACGCTTCACGAGCATGAAAGACGCCCGCGCCGGCCGCCCGGCGGGCTTCGTCATGCCGGGGATGGGATTGTCGAAGACGGCCCGCGTGAAGTCGAGCTCGATGTGAGCGTTGAGATCTTCGACCGGGAGCGGCGTCTTGACGACGGCCGACACGGGGCCGGCGACGCCCCCCATGGCGTAGCCCGCGCGCTGGCGCGCCGCGTCGTCGAAGGTGAAGGTCACTTGCGCCTGCGCCGGGCCCGTCTCCCCGAAGCCGCGCCTCACGTCGAGCGTGGCCGGCGCGCCATAGATTCGGCCGCCGCCGCTCACCTGGAGGCCAGAGCGGTCTGCAAGGACCCGCAGCGTCGCCCCCTCGAGCCGTTCCTTGCCGATGAGCCGCTCGATGACGAGATTGCTCGCCGTCGCGTCGATCGCGAAAGTCGTCGTCTCGTCGCGAGCCTTCTCGCCGATCTCGAAGTCGATCTTCAGCCGGCCGTCGATCTGGCCCTTGATGGCTCCGGGGTCCACCGGAATGGACGCATGGCTCGCGATGGCGGGAATGGCGAGAACGTCCGCCACGGCCTCCACGCTGCCCGCGACCTTCAGATCGAGTACGGCGGGAGTCGGACGCAGCGCGTTGTCGGCAACCGAGAAACGTCCCTGCTCGATTGCGAGCTTGCGGCCGGGCGCCGGTTCGAGCGCGCCGGAGGACGCGTCGAAAGAAGAGGTGCGGCCCGTGATGCGCAGCCGCCCGTCGATCCCGGTGAGCGGCGCCATGCCCGGCAGCACCTCGACGACGCTGGCGTTGACGATTTCGCCCGTGACCTCGACCGAGTCATCCGGCGGGGGGCGCTCGTAGCGCATGGCCGTGAGCGCGGCGTCGTCGAAGGCGCCGGCCCCATGCGCCCGCCGGATCACGCCAGCCGGCACATGATCGACGAACCAGGTCCGCACTCCGGCCGCCACATGCGTCGGCCAGAGCCGTGAGAGCGCGCGGATCTGCGTGTCCTCGACATCAAGCGTGTAGGAAACCCGTGTTTCGCCCCGGTAGATCAGCGCCCCCGTCGCCGCCACCCGCAGATCGGGGCCGGAGAAGGCGAATCTGTCGGCGAGAACCCGCCCCTGCCCGGCCATCAGGCGGGCCTCGAGCTGGCCCTCCTCGATCGGAACCGTCATCTCGCCCGCGCGCTCGGGCGTGATCTGCGTCGGCTTGACGAGGCGCAGGGCGATCATCCAGGCGTCGGCCCCCGGATCGGCGCCGGGCGGCAACTCCGCGGGCGGCGCCGCCTCGCCCGCGAGCGCCATGTCGAATCCGCCGGCCTTGAACTGGAGCGGGGCGATCACGACCTTGCGCTCGTGCCGGCTCCAGGCCGCCTGTCCGGCGATGCGCTGGATCATCACCGGCTCGTGATCCGGCTCGTCGAGACGGAAGAAACCCTTGCCGATCTCGAAGGCGCCCTTGGCGTCGAGCACGATGTCGTCGCGGGAGAGAGAAAAGCTCATGTCCACGCCGAGCGGCGCGTCCGTGTCGAAGCCTGTCGTGCGGAAACCGCCGATCAGCGCGATTTCGTCGATCCTCAGGTCGCGCACGCGGGCGACGAAGGAGCGGGATTGGCCGGGCGCGCCCCTGGCGGCCGCCGTGGCGGTCCAGCGCCCGGAGGGGCCGGTCGCGGCAAGGCTGAAGCGCATGGCCTCTTCGCTCTTGGTGAGGCTGATCGCAACGTCCTTGTACACGATGACGCGATCGACCGTGCGGTCGTCGATCGTGAGCCGCCCCTGCAGCAGGCCGAGGCGGTCGAGCGTTCCCACCGGGCTGTTGGGGCTCGTCGCAAAGTCCATGAGGCTGCGCAGCGCGGCCGCGCCGGTCTTGAGCAGCGCCACGCGCTCGGGAGCCATTGCCGGCGCAGGGGCAGCCGAGGCCGCCGGGGGAGCGATTTTCGGCGTCGTGAGGGGGTCGGCGCCAGCCGAAAAGGCCATCGTCCCGTCCGCCTGAAGCGAGAGCCTGAGGTCGAGATCCAGCGCCTCGAGGCGGCGCGGCTTAATGTGGCCGAGCAGCAGCGAGGGCCAGTCGATCGACAGCACGGCGCGCGGCGCCGCGAGGACGGCGCGCCCACTCTCCTTCACGACGAGGTCGTCGACGGAGAGGGTCGGCCCGCTATCGCTATTCGTGAGAGACGCGCCGCGGAGCTGGAAGGCGAATTGACCGGCGAAACGCTCGTCGAGCGCCGCAACGATGCGCGGCGTGAGCCATGTGAGGCTGATTGGTCCCTGCGACAGCATCGCGAAGAAGACGCCGAGCGCCACGCACAGCAGCGCCAGCGCGGCGATTCCGCCAAAGGCGAGCCCACGCAGCCATCGCGAGCCGCGAAGATCGCCCGAGCCCCCCGGCCATGAGTTCCCCGGCCACGAGCCATGCGCACGGTTTCTCGGCGGCCGCGCATCGAAGCCCAGCCGATCCCCGCGATCCTCGCGCCCTCTCTGGTCGGTCAAAAATCCTCGCTAATGGGCTCGAGTCGCCCATAAATGGCGCTTGCCTGTCGAGCGGCGCACTTGCCCGGGCGGCGCCATCCCTGCATTGTTCAGCTCAATTTTAATTGCGGTTGCGACGAAAGGAAGGCGCAATGGCGACGAAAGCGGCAAGCAGCAAACCGGCGGCGGCGAAATCTGACGCCAAGCCAAAGGTAAAAACCGAGAAACAGGCGGCGGTTAAGAGCGAAACGGCCGCCGCGGTTCCTGCCCTCGCGGAGGGCGATCCGGCGCCAGCCTTCGCCCTCCCCGGCGCCGGAGGCGAGACCGTCTCGCTCGCCTCATTTGCGGGCAGAAAGGTGGCGCTCTATTTCTATCCGAAGGACGACACCTCGGGCTGCACCAAAGAAGCTATCGAATTCAACGCTTTGCGCGACAAATTCGCCAAGGCGAAAACCGTCGTCGTCGGCATGTCGCCCGATTCGCCCAAGAGCCACGACAAGTTCCGCGACAAATACGAACTGACCTTGTCGCTGGCCGCCGACGAGACCAAGGAAACGCTCGCCGCCTATGGCGTATGGGTCGAAAAAAGCATGTACGGCCGCAAATATATGGGCGTCGAACGTTCCACCTTCCTCATCGACCCCTCAGGGCGAATCGCGAAGATTTGGCGCAAGGTGAAAGTGCCTGGCCACGCCGAGGAGGTGCTGGCCGCCGCTGAAGCGTTGTAAAGCGGCGGTGGCATGCCCGCGTCCGGCGCGGGCATTCTGTTTGCAGGGCTCCGCGTCGGCTGAGTGACGCCGGCGCCTCAGTGCTCGTGCTCGACCGCCGCAGGCGCGGCGTCGGGCGCCGGCCCGCCGCCCGCGGCTTTCTTCGCGAGGATCTTGGCCATGTCCTCCTCGCCCTTCTTGGCGGCGGCGAGGTCGGGCTTCAGCGCAAAAGCGGCAACGTAATCCGCCTTGGCGCGTTCGAAATCCTTCTTGCCACGCCAGGCGTTGGCGCGGTTGAGCAAGGCGGTCGCATTTTTCGGATCGAGTTTCGCGGCCGCCTCGAAGTCGGCGAGCGCCTTGTCGTAATCGGCCTTGGCGTAATAGCAGCCGCCCCGCCCGATCAGCGCCGGCACGAGCTTCGGGTCCCGCTTCAGGGCCTCGGCGTAATCCGCGATGGCGCGGGCGTGATCGCCCTTTGCATGGTAATAATTCGCCCGCGCGGCGAGCGGCGCGGCGGATTTGCCGTCGAGCTTCACAGCCTCGTCGATATCGGCGAGCGACTTTTCGGCGTCGCCCTTGGCGCGCCAGGCCGAGGCGCGCGCCATGAAAGCGGCGGCGTTCTTCTTGTCGTGGGCGATCGCCTGATCATAGTCCGCGATCGCCGCGTCGAGATCGCCCTTTGCGTGATGAGCCGCGCCGCGCGCCAGCAAGACGACCGCCGATCCCGGCTCGACCTCGAGCGCCTTGCCGTAATCCTCGATGGCGTGGGCGTAATCGCCCTTCGCCTGATAGGCGCCGGCGCGATTGACGTAGGCGGCGAGCTGATTGTGCTTGGATTCCTTGTCGATCGCCTCGATCACCTGCGTGCAGCCGGCGATGCGCTCGTCGGGATTGCTGGAGCGGCACAGCTTCCAGCCGGGGCTGACGCCGGCGGAATGGGCGGCCAGCGCCTGCGAGGAGCCCACACATAAAATCAATGCCGCCGCGAAAGCGGCGCTGCGAGACGAGGCGACCATGTGTCGGATAGGCTCCGTGAAGATAAAGAGTGGCGGGACGATCCTACTCGCCCGGCGGCGCGGAGCAACCGCAATTTTCCCGCGTTTTGCGCATGGGGACAGCCCGGTTACGCTAGGGAGAGCCCGGCGATTCGCCGGAGCGTCGGGCGGGGGCCTTCATGATCGTATCGACGACGAACGAGATCGCGGGTTATCGTATCGTTCAGCATCTTGGGCTTGTGCGCGGCATCACGGTTCGGTCCCGATCCGTCGTCGGAAATTTCGTCGGCGGCCTGCAGGGCGTCTTCGGCGGCAAGCTCTCGGTCTATGTCGAATTGGCGGAAACCGCGCGGCAGGAGGCTTTCGACCACATGTGCGAACACGCCGCGCAGGGAGGCGCTAACGCGATCATCGGGATGCGCTACGACGCCAATGAGATCATGGACGGCGTGACCGAGGTGCTGGCCTACGGCACCGCTGTTCTTGTCGAACGTACGGCATAATGTCAAAAATGCTTCTGCCTCAGGGCGAAACTGGGTAAACTGCATTTCAATGAGCCTGTTGACCACCACCGATGAGCTTGCGGCCGTCTGCGACCGGTTTTCGCGCCACCCCTTCGTGACGGTGGACACCGAATTCCTGCGGGAAACCACCTTTTGGCCGAAGGTCTGCGTCATCCA
>RXIY01000044.1 GCA_003963405.1 Hyphomicrobiales bacterium
ATGCCCGGCCATCACAATGCGCTGAACGCCACGGCGGCGGTGGCGGTCGCCTATCAGCTGGGCCTCTCGCCCGATCAGATCCGCAAGGCGCTCGCGGGCTTTGGCGGCGTCAAGCGCCGCTTCACCCGCACGGGCGAGTGGAACGGCGTGCAAATCTTCGACGATTACGGCCATCATCCGGTGGAGATCGCCGCGGTGCTGCGCGCCGCGCGGGCCTCGACGAAAGGCAAGGTCGTGGCGGTGATGCAGCCGCATCGCTTCACGCGCCTGCAATCGCTCTTTGATTCCTTCGCGACCTCCTTCAACGACGCCGACGTGGTGATCGTCGCCGATGTCTATGCGGCGGGCGAGCAGCCCATTCCCGGCGTCGACCGCGACGCGCTGGTGAACGCCATCCGCGCCCATGGCCATCGCCGCGCCATGGGTCTGCCGTCGCCGGAAGTGCTGCCGGCCATGGTGCGCGAGATCGTGGCGCCGGGCGATTACGTCGTTTGCCTGGGCGCCGGCAATATCACGCAATGGGCCTATGCGCTGCCGGAGCAGCTTGCCTCGGGCGGCGCGTCATGACCTTCCCCGATCTCGGCGCGGACATCGCCGCGCGCATGCCGGAGCTTCGCGGCAAGCTCTCCGCCAACGAGCCGCTTGCGCCCTACACCTGGTTTCGCGTCGGCGGGCCGGCGCAGCTTTTCTTCATGCCCGCAGACGAAGCCGATCTCGCTTATTTCCTCGCGCGGCTGCCCAAGGAGATTCCGGTCGTCGTCATCGGCCTCGGCTCCAATCTCATCGTGCGTGACGGCGGCGTCGCGGGCGTCGTCATCCGCCTGTCGGCGAAGGGCTTCGGCGAGATTGCCGTCGAGGACGGATGCCGGCTGCGCGTCGGCGCCGCCGCGCCGGATGTGAAGGCGGCCCGGGCGGCGGCCGAGGCGGGGATAGACGGCCTCGCCTTTTATCGCGGCATTCCCGGCGCGATCGGCGGCGCGCTGCGCATGAACGCGGGCGCGCATGGCGGCGAGACGAAGGATGCGCTCATCGAAGCGCGCGGCGTCGACCGCGAGGGCAATATCCGCATCTTCGCCAACGCCGACATGGGCTATAGCTACCGGCACTGCGCCGCGCCCGAGGACGTGATCTTCACGCAGGCGCTCTTTCAGGGGCGGCCCGGCGATCCGCAGGCCATTCTCGCCGAAATGGACCGCATCACCCAGGCGCGCGAAGCCTCGCAGCCGATCAGGGAAAAGACCGGCGGCTCGACCTTCAAGAATCCGGAAGGCCACAAGGCCTGGCAGCTGATCGACGCGGCCGGGTGCCGCGGGCTCGTCGTCGGCGACGCGCAGGTCAGCGAGATGCATTGCAATTTTCTCATCAATCGCGGGCAGGCCACCGCCGCCGACATCGAGACGCTGGGCGAGACCGTCCGCCGCCGCGTCAGGGAGACGAACGGCGTCGATCTGCACTGGGAAATCAAACGCATCGGGATTCCCTAGAGAATGAGCTTCCTGACGTCCCGCAGCCTGCCCCTCTCTCGCGAGACGCCACGCGTCGCGGCCTTTCTCGCCAGCCCCTTGACGACGCTTCTGCTCATCGCGGCGGCGATCGCGTTACAGGCCGCGGGCCATATCGACTGCGACGTTTCCTGGTTCATCACCTTCGCCGAGAAGGTCGTCGACGGGGCGGTTCCCTATGTCGACGTGACGGACCCCAACCCGCCGGCGGCCTTTCTGGTTCTGGCGCCGGCCGTGAGGCTGGCGCGGGCGCTCGGTTTCGCCGTCGAGCCCGTCGTCGCCGCGCTCGTCTTTTTCGCCGGCTTCCTGTCTCTCACGTTCAGCGCCGCGATCGTCCGTTATGGCGCCCCGCGCTCGCGCGAGGATCGGGGGCTCCTGCTCAATGCGTCGGTCTTCCTGTTGCTCGTGGCGCCCGCGCATGTCTTCGCAGAGCGGGAACATATGGCGCTGTTGACGCTCGTGCCCCTGCTGGCGATGCTCGCGGCGCGCGCCGAGGGCGGGCGGGCGCCCATGTCGCTGCGCCTCCTCGCCGGTCTCGGGGGCGGTCTGGCCGTCTGTTTCAAGCCGTTCTTCGCGCTCGCCATATTGCTGCCGGCGCTGGCCCTGGCCGCAAGGGAGCGTTCGCCGCGCCTGTTGCTCTCCGGAGAGACGGCGGCCGCCGCCGCGCTCGTCCTGCTCTATGGCGCCTTCACGCTCGTCTTCTTCCCGGCCTATGCGCGGGATGCGCTGCCCGTGATCGCGGACGTTTATCAGCCGGCCCGGGAGAGTTGGGCCAGGCTCGCGCTGACTCTGGCGCCCTTCAACGTCGCCCTTCTCGTCGCGCTCGCCGCAGCGTCGGCGCAGGGCTTCGCGCATCCGCCGGCGGCGCCGGGCTTCGTGGCGCCGGCGGCCGCGCGCGTCTGCGCCTTCGCGTCGCTCGGCTTTCTCGCAGCCTTTCTCCTGCAAGGGAAAGGCTGGATGAATCACGCCTATCCGGGCCTCGCGCTCGCGCTCCTCGCCTGGTGCTTCTTCGCGCTCGACCCGCATCCGCGCGCCCGCGCGGCCCGAGACGGCCGGCTGTTCAAATTCGTCTTCCTGCCGCTCTTCCTCTCCGCCCCGGCCATGTTCGGAGCGGGCGCGATGCTGGGGGATTTCGAGGAGCATCCGGGTCTCGGCGCCGGGATCGCCCGCGTGGCGCCGGCGCATCCGCGTCTCATTGCCCTCGCCCGCGAACTTTCCTTTGGCCATCCTGTCACGCGCCAGCTCGGCGGAATATGGGTCGGTCGCCCCAATGCGCTCTGGCTGGCGAGCCTTGCCGGCTATCTTCTACCGGGCGCAAAGGACCCGGCCTGGCGCGCCCGGCTCGAGGGCTACCGGCGACGTGATCTCGCGGGCTTCGCCGAGGATGTCCGCGCCGGGCGGCCGGATGCGATCATCGTCGAGGACAGGGCGACGCGCGAATGGACGCTGGCGCAGCCCGAGACTACGCATGCGCTCGATGGCTATGAAAAGACGGGGCAGGTGGAAGAGGTCGAAATCTGGACCCGGAAGGCCCCCTGACGGCGTTGCGCCCCCAGGCGCCGCAACGTAGCCTCTGGCCAAAGAGATTCGCGCAGGCGAGCGCGCTCGCCCCGCCTGCGGCAAAGCGCCGCCGGCCGTCCTGGGGACGCCCCTGTCACTTTCTGATTCAACGAGAGCCTCATGACCAAACACGTCGCCGTTCTGATGGGCGGACTCTCCGCCGAACGCGAGATTTCCCTGCGCTCCGGCGCGGCCTGCGCGAAGGCGCTGGCGGAGCAGGGCTATCGGGTCACGCCGGTGGACGTGGGGCGCGACGCCGCGAGCGTTCTGGGCGAGCTGAAGCCGGACGTGGCCTTCAACGCGCTGCACGGCAAATATGGCGAGGATGGCTGCATCCAGGGCGTGCTGGAGCTCCTGCGCATTCCCTACACCCATTCGGGCGTGCTCGCCTCCTCCATGGCGATGAAGAAGGACGTGGCCAAGCTCGTGATGTCGGCGGCGGGCGTCCCGGTCCCGAGAGGTCGCGTCGTGCATCGGCTCGACGCCGCGCGGGCCCATGCGCTGCCGGCGCCCTATGTGCTCAAGCCGGTCTCGGAAGGCTCTTCCTTCGGTGTCTTCATCATTCGGGACGACAGCGCGCCGCCGCCCGCGGAGCTCGCCGCTGCGGACTGGGAGCACGGGGATCTGATGCTCGCCGAGCAGTTCGTGGACGGCCGCGAACTCACCTGCGCCGTGATGGGCGATCGCGCCCTGGACGTGATCGAGATCCTCGCCGCCGACGGTGGCTGGTACGACTTCCACGCAAAATACGCGAAAGGCGGCTCGAAACACCTTCTTCCGGCAAATCTTAAAGAGAAAATTTACCAAGAGGTCCAACATTTAGCGATCGAGGCTCACAGAGCTCTCGGCTGTCGCGGCGTCAGCCGCGCCGACTTCCGATACGACGACCGCCCCGAAGGCACGGGGGAACTCGTCGTATTGGAGGTCAACACGCAGCCGGGGATGACGGAGACCTCGCTCGTGCCAGAAATGGCGGTTTTTGCAGGTTTTTCGTTCGGCGAGCTCGTCAAATGGATGGTGGAAGACGCATCCTGCGATCGTTAGGGCAGACGACTGCCCTTCCGCTCGTTCATTTTCCTGCCGCCGAGCCCCAGGCCGCCGTCGCCGGCGGCCCCATTCCCTCCGCCGCGTCCGCCGCCAACGCCGTTCCTCCCCGCGCCGTTCCGCGCCGCCGCGCGGCGGACCTGCCTGTTCTCGACCGCTTCGCCTTTCTGGGGCGGCCCGGCGTCGGCCTTTTCGGCCTCGCCCTGCTTTTTGGCGGCGTCGGCTTCGCCGGCATGGTGCAGAACGGCGGCTATGACGCGCTCGTCGCGCGCGAGGGCCAGCCCTGGGACATCGCCGCCCGCGCCATCGGCTTCGATATTGCGGGGGTGACCATCACCGGCCAGTCGCGGCTGACCGAGAAGGAGTTGCTCCGGGCCGGGGGCGTCGACGCCCGCAACTCGCTGCCTTTCCTGGACGCCGCCGAGGTGCGCGAGCGGCTGATGGCGATCCCCCTCGTGAAATCGGCGCGGGTGATGAAGCTCTATCCCAATCGACTCGTCATCGCGATCGAGGAGCGTCGGCCGCATGCGCTCTGGCAGCAGGACGGCCGGATCACGGTCGTCGCGGACGACGGCGTCGCCATCGACGAACTGCGCGACGAGAGATACCTCGGCCTGCCGTTCGTCGTCGGCGAGGGCGCGCAGAAGCGGCTGCCGGAATTCCTGCAACTGATGGCCGGGCTCGGCGATCTGGCGCAGCGCGTGAAGGCCGGCGTGCTGGTGTCCGGCCGCCGCTGGGATCTCGACATGACCAACGGCATGCTGATCAAGCTGCCGGAGGAAAATCCCGCGCGCGCCGTGGGAACTCTGCTGCGCCTCCAGCGCGAGGCGAGAATTCTCGAGAAGGATGTGATGTCGATTGACCTGCGCGCGCCTGATCGCGTCGCCGTGCGCCTGACCGAGGAGGCCGCCGCCGCGCGTGAGGCGGCGCTTCCGCACAAATCCAAGAAGACGGGTGGTTAGCGTTATGAAGCCCCAACTCGTATTGCCGCGTTTGAAGCCCCTCGCGTCGCGTCGCTCTGCGACGTTCGCCGCGCTCGACGTCGGCACGTCGAAGATCGCCTGCCTGATCGCCCGCCTCACGCCGGCGAGTCAGACTGCGCCCGGCGACTGGCGCACCCATCGGGTCCGCGTGCTGGGCATCGGCCATCAGCGGTCGCTCGGCGTCAAGAACGGCCTCGTCATCGACATGGACGAGGCGGAGCGCGCCATTCGCCAGACGGTCGACGCCGCCGAGCGCATGGCCGGCGTCCAGATCGACCGCGTCATCGTCACCGCCTCCGGCGGGCGGCTGGCCTCCGAGCATTTCACCGCTAAGCGCGCCATCGGCGGGCGTGAGGTGGCGGCGGCCGATATTCACCGCGTGCTGGAGGCCTCGGCGGCGCATCATCTGCATCGCGGCCGGGTCGCCGTGCATTCGCTGCCCACTGGCTTCTCGCTCGACGGCGTCGACGGCATACGCGAGCCCAAGGCGATGATCGGCGAGGAACTCGGCGTCGATCTGCATGTGGCGACCTGCGATCACGCCGCAGCGCGCAATCTTCTTCTCGCGGTCGAGCGCGGCCACCTCGGCGTCGCCGGCATGGCCGCCGCGCCTTATGTCGCCGGCCTCTCGGTGCTCGAGCCGGACGAAGCCGAAATGGGCGTCATCGTCGTCGACATGGGCGCGGGCTCGACCTCGCTCGCGGTCTTCGCGCATGGCGAGATGACGCACCTCGACGCCGTGACGCTCGGCGGCAATCATGTCACCATGGACATCGCCCGCGGCCTCGACGCGCGGCTCGCGGACGCGGAGCGCCTCAAGACGTTTCATGGCTCCGCCATTTCCTCGACCTCGGACGAGCGAGAGACGGTCTCTTTCGTACACGTCGGGGAGCACGGCCACCACAAGGCTCACGCGCCAAAGTCCCACCTCGTGCGAATCATCCGCCCGCGCATCGAGGAGACTTTAGAATTTCTTCGCGACCGTCTGGCGCGCGCTGGTCATCCGTCCGGCCCGAGCCGCCGCATCGTTCTCACCGGCGGTGCCAGCCAGCTCACCGGCGCGGCGGAGTCTGCGCGCCGCATTCTCGGCGGCCAGGTCCGCGTCGGACGCCCGATCGGCGTCGAAGGTCTTCCCGATCCCGCGCGCTCGCCCGCCTTTGCGGCGGCGGCGGGACTGCTCGTCTTTCCGCAAGTCGCGGCGCGCGAATATTTCGAGCCCCACCGCGCCGAGCGAACGGCGACGGGAACGGACGGCTACATGAGGCGAGTGGGTAGATGGTTAAAGGAAAGCTTCTAGAATCGCGGCCAAGTGATTCTCCCCATTGAGGCAATCCGGCCTGAAACGCCGGGCCTCGAACAAATAACCGAGGACGAAGCGTTCGGCGACGGGGCGTCCAAGGATTGGAACAACCGACGCCGAAGAGCTGTGTAAATTCCGAGAGGCCTGGCAAATGACGATTAATCTCAAAGCGCCCGAATTGAGGGAATTGAAGCCCCGCATCATGGTGTGCGGCGTCGGCGGCGGCGGCTGCAACGCCGTCAACAACATGATCTCGTCCGGTCTTTCTGGCGTCGACTTCCTCGTCGCCAACACGGACGCGCAGGCGCTGGCCTCGTCGCCGGCCGAGCGCGTCATCCAGATGGGCCTGCAGGTGACCGAGGGCCTCGGCGCCGGCGCGCAGCCGGAAGTCGGCCGCGCCGCCGCCGAGGAGGCGCGCGAGGAAATTCGCGAGCAGCTCCAGGGCGCGCATATGTGCTTCGTCACCGCCGGCATGGGCGGCGGCACGGGCACGGGCGCGGCGCCGGTGATCGCCCAGATCGCGCGCGAGATGGGCATTCTCACCGTCGGCGTCGTCACCAAGCCCTTCCATTTCGAAGGCCAGCGCCGCCTGCGCATTGCCGAGTCCGGCATTTGCGAACTCCAGAAATGCGTCGACACGCTGATCGTCATCCCGAACCAGAACCTGTTCCGCATCGCGACCGAAAAGACGACCTTCGCGGACGCCTTCGCCATGGCGGATCAGGTGCTTTACTCGGGCGTCGCCTCCGTCACCGATCTCATGGTGAAAGAGGGCCTCATCAATCTCGATTTCGCCGACGTGCGTTCGATCATGCGCGGCATGGGCAAGGCCATGATGGGCACGGGCGAAGCCACGGGCGAGCGCCGCGCCAATCTCGCCGCCGAGGCGGCGATCGCCAATCCGCTGCTCGACGAAGTGTCCATGAAGGGCGCGCGCGGCCTGCTGATCTCGATCACCGGCGGCCACGACCTCACGCTCTATGAAGTCGACGAGGCGGCGAGCCGCATCCGTCAGGAAGTGGACGAGGACGCCAACATCATCCTCGGCGCCACCTTCGACTCGGCGCTCGAGGGCGTCGTGCGCGTCTCGGTCGTCGCCACCGGCATCGATCTCGCCGCGATCACCGCCGACGATCCGACGAGCGCGGCCCGTATGGCGGAGGCGGCCGAGCGCATGCGCGCCCAGCTGCAGCAGCAGGCGAAGCCGCAGCCCTCGGCCATCCCGGTCGTCGAAACCTCGGCGCAGGTCTACGCCATGCCCGAGCGCGCGCCTGCGCCGGCCTATCAGCCGGAAATGCGCGAGCCGGCGCCCTCGCCCTATTACGCCGAGCAGGCGCCGGCGGCGCCGCCCCAGATGACGACCAATGGCGTCTATCTCGAGCCGGTCGGCGCCCGCCCGACCTATGGCGACCCGCGCATGCAGGAGCCGGCGCAGCGCATGATGGCCGAGCCCGCGCCGACGGGCTATGTGCCGCCGCCGCCGGAAATGCCGCGCACGCCGCGCATGCCGTCGATCGAGGACTTCCCCAAGCCGGTTCAGGATCAGATGCGCCAGCATCGCGGCGAGGCGGTCCACGACCCGCGCCGTAAGTCGATCTTCGAGCGCCTCGCCTCCTTCGGCGCGAGCCGTCAGGAGGACGGGATGCCGGGCGCCCCTGCGCCGCAGCATCAGCCCCCGGCGCCGCCGCGCGCCCCGGCGCAGCAGCCCTCGACGGTGTCGGAATATGGCAAGCGTCCGGCCGGCGCGCCGCAGCCGGCGCACGCCGCGCTCGACCCGCATGGCCGCCGTCCGGCGCAGCCGCGCCCTGCCGAGGACGACCATCTCGAAATCCCGGCCTTCCTGCGCCGGCAGTCGAGCCACTGACCATCAGGCGCCCGCCTCGACAAGGGCCCGCTTTGCGCGGGCCTTTGTTTTTGGCGGGGCTTCTCTGTAATAAACTGTAAGAAAGCGTTACTGGAGCCCGGCGGCCCGATTGAGCTAATCTTCGCGGTAAATCCGGATCGTCGGCCAAGCCTCACGGGGGAGGATTTTTCTCATTCGCCCGAAGTCCCGACCCTCATCGGTTTCGAGCCTTTTCGCGCGTGCGGCGCAGACCACGCTTGCCAGGCCCGCGGTTCTCTCGGGCCGGGGCGTGCATGGCGACCGGCCAGCCAGGGTGACGCTTCTTCCCGCCGCCGCAAATTCGGGCGTGGCGTTCAGCGTCGGCGGAGCCGAGTTGCGCGCCGACTGGCGTGGGGTCGACGCCACGCAGATGCGCACGCGCCTCTCGTCCGGCGAGGCGAGCGTCTCGACCGTCGAGCATCTTCTCGCCGCGCTCGCCGGACTCGGCCTCGACAATGCGCTCGTTCTGGTCGAAGGCGACGAAGTTCCGGCCATGGACGGATCGGCTCAGGCTTTCGTCGAGGCGATCGACGAGGCGGGCGTCGTCGCGCTCGCCGCGCCGCGCGCCTGCCTGCGCGTCGTCAAGCCCGTGCGGGTCTCGCAGGGCGCCGCCTGGGCGGCCTTCATCCCGGCCGCGCGCGGCCTGAGTCTCGACGTGGAGATCGCCTTCGAAGGGCCGATCGGCCGCCAGCGGCGCAGACTGGCGCTGACGCCCCAGAGCTTTCGCGCCGAACTCGCGCGCGCCCGCAGCTTCGGCTTCCTGCGCGACGCGGAGCGTTTGTGGCGGGCGGGGCTCGCGCTCGGCGCCACTCTGGAAAATACCGTGGTGCTCGATGGCGAGACTGTGTTGAATCCGCAAGGATTGCGCTACGCCGACGAATGCCTGCGCCACAAGATGCTCGACGTGGTGGGCGACCTCGCCCTGGCCGGCGCCCCGATCGTCGGCGCTTTTCGCTCCTTCAGGGGCGGACACGGGCTCAATATGGCGCTGCTCGAGGCGGCGATGCAGGCGGGCGCGCTGGCGCGCGCGGAGGCCGCAGAGGCCAGCGAGCGGCCCATGCTTCAGCCCTCGCCATAATCTCGCCAGAAGAAAATCCTTCCTTCTCGCAGATCACTCTCCGTCGCAACGCGCAGCCAGCGCCGCGATGACGCGGGCCGGCCGCCGGCGCCGCGAGTGGCGGGGCGCGGCGGATTAGGCTAAAACGTCGCGCGGCAGCGTCGGGGGCTGCTGCTCATTGCCGCAAGGGGCACTTGATATGTCGCTTTCCAACGCTTCCTTCCGCTCGTCCGCTTTGCTCGTCGCAGCCGCCCTGGCCTTCTCCGCTGCGCCCGCCCGCGCCGATCTGATGGATTCGATCACCAGCGGCTTCGGGCTTCTCGGCGGCGGCGAAAAATACAAGATGGAAGTCACGCCCGACGTTCCGGCCGACACACTCTACAACCAGGGCCTCGCCAAGCTGAAAGCAAAGGATTACGAGGGCGCCGCGAAGAGATTCTCCGAGCTCGAGAAGACCTATCCGTCATCGGAATGGGCGCGCAAAGGCCTGCTCATGACGATCCACGCCCAGTTCGAAAAGCCCGCCTATGACGATGCGGTGCAGTCTGCGCAGCGCTACATCGGGCTCTATCCGAACTCGGCCGATACGCCTTACGTTTATTACATCGCCGGCATGTCCTATTATAATCAGGTGCCGGACGTGATGCGCGACCAGTCGTCTGCGGAAAAGGCGCTTTCGATCTTCCAGGAGCTCGTCACCAAATATCCGAAGTCGGAATATGTCGCCGACGCGCGTTACAAGATGGGCGTCGCCCGCGACCAGCTCGCCGCCAAGGAAATGCAGGTCGGCCGCTTCTATCTCACGCGCAAGAACTATCCCGCGGCCATCAACCGGTTCCACGAGGTTCTGTCCAAATTCCAGACCACCCGACATACGGAGGAGGCGCTCTATCGCCTCACCGAAGCCTATCTCGCCATGGGCGTCACCAATGAGGCGCAGACCGCGGCCGCGATTCTAGGGCACAATTTCCCGGATTCGCAGTGGTACAAGGACGCTGTCGAGCTGCTGAAGAGCGACGGGCTGGCGCCGCACGAATATACCGATTCCTGGCTCTCCAAGATCGGCAAGACCCTGCACGCCATCTGAGGTCTTACGGGGCGAGATGCGCCCGCAGGAAGCGGCCCGCCTGCGCCAGCGCGCGCCGGCCGTCCGCGAGGCCGGCGTTCCACATCTGCCAAGCGTGAATCATATGCGGCCAGATTTCCAGCGTGACCGCCACATTCGCGGCGCCCGCCGCCTCGGCGAAGCGCGTCGAATCCGAGAGAAGCGTCTCCGCCGCTCCGACCTGTATGAGCAGGGGCGGCAGCTCCGCCAGATCGGCGAAGAGCGGCGAGAGCCTCGGGTCCTTACGGTCGGCGCCCGCGGCATAGGCGCTCGCAAGCTCCTCGAGATAGGGCTTGTGGATCAACGGATCGACGGCGTCTTTTGTTGCGAGCGTCTCGCCCGATAGGGTGAGATCCGTCCAGGGCGACGAGAGCCACAGACAGGCCGGCGTCGCGGCGCCGCCATCGCGCAGCCGCGTCGCCAGCGCCACGCAAAGTCCGCCGCCGGCGCTATCGCCGCCAAGGGCGACGTGTTTCGCGGAAAGTCCCTGCGCCTCCAGAAAACGCCAGGCGGCGAAGGCGTCGTCGTGCGCGGCGGGGAAGGGATGCTCTGGCGCCAGCCGATAGGCGACCGCGAGGGTGCGCGCCCCGGCGGCGCGGCCCGCTTCCGTGACCATGCGGCGATGGCTCACGATCGAACCCGAGCAATAGCCGCCGCCGTGGAAGAACAGCAGGACACGGGACGGATCGGCGCCCGGCGCGAGCGACCATTCGGCCGCGAGCCCGCCGATTGTTACGGGCGTCAGGGCGATATCGGACGCGACCGGCCAATGGGCGCCGATCTCCTCGATCCGCGCGCGCCGCTCCGCCCAGTCGACCGGGCGCGGCCTGGCGGCGAGGAGCGCGCGAACACGGTTGATTTCGTCATCGGCCATGCCAACCTCCCCGCGAAGCGGCGAATCGCCTTTGCCGTCCACAGAATAATGGCCGCCGCGCCGCGCCCCGCGGCGGCTGCGCGATTAAAGTAGAGCGTCATGCTGGTCCGTCTGTCCATACGCGACATCGTGCTGATCGATGCGCTCGATCTCGACTTCGGGCCGGGGCTGACGACGCTCACCGGCGAGACGGGCGCGGGCAAGTCGATCCTGCTCGACGCCTTCATGCTCGCGCTCGGCGGGCGCGGCGACGCCTCGCTCGTGCGCGCGGGCTGCGAGCAGGGGCAGGTGACGGCGGTCTTCGATCTGGCACCCGATCATCCCGCCCATCTCGCGGCGCGCGAATTTGGCCTCTCCTCCGAGGACGAACTTGTGCTGCGCCGGGTGCAGGCGGCCGACGGGCGCACCCGCGGCTTCGTCAATGATCAGCCGGCGACGGCGCAGGCGCTGCGCGCCATCGGGGGCGAACTCGTCGAAATTCACTGCCAGCACGACGACCGCGCGCTCGTCGATCCGAACGCCCATCGCGCGCTGGTCGATGCGCATGGCGGCCTTTCCGGGCAGGCGGGGGAGACGCGCGCGAGGCATGGCGCCTGGCAGGCGGCGCGCCGCCTGCTCGCCGAGGAGGAGGCGCGCATCGCCAGGGCGCGGGCCGAGGCCGATTATCTCCGCCACGCCCATGAGGAGCTGACGAAGCTCGGCCCGCAAGAGGGCGAGGAGGAGGCGCTGGCCGAGCGGCGCCTGTTCATGCAGCGCGCCGAAAAGGTTGCGACCGACATTCGCGATGCGCTCGCCGCTTTCGCCGACGAGCGCGGCCCGGCGGCCGAGATCGCGCAAACCGCGCGCCGGCTCGAACGCCGCCTGACGCAGGCGCCCACGATTCTGGAGCCGCCGGCCCGCGCTTTGGCGCAGGCGGTCGACGCGCTCGGCCTCGCCGAACAGGCGCTGGAGCAGGCCCTCGCCGAGACGCGTTTCGATCAGGCCGAACTGGAGCGCGTCGAGGAGCGGCTTTTCGCCCTGCGCGGGGCCGCGCGCAAATATCAGGTTCCCGTGCCGGAGCTGCCGCGTCTCGCGGCTAAATTTGCAGACGACCTCGCGGCGCTCGACGCCTCCGAGGCGCGGCTCGTCGCGCTCGGCAAGGGGCTCGAGGCGGCCAAGGCCGACTATGACGAGTCGGCGCGCGCGCTCTCCGCCGCGCGCCGAAAGGCGGCGAAGACGCTCGACGCCCTCGTCGACGCGGAGCTCGCGCCCCTCAAGCTCGAGGGCGCGCATTTCTCGACGCAGATCACGAGCGACCCCGAGAATCCCGGGCCGGAGGGGATCGACCGCGTCGAATTCTGGGTGCAGACCAATCCGGGCTCGCGTCCGGGTCCGCTGACCAAGGTCGCATCCGGGGGCGAGCTCGCGCGTTTCATGCTGGCCCTGAAGGTCGTGCTCGCGGATCGCGGCTCGGCGCCCACGCTCGTCTTCGATGAGATCGACACGGGCGTCGGCGGCGCGGTGGCGCACGCCATCGGCCAGCGCCTCGCACGGCTCGCCTTACGCGCGCAAGTTCTCGCCGTCACTCACGCGCCGCAGGTCGCCGCCCGCGCGAGCCGGCATTTGCGCATCAGCAAGGGCGCCCCGGCGAAGGGCAAGGAAAAGCGCGTGGCGACGCGCGTCGCCGTTCTGGCCGAGGCCGAACGGCGCGAGGAGATCGCGCGCATGCTCTCAGGCGCAGCGATCACCGACGAAGCGCGCGCGGCGGCGATGCGGCTCCTGGAGGGAGCGGGATAGGGGCGGGGGCGCCACCTCTGCGGCGCATGGGCGCTTCTCGATCCGCCTTTTCAAGCCGTCTTCTGCTTGAACGTGCACAACTCATAGAGAATGCACCGCGCGCATTCCGGCTTCCTGGCCTTGCACACATAACGCCCGTGCAGAATGAGCCAGTGGTGCGCGTGCAGCAGGTATTTTTCCGGCACGACCGCCTCGAGTCCCGCTTCAACCGCTTCCGGCGTCGCGCCCTTCGCGATCGGCAGGCGGTTGGACACCCGGAAGATATGCGTGTCCACCGCGATGGTCGGCTGATGGAATGCAATGTTGAGCACCACATTCGCCGTCTTGCGGCCGACGCCGGGCAGGGCGATCAGCTCCTCGCGCGTTCGAGGCACTCTTCCGCCGTGCCGCTCGATCAGCATCTGCGACAGCGCCACGACATTCTTCGCCTTGGTGCGAAAGAGGCCGATGGTCTTGATCGCCTCGCGAACCCGCTCCTCGCCGAGCGCGACCATTTTCTCGGGCGTATCGGCCAGAGCGAAGAGGGCAGGCGTCGCCTTGTTCACCCCGGCGTCCGTCGCCTGCGCCGAGAGCACGACGGCGACGAGGAGGGTGAAGGGATTCGTGTAATGGAGTTCGCCCTTCGGTTCGGGATTGGCCTCGGCGAGGCGGGCGAAGATCGCTTCGATGCGTGCGGCCTCCGCGGGCGGCGCGGCGCGCTTGCGCCCTCTCGCCGCGCTCTTCGAGCCTGCGCTGTTTCTTCCTGCCATCGGCGCGTTATATCTTTACGTTCGGAGGGACGAAAGACGCTGCTCGCCCATGTCGGATCCTTTTGACGAACCCATCTTTCAGACGCGCCTGACGCCGCACCGATCCTTGACCCCCGGCGGTTTCTACTTGCTGATCGTGGTCTTTTGCGTCGCGCAGGGCGTCTTCGCCATCCCCTTTCTTTTCATGGGCGCCTGGCCGGTCGCGGGCTTCATGGGGCTCGACGCGCTTGCCCTCTTTGTCGCCTTCCGCGTCAGCTTCCGCGACGCGCGCGCTTATGAGACGCTCGACCTGACGCCGCTGGAACTCGTCTTCGCAAAGGTCGGCGCCGGCGGGCGGCGGCGAGAATGGCGTTTCAATCCCTCATGGGTGCGTCTCGAACAGAAAGTGCACGAGGAATTCGGGACGCAGAGCGTGGCGCTGGTCTTTCGCGGCGAGGCGGTCGAGGTCGGCAGTTTTCTGGGGCCGGATCAGAAAGCGGAACTCGCCAAAAACCTGTCCCGGGCGCTGGCGGCCGCCCGGCTCGGTCCTCGTTTCAGCTAGAGCCGCCGCCGCGCTGGGAGAGCATGTCGTCCGCCTCGCGCATCAGCCGCGCCTCGTTCGCCTTGTAATAGCGCCACAGCATGAAGCCGCCGCCAATGGCGCACAGGACGCCAAGCGTCGCGAGGGGGCCGTGCACCTTCTCGAAGCCCGCCGTGAGGTAATAGGCGCCAAAGCCGAAGACCATCGCCCAGACGACGCCGCCCGCGGCGTTGAAGAGGAAGAAGCGCCCCGCCGGCAGACGATTGGCGCCTGCAAGCAGCGCCGCGAGAATCCGCAGCAGCGCGACGAAGCGGCCGAAGAAGACGATGGCGCCGCCCCATTTGTAGAAAAGATATTGGCCAAGTCGCAGCTTGCTGGCGCCGATTCCCACGCGCCAACCATGCCGTTCGAGGAAGCGATAGCCGAACTCGCGGCCGATCCAGTAGCCGATATTATCGCCGACGATCGCGCCGCCAGCGGCCGCCAGAACGATGGCGTCGATCGACAGCGCGCCCGAGAGCCTGGCGTAGATGGACGCGCCGACGAGCATGGTCTCGCCTGGAAGCGGCAGGCCGGAGCTTTCGAGCGCCACGACGGCGAAAATCGCCCAATAGCCATAGGCCGAGAGAACCGAGGCGATCTGCGCCTGATCGAGAAAATGGCCCATCCCCGCTACCTCGCTCGGCGAAAACCGGCGGGAGCCGTCGCTCGACCGGCGCTCGAAAGCTTCGCTGCCGGTAGATATAGGCCCTTGAATCAAGAAAGCGACGCCCGACGGCGCCGCTTTCGATGCGTAAAGCCGGAGTGTTTTTTACTGATATTGATGCAGGCCCAGGCAGCTCAATTCGATCGGCAGGGGCCGGCCGAGAACGACGTCGTCATCCAAGAAGAGCGCTCCGTCCTCGAGCGCCGGTTCGAGCACCGCGCGCAGGCCCATGAGCAAAGGCTGGTCGTCGCCCGTTATCCTCTCCCGCAGCGCATCGCGAACGCCATCATCCGCCCGGCGCGCAAACTCACGTACAACCGCGGCGACGAATCTCCCCACACCCATGCCCTTCTGATGCGCGGCGACGCGCACGCGCTCGGCGAAACGGCCGCCGATGCACGAAAGCGCAGCCTGGGCGACCATCTCGTTGGAGCAGGAATGAATGAGATCCGCAACCAGCATGGTGTCCTCCGCTTCTCTTACTTGTTTCAGCCTCTTTTGCCCTCTTCATTGGCGCGCTTCTCGCGCGCTTCGATGAAAAGCCGAACAGCCCGCGCGCCAGTGCATCGAGCCGTCCACCTTGGAAAAACCTGGCCTCGAAAAGAGGCCGGGCGCATCGGTCGAGCCAAGAGCTTCGTTGGCAAACTCATGGTTCGCGACGCATAACCGCTCTACGCTCCCACTGTGACCGGGGTACGACGAGCAGCGACAAGTTGTACGACGAGGAGACGCTACGCGCCCATGCAGCGCCTCCGTATGAACGCAACGCGCCACTTGCGCCGAAGTTTCATGCGGAAGGTAAAAATTCGTCGCTGCGCATGCGAAAAGCAGACCAGTCAGCGAAGCTTGTGCGGCGCAGCGTCCCTGAGCCTCACCAGACGCCCACATTGGCGGCCGAGGCCCAGGGCTCCTTGGGAGGCAGCGGCTCGCCTTTTTGCAGCAGTTCGATGGAAATGGCGTCCGGCGTGCGCACAAAGGCCATGTGGCCGTCGCGCGGCGGGCGGGAAATGGTCACGCCTGCTTTCTGAAGCCTTTCGCAAATCTCGTAAATGTCCTCCACTGCGAACGCCAGATGGCCGAAATTGCGGCCGCCGCCATATTCGTGCTCATCCCAGTTATAGGTCAGCTCGATCGTCGGCGCGCCGCTTCGTCTGGCCTCATCCAGATCAGTGGGCGCCGCAAGATAGACGAGCGTATAGCGGCCCTTATCATTCTCGGTGCGTCGCACTTCCTTCAGTCCCAGAATGTCGCAGAAAAAATGCAGCGAACGGTCGAGATCGCCCACGCGGATCATCGAATGCAGAAATTTCATCCCTCACAACTCCCATCGAATGAGCCGATCGTCGGCTTCAGCCGTTTGCCGCCGGGCGGCGGTCTTGCTAGGCAGCGCCCCGTCGACCTTTGCGCCTATAGAGGGCCAGCATGACCGAAACCAGAGCGCTCGACGCCGCCGGAGCCAGCCGCAAGCTCGCCGCCGCCCGCGCCTCCATCGCCGCCAGCGCCCTCCTGGCCGCCGCCAAGCTCGCGGCGGGGCTATGGTCGGGGTCGCTCGCGCTCCTCTCCGAGGCGGGCCACGGCTTCGTCGACACCGGCGCGACGGCCCTCACTTATTACGCCGTGCGCGAGGCCGAGAAGCCGGCAGACGCCGAACATCACTATGGCCATGGAAAATATGAGGCGCTCGCCGCGCTTGTCGAGACCGGCCTCCTCTTCGGCCTGGCGCTGATCGTCGTGGGCGAGGCCATCCGAC
Source organism: Hyphomicrobiales bacterium (assembly GCA_003963405.1). GTDB lineage: Bacteria > Pseudomonadota > Alphaproteobacteria > Rhizobiales > Beijerinckiaceae > Methylocystis. The sequence continues at coordinate 16,809 of RXIY01000044.1, forward strand.
GGCTTGGCGAGCCTCATGTGGAAATTCTGGCCGGCTGGCCGGCCTATGGCGTGCTCCTGGTTTCCATCCTCGTCGATTTCGTCCGCTCCCGGCAGCTCGCCGCCATTGCAAAGGAGGAGCGCAGCGACGCGCTCGCCGCCGACGCGATCCATTTCGCCAGCGATCTCGTCTCCTCGATCCTCGCACTGATCGGGGTGACCGCGGCGCATTACGGTTTTCCTCAAGGGGATGCGCTCGCCTCCTTCGGCGTCGCGGCCTTCATCGCGGTCGCCGGCTATCGCCTCGGCCGGCGCACCATCGACACGCTGCTCGACGCCGCCCCGCGCGACCTCACGCCGCAGATCGAGCGGGCGATTCTCGACGTGCCCGGCGTGATGGCGCTCGACACGCTGCGGCTGCGCAGCGCCGGCGCGGAGGTGATCGGCGAGGCGACGATCGCCGTCGCCCGCACGCTGCGGGTGGAGCAGGCCGCGCGGATCAAGGCGGCGGTTTCCGACGCCATCCTCGCGGTCGCGCCCCATGCCCGCATCACCGTGACGGCCGATGCGCTGGCGCTCGACGACGAGACGGTCGTGGAGCGCATCATGCTCGTCGCGGCGCGCCGCCACTTGATGGCGCATCACGTCATCGCCCAGCAGATCGGCGAGCGGCTCGCCATCGGCCTCGACATCGAACTCGACGGCGCCATGCCCATCGGCCGCGCCCACGCCATCGCCACGGATTTCGAAAGCGCCATCCGCGACGAGTTCGGCGCGGACGTCGAAATCGAGACCCATATCGAGCCGCTCGCGCCCCATGTCCTCATCGGGCGCGACCTCGCCTCGCCGCTCGCCGGAGACATTGCGGCGGCCCTCGACAGCTACAGCGGCGTCGTCGGCTACATCGCCAATATACACGACGTGCGGGTGCGGGAGACGGCCGGCGGCCTCGTGGTGAATTATCACTGCGCCGTCGATGCGGCCGTTCCGGTCGAGACCGTCCATGCCGCCGTGGACGAGCTGGAGCGCCGCGTGCGTGAGCGGTTCCCCGAAATCCTGCGCATCGTCGGCCATGCGGAGCCCGCCGATCATTGACCCCCGGCAATAGCCATTGGCGCGCGGCTGGGCTAGAAAGCCGCTTATGACGAACGAGAACGCCGCCGCCGCCGAAGACCTCTCCGCCATGCCGTTCGAGAAGGCCATGCAGGAGCTGGAGCGCATCGTCGCCGAACTGGAGAAAGGCTCCGTTTCGCTCGACGATTCCGTGCGCCTCTATGCGCGGGGCAAGGCTCTGCAGGACCGCTGCGAGAAGCTCCTTGCGGAGGCCGAGGCGCGCGTCGAGAAGATCACGCTGGGCGAGAATGGCGCGCCGAAGGGCGTCGCGCCGCTCGACGTCGAATAATCACTCGACCTGCTCTTCCTTGGCGGCGCGGGTCGAGAGGCGGCGCACGCGGGCCATGAAGGCCCATGACAGCAGGACCGCGAAAGGCACGGCGATGGAGTCGGCCATGTCCGCCGACATCGCCACCGGAATGATCCCCGCCTCTTTCAGGCCCCTGGCGACGAAGGCGAAGAGGCCCACGAGATAATAGGCGAGGCCCGCGACCGAAATGCCCTGAACCATGCGGTTCAGGCGCATCTGCAAGCGCGTGCGGCGCACCATGTCGTCGAGCAGCGCGCCGTTCTGGCGCTCCATGTCGAGCGTGATGCCCGTGCGCATGAGATTGGTGGTGCGCGCCACGTCGGTCGAGAAGCGGGTCTGCCGCGCCTCCACGGCGTTGCAGGTCTCGATCGCCGGATCGAGGCGGGCGCTCAGGAAATTGGAGACGGTGGGATATTGCCCCTCCTTCGTCTCCTGCAGGAGATCGAGCCGGTTCTTCACCAACGCGTGATAGGCGCGGCTTGCGCCGAAGCGGAAGGCGGCGCGCGTCGCGAGGGCCTCATTGGCGGCGAGCAGATCGGAGAGCCGCTTGAGCAAATGATGATTGCCTTGCGAGTCCTGCGCCGCCCGGAGGGCGTGGGTGATGTCGGAAAGCTCCTCTTCCATCCGCGCGAGATCGGGCGAAATGGCGCGGGCGAGCGGCAGGCCGAGCAGCGCCATGGTGCGATAGGTCTCGACTTCCAGAAGTCGCTGCGCGAAGCGTCCCGCCTCCATCGGCGGCGCATGCAGTAGCCGGATCGCCATGCGGGTGAAGCCCTGCGCGTCGAGGGCGAAATCGGCGAAGGCATGAGCCGCCTCCTTGCCGAGCCCGATGACGCACAGGCTTTGCGAATTGAAAAGCGCGGCGATCTCCTCGAGCGGGATCTCTCGGTCGACGACGCAAAGATGCGTCGCGACGATGAGGCGCCCCGGCGGGCGGAAAGAAATCTCGCCTGCCGCTGCCGGATCGGGATGGCTGAAGGGCGTCGCCGCCTCCTCTCCGGTCGCCCAGGTGTAGGTCGTGAATTCCGTATGCTGCTCCCAGCGCAGACGCCAGTCGCCAAAGGCGAAGTAGTGGAATTTGGCGTCGGGCGCCGGCGGCTCCTCTCCATGAGCCGACGCGAGCCGCCCGAGGGCGGCGCGATCGGCGTCCGCCTCCTCGTGACTCGTGGCGAAGGCGAAGTGATAGATGCGCCGGGGAACCTCGAGCGGCAGAAAGGGCCGGGCATGAAGCTCGGCGAGAATCGCCGCGCGCGATTCGTGCTCGACCCACTGCGTGACGGCTGCCGCTTCGTTCATCTTCGCCCCCTGTGGCCGCTCTTATAGACCACGGGAGGCGAGGCGTGAATCAGGTGATCACGCTCGGCGCCGCGCGGCCGGTGTATCGCTCGATGTTCGCCAGTTCGCGCGAGAGCGAGACGAGATCGCCGAGCGCCTGCTGGGTCTCCACGAGCTGCTTCGCCGGATCGGGCTCGTAGCGTTCGATATAGACGCGCAGCGTCGCGCCTGCCGTGCCGGTGCCGGAGAGGCGATAGACGATGCGCGAGCCATCCGCAAACATCACGCGCAGGCCCTGATGGCGCGAATCGGACCCGTCGACCGGGTCGTGATAGGCGAAATCGTCGGCGTCCTGCACGGCGAGCGCGCCGAAGCTTTTTCCCCTCAACGCCGGCAATTTGTCGCGCAGCGCCGCGATCAGCCCATGGGCGCCGTCGCTGTCGACCTCCTCGTAATCGTGTCGCGAATAATAATTGCGGCCATAGATCGCCCAATGCTCGCGCACGATCTCGTCCACGCTCTGTTTGCGCGCGGCGAGAATATCGAGCCACAGCAGCACGGCCCAGAGGCCATCCTTCTCGCGCACATGGTTCGAGCCGGTGCCGGCGCTTTCCTCGCCGCAGATGGTGACGAGGCCGGCGTCGAGGAGATTGCCGAAGAATTTCCAGCCGGTCGGCGTCTCGTAACTGGCGACGCCCAGCTTTTCCGCCACGCGATCCGCCGCGCCGCTCGTCGGCATGGAGCGGGCGACGCCCGCGATGCCGTTCCGGTAGCCCGGCGCGAGATGGGCGTTGGCGGCGAGAATGGCGAGACTGTCGGAAGGGGTGACGAAGCGCCCGCGCCCGATGATGAGATTGCGGTCGCCGTCGCCGTCCGACGCCGCGCAGAGGTCAGGCGCGGCGGCCGACATGGCGAGATCGTAGAGATGTTTGGCGTGCACGAGATTGGGGTCGGGGTGATGGCCGCCGAAATCGGGCAGAGGCTCGCCATTGATGACGCTGCCCGGCGCCGCGCCGAGCATGTCTTCCAGTATCCTCTTCGCATAGGGTCCCGTCACCGCCGACATGGCGTCGAACCGCATGGTGAAACCGCTGCGGAAGGCCTCTCTTATACGGTCGAAGTCGAAGAGCGTCTGCATCAGGGCGGCGTAGTTTTCGACGCTGTCGACGATCTCGACCCGCATCCCGCCCAGCTGCGTCGTCCCGAGACCGTCGATGTCGACGTCCGCCGCTTCGACGATCTTGAAGGACGAAATCGTCCTGGTGCGTTCGTAAATGGCGTCCGTGACCTTCTCCGGCGCCGGACCGCCATTGGCGATGTTGTATTTGATGCCGAAGTCCCCATCGGGGCCCCCCGGATTGTGGCTCGCCGAGAGAACCACCCCGCCAAAGGCTTTCAGCGTGCGGATGAGCGCCGAAACGGCGGGCGTCGACAATATGCCGCCCCTGCCGACCACGGCGCGGCCGAAGCCATTGGCCGCCGCGATCTTCAAAATTTTCTGGATGGCTTCGCGATTATAGTAGCGGCCGTCGCCGCCGACGACGAGCGTTTCTCCCGCAAAGCCCGTAAGCGAGTCGAAGATCGCTTGCACGAAATTCTCGAGGTAATGGCGCTGCTGGAAGACGGGAACCTTCTTGCGCAGGCCCGAGGTGCCGGGGCGCTGGTCCGCATAGGGGGTCGTGGCGATTTCCTTGATCATTCCTGCCTCTGCGCGCCTTTCGAGCCAATTCGTCTATTTATGGAGTCGGTCGGATAAAAAAACGGCGGCGCCTTGTCGCGCCGCCGAGCGTCTTTCTGGCGGAGAGCCTCACCAGCCCCAGTAGGGGTAGCTGTAATAATCGTAACCGTAATACGGATAATATCCGTAATCGTAATAAGGGTAGTAGCCGCCATAGTAATAGCCGCTGTTCGCCGCCGCGAGGCCAGCCCCGAGCAGTCCGAGGCCGACGCCAGCGACGATCGCCGCGCCCGGATTATAGCGGCGGTAATAGCCGCCATAATAGCCGCCGCGGTAATAGGGGCGATAGCCATAGCCGCCCCAGCGGCGGTACCCGACCTTGTCGATCGGGGCGGAGAGTCCGACCGTTGACGGCGCGGCCACGGCCATCGGGCCGGCGAAAGCTTCCGTCGGGACGGACGTCGCCGCCATGGCGCCGAGAAGCGCGCCGGAAAGCGCCAGCTTAAGGCTTTTACGCATGAACAATACCTCCCGTTGGCGGGTGCGGTCGACGCGGCGCGCCTTGCCCGCCGAGCCAACGCAACGACAACCAAAATCTAGACCGGAATCCTCCCGAGTCGAGTGGCATTTCTGTGTCATTTTGGCGCGTAGCGTAAACGCGCCTCAGTCTCGCGCCTCGTAGCCGGAGGCGGCATGGCGCGTGAAGTCGACGAGCCTTTCGCGGAAAAAATCGCGCACCCTTGCGGCGGTCAGCGGATATTGCTCCAGAACCTGAAGAAAAAGCGCGCGGCGGATTCTCAAAACGGTGCTCGGCTCCAGCGCCCGCGCGCCGACCGGGCGCAGGGACGGGGCGACGAGCGCCATTTCCCCGATCAGCGCCCATGGCCGCAACACATGAGCCGGCAGTTGGGCGTCCCGCGTCGTCAGACCGATCGAGCCCAGCATCAGAATGAAGCCGCCATCCGACTCGTCGCCGCGCTGAAACAGCGGATCGCCCGAGCGCAGCAGGCGCGTCTCGCCCGCGAAAGCGAGCCTCTGCAAGGCGCTGACCTCGAAGATCGCGAAGAGCGGAATGCGCCTGAGATTGTCAATTTCGTCGTCGAGAGTCATTTCGTTCTTCAAGCGCCGATTCGATCGTATTTTTGCGGCCGGCGGCGATAGAACGCAAAGGTTTTTTAACTATTCGCGCGTGTTTGCGAGGCGGTAGCCTCCGTCTTCTGTCAACAACTTCCGTGGGCGCGAGGGCGTTTTCTCGATCTTGCGCCGCAGGCGATGGATGTGGGTCTCGAGCGTTCGCGTCGTGACATTCGGGCCATAGCCCCACACGTCCGCGAGCAGCGTCTCCTTGGAGATAACGGCGCCGCACGCCTGTGCGAGCCGTGCGAGGATCGCCGCCTCTTTTTCAGTGAGACGAACGCCGAAATCCGCGCTAGCGCGGCCGCTTCGGGGTCCCGCGGCGAGGCTGGCCGCAAGATCGGCGAAGCGGAAGGGGCGCGTCAGACTGGCGTCGGCGTCGTCGGAAGCCGCGCCGATCATGACGATAGGGCCCATGAAGCCCTGCGCGCGCAAGCTGCGCGCCACGGCGGGAGCGTCGCAGAAATCGACGTCGAGAAGCGCGGCCGCCGCATGGCGGGCGTCCGGCTCAATGGTCAAATCGCGGGCGACGTCGAACGCACGGGGCTCATAGCCGCAAAGCGAACCGATGTGCTCGCCGAGGCTCGCCACGAGCTGCGGGCTGCCGGCAACGAATAATTTTCGGCTCATCGACCAGGGCGATCTCTGCTAAGAGGGCGAGAAACCAGTTTCGGACGATCTTCGCCGATGGGCTACCGACATTCAACACGGCTGACCACCCTGCGCGTCGCCCGGCGAATCGGCGGCGCGCCGCATGAAGCGCGCATGATCGCGGGGCCTGTCGTCATTCCTTGCGCCATCGGCCGCGCCGGAGTCACGCATGACAAACGCGAGGGCGACGGCGCGACGCCCGCCGGGCGCTGGCGGCTGTCCTCATTCTATTTGCGCCGCGCCGCGCCCATGCCTCGTCCCTGGCGGCCGATCCGCCGCGACGATGTCTGGTGCGACGATCCGCGCTCCTTTCTTTATAACAGAATGACGCGCGGGCCCTTGCGGCTCAGCCACGAAGCGATGTGGCGCGACGACACGCTCTACGATGTCGTCGGCGTCTTGGACTACAACGTCCTCCCCCGCACGCGCGGTCGCGGCAGCGCGATCTTCTTTCACATCGCGACGGCGGACCTCGGCCCGACGGCGGGTTGCGTGGCGCTGCGGGCGCGGGACATGGCGCGGCTGCTGCCAAGGCTCGCGCGCAACGTCGCCATCGCGGTCCGCTGATGCGGGGGCTCAACCCGCCGAATAGTCGCGCGCGCCCATGATCGCGGAGCCGATCCGCACATAGGTCGCGCCAAGCTGAATCGCGAGCTCGAAATCCGAGCTCATGCCCATGGAGAGCTCCTTCAGCCCGTTGCGCGCGGCGATGTCGGCGAGGAGCGCGAAATGCGGCGACGCCTGCTCCTCGACCGGCGGCACGCACATCAGGCCGGAAATCTCGAGCCCATATGTCTCGCGGCAGAGGGCGATGAAGGCGTCGGCCTCCTGTGGAAGCACGCCCGCCTTCTGGGGCTCGGCCCCGGTGTTGACCTGCACGAAGAGGCGCGGGCGCTTGCCCTGCTTCTTCATTTCATCCGCGAGCGCGGCGGCGATCTTCTCGCGGTCGACGCTCTGGATCACGTCGAAGGTCTCGACCGCCTCGCGGGTCTTGTTCGACTGGAGCGGGCCGATCAGGTGGAGCTCGACCCCGTCGAATTGCGCGCGAAGCTCAGGCCATTTGCCCATGGCCTCCTGAACGCGGTTTTCGCCGAAGACGCGATGGCCAGCCTCCAGCAGCGGAAGAATGTCCTCCGCCGGAAAGGTCTTGGTCACGCAGACGAGCGTGACGCTCGCGGGGTCGCGTCCGCAGTCTTCAGCGGCGCGGCGAATGGCGGCTCTGGCGCCTTCGAGGCGGTCGATGATGGTCATATGCGCTGGTTAAGGCGCTCGGGCCGAGAGGGCAAGCTGGAAGGTCTCTGCGCGCGGGAACCGATTCGAGCGGCGGCCGTTTGCTTGTTTGCAATTTTCGCCGCCCCGTTGCGGGGCTGCGCGGCGGAAGGTCTGACCATGGCGAGCGACGCGTTCACCACCCATCCCCCGGCGCTGGCGACAGCCCATTTCAACCGCAAATGGGGCTGGTTTGTCGCGCTCGGCGCGCTTTTCATCCTTGGCGGCGCCGTCGCCCTCTTCAACGTCTTCGCCGCCACCATCGTGGCCATCGTCTATATCGCCGCGGCCATGGTGGTGGCGGGCGGCTGGCAGATCGTCACGGCCTCTCAAATTCGCCCCTGGGGACGGGCGGCGCTCCTCGGCGTCATCGGGACGCTGACCCTCCTCGCGGGCGTCGCGGCCGCGCGCTTCCCCGTCTTCGCCGCCGCCTCCTTCACGGCGCTGGTCGGGGTGCTGCTCGTCGCCTGCGGCGCCATGAAGCTCGTGCTCGCCTACCACTTGCGCCATCTGGCGCGCTTCGAGCTGCTCGCCGCCGCGGGCGGGCTGAGCCTGCTTCTGGGCGTGCTGATTCTCGCCGAATGGCCGACCTCGGGGCTCTATGTGCTGGGCCTGTTCCTGGGCGTGAATCTGCTTTTCGAAGGGATCGGCTGGGTCGCCATGGGGCTCGCAGCGAAGCCGGAGGAGCGGCGGGCCTCCTAGCGCAGGCGGGCGGCGCTCTCCCTTTGACATCCCCCCTTCTGACCGGCATTTAGGAGCGCAAATCCCGACGCTTTGACCGGACAGCCGCCCAGCATGAGACCCGACCGATACAATTTCGCCGAATCCGAGCCGAAATGGCAGAACGTCTGGGAGGAGGGCCAAGTCTTCGAGGCCGGGGCCAAGCCCGATGCGCCCAAATATTACGTGCTGGAGATGTTCCCCTATCCATCGGGACGCCTCCACATGGGCCATGTGCGCAATTACTCGATGGGCGACGTCATCGCCCGCTTCATGCGGGCCAAGGGCTTCGACGTGCTGCATCCCATGGGCTGGGACGCCTTCGGCCTGCCGGCGGAGAACGCCGCGGCGCAGACCGGCGCGCATCCCGCGAAATGGACCTACGCCAATATCGCCGCCATGCGCGCCCAGCTCAAGACGCTCGGCCTGTCGCTCGACTGGTCGCGCGAGATCGCGACCTGCGACCCGGAATATTACGGGCGCCAGCAGAAGCTTTTTCTCGATTTCCTGAAGGCGGGGATCGTCGATCGCAAGAAATCCAAGGTGAACTGGGATCCTGTCGACATGACCGTGCTGGCCAATGAGCAGGTGATCGACGGACGCGGCTGGCGCTCGGGCGCGCTCGTCGAGCAGCGCGAACTGACCCAGTGGTTTTTCAAGATCACGAGCTATTCCGCCGAGCTTCTCGAGGCGCTCGATACGCTCGACCGCTGGCCCGAGAAGGTGCGCCTCATGCAGCGCAACTGGATCGGCCGCTCCGAGGGCATGCTGGTGCGCTTCGCGCTGGCCCGGCCCCTGGACGACGCGCGGGAGGTCGAGGTCTTCACCACCCGCGCCGACACGCTCTTTGGCGCGAAATTCGTCGCGCTCGCCGCCGATCATCCGCTCGCCAGGGCGGCGGCCGGGAAGAATCCGGCGCTCGCCGCCTTTTGCGAGGAATGCCGGCGCGGCGGCACCTCGGCGGAAGCGATCGAAACGGCCGAGAAGCAGGGCTTCGACACCGGGCTGCGGGTCGTCCATCCCTTCGATCCGGACTGGACGCTTCCCGTCTATGTCGCGAATTTCATTTTGATGGATTACGGCACGGGCGCGATCTTCGGCTGCCCGGCGCATGACCAGCGCGACCTCGATTTCGCCACCAAATACGGGCTCGGCTTCAAGGTCGTGGTCTGCCCCGAGGGCGAGGACGCCGCGGCGCTGGAAAAGAAGATTTCAGAGAGCGGCGAAGCCTTCGACGGCGACGGCAGGCTCGTGAACTCGGACTTCCTGAGCGGCTTCACGGTTCCCGAGGCCAAGGAGCATGTCGCCAACAGGCTCGAGACGACGGCGCTCTTCAACGCCCCGCAGGGCGTGCGCAAGGTGAATTACAAGCTCCGCGACTGGGGCGTGTCGCGCCAACGCTATTGGGGCTGCCCGATCCCCATCATCCATTGCGAGACCTGCGGTCCCGTGCCGGTTCCCGACGCCGATCTGCCGGTGCGGCTCCCCGAGGACGTGACCTTCGACCAGCCGGGCAATCCGCTCGACCGCCATCCGAGCTGGAAGAACGTCCCCTGTCCCTCCTGCGGCAAGCCGGCCCGCCGCGAGACCGACACGATGGACACTTTCGTCGATTCGTCCTGGTATTACGCGCGCTTCACCGACCCGCACAATGACAAGGAGCCGGCTTCGGCCGAGGCGCTCGCGCGCTGGCTGCCGGTCGACCAATATATCGGCGGCATCGAGCACGCGATTCTGCATCTCCTGTATTCGCGCTTCTTCGCGCGCGCCATGCGCGACTCCGGCCATAGCGCCGCGCCGGAGCCCTTCGCGGGGCTCTTCACCCAGGGCATGGTCGTCCATGAGACCTATAAGGGTCCCGCCGGCTGGGTCTCTCCCGCCGCCATCCGCATCGAAACAAGCGAGGGCGGCAAGCGCCGCGCCTTCCTGATCGACGGCGGCGCCGAGGTCGAGATCGGCCCGATCGAGAAAATGTCGAAGTCCAAGAAGAACACCGTGGACCCCGACGACATCGTCGCGGCCTATGGCGCCGACACCGCGCGGCTCTTCGTCCTCTCCGACAGCCCGCCCGACCGCGACGTGATCTGGTCAGACGAGGGCGCGCAGGGCGCCTGGCGCTTCGTGCAGCGCCTGTGGCGCATCACGGGCGAACTCGGCCGCGTCGCCGCGCCCGCCGGGGCTGCCGCGCCCGCCGAGATGGGCGACGATGCGCTGAAACTGCGCAAGGCCACGCACAAGACGGTCGCACAGGTGAGCGAAAATATCGAGCGGCTGCGCTTCAACAGCGCCATCGCCCGCATTCGCGAATTCGTCAACGAGCTGACGGCGGCGCTCGACGCCGTGACCGAAACGCCCGTCGGCGCCGACGCCGCTTTCGCCTTCCGCGAGGCGGCGGACGCGCTCATCCGCCTCGTCGCGCCGATGACGCCCCATGTCGCCGAGGAGTGCTGGACCGATCTTGGCCATAAAGGGCTGGTATCGGAAGCGTCCTGGCCGGTCGCCGATCCGGCGCTGGTGGCCCAGGAGACGATGACCCTGCCCGTGCAGGTCAACGGCAAGAAGCGCGCCGAGATCATCGTCGCGCATGACGCCGACGAGGAAACGATTCGCAAAGAGGCGCTGGCGCAGGATGGGGTCATCCGCGCCATGGAAGGCAAGCCGCTCAGGAAATTCATTCTCGTGCCGAAGAGGATCGTCAATGTGGTCGTGTGACAAGGCGCAGATCAACGCCGACGCCGGCCCTCGCCCGGAAGCGCGCCCGAAAGGCGCCGCCCGCGGGATGAGGACGCTCCTCGCTTTTCTCGCCTTCGGCGCCGCGGTTCCGCTCGCGGGCTGCATTCAGCCGCTTTACGGCGCCAATGGCGCCTTCGACGCCTCGCCGCTGGCCTCCGAACTCCAGGCCATCGAGGTCGACGAAATTCCCGGCCGCATCGGGCATTATCTGCGCAACGACCTGATTTACGGCTTCAATGGCACGGGCTCGGCGGTGGCGCCCCGCTATCGCCTGAGCGTCACTCTCCGCGAGCGCGTGCAGACGCCGATCCTCGACACGGTCACGGGCCGCGCCACCTCCGCGACTGTCATCGTCGACGCCGATTACAAGCTCGTCACCTGGCCGCAGAATGTGGTGGTGACACAGGGCACGGCCTTCAACATAGCGAGCTACGACCGCTTCTCGAACCGCTTCTCCAACGTCCGCGCCGCGCGCGACGCGGAAATCCGGGACGCGAAGGTGATCGCCGAATCGATCCGCACGCGCATAGCGACGGAAATGGCCGTGCGGGAGCCCGCGCCCACCCTCGTTCGCTGACGCAGGAGGGGACAGGGAAGGGGGCTAGATGGTCGCCGTCTCCAACCGCGACGCGGAACGCTTCGTCGCGTCGCCGCCCGAAAGCGTCTTTCTCTTCCTCGTCCATGGCTCCGACGCCGGAATGGTGCGCGAGCGGGCGCAGGCCATCATCGGGAAGCGCGTCGACGACCGGCGCGATCCGTTCCAGTTCGTCGAACTTTCAGGCGACGCCGTTTCGGCCGATCCGCTGACCCTTCTCGACGAGGCCAACACCACGCCGCTTTTCGGCGGCCGCCGCGCGATCCTCGTGGAGACGGGGACGAAATCCGTCATTCCCGCGATTACGTCGCTCATCGCCGCGCCGCCGGCCGCCTGCACGGTGGTGCTCACCGCCGGCGCGCTGAAGAAGGACGCGCCGCTGCGCAAGCTCGTCGAGGGCGCCAAGCAAGGCGCCGGCGTCGAATGCCTGCCGGATACCGAGCAGGACATTCATGCGCTGGTTGACCGCACCCTGCGGGAGGCCAATCTCGTGGCGACGCCCGAGGCCCGCGCGCTGCTCCTCGCCGCGCTCGGCGAAGACCGGCTGATGAGTCGCGCCGAGCTGGCAAAGCTGGTCCTCTACATGCATGGCCGCGAGCATGTCGAAGCGGCCGATGTCGAGGCGATCGTCGCCCATGCCTCCAGCATCGCCAGCGACCGCGTTGTGGCGGCGGCTTTTGCCGGGCGCGCGGCCGAGACGCTCGACGCCTATTTCGCGCAGGGCGGCGACGCCGGCAGCCTGCTTTTCGGCGCCCTGCGCTACGCCGTGGCCCTGCATCGCGCCCGGCTCGCCATGGAGCGCGAGGGCGGGCGCCCGGACGCGGGCGTGAACATGCTCTATCGCTCGGGCTTCGGCTTCATGCACCGCGCCTTGATGGAGGAGCAGCTGAAGAGCTGGACCTCGGCGCGTCTCGCGGCCTTGATCGAGCCGCTGCGCGAGGCGCAGACGCGCGCCCGCGCCAATGCGAATATCGCGCCGATGGAGGCCGAGCGGGCGCTCTGGCGTGTGGCGAAGGCTGTCGGGCGGCGTTGATGAGATGGCGGGAGGCGGCCCTCACCCTTAACCCCTCCCCGCAAGGAGGAGGGGGACAGATCGTCCTTGCGGGGACGGCAAGGATTGGGTGCTTACGCCGCGCTGCCGAGGCTCTCGAACAGCGCCCGGCCGTCGATCCCGCCGACAAGCGGATCGATGAGATTCTCGGGATGCGGCATCAGGCCGAGCACATTGCGCTTTTCGGAATAGATCCCCGCGATGTCGTTGCGGGAGCCATTGGGATTGGCGTCGCCGCCGACACGGCCGCTCGCGTCGCAATAGCGGAAGGCGACGAGACCCTCGCCCTCGATGCGCTCGATCGTCGCATCGTCGGCTTCGTAATTGCCTTCGCCATGGGCGATGCAGACCTCGATCGCCTGGCCCTTGGCGTATTGGCGGGTAAAGGCCGTGTCGTTCCGCTCCACGCGCAGATGCTGCATCTTGCAGACGAAGCGCAGATTGGCGTTGCGCATCAGCACGCCGGGCAGGAGGCCGCTCTCGCAAAGGATCTGGAAGCCGTTGCAGACGCCCAGCACGAGGCCGCCGCGTGCGGCGTGCGCCCGCACGGCGTCCATGATCGCGGCCCGGCCCGCGATGGCCCCGCAACGCAGATAGTCGCCATAGGAGAAGCCGCCCGGCAGGACGACGAGATCGGTCCCCGCCGGCAGATCATGGTCCGCGTGCCAGAGCATGGCGGGCTTCTGCCCGGTCGCCTGCTCGAGCGCGCGCGCCATGTCGCCTTCGCGATTGGAGCCGGGGAAGACGATGACGGCCGCTTTCATGGAGGCGCTCTCTAGAGTTCGATCCGGTAGTTTTCGATCACCGTATTGGCGAGCAGCTTTTCGCAGGCGGCGGTGAGCTGCGCCTTCGCGGCCGCCGCATCGGCGCCCGTCACTTCGATGTCGAAAACCTTGCCCTGGCGCACGCTCTCGACGCCCTCGACGCCGAGCGACTTCAGCGCGCCCTCGATCGCCTTGCCTTGCGGATCGAGGACGCCGTTCTTCAGGGTGACGACGACACGTGCTTTCATGGGCCTTGGGTTCCGTGTGAAATCCGCCACACGGTTAACGGCCCGGCGCGTAAAGGGCAAGCGCCGATGCGGCGTCAGAACGATTGCGAGGCCGCCCCTACGACGAGACAGGAGACCACGATCGCCGTCAGCGGGCGCCGAAGCTGGGGATACCATTGCGGCGCGCGCCCGGCCCGCGTCTCCGCGAGGTCGTAAAAGAGCAGGCCGGCGAAGCCCGCCGCGAGCAGGACGAGGCCGGAAACGCCGCCGACGAGCAGGGCCGGAAGGGCGAGCAGCGACGGCGCCACACTGCGGCCGAGCGCGCCGAGACTCGGGTCGTCACGCTGCATGGCCGCGCCCCAATGCACCCCGCCCATGAAGGACAGGATGATGGCCCCATAGCCGAGCAGTAGCGTCAGGCCGAAGGGGCGGAGCGCGCCGGCGAGGGGAACCGAGGCGAGGGCGCCGGCGACGAAGGGAAGCGCGCCCGCATAGCCAAGCCATTTCGCGGCCGGGGGGAGAATGTCTTTTGCGCTCATCCGAACCTCCTGTGAGGCGTCGAGGGTGAGCCGGCCGGCCAGACGCGGCAAGGCGCGGGGTGGCCATTGATCGCGCGAGATTCGCCACGCAGGCTAAAGAAGGCCGGTGTCCCGGTAGATGTCGCGCAGAGCCAGCCGGGCGCCGATCAGCGGCAGGTCCAGCTCGGCGTCGACGGTCTCGAAGCGGCGCTCCGCAAAGCCGTTCCGGCGGTCATAGGAAACGACCTCGACCGCGTCCTGCGCGACGACGACATATTGCGACAGGGTCGGCAGCGTGGCGTAAGCCTTGCGCTTCCAGCGCAGGTCCTTGTTTGCCGTCGATGGCGAAAGAACCTCTATGGCCACGAGCATGTCGCTGCATTCGACGCCCTTCAGATCGTCGTTGGGGCGTATCAGCAGATCGGGGACCGGAACGCTGATTTCCGACAGCCTGACCCCGATGCCCGGAAGCGCTTCCCATTGCGCCCCGTTCCGCCGCGCAAGCTCGGCCAGAGACAGGAAAAGGTTTCCGACGATCTTTTGATGCAGTCGGCTGGCGGACGCGTTCAAGATCGGCTCCCCCTCGATCAGCTCCCATTTTTCTTCGTCCGGGCGCGTGGCCGTGAACGCGAAGAATTCCTTCGCGTTCATCGGGCGAGGGTCCTGGAAGGGGACGCCCATCGGCTCCTCCTGTCGTCGCTCCTATTGAACCAGCTTCGGCGCGCCGACGCGAACGGATTCGCCTTCCTGCATGATGCCGAGGCGGCGGGCGACCTCCGTATAGGCCTCGACGAGCCCGCCGAGGTCGCGGCGGAAGCGGTCCTTGTCGAGCTTGTCGTTCGACTTGATGTCCCACAGGCGGCAGCTGTCGGGGGAAATCTCGTCGGCGACGACGATGCGCATCATGTCGCCTTCCCACAGGCGGCCGCATTCCATCTTGAAGTCGACGAGACGGATGCCGACGCCCAGAAACAGACCGGAGAGGAAGTCATTGACGCGAATGGCGAGCGCCATGATGTCGTCGATCTCCTGCGGCGTCGCCCAGCCGAAGGCCGTGATGTGCTCTTCCGAGACCATCGGGTCGTCGAGCGCGTCGTTCTTGTAATAGAACTCGATGATCGAGCGCGGCAGCTGGGTGCCTTCCTCGAGGCCGAGCCGCTTGGCGAGCGAGCCGGCCGCGACATTGCGGACCACGACCTCGAGCGGAATGATCTCCACCTCGCGAATGAGCTGCTCGCGCATGTTGAGGCGGCGGATGAAATGCGTCGGCACCCCGATATTGTTGAGATGCTGGAAGATGTATTCCGAGATGCGGTTGTTCAGGACGCCCTTGCCGTCGATCACCTCGTGCTTCTTGGCGTTGAAGGCCGTGGCGTCGTCCTTGAAATGCTGAATCAATGTGCCAGGCTCCGGCCCCTCGTAAAGGACCTTGGCCTTGCCTTCATATATACGGCGACGGCGGTTCATAGGGTTCAACCGGGGCTCGAGAAAATCCATGCGGTCAGCCGCGGCTCCCTGACATGATCCCCGCCGCGTCCGGAGTCGCGAGGCGGGGTCCAGGCGACCGACCACAACAGGCGCGGTCCTAACGTCTTTGGGGGCCAGTGACAAGCCAACGCTCGTCCATGCGCGGACCGCTTCAATTTAGCCCAATCCGGAAATAGGCACAACGCGCGATTCATTCAGCTTTTTGTCGCCCGCCGCGCGCGAATGTCGCAGCCCGGCGGCTTGGCATTGGCGCCGCGGGCGAATTTCGCCTATATGCGTCCGGCGCGCGAGATGCGGCAGCGGATTCGCCCGCGGAAATTACAAAGACGAAAACAACCCGGCTGAGGATGGACATGAGCACTTTCGACCAGCGCGAGGATTCCTTCGAGAAACGCTACGTCCATGACGAGGAGCTGAAATTCCGGGCCGAGGCGCGCCGCAACAAGCTCCTCGGTCTCTGGGCGGCCGAGAAGCTCGGCAAGTCGGGCGCCGAGGCCCAGGCCTATGCCGAGGCGCTGGTCGCGGCGGAAGTGTCCGCCGACGCCGACGAGCGCGTCGTGGCGACCGTCAAGAAAGACTTCGAGGCCGCTGGCGTCGAGCAGTCCGAGCACCAGATCCGCCGCACCATGGACGAGATGCTGGCCAAGGCCAAGGCGGAGATTCAGGCCGGCGCGTAAGGCCGGGCCACGGCTCGCAGCGCGGTCGCGGATGAATCTTAAGCTTTCTTCCGCAAGCATGCGCTCATGCGCAATGGCTTCCTTCCCTCTCCCCGGCCAGCCGGGAAGCTGCTTCCGGACGCGGCGCGCTTCAGCGCCGCGCCGCAAATCGCCGCCGAAGCTCTGCTCTGGCTCGGGGCGCTCGCAGGGGAGCGGCGCGCCTCCCGCCATACGCTCGACGGCTACGGCCGCGACGTGGCCGGCTTTCTCGCCTTTCTGACCGAGCACCTCGGCGCAAAGCCAGACGCCGCGGCCTTGATCGCCCTGCAACCCGCCGATCTGCGCGCTTTTCTCGCGAGGCGGCGCGGCGAAGGGCTGGCGAGCCGCTCTCTGCTGCGGGCGTTGGCCGCCATCCGCAACTTCCTGCGCTTTCTGGAAAAGAAGGGCCTCGCCAAAACCGACCTCTTCGGCGCGGTGCGGTCGCCCAAAAAGCCGCACAGCCTGCCCAAGGCGCTCACCGTCGCCGACGCCCGCGATCTCATCGACCCCGACAGGCGCGCCGGCGAGGCCCGCGAGCCCTGGGTTCTGGCCCGCGACGCCGCGGTTCTCGCGCTCCTCTATGGCGCCGGCCTGCGCATCTCGGAGGCGCTGTCGATCTCTCACGGCGACGCGCCGATTGGCGCCAGAGACCGCGTGACCATTCTCGGCAAGGGGGGCAAGTCGCGCACCGTTCCGGTCATCGAGCCGGTGCGGCGGGCGATCGAGGCCTATCTCGCCGCGTGTCCCTATGATCTCTCAGGCGGCCCGCTCTTCGTCGGCGCAAAGGGCGGGCCCCTGTCGCCGCGCATCGTCCAGCTCGCGGTGCAGCGGTTGCGCGGCGGGCTCGGCCTCCCCGACAGCGCGACGCCCCATGCGCTGCGTCACTCCTTCGCGACCCATCTTCTGGGGCGCGGCGGGGACTTGCGCGCCATTCAGGAGCTCCTCGGCCACGCCTCGCTGTCGACGACGCAGATTTACACGGCCGTCGACCGCAAGCGCCTCCTCGACGCTTATCAATCGGCGCATCCGCGCGCGGACTGATTATTCCACAGGCTCCACGGCCGTGATCTCGATGCCGAAGCCTGACAGTCCGACAAAGGCGCGCGGCTTGGACGTCGAAGACCGCAGCCGGATCGACGACACGCCCAGATCCTTCAAGATCTGCGCTCCGAGGCCCACGTCGAACCATTGCCGCTTGCGCGTCTCCTCCGCATTCTCCGGCGCGCGGCCCACGATATTGGTGGGAACGCCCGCCGCGCCGTCGCGCAGATAGATGAGCACGCCGCGCCCCTCGCGGGCGAAGCGGGCGAGCGTCTTCTTGATGGTCGGCGCGCCGCCCATCACATCGGAGACGATGTCGGCGCGGTGTAGGCGCGTCGGCACGTCGCGGCCGTCTCCGATCGAGCCGAGCACGAAGGCGAAATGCTGCACGCTGTCGAAGGGCGTGACATAGGCGTGCCCGACGAAATCGCCGACCTCCGTCGAAACCGGAAAGGTCGAAACGCGCTCCACGAGCTTCTCGCGGGCCTGCCGGAAAGCGATCAGATCGGCGACCGAGACCAGCTTGAGATCATGGGTCTTGGCGAAGGCGGCGATTTGCTGGCCGGTCATCACCGTGCCGTCGTCATTGGCGAGTTCGCAGATCACCCCGACGGGCGGGAGGCCGGCGAGCTTGCACAGATCCACGGCGGCTTCCGTATGGCCGGAACGCATCAAGACCCCGCCGTCGCGGGCGATGAGCGGAAACACATGGCCGGGGCGCACGAAATCTGCCGCGCCCATGTTGCCGTTGGCGAGCGCGCGCACCGTATTGCACCGCTGCTCGGCGGAGATGCCGGTGGTGAGCCCGTGCTTCACGTCGACCGAGACGGTGAAGGCGGTGCCGAGCGGCGCGTCGTTTTGCGCCACCATGGGCGCGAGATGCAGGCGGCGGGCTTCCTCGAGCGTCAGCGGCGCGCAGACGATGCCGCAGCAATGGCGGATGATGAACGCCATTTTCTCGGGCGTGCAGAGCGACGCCGCAATGACGAGATCGCCTTCGTTCTCGCGGTCGTCGTCGTCGGTGACGACGACGATCTCGCCACGCGCTATGGCCTCGATGGCCTCTGTGATGAAATGGGGCAAGCGGGTCTCCGGAAACGCCGACAGGCGCTGTCGCCGCATATCTAGCCGCACGGCGCCGCCGTTTCAAATCCGCCTGGCCGGCGCCATTTTGAGCTATAGGGCTGCGGTCGTGTCGGGGAGGAAGGAATGGCGCGTCTCATCCGGTTGGCCGCGGCGCTCGCCGCCGCTCTCGTCTGCTCGAGGGCCGGGGCCGCGCCGCCCTGCGCCGACAGGATCGAGGACGGGGCGTCCTATACGGTCTGCGACATGGACGCCCGAAAGGCGTCGATCCGGCTCTTCCTGCGCGATGGCGCGGGCGCGCTTTACGGCGGTTTTTCCACTCTTGCGGAGGCGCTCGCGCGCAACGGCGAGACGCTGGCCTTCGCCATGAACGCGGGCATGTATTCGCCGGATTTCACGCCCGTGGGGCTTTATGTGGAGGCTGGGCGCGTGCTCCACGCCGCCAATGCGGCGCCCGGCGAGGGTAATTTCCACATGAAGCCCAACGGCGTCTTCTGGGTCGACGGCGCGCGCGCGGGCGTGACCGAGACGCAGCGTTTTCTGAAGTCGCGGGCGCGCCCGGCCTACGCCACGCAATCCGGGCCGATGCTCGTGGCCGGCGGGCGGATCAACCCGCATATCCACGAAAGCGGGACGTCCGAGAAGTTCCGCAACGGCGTCTGCGTGATCGACGGGTATGTGGCGCGTTTCGCGATCTCCAACCAGCCGGTCACCTTTCATCAATTCGCGACTCTGTTCCGCGACCGGCTCGGCTGCGCCGACGCGCTCTTTCTGGACGGGGGAACCGCCTCGGCCCTTTATGCGCCGTCGCTCGACCGTCACGATCGCTTTCATCCGATGGGGCCGATGATCGGGGTGACGGAAAGAAGATAGACGGCGTCACGCGTCCATCAGCGCGCCGACATGGGCGGCGGCGCTCGCGGCGAGGTCCTTTGGCGCATAGCCGCCTTCGAGCAGCGAGACGATGCGGCCGCGGCAGCGCCGCGCGGCGATCTCCATGGCGCGCAGCGTCACGTCGCGGAAGTCTTCTTCGATGAGGCGCAGGCCGCCCAGCGGATCGTGCAGATGCGCGTCGAAGCCGGCGCAGAACACGATCATGTCGGGCGCGAAAGCGTCGAGGCGCGGGAGGATGCGGGTCTTCAGCGCGTCGCGAAACGCTGCGCCCCCATCGCCCCTGGCGAGCGGCGCGTTGACGATATTGTCATGGGCGCCCGTCTCCGTGACCGCGCCCGTGCCGGGGTAAAGCGGCGATTGGTGCGTCGAGCAATAAAGGACCTTTTGCTCGTTCCAGAAGATCTCCTGCACGCCATTGCCGTGATGCACGTCGAAATCAACGATGGCGACGCGTTCAGCTCGATGCGCGTCGATGGCGTGGCGCGCGGCGATGGCGGCGTTATTGAAGAAGCAGAAGCCCATGGGCGCGTCGGCGCGAGCGTGGTGTCCGGGCGGGCGGGTCGCCGCGAAGGCGTTGCGGGCCTCCGCGCGCATCACGGCGTCGACCGCCGCGACGGCGCCGCCAGCGGCGCGCAGGGCCGCCTCGTAACTCCCCGCGCTCATCACGACATCGGCGCCGAGTTGTGCGCGGCCCTTCTTCGGCGCGAGCGCCTCCAGCCGGGCGAGATGCGCGGGAGCATGAACCCGCAGCACCGCCTCGTGCGCGGCGCTGGGGGCCTCCATGCGCAGCAGATCGGCGAAGCGGGGCCCGTCCAGCGCGGAGAAGACCGCGCGCAGCCGCTCGGGGCTGTCCGGCCAGCCGGGGCCGGGATCATGCGCAAGGGCGGCGGGGTGGGAGACGAAGAGCGTGCCCGGCGCGGCCGCGCGGGAGGGGGAGGCGGCGAGGCTCAGGACGCCGGCGAGGGCGGCGCGGCGGGTGAGCTGGACCCCACCCCGCCCGTTGCGCGGGCGACCCTCCCCGTAAAGGGGAGGGATGGACGGGCGGCGAAAGCGTCCCCCCTCGCGGCTACCCGCCAATCTGCCCCCTGTGCCGCAGGAAGTGATCCGCCAGCACGCAAGCCATCATGGCCTCGCCGACCGGCACGGCGCGGATGCCGACGCACGGGTCGTGGCGGCCCTTGGTGACGATCTCCGTCTCATTGCCGTCGCGGTCGATGGTGCGGCGCGGGGTGAGGATGGAGGAGGTGGGCTTCACGGCAAAGCGCAGGACGATGGGCTGGCCGGTCGAGAGGCCGCCCAGCACGCCGCCAGCGTGGTTCGACAGGAAGGTCGGGCCGGCGCGCATTTCGTCGGCGTTCTCCTCGCCGGAGAGTTCGGCGGATGCGAAGCCGTCGCCGATCTCCACGCCCTTGACGGCGTTGATCGACATCATCGCGGCGGCGAGATCGGCGTCGAGCTTGCCATAGAGCGGCGCGCCCCAGCCGGCCGGCGCGCCCTCGGCCACAATTTCCACCACGGCGCCGATGGAGGAGCCCTTCTTGCGCACCTCGTCGAGATAGTCCGCCCATTGCGCCGCCATCACGGCGTCGGGGCAGAACAGCGGATTGCGCTCGACCTCCGCCCAGTCGAAGCGGGTGCGGTCTATCTTGTGCGGGCCGATCTGCACCAGCGCGCCCCGGATCGTGACGCCAGGGACGACCTTGCGCGCGACGGCGCCGGCCGCGACGCGCGCCGCTGTCTCCCGCGCCGAGGAGCGCCCGCCGCCACGATAGTCCCGCACGCCATATTTGGCGTCATAGACGTAATCCGCGTGGCCGGGGCGGTATTTGTTGGCGATCTCGCCATAGTCCTTCGACCGCTGGTCGGTGTTTTCGATCACGAGCGCGATGGGCGTTCCGGTCGTGACCTGCGCGCCGCCGGGGGCGGCGAAGACGCCGGAGAGGATCTTCACTTCGTCCGGCTCGCGGCGTTGCGTCGTGAAGCGCGACTGGCCGGGCTTTCGCTTGTCGAGGAAGCCCTGAATGTCGGCCTCGGTCAGCGCAATGCCCGGCGGGCAGCCGTCGACGACGGCGCCGAGCGCGAGGCCGTGGCTTTCCCCGAAGGTGGTGACGCGGAAGAGATGGCCGAAACTGTTGTGAGACATGCTTGGCTTCTAGGCTGCGCGGGCGAGCGGGTCAAACGCCGAGCCTTGACTTCCGCGGGCGGGCGAGGCGTCGTAACCGCGAAGTTTATTTTGAGAAAGAGTTCCAGCAAATGCTCAGGAAAATCGCCGCCGCCGCCATCGCGGCCCTCGTCTGCGCGCCCGCGCTGGCCCGTGATGTCAGCGTGGACCATGGCCGCAACGAGAGCAGAAACGTCAGACACGGCCGGCACAGCCGCACCGGCGCGTGGATCGACGACAATCGCCGCCATTCCGGCTCGCACCATCATGGCGCTCATTGGGTCGGGGGGCACGGCCATTTCAGCCCGCGCGGACAGGGTGGCCATCACTGGGGCTGGTGAGCCGCCTCGGCTGACGCCCCGCCTGTCGGTTCGTTGGGCTTTTTCTCTTCGGCGGTCTCGGGCGCGGTCGGTTCAGGCGGCGGAGCCGGGGGCGCTTCCGCTTTCGCCGGGTCCGCGAGCAGCCTGCGCAGTTGCGACACCGCCGCCGCGACGAGCGCCATGCGGGGGCGATCGGGGCCGATTTCCACCGCCGCCATATTGACGAGCGCCTTCGCCAGATTGCCGGTCGGCTGCCCGGCGGCGTCGAAGAGCAGGAGATCGTCGTTGGGCGAGGCGGCCACGCCTTCCGCGAGATGCGTGGCGTAATTCGAGATGCGCGCCAGTTCGCCCGAACAATCGGCCACGCCGTCGAGCGGCGGCAAGGACGTTGGCAAGGGCGGCGGCGTCCTGGTGAGCGGGGCGGGCGGCGGCAGAAGCTTCAGGCCCGCAACCACGTCCATATCCGGCTCGCGCGGCGGCGACTTCGGCCTTTCGCGTCGGGGCCGCGCTTCGGCTATCCCAGCCATGATGGAAGGGGTCGGGATGAGGTCGGGCGTTTCGGCCGCCCGCGTTGGAGCCGTCGTCGGGCCGACGCCGCCTCTGCCATGGGCGGCCAGCCAGCGGGCGCGCAGCGTATTTTGAACGCCGCGCGGCGCGAGGCCCATGGGCACCACGCGCTGCGGCATCATATGCGCCAAGCCCTCGCGCGAGGCGGGGAGCCCCGGCGTCGGGCGGGCGACCATGGGCGAACATTGCGCCGGCGCCCAGCGCTCGACGATGGCGCGCGCGCTATGACGCTTGTAATCGACGTAATAGCGCCGCAGCAGCAGCGCGGCGACGGCCGCGCCTTCCTCGGCTGAGGCGAAGGCGACATGGCCGTCGGCGTCCGAGGCGATCTCGCCCGTCCAGCCCGCGCGCTTCACGCACCAGTAGTTGTTGAGTTTGACGCAGCGGGCGGGGTCGCCGTCCTCTGCGCCCATTGCGCGTTTCGCTGCTTCAGAAGGGCTCATCTCGAGCCACAGCGCGCTCTCCATCCGCCAATTGTCGACGGCGCGCTTGTCGGGCAGGTAAGAGGGGGCAGGCGTGCGCCAGAAGAGCGCGGCGGGCGCGACGAGGACGGACGGCGTCCGGGCGGGCGCGGCGGCCGTCATCAGCAACACGAGCGTTTCGAGCAGCATGCGCCGCGCGCTCCCGGCGAGAAACTCCTAGTCCGGATCGTCGACCACGTCGCCGCGCAACGCCGCCGGCGTCACGAATCGATTGAGCCGAGCCGCGCCCTTCCGGACTTCCGCCCAATGTTCGGTGTCGAAGTCGAGAATCGCAAGCGCGGCGGTCGGATATGACGACCGCATATGTTCGAGGTCGTCCTTCTCGCCTTCGCCCGCGAGCCAGACGGCGAGCTCGGCGAAGCCGGGATTATGGCCCACGGCGAGAAGCGTGTGGGTCTTGTCCGGCGTCTGCCGCAGCACGTCCACGAGGTGGTCGACAGTGGCGAGGTAGATCGTATTCTCAATGAGATGCGTCACATGGCCGGGGAAGGCCTCGAGCGTGCGTTCGAGAGTCTGCTTCGCCCGCCGGGCGTTGGAGGCGACGGCGAGGTCAGGGGTCATGCCGGACTCGCGCAGAAACTCCCCGACGCGACGCGCGTCCTCCTCGCCGCGCCGCGTGAGCGGGCGCTCGCGATCCCCTCCAGCCGAGTGACGGTCCGCCTTGCCGTGGCGCAATAGAAGTAAACGTCGCATGGGAATCTCTCTATCACGCAACGCGCCGAATGCCATCCACGCAAGCGGCGCCTCGGCCGGGCTGCGACGAAAAAACACGGGGCCTTTACCGCGTCGCAATGGCGGTGCAAGTTCCAAGCCGCCCTTCTCCCGCGACAGGCGGAAAGTCTAACACATGCAGAAACTTACTCGTCAAAGTGCTTTTCTTTCGGGCCTGTTCGCCCTCGCCGCCGCGGCGGCGGCTGGCGCGACCCCGGCGACGACCGGCGCGGCTGCGAGCGATCTTGGCCTCGACAATCTGGTTTTTTCGGTTGGCGGCGTCACGTACAAAATCCCGCATCTGGAGCTCAAGGGCGCGTCGCTTTCCGCGCTCGACCTCGCCCAATTGTTCACGGGCGACGAGAAAGCTGTGGATGCGCGCCTCGCCCGGCTCTCGGCGCAGCGCCTCGTCATTCCGTCGTTGATGACAGAGCGGAAAGTCGCGGACACGACCGAGCGCGCCGTTTATCGTGACATTGCGGGGGAAGGGATCGTCGCGGGGCGTATAGCCACGCTCAAGGCGGGCGGCGCCGAGCAGACCGTCGAAAACCCGACTGGCCAGGGGCAGCGATATGTCTGGGGCGCGAGCCTTGCCAGGGGGATCGACCTCCGCCAGCTCGCCCATCTGGCGATGGCCGCGCGGGGCGACGGTCAGGAGCCGCTCAAGCCGCTGATCGAGGAGGAAAGCGTCGAATCGCTTACGATCGAGAACAAGACCGGCGGCCTGAGCGCGAAGACAGGGAGGTTGACCCTCGCCGGCGTGAAGGGCAAGGCGCTTGCGGCGCCGCCCGCCGCGCTGCTGGAGCGGCTGCAAAAACTCGATCCGGACAAAACGGAAGCCGACCCGGCGTTATTGAAGGATTTGATCGAGGCCCTGGCCTCTTTCGACGTGGCTTCGCTCGAGGTCCGCGACGTCTCGGCGACCGGCAAGGGGGAGCCGGCGGAGAAGCCCTATTCCATCAAGGTCGGCCGGATCGCCGCGAACCGGACCGCCGGCGCGACGGTGGGGGATTTCGCGCTGGAGGGTTTCTCGCTTCAGTCCTCCGACGGCGGGCTCCTGTCCCTGAGCCGGTTCGGCCTGCGCGACGCCAGGCTTTCTTCGCTGCTGGAGGCGCCTTTTCCGCAGCTCGCGGGCGTGGAGGTCAAGGGGCTCGCGGCCGATCTTCCCGACGCGAGGATCGGAGAGACGTCGCGGATGAAATTCAGCCTCGCGGGCGTCGAGGCCAATTTCGGCGAGTTCCGCGAGATTGCGCCGACGAAGCTGTCCGCCCGCATGGACCGCCTTGCCATCGACCTCGCGGCGCGCGGCGAGGCGCCGTCCACCGCGCAATTTCTCGCGCTCGGCTATCGCGATCTCGACCTTTCCGCCGCAGTCGCGGGCGAATGGCGTGAGAAGACGCAGGAGGCGATCTTCGCGCCGCTGCGCGTCGAAGGCCGCGACATGGGCGCGGCGACGCTGAAAGTCACCTTCGGCAATGTCTCGGGCGCAATTTTCTCGTCCATGGCCATCGTCTCCAAGGCGGCGGCCATGGCGGCGTCGCTGAAATCCGTCGAGCTGGTTCTGGAAGGCGGCGGGCTCATCGACCGGCTGCTGACGCTCGAGGCCAGGGAGCAGAAGGCGAGCGTCGAAAAGGCCCGCGCCGAATACGCCAAGGGCGCCGGACTGGCCGTCGCCTCGGTTCTGGGCGGCGGCGAAAAGGCGAAGAAGATCGCCGGGGCGGTCTCGGCCTATATCATGAAGCCCAAACGGCTGGAGTTGCGGCTCGCCGCGCCCGCCGGCGTCAGCGCGCTCGACGCGATCTCGCGCAAGCCGGCCGAGATTCTCGAAAGCGTCGAGGTGGAGGCGCTCGCCGAGCGATAGAAGGAGCCTGGAGGCCGCGCCTTCTGCTATGGGAGCGCGGTCAGGCTGGATAAACTGTCGACGGCGCGGCTGGCGCCAGGACTTTGGGCTTGCCCGCGCGGGTCGCGGCTGGAGGGGCGATGCTGGAAATCGCGGTGCAAATGGATCCTCTCGAGCGAATTAATTTCGCCGGAGACTCGACGTTCGCGCTCATGCTGGAGGCGAAGCGGCGCGGCCACAGGCTGTGGTTCTACACGCCGGACCAGCTCTCGCTCGAAGGCGCCCGCCTGACCGCCCGCGGGCATCATATCGACGTGTTCGACGATCCGTCGCGCTATTACGCGCTCGGCGAGGCGACCGAGCTCGATCTCGGGCGCATGGATGTGGTGCTGCTGCGGCAGGACCCGCCTTTCGACCTCGCCTACATCACCTCGACGCATTTTCTCGAGCGCATCCAGGGGCGCACGCTCGTCGTCAACGACCCCGGCCATGTGCGCAACGCGCCGGAAAAAGTCTTCGTGATGGACTTTGCCGATCTCATGCCGCCGACGCTCATCACCCGCGACCGCGCCGCGATCGAACGATTTCGCGCCGAACAGGGCGACATCGTCATGAAGCCGCTCTATGGCCACGGCGGCGCGGCGGTCTTCAAGGTCACGCCGCGCGACCCCAATTTCGGCTCGCTCTTCGACATGTTCCACACGACCTTCCGCGAGCCCTGGGTGGTGCAGCAGTTTCTCCCCGAGGTGGCGAAGGGCGACAAGCGCATCATTCTCATCGACGGCGAGGCGCTCGGCGCCATCAACCGCGTCCCGGCGCAAGACGACATCCGCTCCAACATGGTGCGCGGCGGCGCGGCGGCGGCGACCGAACTCGATGCGCGCGAGCAGGAGATTTGCGCCCGGCTCGGGCCGGAGCTGAAGAAGCGCGGGCTGATCTTCGTTGGAATCGACGTCATCGACGGCCGGCTCACGGAAATCAACGTCACCTCGCCCACGGGCCTGCGCGCGCTGAAGCGCGTCGGCGGGCCGGACCTCGCGGTTCCCCTCTTCGACGCCATCGAAACCCGCCTCGAGACGTTGCGCGCCGCCCGATGAACAACATGACTGAATCGGCCTGCGCGCCTCTTTTCGACGGCCTCGATCCCGCGAACGGCTTTCGCGGGCTGAGGGGGGCGCTCGCGGCTCCCGTCGCGGAACTGTGCAAGGCCGAGAAGGGACATGCGCGGCGCACAGCCGTCGTCGATCTGTTTCGTTCCGCTCTCGCCGAAGGGCGCGCCCGCGCGCGCGCGCAGCTCGAGGCGCGGCGCTCCGGCCTCGCCTGCGGGCGGCAGCTTTCAAACCTTCAGGACGAGCTGATCGGCGCGATCTATGATTACGTGGTCGCTTACGTCTATCCGGCCGACAACCCCACTTTCGCCGAGCGCCTGACGGTCGTCGCCGTCGGCGGCTACGGGCGCGGTATGCTGGCGCCGGGCTCGGACATCGACCTTCTGTTTCTGCTTCCCTACAAGCAGACGCCCTGGGGCGAGAGCGTCGTCGAGGCGATCCTCTACATTCTGTGGGACCTGCGCCAGAAGGTCGGCCACGCCACGCGCTCCGTCGCCGAATGCATGAAGCAGTCGCGCGCCGACATGACGATCCGCACGACCCTGCTCGAGGCGCGCTTCATTCTCGGCAGCACGGATCTCTTCACCGAATTGCAGGAGGCCTTCGACCGCGAGGTCGCGCGCTCCGACGCGCGCGAATTCGTCGCCGCGAAACTCGCCGAGCGCGACGCGCGCGTGCGCCGCGCCGGCGCCTCGCGCTATCTCGTGGAGCCGAACGTCAAGGAGGGCAAGGGCGGTCTGCGCGACCTCAATACGCTCTTCTGGATTTCAAAATACGTCTATCGCGTGCGCGATCCCAAGGAGCTCGTCGCCGCAGGGCTGTTCACCTCCGCCGAACTGAGCCTTTTCGAGCGCTGCGAGGAGTTTCTATGGCGGGTGCGCTGTCATCTGCATTTTGCCACCGGTCGCGCGGAGGAGCGTCTCTCCTTCGACGTGCAGACCATGATGGCGGAGCGTCTCGGCTATCACGACCGCGCTGGCCTCTCGCGCGTCGAACGCTTCATGAAACATTACTTCCTTGTGGCCAAGGACGTGGGCGACCTCACCGCCATCGTCTGCGCAGCGCTGGAGGAGCGGCAGGCGAAGCCGCGCGCGATCTTCGATCGCTTCCTGCAACCCTTCCGGCGCCGGCGCGGGAAGGGGCCGCAGGGCGACTTCCTCATCACGCACGACCGCATCAGCGTCGTCGACGCGAGCGTGTTTCATCGCGATCCGGTCAACATCATCCGGCTCTTCTGGCTCGCTGACCATCACGGTCTGCCGCTGCATCCCGACGCCCTGCGCGCGGTGACGCTTTCTCTGCGCGAGATCGACGCCGATCTTCGCACCGAAAAGGAGGCGAACCGCCTGTTTCTCGAAATTCTCCTGTCGCGCAACATGACTGAGATCATGCTGCGGCGGATGAACGAGACGGGCGTGCTGGGCCGCTTCATTCCCGCCTTCGGCCGCATTGTGGCGATGATGCAGTTCAACATGTATCATCACTATACGGTGGACGAGCACTTGCTGCGCGCCGTCGGCGGCCTCTCGGATCTCGAAGCCGGTCGGATGCCCGAGCATCAGCAGCTCGTGGCTGACATCCTGCCCACCATCGTCAATCGCAAGGTTCTTTATCTCGGGCTCTTTCTCCACGACATCGCCAAGGGCCGCAAGGAGGATCACTCCCTCGCCGGCATGGAGGTGGCGCGCACGCTCTGCCCGCGCCTGGGCTTCACGCCGGGAGAGACGGAGACGGTGGCCTGGCTCGTCGAGCATCATCTCACCATGTCGACCTTCGCCCAGAGCCGCGACCTCTCGGACCGCGTGACAATCGAGAGCTTCGCCTCCATCGTGCAGACGATGGAGCGCCTCAAGATGCTCTTCGTGCTCACGGTCTGCGACATCAACGCCGTCGGCCCCGGCGTGCTGGACGCCTGGAAATCCCAGCTTTTGCGTGTCCTCTACTGGGAGACCGAGGTCGTGCTCGGCGGCGGCCATTCCTCGGTCGACCGCAAGAGCCGCGTCGCCGCCGCCATCGCCGAGTTGCGGGCGGCGTTGCCGGACTGGAGCGACGAGGACTATGACGCCTATGCGCGCCGGCATTATCCCGCCTATTGGCTCAAGGTCGATGTCGCGCGCAAGGTGCGCCACGCCCATATGCTCGCCAAGCTCACGGGCGCCGAGACGCCGCTCGCCACCGCGGTCGAACTCGACCGCACGCGCGGCGCCGTGGAGCTCACTGTCATCGCGCCCGACCACCGCCGCCTCCTCTCCATCATCGCGGGCGGCTGCGCGGCGAGCGGCGCCAATATTGTGGACGCCCATATTTTCACCACGGCCGACGGGCTCGCGCTGGATACGATCTTCTTCTCCCGCGCCTTCGATTTCGACGAGGACGAATTGCGCCGCGCGCGGCGCATCGCCGATTTCATCGCCAAGGCGCTGCGCGGCGAGGTCTTCGTCTCCGACGCGGTGAAGGCGCGGGCGAAGCAGGCGCCTGCCAATACGGCCTTCTCCATCGCGCCGGAGGTCGTGGTCGATAACAGCCTCTCCAATGTCTATACGGTCATCGAAGTGTCCGGCCTCGATCGCGAGGGGCTCCTCTTCGACCTCACCAACGCCATTTCGAAACTCAGTCTCAACATCGCCTCGGCTCATATCGTGACCTTTGGCGAGCGGGCGGTCGACGCCTTTTACGTCACCGACCTGACGGGCGCGAAAATCCTTTCGCAACAGCGCCATACGGCGATCAAGAAGCAGCTCCTCGAGGTGCTGGCGCCCGCGCCGGAGAGGCGGCCGGCGCGGGCGCCAAATGTCGCGGCGACTTGATTTTGCCTGATCGAGCGATGATATCGAGGCCTTTCACTGAGCGCCCCTTGAACAAAAGACGGACATGAGCATGAGCGACCAGAGCAACGCCGACAGCAACGCCCAGACCCCGCCGCCCGGAGCGGAGGGGAGCGCGGCGCAAGCGTCCTCCCTGGCGCAACCTTCGGCGGAATCGAGCGTCAACGAACCGGAGCCCTTCACGGAGCTCGAGAATCTCCACGCGGAAGTCGCGGCGCTGAAGGACAGGCTGCTGCGGACCATGGCCGAGACGGAAAACATCCGCCGGCGCGCCGAGAAGGAGGTCGCCGACGCGCGGGTCTATGGCGTGGCGAATTTCGCCCGTGAGATGCTGCCCTTCGCCGACAATCTGCGCCGGGCCGCCGAGAGCGTGCCGGCCGAGGCGCGCGCCAATCTTGACCCGATCGCCGCCACGCTGCTCGAGGGCCTCGGGGTCACCGAGCGCGATTTCATGTCGAGGCTTGGCCGCTTCGGCGTCAAGCAGATCGAGGCGCTGGGCGCCAAATTCGATCCCAACCTCCATGAAGCGCTTTATGAAATTCCCGACGAGTCGAAGCCCGCCGGCACGGTGGCCCAGGTCGTCGAGCAGGGCTATACGATCGGCGAGCGCGTGCTGCGTCCGGCCAAGGTCGGCGTGACCCGCGGCGGTCCCAGGGCCTGAAACGGGCCGATGGGCGGCGTGACAAGCTCCGAAACGCCGACGGGCGAAGGACTCGTCGCGGCCGTGGCCTATTGCAAGGGCGTCAAGGTCGCCGATATCGACCTCGACGCCGCGGGCGACTGGGCGAAGCGGCCCGATCACGTCGTCTGGATCGGGCTCTACGAGCCGGACATGGCGCTGCTGGAGCGGGTCGGGCAGCAATTCGCGCTACATCCGCTCGCTGTCGAGGACGCCGCCAAGGCGCATCAGTTCCCAAAGCTCGAGGAATTCGACGACAGCCTGTTCATCGTCGCGCGCACCGCGCAGATGGTCGAGGGCCGCGTCGCATTCGGCGAGACGCATCTTTTTGTCGGCGAAGGCTATGTGGTAAGCGTGCGCCACGGCCCATCGCGCAGCTATTCAGAGGTGCGCGCGCGCAGCGAGGCCCGCGCCCAGCGCCTGTCCGAAGGCGAGGACTTCATCGTCTACGCCATTCTCGACTTCATCGTGGACAATTATGCGCCAGTCCTCGACAGCATCAACGACCAGGTCGAGGACATCGAGGACCACGTGCTGACGACGACGATGGGTCGCGCCGAGACCGAACAGCTCTACATGCTGCGGCGCGATCTCCTGCGGCTGCGCAACGCCGTCGTGCCGCTCGCCGACGTTTGCCGCCGGCTGGAGCGCACCGACATCGTCTTCATCGATCCCGCGATGCGGCCGCATTTCCGCGACGTGCGGGACCATCTGCGCCGCGCGGAAGAGCGCATCGACACGCTGCGCGAGACGCTCGCCTTCGCCTTCGAGGCGAGTCTGATGAATGCGCAGATGCAGCAGACCAACATCTCGCGCCGTCTCGCCGCCTGGGCCGCCATTCTCGCCGTTCCCACGGCAATCGCCGGAATCTACGGCATGAATTTCGAGCACATGCCCGAGCTCAGGTGGCAGTATGGCTATTACGTCGTTCTTGCAGTGATTTCGTCTGTCTGCGCGTTTCTCTACTGGCGTTTCCGCAAGGCGGGATGGCTCTGACGCGGGCCGGGACCTAATCGCGTCCCGCGCCGCCTTTTTCACCCGGTCCGCCCGCGACGAGATCGAGGCCCTGCATCTTCAGATCGGCCCAGTTTTTCAGATCTTTGGCCGTGAATTTCTTCATGAACGGATTGCCGTTTACGATCTTCTCGCGCGTAATGTTCGGCCTCGCGTCGGTATTGGCGATCACAGCCGCCGCGTCGGCGCCCTCGGGGGCCGTCAGAATGGCGGCCGCGCCCGCGGGACCGGCAAAATGCGCAAGATAAAGCGATCCCGGCGTCACCGGCAGGCCGCGACGCGCGAGCAGAGACGTATTCTCCTCGGCGTAGCGGCTCGCCATGAAGCGCGACAGTTCCGGATCCTTGCGCAAATCGAGAATCTGCTTGTCGTTCAGCCCGTTGGCGATGTCGGGACGATGTTTTTTTACCAGGCCGAGCCATGTCGCCTCGACGAACTGACCCACGCCCAGCGCCGTGGAATGGGGGTTTTTGGCGGCGGCGTCGCCATGCGACTCGGTGGCGACGATCTGGTCGATCATCTGCTTCATCGACGCCAAGGGTTGCATCGGCGTCGTCGGGAAGCCGGCGTCCTTGAAAGAGATGCGCAGCGCAAGGCCGATGAGCAGCGCGGCCAGAATCGCAAGCGGGGAGATGAGGGAGCGCCGCCGGCCGCGCTCGGGCTGGGCCTTGGGGGCGAGGGCGTCGTCGCGGGCGGGAACGGGCAGATCGAACCTGGGGTTGAGCGCGGGCTCCGGCTGGCGCTGCGGATCTAGAGCGGAGAGAATTTTCAGCAGGGCGCCGTCGTCGGAATCGAGGGTGATGCGGATTTCGACGATCTTCTTCCCGCTCGCGTCCTCCGGCGCCGCGGCCTCGCGGGCCAGGGCGGCGACCGCTTCATGCGCCGCGACGCCGGATTGCGTCTCGTCGCGAGACTGAGGCGGCGCGGGCGTCTGGCCCAATGCGTCAGACAAAAATGATGCGACGGCCTCCACCATGGCGCGCTCCCTTTTGAGGCCGCCTGCCGCGGCCATAGAGCCCAGTTCAGTAGTAGCCGATGCAGATTCGGTTGCCGTAATCGTCCCAGCCCCATTGCGCGCAGGGCGGCGGCGGCGGAGGCGGCGGGGGCGATGGGGCCGTGAGGGCGCCGAGAGCCGCGCCGCTCGCGGCGCCAATCGCCGCGCCGGCCAATGTGCCGGTCGCCGACCCGTTGGAGACCGCAGCGCCGATGCCCGCGCCGCCAAGGCCGCCAATGGCGCCGCCGCCGAGCGCGCGCTCGCCGGGCGAATAACATCCCGCGAGCGTCCATGCGGACGCGACGGCGGCCGCAACCACTAGCATCTTCTTCATGATGCGAAACTTCCGATCGACGCTGTCGCCCACTCCCCGACGGTGAGGCTAGGCGCGAGAACATGAACGGAAGGTTAAGGGCGGCCGGCGGAGCCCCAGGGCGCGTATTAGTGCAATTTTAGCAATATCGGAGAGAGGCTTGCGCTCCCTGCTCCCTTTTCGCGAGCTCTCCCCATGTCGACGGAACGCCCTCACGCCCTCCTGGAGTTCGGCCCTGTCGCGGCGGCGGCCGGGGGAGGGGGCGTCCCCGAGGTGAGGGTGAGCGTCGCCGATGCGCCCGGAGGCGGCGCGAGGCTCGACGAGGCGAAGCCAGACGAAGGGGTGAAGCCGGAAGCGTCTTTCCTCTCCAGGGCCGTCCGGGCAGGCCGCGCCTTCGCCGCTTACGCGATCGCCGGCGTGATCGGCTGGCATCTCTACGATCTCGCCAGGCCCGTTCATATCGCCTGGCCGGACCTCTCGGTTTTCGGATCGGCGCAGAAAAACGTGGAAGAGGCCGAGTTCAGGCGCGTGACGCAGAAGCTTGCCGCCGACATTCAGGCGCTGGAGGCGCGGCTCGACGCGCTCGAGAAGGCCCGCGGCCACGAGGCGAGGAATAACCAGTCGATCGAGGAGGTGAACAGGCGCATCGACGAGATGAAGGCTGGCGTCTCTGCCGAGGTCGGCGCCCTCGCGGGTCAGATCAAGGAGGCGCAGCGCGAGGCCGAGGCCAAACGCGCGGAGACGCATGTCGTCCCCGAGCCGGCGGAAAGCCGAGTTGCAGGGCCTGAAGGGCATGCGCACAGGCCTGCCTCCGTCGCGGCGCATGTCGAGGCGCATTGGAAGCGCGGCCATCGGCGCGGCGACGCCTTCGATCCCGCCCTGCATCCGAATGCGCCCGGCGCGCCGCGCCCGCTCGGCTCTCCGCTCTATCGGGCGAGGTGACGTTTGCCCTCCATCTATCTCGCAGGTCCCGAGGTGTTTCTCGCCGACGCGCTCGACATGGGGCGGCGTAAGAAGGAGCTTTGCGACGCCTATGGGCTCGAAGGCCTCTTCCCGCTGGACGCGGAGTTCGTCCCCGGGGAGGAAGCATCGTCGCGGTCGATCTTCGAAGCCAACGTCGCCATGATCCGCCGCTGCGACGGCGTCATCGCCAATCTCACGCCCTTTCGCGGCGCGAGCGCGGATGCCGGGACAGTATTTGAAGTCGGCATGGCCTTCGCGCTGGAAAAACCGGTTTTCGCCTATACCAACGTTTCCGCAATCTATGCCGCGCGCTGCGTCGATACGGCGGACGCGCCGGGAGAAAGGCTTTTCGCGGCCGACGGGCTGAGCGTCGAGGATTTCGGGCTGTTCGACAATCTCATGATCGCCGAGGCCCTCCGCGCGCAGGGCCACGACGTGGCGGCGCAAGAGGCGGCGCCTCAAGGCCGCTATACGGATCTTGCAGCCTTCGAGCTGTGCCTGCGGAAAGCGGCGGCGTTTTTTGCGTAAGCGGCGACGCGACGACCGCTGAAAGCGTTTAGCCGGCGCCCCTTACGAAAGTTTCATCCGGCGGCCATTGGACGGCAAGCGCCTCGCCTCCATTTTCCTGTTGCAGCGGCGGCAGGAGCCGATGCGCTCCGGGCTTCCCGAAGCCTTCGCCGCAGGAATGGAGAGTTTTTGACATGCATCATCCGATTACCGAGCGCAGCTCCCGCATGTCGGCGCAACCGCGCCGCCGCGCCTCGCGCTTCGCGCTGATGGGCGCCGCCGGGGCGCTCGCTTTCGGCGCCGCCATTGGCGCGCCTGTCGGAAAGGCTTTCGCTGAAGCGCCGGCGACACTGTCCGCGCCCGTCGGTCCGTCCTCTTTCGCGGATGTCGTCGAGCGCGTGAAGGGCGCCGTCGTCGCAATCAAGGTCAAGGCGTATGAAGAGTCTCACAGCCCCTTCGAAGGGCAGGAGCTCTCGCCCGACGATCCGATGTATCGCTTCTTCAAGCGCTTCGGCGGCGAGGTTCCGCAAAAACACATGACCCAGTCGCAGGGGTCGGGCTTCATCATCAGCGCCGACGGTTATGTCGTCACCAATAACCACGTCGTGGAGCACGCAAGCGACGTGGAGGTGGCGCTCGACGATGGCCGCTCGCTGCCCGCGAAGGTGATCGGCACCGACAAGCGCACCGATCTCGCGCTGCTCAAGGTGAGTGACGGCGCCAAGCTTCCCTATGTCGAATGGTCGGGGACGCAGCCGCGCGTCGGCGATTGGGTGATCGCGGTCGGCAATCCCTTCGGTCTCGGCGGCTCGGTTACGGCGGGCATCGTCTCGGCGCGCGGGCGCGACATCGGCGCCGGCCCCTATGACGACTTCCTCCAGATCGACGCGCCGGTGAATCGCGGCAACTCGGGCGGCCCGGCCTTCGATGAACGCGGCGCCGTGGTCGGCGTCAATACGGCGATCTATTCGCCCTCGGGCGGTTCGGTCGGCATCGGCTTCGCCATCCCCGCCGAAGTGGCCAAGGACGTCATCACCGCGCTCAAGGAGAAGGGCGTCGTGTCGCGCGGCTGGATCGGCGTGAAGATCCAGCCGGTGACGCCGGAGATCGCCGACAGTCTCGGCCTCAAGTCGACCAAGGGCGCGCTCATCGCTCAGCCGCAGAAGGGCGCGCCGGCGGAGGCCGCGGGTCTGAAGGCGGGCGACGTGATCGTGGCGGTCAATGGCGACAAGATCGAGAGCCCGCGCGATCTCGCGCGCCGCATCGCAGCGATGGGGCCGAACAAGACGGTCGATCTCACCTATCTGCGCAACGG
This sequence comes from Hyphomicrobiales bacterium, assembly GCA_003963405.1. Classification (GTDB taxonomy): domain Bacteria; phylum Pseudomonadota; class Alphaproteobacteria; order Rhizobiales; family Beijerinckiaceae; genus Methylocystis. The sequence goes on from RXIY01000044.1 coordinate 51,826, forward strand.
CGCCGAGAAGAGCGCCAAACTGACGCTCGGCAAGCTCCCGGAGGAGCGGGAGGCGCGCGCCGATGACGAGGACACGGGCGGACCGTCCGGCGGTTCGCAGGTCGCAAGCCTCGGGATCGAGGTCGCGCCCGCCTCGGAGGTTCGCGGCGGCCGCGGCGAAGGCCTCTATGTGACCGACATCGATCCAAGCGGCGCCGCCGCGCAAAAGGGTCTGCGTCGGGGCGACGTGATCGTGGAGGCCGGCGGCCAGCCGGTGAATTCGCGGTCCGATCTCTCCAACGCCATCGACGGCGCCCGGAAGGAAGGACGGCGCTCGATTCTGCTGCGGGTGAAATCCGCGGATGGGTCGAAATTCATCGCCGTGCCCGTGAAGCAGAGCGCCGGCTAGGCCGAGCTTGAAAAGGAGCTTCTTGCGAGGTGGACCGCGAGACTGCACCCGCCCGCAGACGGTCCCGCGCAAAGGAGAGCGACGGTAGCCAGTCCCCTCCTGGCCCGTCGTGGGCAGGTCGGCGCCCCCGCGCCGGCCTGCCGTTTTTTCACAAGGTCGGTTATGATGGGCGCGATGCGCATCCTGATTATCGAAGACGACCGCGAAGCGGCT
>RXIY01000054.1 GCA_003963405.1 Hyphomicrobiales bacterium
GTGAGCGGGCGGTCGTTGCCGCGCGGGTCCTTGCCGAAGGCGTCCTTGAAATAGAGCTCGCCATAGGCCGAGATCAGATCGGTCTGATTGATCTCCTGTCCCTGCAATTGATAGATGCTGTTGAAGGCGCGCGAATCCTGAAACTCGACCACGGCCCGGAACGGGTCGAGAATGTTCTGGATGCCGAGATAGACGCGCGTGCGCGACAGCCACAGCGAGTTCGGGAAATAACGCCGCTGCGACGTCGGCGGCGAGGTCGTCGTGTCGGTCCACGGTCGATAATCATTCTGGCGATATTCGAAGCGCACGCGTGAATCGAGGCCGACATTGAGCCAATCGATTCCCTCGAACTGCGGATAGGTCCTGGCAAGATTGCGCACATAGGGGGGAATGTCCGGCTGCGGCTCAAGACGATAGCCGCGCGTCGGGACGTAGTAACTTTTCTTTTCTTCCGGCTTCTTCTCTTCGGGCTTGGCCGCGCCGGTCTTGGCCGCGGCAGTCTTGGCGTCGACGCCCTTCTGCGCGCCCGCCTGCTGCCCGCCCTTCTGCGAAGATGCAGCCTCTTTCACCGACTCCGGCGCCTTCCCCTCTTCGGCGCGCACAACCCCGGTTGAAACCGCAAGAGCGGCGACGGCCGCGCCGAGCTTCAAATGTCGCAACTTTGCCATTGGGTGCATTCTCGCTTCTTCGTCTTCTTTTAGCCTATTCGCTGGCGCTGCGCGGCGGCGTCAGCCTGACTGAGTTCAAGTCAACTCTACACCCGGATTATTGTCTAGCGATTTAATGGACTAAATGAACTTGACTGCGACGCCGTTGCGAAAGAGCAACACTTGCCTCTGCGCGACGAGACGCGCATGGGCGCCAAACGCTTATTTCTGCAAGACGAAGAAGAGCCGGGGATAGCGCAGCAGCACCTTGCCGTTCGGCTGCCGCGGATAGGCCTGAGCCAATCGTTCCCGGTATTGCGCCAGAAAATCGGCGCTCTCCTGCGGGCTCAGCAAATCGAGAAAGGGACGCAGGCCCGAGCCCTCGAACCATTGAACGACATCGTCCGGCCCCTCCAGCGGATGCACATAAACGGTCTTCCAAATGTCGATGAAGCGGCAGAGCGGCGCGAGGAGATCATAATATTCCTCGGCGTGGCCGATCACGGTGAGCGATTTTGCGACCGGCACCAATCGATCGGCCCAGGGGCCATCCGCCGCAACCATCCGCATCGCCGCATGGGATGGTTCGTAAGTGTTGTCGGGCATCTGCACCGCAAGGCGACCGCCCGGCGCAAGCGAGTCCACGAGGCGCGTGATCAGCCTGCGATGGTCGGGCAGAAAATGCAGAGTGGCGTTTGCGAAAATGACGTCGGCCGATGCTGGCGGACGCCAGAGCGCAATATCCTCCTTGAGGAAACGCGCCGCCGGCACGCGGGCGCGGGCGACGGCGAGCATATTGTCCGACTTGTCGACGCCGACGATTTCGGCCCCCGGAAAATTCCGGGCGAGAAGCTCCGTGCTGTTGCCGGGCCCGCAGCCGAGATCGAAAATGCGCCGCGTTTCGCAATAGGGAATGCGGGCGAGAAGATCGCGCGCGGCGCGCGTGCGCTCTTCCTCGAATTTCAAATAGAGGTCGGAGTTCCAGTCCTGCGCGGCGCGGCGGGTTTCCCCGCGTATCGTTGCGGCGGCGGTCAAATGCCTTCTCCCGCGTCGATGAAATCTTCTTCTTCGCTCGCGGGAAAGATGCGCGCATTGGCGAGCGTCAGCGGCACGCGGTCGCCGGGCGAGGCCGCTTTTTCGAGCGGCGAGTCGATTTCGAGCGTCTGATCGTAGCCGTCGATGGCGATTCTCGCGCGCACCCCGGCCGGCGTCCGGCGCAGGCTTTCGACGCGCCCCTCGAGCTCGCCCTCGCCCTGGCTCGCGACGGCAATGTCGGCGGGTCGGAAGAACACCCGCGCCGGGCCGCTGCGCAGCCCATGCGTGTCGATGTGCAACTCCCGACTCCCAAACTTCACATGCCCCTCGGCGATCGTGACCGGAAGCGCCACCGCCTCACCCACAAAGGAAATCACGAAAGGCGACGCCGGATTGTCGTAGAGCTCCGCCGGGGAGCCGATCTGCTCGATCCTTCCTTCGTTGAGCACGACCACGCGGTCGGCGAGCTCCATGGCCTCGTCCTGATCATGTGTGACGAAAACCGTCGTCAATCCGGTCTCCTTGTGCACGTCGCGCAGCCAGCGACGCAGGTCCTTGCGCACGCGCGCGTCGAGAGCGCCGAAAGGCTCGTCCAGCAGCAGGACGCGCGGCTGGATCGCCAGCGCGCGCGCCAGAGCGACACGCTGACGCTGGCCGCCGGAAAGCTGGGCCGGAAACCGTTCGCCGAGCCCCTCGAGCTGGACGAAGCGCAAGAGCTCCCCGACCCGCGCCGCAATGCCCTCGCGCGAGGGGCGCAGCCGGCGCGGCCGCACCCTGAGGCCATAGGCGATATTGTCTGCGACCGTCATATGTTTGAACAGCGCGTAATTCTGGAACACGAAACCGACGCGGCGGTCCTGAACGGGAAGGGCCGTCGCGTCCCTGCCGTCGAAATAGACCTGCCCGCGGTCGGGCGTATTCAGCCCCGCGATCACGCGCAGCAATGTCGTCTTGCCAGATCCCGACGGGCCGAGAAGCGCCACGAGCTCTCCGGGCCGAATGTCGAGGCTGACATTTCGCAGAGCAGGGAACGCCCCGAAATCCTGCTCGACGCCCTCGATGCGGATGGCGGCGCCCTGCGACGCCGGGTCAGTGGCGCCTGCCGCGTGCGGCGAGCGCGTCAGCGTGACGCCATTCGAGGAAGGTCTTGAGGCCGAGGGTGACCAGCGCAAGACCCGCCAGAAGGACCGAGAGAGCGAAAGCGGCGACATTGTTGTACTCATTGTAAAAAATCTCGACTTGCAGAGGGATCGTATTGGTAAGGCCGCGGATGTGGCCGGAGACGACCGAGACCGCGCCGAATTCGCCCATGGCGCGCGCGTTACACAAAAGCACGCCGTAAAGCAGGCCCCATTTGACGTTGGAGAGCGTCACGGTCAGGAAGGTCCGCAGGCCGGAGGCGCCGAGCGTCAGCGCCGCTTCCTCCTCGACCGTTCCCTGCTCCTGCATCAAAGGGATCAGCTCGCGCGCGACGAAGGGGAAGGTCACGAAAATCGTGACGAGCACGATGCCGGGCGTCGCGAAGATGATCTGCACGCCATGCGCCGCGAGCCATTTGCCGAACAGGCCCTGCGCGCCGAAAACGAGGACATAGATCAGGCCCGACACCACCGGCGACACCGAGAAGGGCAAATCGATGAGCGTGATGAGAAGGCTCTTTCCGGGGAACGCGAACTTGGAGATCGACCAGGCCGCCGCGAGGCCGAAAAGCAGATTAGCTGGCACGACGAGGGCGGCGACGAAGAGGGTGAGCTTCACGGCGGCGACGGCGTCGGGCTCGCTGAACGTGTCGAGAAAGGCGCCATAGCCCTTGCTCAGCGCCTCGGTAAAAACCACCGCGAGGGGCGCGAAGAGGAAGAGGAGCAGGAAAATCACGGAAATCGCAATGACGGCGAGACGCGCGACGGGCGCGTCCTGCGCCACGGACCGCGCCTTCGCCCTGGCGCGCGCGTGAGGAGGGACAACAGCCAGCTCAGACATGACCGAACCTCCTCCGGCTCCAGGCCTGAACGAGATTGATGAGGAGGAGCGCGACGAAGGAAATGGCCAGCATGATGGTCGCAATGCCGGTCGCGCCGGCATAGTCATATTGTTCGAGCTTCACGATGATGAGCAGCGGCGCAATCTCCGAGACATAAGCGATGTTGCCGGAGATGAAGATCACCGAGCCATATTCGCCGACGCCGCGCGCGAAGGCGAGCGCGAAGCCGGTCAGGAGCGCCGGCGCGAGCGGCGGCAGCAGAACGCGCGCGACCGTCTGAAGCCGGGGCGCGCCCAAAGTTGCGGAGGCTTCCTCGAGCTCTGTTTCGAGCTCGCCCAGAACCGGCTGCACGGTGCGCACGACGAAAGGCAGGCCGATGAAAATCAGCGCGACGAGAATGCCCCAGCGCGTGAAAGCGATCTTCACGCCGAGCGCCGCAAGCGGCGCGCCGAACCAGCCATTTGGCGCATAGAGCGCGGCGAGCGAAATGCCCGCGACGGCCGTCGGCAGGGCGAAGGGAAGATCGACGAAGGCGTCGAGCAGGCGCCGGCCCGGAAAGCTGTATCGGGTGAGCGCCCAGGCGACGATCAGGCCGAAGACGAGATCGACGGCCGCCGCCAGGAAAGACATCAGGAAAGTGACGCGCAACGCGGCGGCGACGCGCGGCTCCGCGGCGATCTGATAGAGGCCGGACAGACCGAGCCCCGAGGACCGCCACACGAGCGTCGCCAGCGGAAACAGCACGACGAGCCCCAGATAAAGGAGCGTATAGCCGAAGGTGAGGCTGAAACCGGGAATAACGCTCGGCGCCGTGAAGCGCCGAGCGTAACGGCCTGCGAAGGTCGGGGAGGTCACTTCGCGGGCTCTTGTTTCTGAATATCGTCGAAGACGCCGCCGTCGGCGAAGAACTTCTTTTGAGCCGACGCCCAACCGCCGAAGCTCTTGTCGACAGTGATGAACTCGATCTTCGGAAGCTTCTTGAGATCTTCCTTGGCGGCAAATTCGGGATGCGCCGGGCGATAGAAGTTTTTCGCGATGATCGCCTGGGCTTCCGGCGCGTAGAGGAAATCGAGATAGGCCGCCGCGAGCTTCCTGCTCCCCTTGGCCTCCGCATTGGCGTCGACGATGGCGACCGGCGGCTCGGCGAGGATCGAGAGCTTCGGGGCGACGATCTCGAATTTGTCAGCTCCGAATTCCTTCAAGGCGAGAAACGCCTCGTTTTCCCAGGAAACGAGCACGTCGCCGATGCCGCGCTGCGCGAAGGTGATGGTCGAGCCGCGCGCGCCCGTGTCGAGAACCGGCGCATTTTTGTAAATCGCCTTGACGAACTCACGGGCCTTCGCCTCGTCGCCATTGAATTTCTTAAGCGCATGGCCGTAGGCGGCGAGGAAATTCCAGCGCGCCCCGCCCGACGTTTTCGGATTGGGCGTCACCACCGCGATGCCCGGCTTGGCGAGATCGTCCCAGTCCTTGATCCCTTTCGGATTGCCCTTGCGCACCAGGAAGACGATCGTCGACGCGTAGGGCGCCGAATTATTTGGAAGGCGCTTCTGCCAGTCGGCGGGGATCTTGCCGGTCTTTCCTGCGATGGCGTCGATGTCGGCGGCGAGCGCCAGCGTGACGACGTCGGCGGCGAGGCCGTCGATCACAGCGCGCGCCTGCGCGCCCGAGCCGCCGTGCGAGACCTGGATTTCGGCGGCCTCGCCAGTCTTGGCCTTCCAGTCGGCGGCGAAGGCCGGATTGATCTGTTTGTAGAGTTCGCGCGTCGGATCATAGGACACATTGAGAAGCGTCTGCCCGACCGACGCCGACGGCGCCCCGAGGAGGCCGACGCCGACGCCGGCGACGGCCACGACTCGAAGAAGCGAACCGAGCTTCCCCCTAGGCTCAATCATCATCTGACTCCATCTATAAGACTTACATAGTCTATAGCTGGAATAGACTAGCAGGCAAGCGGTTTTTCGGCTGGCCCCTAACAGCCGGCTGGCTGCGCCTGCTATTCGATGAATTTCATGACGTCTGCGAGGGTGATGGCGATGACGCCGTCCGCGGCCACACGTCCAAGGCTGTATTTCTCGCTCGCGACGGATTCGAGCTCAGGACGATCCGCATCGAACTGCGCGCGCAGCTCATCCTCCTCCTCGGGAACGCCGAAATCTCCTTCGAGCGCTTCGTCAGCGACAAAGACGCGCACGGTCTGCTGCGTTCCCGCAACCCGCATGGAAAACGAGAAGCCGCTGTCGTCACGGATCACTTCTGACTCGATGTGCTCAAGCGGCATCGGCGCGCGCCTCCTGCTTTCAATCGCAAAAGAAATCCGCGCCCGCCCTTTTTGTTCCGTTCTAGGACATTTCAAGACGGGTCAGGCCGCGTCCATGGCGCAGCAATCGGAGATGGCCTCGGCCCCGGCGAGCCCGATCCAGCGGCGCACGGCAGCGGGATCGAAGCCGGACTCGCAGTGATCGCCGACACGCATGAGCGGGCGGCGGATCAGGCCGGGATCGAGAATCATCATCACGAGCGCCGCCTGCGGCGTGACGGCGTCTGGGTTGACCTCGCCCGACGTCACGCGTGGGGAGGCCGCGTTGAACCATTCCGGCACCGGCTTCGCGCCGAAGAAAGGGCGAAGGCTCGGCGCGCTCCAAGGTTCGCGCCAGAGATCACGGGCGTCGACCTGATGGCCGGACGCGAGCAGCAAGGCTTTCTGTCTGGCGTTACTGGCGCAGCCGGGCTTTTCGTAGAAGATCACGTTGGCCATGGCGGCCTCCTCTCCGTGGCGATATGGCCCCAGCCTATCGACCGACGGATTTTACCGCGCAAGGCGCGCCGCGTGGCGCCCGAATGGCGTGCAAGCCACGAGGCGCCTCGCATTTATTTCTCGCATCCTGCTCGGGAAAGCGCCGCCCGTCCGGTTCAGCGTCCGAGCCCCCAGATGATCGAGACCCGCTCGCGCACCTGCTGCATGCCGGGCCGGAGGGGAACGGAAGACGCGGCGGGCGCGGCGGCGACCCGCGCTTCATAGGGCCGCCCCATCGGCTCGTCTGGGAGGGGACGGATCTCGATGACGCGGCCGAGGCGCAAGCCCGCGGCCTCGGTGTAAATGCGGGCCCGCCGCTCGGCGTCCTTCACGGCCTTCGCGCGCAGCTCGTCGCGCTTCTCGTCGAGGTTGGAATGGTCGTAATCGACGCCCTCGAGACTGTTGGCCCCCTTGTCGATCACGCGGCCGACGATGTCGCTCGCCTTTTCCGCCGGCTTGACGAAGACCGTGAGCATATTGCTCGCGCGGTAGGTGGGCCCCGGCCGCGGCTTGCCCTTGGCGTCGCGCTCGTCCGTGTAAACCGGCGCGAGGGAGACGCCCTGCGTCTGAATATCCGCGTCGGCGACGCCCATGGTCCTGAGGTCGGAAAGAATGGCGGTCATTGTGGCGGCGTTGTCGGCGGCCGCGGCGGCGGCGGTCGGCCGGTCGGTCACGACGCCGAAGCGAAGGATCGCCCGATCGGGCGCGACATCCTCCGACGCCTCGCCGACGACCGCCACATTGGGGACCGAATCCTTAAGGGAGTCGGCGTGAGCCTGGCCGATAAGGAGCAGCGAAATTGCGAGAATGATGCGAATCATGGTTCACCCTGAGCTGCGCCGCCGCGGCCCCAAAAGAGCCGGCTTGCGATTTTAGAGTCAGTCCTTAAGAAAAACTTGGCAAAGTTCTTCGATTGCCGCCGTCCCGTCCGCATGGCCGCGCGTTTTCCGCCGGCGCATGGTTCCATGTGGCTGAAAAGCACGGTAGTCCAGTTCAACCTTACAGGAACCAAGCGCGGCCGTCCCGCGCCGCGAACAGGCCTCATGCCCCTTCTTTATCACTACCCGCTCTGCCCGCATTCCCGCTTCGTCCGGCTGATCCTCGGCGAGTACGGCCTCGCCGCTGAACTGATCGAGGAACGCGCTTTCGATCGGCGGCCGGAATTCCTCGCCCTCGATCCGGCCGGCCGCGCGCCCGTCCTTGTGGACGACGACGGCACGATCGTCCCCGGCGGCGTGATCGCCGAATATCTCGACGAGACCTATGGGGAGGCGCGCGGCCCGCATCGGCTGCTGCCGACCGAGAAGCTCGCCCGCATCGAGACGAGGCGCCTCGTCGACTGGTTCAACGTCAAATTTTTCGAGGAAGTGACGGGCTGGCTCGTCACGGAGAAGGTCTACAAGCGGTTCTCGCCGCAGGGCGGCGCGCCCGACATGGACCTGGTGCGCGTGGCGCGTGCCAACATCCGCCACCACATGCGCTACATCGGCTATCTCACGAGCCATCGGAACTGGCTCGCGGGGGACCGTCTCTCCTACGCCGATTTCGCCGCCGCCGCGCATCTTTCCTGCGCCGATTATCTCGGCGACGCGCCCTGGGAGGAGGACGAGGCCGCAAAGCACTGGTACCAGCGCATCAAGTCGCGCCCGGCCTTCCGCCCGCTGCTCGCCGACCGCGCGCCTGGCATGGCGCCCGGCCCCTTCTACGCTCTGATGGATTTCTAGCGCCCCGCCAGGGGCGATGGCCCCACGTGAGCGTGAGAGCGGCGCGCGCTATAATCGCCCGACATGACTCTCGAAAGCGCAATCCGCGCCCACGCCCTTTCGCTCGGCTTCGACGCCTGCCGCTTCACGAACGCCGAAGCGGCCCCCGAACTCGGCGAGCGCCTGCGCGCCTGGCTCGCAACGGGCGCCCATGGCGACATGGGCTGGATGGCCGAAACCGCCGACCGTCGCGCCGACCCGAAGACCCTCTGGCCGGAGGCGAGAAGCGTCGTCATGCTGGGCGCAAATTACGGCCCGGCGTCCAACCCCCTTGCGGCGCTCGCGGCGCGGTCGGGCGGCGCCGTCTCCGTCTATGCGCGCCACCGCGATTACCACGACATCGTCAAAGGCCGCCTGAAGCAGCTTGCCGCCTTCATGCTCAAGCGCGCGGGCGGCGGCGACGTCAAGGTCTTCGTGGACACGGCCCCCGTGATGGAGAAGCCGCTGGCGCAGCGGGCGGGGCTCGGCTGGCAGGGGAAGCACACGAACCTCGTCTCGCGAGAGTTCGGCTCCTGGCTGTTTCTGGGCGCCGTCTTCACCACGCTCGACCTCGCCCCGGACGCGCCCGAGCGCGACCATTGCGGCGCCTGCCGCGCCTGCCTCGACGCCTGCCCGACGCAGGCCTTCGTCGGACCCTATCGGCTCGACGCAAGGCGCTGCATTTCCTACCTCACCATCGAGCACAAGGGGCCGATCCCCCGCGAATTCCGGGCGGCCATGGGCAACCGCATCTATGGCTGCGACGATTGCCTCGCCGTCTGTCCCTGGAACAAATTCGCCCAAGTCACGCGGGAAGCGAAGCTTGCGGCCCGGAGCGATCTCGAAAGCCCGCCGCTCGTCGAACTGGCGCGCCTCGACGAAGCGGGCTTTCGCGCCTTCTTCTCCGGCTCGCCGATCAAGCGCATCGGCCGGGCGCGCTTTCTGCGCAATGTGCTGATCGCGATCGGCAACAGCGGCGAGCCGGCGCTCGCCGAAGAGGCGGTGCGGCTGCTCGGCGACCCCGATCCGCTCATCCGCGGCGCCGCCGTCTGGGCGCTGGCGCGGCTCGCGCCCCAACGCCTCGTTGCATTGCAAGGACAAAGCGCCGCGGAAACGGCGCAAACTGTCCGCGACGAATGGGCAGAAGAGACACAGTCTCCTAAAAAAACAGCGCGGGCGTGAGAATATTTGCGCTGCAGCACACTTGTCTCCGGGGGAATCGGGCTAATCTGAAAAGTAGACAGTTTCCGAGCCGCGATTGGCATGATCACCTTTTCGAGACGCCCCGCCGAAGACCCTGCCCAGGAAGCCGCGCGCCTTTTGCTCCGGCTCGGCGTCTTCATGCTGTTCGTGATCGCCCTGCCGGCCCCGATTTTGGCCCGCCAGACCGTCTATATCCTCCTGCCGGTGGGCGCGGCGTTGCTGCTCGCCTCCGCGGTCTTGTCGAATAACGGCGACTCTGGCGGGTCGTTGCGCGCCCTGCTCCGCTCGCCCCCGGTCTGGGCCGCGCTGCTGCTCGGGCTCTGGGCGGGCGTCTCGCTGATCTGGACGCCCTTCGAGGGGCCCGCCGAGCGTTTCGCCAAGGCGGCGGCGACCATGGCGCTGGTGGCGGCGGCGGCCGGCCTCATGCCGCTGCGCACCAAGACCTCCAACCTCAATCTCTTGCCGATCGGCGTCGGCGCGGCGGCGGTGGCGCTCGTCTGGGTGACGCTGGCGCTCGCCCCGAAATATACGGTCGAGGACATTCTCGACGTCGGCCCGCTCGGGCGCGCCGGTCTGGGCCTCGCGTTGCTGGTGTGGCCGGGGATGGGGGCGCTCGCGGTGCGCGGCCACTGGTTCTGGGCCGGCGCCCTCGCCGTCGCGACCGTCACGGCTTGCGCCCTCGCCGGCGCTCCCAACGCTTTGCCCGCGCTCATGGGCGGCGCCTTCGCTTTCGCCGCCGCCTTCGGCCGCGCCCGCAGCATGTCCGCTCTGCTGGCGGTGCTGATGGCGGGGATCGTGCTGCTTGCGCCGCTCGCGGCGCTCGCCGCTCATATCCTCTGGCCCGACCAAGCGCAGGGCTTCTTCCGCCATCTCGCCTTCTGGGGCCATATGATCGCAAGCGACGGATGGCGCACGCTGCTCGGCCACGGCTTTGGCG